>NZ_BAAGSF010000008.1:0-1769 GCF_054782575.1 Pedococcus soli | reverse complement strand
TTGAGCACCCGCTGCCCCACACTCGGGGACAGACCGGGCTCTGGATCGCTTGCGCGACCAGTGCTCCTTAGAAAGGAGGTGATCCAGCCGCACCTTCCGGTACGGCTACCTTGTTACGACTTAGTCCCAATCGCCAGTCCCACCTTCGACAGCTCCCTCCACAAGGGTTGGGCCACCGGCTTCGGGTGTTACCGACTTTCGTGACTTGACGGGCGGTGTGTACAAGGCCCGGGAACGTATTCACCGCAGCGTTGCTGATCTGCGATTACTAGCGACTCCGACTTCATGGGGTCGAGTTGCAGACCCCAATCCGAACTGAGACCGGTTTTTTGGGATTCGCTCCACCTCGCGGTTTCGCAGCCCTTTGTACCGGCCATTGTAGCATGCGTGAAGCCCAAGACATAAGGGGCATGATGATTTGACGTCATCCCCACCTTCCTCCGAGTTGACCCCGGCAGTCTCCTATGAGTCCCCACCATCACGTGCTGGCAACATAGAACGAGGGTTGCGCTCGTTGCGGGACTTAACCCAACATCTCACGACACGAGCTGACGACAACCATGCACCACCTGTATACGAGTGTCCAAAGAGAACGACATCTCTGCCGCGTTCTCGCATATGTCAAGCCTTGGTAAGGTTCTTCGCGTTGCATCGAATTAATCCGCATGCTCCGCCGCTTGTGCGGGCCCCCGTCAATTCCTTTGAGTTTTAGCCTTGCGGCCGTACTCCCCAGGCGGGGAACTTAATGCGTTAGCTGCGGCACGGATCTCGTGGAATGAGACCCACACCTAGTTCCCAACGTTTACGGCATGGACTACCAGGGTATCTAATCCTGTTCGCTCCCCATGCTTTCGCTTCTCAGCGTCAGTAGTGGCCCAGAGACCTGCCTTCGCCATCGGTGTTCCTCCTGATATCTGCGCATTTCACCGCTACACCAGGAATTCCAGTCTCCCCTACCACACTCTAGTCTGCCCGTACCCACCGCAAGTTCGAGGTTGAGCCTCGAAATTTCACGGCAGACGCGACAAACCGCCTACAAGCTCTTTACGCCCAATAATTCCGGACAACGCTCGCACCCTACGTATTACCGCGGCTGCTGGCACGTAGTTAGCCGGTGCTTCTTCTGCAGGTACCGTCACTTTCGCTTCTTCCCTGCTGAAAGAGGTTTACAACCCGAAGGCCGTCATCCCTCACGCGGCGTCGCTGCATCAGGCTTTCGCCCATTGTGCAATATTCCCCACTGCTGCCTCCCGTAGGAGTCTGGGCCGTGTCTCAGTCCCAGTGTGGCCGGTCGCCCTCTCAGGCCGGCTACCCGTCGTCGCCTTGGTGAGCCATTACCTCACCAACAAGCTGATAGGCCGCGAGTCCATCCCAAACCGAAAAACTTTCCAAACAGTACCCATGCGGATCTGTTTCATATCCAGTATTAGCTCCGGTTTCCCGAAGTTATTCCAGAGTCTGGGGCAGGTTACTCACGTGTTACTCACCCGTTCGCCACTGATCAGATGAAAGCAAGCTCCCATCATCACCGTTCGACTTGCATGTGTTAAGCACGCCGCCAGCGTTCGTCCTGAGCCAGGATCAAACTCTCCATTGATGTTTGCTACCCACCACCAAAGCGGCAGGAAAAGCGAAACCCCAGAAGGGTCGTCAAACTGACTGAGCAAGAACAACTAGCAAAAAACTAGTCAATTCAATGTTCAACCAAAGGATTTTCGTTCCAGAACACCAACCCCACAAACCAAACGGTCCATGCAGCCGGCACCCCA
>NZ_BAAGSF010000007.1:0-3496 GCF_054782575.1 Pedococcus soli | reverse complement strand
CACCGTAACCAGTGCAGTACCATCGGCGCTGAAGGGCTTAGCTTCCGGGTTCGGAATGGAGCCGGGCGTTTCCCCTTCGCTATGACAGCCGAAACTCTATGGAGATATCTTTCGGTGTGCTCCCACCACACGCGCGGTGGTTGGAGCGGGGTTCCCGACCGTATCTCGGGAACTACACAGTGGACGCGTAACATCTTTGTTGTATCAAGTTATCGGCTTATTAGTACCAGTCAGCTACACACATTACTGTGCTTCCACGTCTGGCCTATCAACCCAGTAGTCTAGCTGGGAGCCTCTCGGACCGAAGTCCATGGAAACCTCATCTTGAAGCGTGCTTCCCGCTTAGATGCTTTCAGCGGTTATCACTTCCGAACGTAGCTAATCAGCCGTGCTCTTGGCAGAACAACTGACACACCAGAGGTTCGTCCATCCCGGTCCTCTCGTACTAGGGACAGCTCTTCTCAAGTTTCCTACGCGCACAGCGGATAGGGACCGAACTGTCTCACGACGTTCTAAACCCAGCTCGCGTACCGCTTTAATGGGCGAACAGCCCAACCCTTGGGACCTACTCCAGCCCCAGGATGCGACGAGCCGACATCGAGGTGCCAAACCATGCCGTCGATATGGACTCTTGGGCAAGATCAGCCTGTTATCCCCGGGGTACCTTTTATCCGTTGAGCGACGGCGCTTCCACAAGCCACCGCCGGATCACTAGTCCCGACTTTCGTCCCTGCTCGACATGCCTGTCTCACAGTCAAGCTCCCTTGTGCACTTACACTCAAAACCTGATTGCCAACCAGGCTGAGGGAACCTTTGGGCGCCTCCGTTACCTTTTAGGAGGCAACCGCCCCAGTTAAACTACCCACCAGGCACTGTCCCTGATCCGGATCACGGACCGAGGTTAGATATCCAGAACGACCAGAGTGGTATTTCAACGTTGACTCCACACACACTGGCGTGCATGCTTCACAGTCTCCCACCTATCCTACACAAGCCGTACCGAACACCAATACCAAGCTGTAGTAAAGGTCCCGGGGTCTTTCCGTCCTGCTGCGCGTAACGAGCATCTTTACTCGTAGTGCAATTTCGCCGAGTTCGTGGTTGAGACAGTGGAGAAGTCGTTACGCCATTCGTGCAGGTCGGAACTTACCCGACAAGGAATTTCGCTACCTTAGGATGGTTATAGTTACCACCGCCGTTTACTGGGGCTTAAATTCTCAGCTTCGCTCCGAAGAACTAACCGGTCCTCTTAACCTTCCAGCACCGGGCAGGCGTCAGTCCGTATACATCGTCTTGCGACTTCGCACGGACCTGTGTTTTTAGTAAACAGTCGCTTCTCCCTGGTCTCTGCGGCCGTTCTCCCTAGACAGCAAGTGTCTTCAGGATCCGGGCCCCCCTTCTCCCGAAGTTACGGGGGTATTTTGCCGAATTCCTTAACCACGATTCACTCGATCGCCTTGGTATTCTCTACCTAACCACCTGAGTCGGTTTGGGGTACGGGCGGCTCGAACCTCGCTAGAAGATTTTCTTGGCAGCATAGGATCACCCTGCTTCCCGCATACGCGGTCACTATCAGGTCTCAGGCTATGTGAGCTGCGGATTTGCCTACAGCTCGCCCTACACCCTTGGACGTGGACTACCATCGCCACGCGGAGGCTACCTTCCTGCGTCTCTCCATCGCTTGACTACTACCAGATCGGGTCACGCGCTCCACCACTAACCTCCACCCGAAGGTGTCAGCACGTGGTTTCAGGCGTTTAGCATCAAAAGGTTCATCATGGGCGGTTCTTCGCCGGTTCCGGAATATCAACCGGATGTCCATCGACTACGCCTGTCGGCCTCGCCTTAGGTCCCGACTTACCCAGGGCAGATTAGCTTGACCCTGGAACCCTTGGTTATTCGGCGGACGGGTTTCTCGCCCGTCATTCGCTACTCATGCCTGCATTCTCACTCGTGTGGCCTCCACGGCTGGATCACTCCGCCGCTTCCCTGGCCACACGACGCTCCCCTACCCATCAACACGCTTGGACCGTGAACCCGCAGGTGTCACAGCCGGGCAAAGTGTCAATGCCACAGCTTCGGTGGTGTGCTTGAGCCCCGCTACATTGTCGGCGCGGAATCACTTGACCAGTGAGCTATTACGCACTCTTTAAAGGGTGGCTGCTTCTAAGCCAACCTCCTGGTTGTCAATGCAACTCCACATCCTTTCCCACTTAGCACACGCTTAGGGACCTTAGATGGTGGTCTGGGCTGTTTCCCTCTCGACTACGGAGCTTATCCCCCGCAGTCTCACTGCCACGCTCTCACTTACCGGCATTCGGAGTTTGGCTAACGTCAGTAACCTGGTGAGGCCCATTAGCTATCCAGTAGCTCTACCTCCGGTAAGAAACACGTGACGCTGCACCTAAATGCATTTCGGGGAGAACCAGCTATCACGGAGTTTGATTGGCCTTTCACCCCTACCCACAGCTCATCCCCTCAGTTTTCAACCTAAGTGGGTTCGGTCCTCCACGACGTCTTACCGTCGCTTCAACCTGGCCATGGGTAGATCACTCCGCTTCGGGTCTAGACCCAGCGACTAAAACGCCCTATTCGGACTCGCTTTCGCTACGGCTTCCCCACACGGGTTAACCTCGCCACTGAGCACTAACTCGCAGGCTCATTCTTCAAAAGGCACGCCGTCACCCCACAAGGAGGCTCCGACGGATTGTAGGCACACGGTTTCAGGATCTATTTCACTCCCCTCCCGGGGTACTTTTCACCTTTCCCTCACGGTACTTGTCCGCTATCGGTCACCAGGGAATATTTAGGCTTAGCGGGTGGTCCCGCCAGATTCACACGGGATTTCTCGGGCCCCGTGCTACTTGGGATACTTCTCTGGAGTGCACATCGTTTCGTCTACGGGGGTCGCACCCTCTGTGCCGGGCCATTCAATGCCCTTCGACTACAACGCGCATTTCTGACTCCATGCCAACATGTCAGTGCTGACCGAAAAGTCCCACGACCCCGCAACTGCAACCCCTGACAGGTATCACACAGCTACGGTTTAGCCTCTTCCGCTTTCGCTCGCCACTACTCACGGAATCGCGGTTGCTTTCTCTTCCTGTGGGTACTGAGATGTTTCACTTCCCCACGTTCCCTCTACCCGCCCTATGTGTTCAGGCGGGAGTGACTGGACTTGCCTCCAGCCGGGTTTCCCCATTCGGAAATCCTCGGATCACAGTCTGGTTATCGACTCCCCGAGGCTTATCGCAGATTCCTACGTCCTTCTTCGGTTCCTGGTGCCAAGGCATCCACCGTGTGCCCTTAAAAACTTGAGCCACAAAGATGCTCGCGTCCACTGTGTAGTTCTCAAAATACGGGCGGCCCCACCCCACACCCAGCACCTGCTCGAACCGCACCTCACGAAGAGGCACAATCCCAGTGGTTTGACTGGAGGGATGGGTCCAAGGCCGTAAACCGGCCCGAAGGAACAAGCTGCAAGCAGCCCGAGCCT
>NZ_BAAGSF010000006.1:0-997291 GCF_054782575.1 Pedococcus soli | reverse complement strand
GGTCCGGTCAGCGGTCCGGGCGGTGGAGCGACGGGCGGGGGCACGGGTGCGGCCGGTGCGCCCGGCGCCAAGGTCGACCTCAACCGGGCGACCGCCGCCGAGCTCGAGGAGCTGCCCGGCGTCGGCCCGGTGCTGGCCCAACGCATCCTCGACTGGCGCACGGAGCACGGCAGGTTCGCGTCGGTCGACGAGCTCGGAGAGGTGAGCGGCATCGGCGAGAAGATCTTCGCGCAGCTCCAACCCAGGGTGACCGTGTGAGCGCGCGGGTCCATGACCCTGTCAGCACCCCGGCCCCCGGTCCTGACCTGCGCCTGCTCGCCCCGGCGCTCGTCGCCTGGGCGTTCACGGCGTCGGTGCTGTCCTGGTCGGTCAGGACCCTGGCGGTGGTCGGGGTGGTGGCGGCAGGCCTGGCAGGGCTCGCTGCCCTGGGTCGTCCTGGGCGCGGGGGTGGTGGCGTCCAGGGTCGTGGCTGGCCCGGCGCGCGCCCCGGCGCTTCGTCCACCTGGCTCCGGGCGATCGGGCTCTCGTTGGCGGGGGTGGCGCTCGTGGCGGTCTCGACGGCCGGTCACCTGGCCTCCCGGGCGACCGGACCGCTGGGTGCCCTGGCCCGGGACCACGCGGTCGTGACGGTCGACGGACTGGTCGCGACCGAGCCGACGGTCCGCACCCTGCCGGGACGCGATGCCGTGACGGTCCGCTTCCGCCTCACCGCCACGCGGGTGACGGCCCGCGGGGAGCGCTCCGACGTGCGCAGCCCCGTGGTGGTGATGGGCGACGAACGGTGGGAGCGCGTCCGGTGGCGCGAAGGCCTCCGGGTGCGGGGCAAGCTCGTCCCGGCCGAGGCAGGTGACGACGTCATCGCCGTGATCCGGCCGATCGGCGGTCCTTCCACGACGTCCTCGCCCGGCACGGTCGAGACCGGCGCCGACCGGTTGCGCTCCGGGCTGCGCACCGCTGCCTCACCCCTGCCCGCTGACGCGCGGGGCCTGCTGCCCGCTCTGGTCATCGGCGACACCAGCCGGACGCCCGACGACCTGACCGAGGCCATGCTCGCCACCGGCATGACCCACCTGAGTGCCGTCTCGGGCAGCAACGTGGCGATCGTCCTGGCGTTCGCCCTCGGCGGGGCCGGACTGCTCGGGGTGCGACGTCGCTGGCGGCCGTACGTCGCGGGGATCGCCTTGGCCGGCTTCGTCGTCCTCGCGCGCCCCGAGCCGAGTGTCATCCGCGCGGCGACGATGGGCGCGATCGGCCTGATCGGGTTGAGCAGGTCGCGTCGGGCGGCAGGCATCCCGGTGCTGTCCGCCGCCGTGCTGGTGCTGCTCGTCGTCGACCCGTGGCTGTCGCGCTCCTACGGGTTCGCCCTGTCGACGCTGGCCACCCTCGGCCTGCTGCTGTTCACCCGCTCGTGGGGCGAGGCCATCGGGCGCCGGCTGCCGGGACGGTTCCGGTCCTGGGGGCCCGCGATCGCCATCCCAGTCGCGGCCCAGGCGATGTGTGCCCCGGTCGTGGTCCTGCTGCAGGGGAGCGTCTCGGTGGTCGGAGTGCTGGCCAACCTGCTGGCGGCGCCCCTCGTGGCACCGGCAACCGTCTGTGGTGTCGCCGCTGCTCTGGTCGCACCGCTGTGGCCCTTGGGTGCGACGGGCCTGTGCTGGCTGGGCGCCCTGCCCGCCGAAGGGATCGCGTGGATCGCCCGCACCTGCGCAACCGTCCCGGGCGGCACGATGCCATGGCCCGACGGAGCCTTCGGCGCGGTCCTCCTCGCCGTCGTCACGGTCGCCGTCATCTCGTCCGGTCGGTGGTGGGCGCACGCGGCACGGACCCGGCCGGTCGCGATGCTGTCGGCTGCCCTCCTGGTGCTCGCGGCAGCAGCCCCGACCTCGACGGTGACCTGGCCGGCGCCGGGGTGGCGGTTCGTCGCCTGCGACGTCGGGCAGGGGGACGGGTTGGTGCTGGCCACGACATCCCGCCATGCCGTGCTCGTCGACGCCGGACCCGACCCGGCCGCGATCGACCACTGCCTGCGCAGGCTCCACGTCGAGGTGCTCGACTCGGTCGTGCTGACCCACTTCCACGCCGACCACGTCGACGGTCTCCCCGGCGCCATCGCGGGTCGCGAGGTGCGCGAGGTGCTGAGCACCCCGGTCCGCGAGCCCGACCACCAGTGGAAGGAGGTGGGGCAGTGGGCGCGGGCACGCGGCATACCCCTGCGGGAGGTGGTGGCTGGTGACCACCTGGCCTGGCCGGGGGTGACCGCGGACGTGTGGTGGCCGCAACGGCGGCTGTCGACGGGTTCGGTCCCCAACAACGCGAGCGTCGTCCTGGCGGTGCGGTCCGGGCCGGTCGACCTGCTCCTGCTCGGTGACGTCGAACGTGAGGCCGCCCACGCGGTGCTGCTCGCCCTTCGGCGAGACCCCACGAAGAGCGCGCGGGCAGCCGGGTTCGACGTGGTCAAGGTGGCGCACCACGGTTCGGGCAACCTCGACGAGGACCTCATGGCAACGGTGGCTGCGCCCGTCGCCGTGATCAGCGTCGGCAAGGACAACGACTACGGTCACCCGTCACCGAAGGCGCTGGAGGTGTTGCGGCGCAACGGATCAGCGGTCTTCCGGACCGACCAGCGGGGTGACGTCGCAGTGGTCGCCGACGGCGGATCGGTCGGAGTGACGTGGCGCCGACGGTGAACCGGCGGGACCGGTCAGTTGCTCGCGAGGACCCGCGGCTTCGCCTTGGCGGCCTCGCAGAGGGCGTCGATGGTGGCCTGGACCGCGGGCACCCGCTGCAGGTCCGCGGTGGTGACGACGCTGATGGTCCGGCGCGAGGAGGGCGTGATCGGCAGGGTCACCACGTCGTGGTGGTTGGCGGTGCGCAGGATCAGGTCGGGGATCAGGGCGACACCGAGGCCCTCCGCGACCAGGCCGAGGACGGCGACGTAGTCCTCGGTCTCGAAGCCGACGTTCGGCGTGAAGCCCTCGTTGGCACACATCTGCAGGAGGTGGCCGCGACAGCGGGGGCAGCCGGCGATCCAGTTCTCCGTGGCCAGGGCGGAGAGCTCGATGCCGTCGCGGTCCGCCAGCGGATGGGTCCGGGGCAGGGCGAGGCGGACCTCGTCGTCGAGCAGCTTGTGCGTGACGAAGAGGTCCATGTCCTCCTCGCCCCGGCCGACGTCGGTGCCCTCGTACGCGAAGGCCACGGCGAGGTCGCACTCACCGGCCTTGAGGGCCGCCAACGACTCGGGCGGCTCGGCCTCGGTGAAGGTGACCTGGACGTCGGGGAACCGCTGCTTGACGAGGGCGAGGGCGCGGGGGACCAGCGTCGCCGAGCTCGAGGGGAAGGCCATGAGCCGAACTCGCCCGGCGCGCAGGCCGGCGATCGCGGCGACCTCCTCCTCGGCGGCGTCGAGCGCGGAGAGGACTGCGACGGCGTGGCGGGCGAGGACCTGACCTGCCTCGGTGAGGCGGACGTTGCGGCCCACGCGTTCGACCAGGACGGTGCCTGTGCGCTGCTCGAGGCGGCGGACCATCTGCGAGATGGCGGGCTGGGAGTACCCCAGCGACAGGGCGGCGCCGGTGAAGCTTCCTTCGTCGGCGATGGCCTTCATGACCCGCAGGCCGGCAGCGTCAATCATGGGGCGATCATAACCGAAAGTTATCGAAGCCAGTAGTTGATGATGCAATGGTGATGAGTGCTGGCTGGGTGGGGGTCGGGGCCTGTGGATGACGGGATGGCCCAAACGGTCGAAATCCGTAGAATCCATGCGATCGGCCGCATCGCTGCGGGTGATCCGGGGACGGCAAAGGGGAGTTGCGTGCGTTCACGACGGACGGGTTTCGTGGTTGCGGTGGCGCTCGGGGGAGCGCTCGTGGCCGGGTGCACCGGTGGCGGGGAGTCACCGCCAGGGACGACATCCGCGACCTCGCCGTCCTCGTCGGCCAACACGACGTCGGCTCCGTCGTCGAGCACGACGGGCACTCCGAGCTCGACCTCGGCCACGGTGGCCGTACCGCCGGCCGCCAAAAAGCCATCTCGGGAGGGAGCGGAGGCCTTCGCCAGGTTCTACTTCGAATCAGTTGGCGACTCTTACGTTTCTGGGAACACAGACCTGATTGCGGTCCTTGCAGATGACTCATGCGAAGGCTGCAAGGGTTTTGTCCGGGCAATAACGGACAGGACGGCCAAAGGTCAGCGGACCGATAAATCCTCGATCGAGGTGCGCCTCGTTCAGACAACGTCTGGACGAGCCACCGACTACGTCGTTGAGGTTGCTGGAGAGGAGGTCCCCGTAAGGGTGCTCAATGCAAAGGGACAGGTGGTTGAGACCTCCAAGCCCGGAGTATTCACTGCTGTCACGTCGGTGACATGGCGAGACGGGGGCTGGCACATCAAGAAGTTCGAGGCGATCTGATGCGGATCAGAGCACTTGTTGTCGCGGTTGTTCTTGCGGCTGCGTCCCTCACGGTTGCACCGACCAGCGACGCCTCCAATGGGTCATGCGGAACGGGACTTGCCTTTGGTGACCTTGGAAACGACTCAGCGGCAGCAGCGGCGGCCTGTAAGCCAAAGTCTCAAGAAGGTGGTGGTTCAAGAGTCGAACCGATCTCGTCGACGCAGAGCAAGTTCGTCTACAAGGTCGTGCTCGCGTGCAAGCCGGCGCGTATCTCGGACACGGCCGGGGGCGAGGAGACCAACTGTTCGTACGCCATGACGGCCTGCTCCTTCCGGAACCCGCCGTCCGACGACGTCCTGTACTGGGTGCAGTCGCGCCCGAGGGCCAACCCCGACGCGGCGTGGACGACCGTCAACACCCTGTGCGGCCTTGACGCCCTTCCGCCGGGCGTCCCGGCACCCCCGGCGATCCCGACCATGGGCCAGATCCAGACGGCGTTCAGGCAGCTGCCGTTCTCCAAGCCACGCGTCGCGATCCAGCCTGCCGGCAACGTCACCCTGGTCAACCTCCCCACGTACTTCCGTGCGACCTGGCCGGGTGACGCCGGCCTCCAGCCGGGCGAGGTCAGCGCCCCGGTGAAGCTCTTGTCCTGGTCGGTGGAGTTCAAGATCGCGCCACGCTCGTACGAGTTCCACTACGGCGACGGCAGCAGCAGCGGTCAGGTCACCGATCCCGGCGGGGTGTACCCCGACGGGAAGATCCGGCACACCTACACAGCGACCGATCGGGCTGCCAGGGTCACGGTCGACTCGCAGCTGACCGGCCAGTACCGCGTCAACGGCGGTCCGTGGACGCCCATCAACGCTGTCGCCGACCTCCAGAACGAGCCGGTCACCACCCTCCAGGTCCGCGAGGCCGAGGCCCGGCTCGTCGACCACTGAGTGTCGGCGACCTCTGGTTTCATCGGTCGCACGATGAACCACGAGCCCACCGCCACCAGCCACGCCACCCTCGACGACGTCATCACCACGTCGAGCCATCGGCGGGGCAAAGCCCTCTGTCTCTCTGGCGGTGGCTACCGGGCGGCGCTGTTCCACCTCGGTGCGGTTCGACGGCTCGACGAGCTCGGCATCCTCAGCCAGCTCGACACCATCAGCGGCGTCTCGGGCGGATCCCTCGTCGCGAACCTGCTCGCCGACGCCAGGCTCGAGTTCCCGGCGGACCGGTCGGCGGGGGAGCGGGTCGGGGGGTTCGACGAGCTGGTGGCCACACCGTTGCGCCGCCTCACCTCCCGCAACATCCGGACCGCGGCACTGCTGGCCAAGCTCAAGCCGTGGCACTGGCTCACCGACGACGCAGCCGTCAGGGCCTTGTCCGACGAGTTGGCGTCCGAGATCGACTGGTGGTCGATCCCGTTGCGCGACAACGAGATCGCCGGCCCTGCGATCATCACCGGCGCCACGGAGATCGCCTATGGCGTCAACTGGGTCTTCGAGGACCCCACGGCGCACGCACCGCACGGGCGCGTCGGGGACTACCGCCTGGGGTATGCCGCGCCGCCGGCTTCCGTGCGCATCGCCGACATCGTGGCGGCCTCCTGCGCCTTCCCACCGTTCTTCGCCCCGATGGTGTTCGACGGCGAACCGATGCGGCTGACCGGTGGGCACGCGGGTCTCGAGTCACCGCAGGAGCGCCGACGCATCCAGCAGCACATCCGGCTCACGGACGGTGGCGTCTACGACAACCTCGGGCTCGAGCCCGTCTGGAAGTCCCACAGCACGGTCCTGGTCAGCGACGGTGGCGGCGTCTTCCGCGCCCGCACCGAACGCACGATCCACGGCCGGATGCTCCGGATCCTGGGGATCGCCACCAGCGGCGGCCAGTCGGTCCGCAGCCGGTGGCTCCAGGCGGGCTACCACCGCGGGGTCCTCGGTGGCACCGCCTGGGCCCTCGACACAGCGGCACCCGGTTGCTACCCACGTGAGGTCGCCGAGCTCATCAACGCCGTCCGCACCGACCTCGACTCGTTCTCGACGCAGGAGCAGCAGATCCTCGAGCGGCACGGCTACATGGTCGCGGAGGCACAGGTGCGCAGCCACGCCCCCGAGCTCATCGCTCGCGAGGTCCCCGCCGTGCCGCCGCACCCCGAGGTGGCAGACGTGGGGGTGGCGACCCGGGCCCTCCACGACTCCGCCAGGCGCACCCTGCTCGGTCGCACGTGAGAGCGCGGCCCAGCGCCCCTGACCCAGCCTCGCGTGCCACCCATGCCCCGGGCACCGGAGCGCGCCGAGCACACACTGACCAGCCCACGTAACCTGTGGTGGTGACCGAGACGACCCGTGCGAGCCGGCGGACCGACCTCGATGCGGTGGTGGACCTCCTCGGACACGGGAACGTCCTCACCCTGACCGGTGCCGGCATCTCCACCGAGTCCGGGATCCCCGACTACCGCGGCCCGGACGGCAACCGCCGGGTGACGCCCATGCAGTACTCCGAGTTCGTCAGGTCGTCCGAGGCTCGGCAGCGCTACTGGGCCCGTAGCTACGTCGGCTGGCAGCGGTTCAACCTCGCCCGTCCGAACGCAGGGCACGAGGCCGTCACCACCCTGCAGCGTGGCGGCTACCTCGGTCCCGTCATCACCCAGAACGTCGACGGCCTCCACCAGCAGTCCGGCACGACCGAGGTGACTGAGCTCCACGGCGCCCTCGCCAGGGTCGTCTGTCTCACCTGTGGCGACCGCTCGAGCCGGTGGGACCTCGACGAGCGCATGCGGCTGACGAACCCGTCGTTCGAGGTCACGAGCAACGAGATCCGGCCCGACGGCGACATCGCCCTCAACGAGCTCGACGTGCAGGACTTCATCGTCCCGCTCTGCCTCGTCTGCCAGCACGACACCCTCAAGCCGGACGTCGTCTTCTTCGGTGAGTCGGTGCCGAAGCCGTTGGTGGAGCACTGTTTTCGCCTCACCGAGGAGGCGGACGTGCTGCTCGTCCTGGGCTCGAGCCTCAAGGTGATGAGTGGCTACCGGTTCGTGCGGCGGGCGGCCGCACGCGGCATACCGGTCGTGATCATCACGCGCGGGGCAACCCGCGGTGACGCCGAGGCGACCGTCCAGGTCGATGCCCCACTGGGACCCACGTTGACCGAGCTGGTCAGTCGGCTGGTCGCCTAGCCACCAGGACGGCGTCGATGGCGTCGCCACTCTCGGTCGGGCGCACGATCTCCTCGCAACGCTCGACCGACAGTCCCGCGGAGGCAACCCGCAGCTCCTCCAGGGTGTGCAGCAGCGAGGGGTCGGAGGGGCCGCCGACTCCTTCGGTGAGGTTCCGCAGGGCGTGCCCCACGACGACCAGCGCACCACCCGGGGCGAGCCACCGCGTGGTGCGGCTCAGCACGTCCTCGGGCAGGTGCAGGTAGGCCACGAGGACCAGGTCGAACAGGACACCCTCAGGCGGCTGCCACGAACGCGCGTCGGCGACGACCCAGTCCACCCGCAGCGCACGCCGGGTCGCCTCGGCCTCGCCCTTGCCCAGGCCGACGGGCGAGAAGTCGACCGCGGTGACCCGCCACCCGAGCGAGGCCAGCCACACCGCGTGCCGTCCCTCACCCGCGCCCAGGTCGAGGGCGCGACCGCCTCGTCCACCCTGGGCGGTGCGGTCCGGCTTCCAGCCGCCGACGATGCGCTCGACCTCGGCGTTGGGGCCGGCGCTCCAGACGCGGTTGCTCGCTGCATACCGTTCGTCCCACATGCGCTGCCGGTCGGTCATCCCCCTAGCATCGCCGACATGAACGAATCCGCCACCGCCGATGAGGTCACCGTCCGGGACGCCACCGCCGCGAACCTCTCGGCGATGGCCGCGATCTACGACGAGGAGGTGCTGACCTCCGTGGCGACGTTCGACACCGAGCCGCGCGGAACGGCCTACCTCGGTGAGAAGCTCGCCCACGCCGCCGGCAGCGACATCGTCCTCGTCGCGACTCGCGGCGGGGAGGTGCTCGGTTACGCCTTCTCGGGACCGTTCCGTCCCCGACCCGCGTACGACGGCACCAAGGAGGTGTCGGTCTACCTCGCGCGGAGCGCCCGCGGGGCCGGCCTCGGCACGCTCCTGTATGCCGCGCTGCTCGCCCGCCTCGACGCCCTCCCGCAGGTGCACACCCAGGTCGCCGTGATCGCCCTGCCCAACGACGGGAGCATCGCCCTGCACCGCAAGCACGGGTTCGTCGAGGTGGGCGTGCTGCGAGAGGCGGGCCGCAAGTTCGACCGCTGGGTCGACACGGCCTGGTACCAGCGGCGGGTGACGGCCGACGGCTAACCGGTCGGCAGGCCCAGCGCCTTGGCCACCTCCGGCCAGACGGCCGCCGCAGTCCGCGCGTGGCCGATGACGGACTGGTGACCGAGGTCGGTGCCGTAGGCGTCGAGGGAGTCGACCACCCGGGTGGCCGCGCCCGCGTCGGTGTGGCACTGCGGGACACCGGTGCACACCTTCGCGAGCTCGGCCTCGTACGCCTCCATCAGCCGTGTGAGGTGCGCGACCTCTTTGGTGTTGACCGTCTTGTTGGCCTTGAACAACGCGCACGGTCCGGTGCCGACGAGATCGGCTGGAGTGGTTGGGAGAGCGGCGATGGCGGCGGCATAGGTGGCTGGTCGACCGGCCCCGCTCACGAGGACCACCGACACCTTCGGCGAGGCGGCGACGAGCACGTCCACCGCTTCACGCACCGAGGCACGGAACTCGGCAAGGTGAGCGGAATCGGTTCCGTCACAACGGATGTCGTTGTCCATGATCTGCACCAGGGCCAGCCGGGGAGTGGGCACGAGGCGGAGGGCGTCGTGGGCCTGGTAGGGCAGCAGGGCAGCCTCTGCACCGTCGCGGGCGAGGTTGGCCACGTGGTCGGCGGTCTCGGGCACGGCGCGGATGAGGCGGGCGTAGATGCTGTCGACCGCAGGGTTGGTGCCGGTGGCCCAGGAGTTCGCGAACACGTCGTCGTCGGGGGCGTTCGGGTCGGAGTGGAACCCCGTCATCCCGGAGTGGCCGATCGCCACGACGCCGACGGGGTGGCCCGGGTCGGCGGTGCTCGTGGTCGACGACGTGCCGGTCGACCCGGTCGGGCGGGCGCCTCGCTCCGTGACGGCGGGAGTGCCGCTCGCACAGGCCGCCACCACGGTGGCGAGGACGGCCACGGCGAGTCCGCGCCATACGGTCGACGAAGGGTGCAGCACGAGGTCCTCCCGGTGGGCGGGGCTCCCTGCACCTCGAGGCTAGACCTGCCGGCCCGTTCCGGGCGACGGCATTTCCTCGGCGATGTCGAGGCGGCCGGAGGTGCCGTCCGGTGGAGTCAGGAATGGCCCGAACGACCACTGGCGTGTCGTCCGGGACTGTTGCACGCTCGACGGGTCACGCTGTCGAGCCACTGCACGACCGAGCACAAGGAGGCCGGTATGGGAGCTACCGGGACAGGACCGTTCGAGAACGACGACGCGCTGGACTTCCTCGACGCCCTCGAGGACGCCGAGCCGCACGAGCGTCGGGCCCGGGTGGAGCACGCGATGGTCCGCGTGGTCGGGTCGCGTGCCTACATCGAGGCACCGGAGATGGCCGAGGCCATCGCCGCCGCCGTCGTGGTGGCGGCGAGTGACGACTTCGAGAGTGCGATCCGCGAGCCGTACCTGCCGCGGTGGATCGAGGACGAGCCCATCGTGGTCGACGAGGGGCTCGAGGACCTGGCCACCAAGGCCCTGCACCGCGCGCTGCGGCCCGACGACAACGAGTGGTGGGAGCTGTGGGACGAGGCCAGCGCCACGGACGACATCACCGAGCGCCTGAGCAGGTACCTCGAGACCCTCGGCGAGTGACCCCGACGAGCCGATCCTGCCCGGGGTGACGCCTACCGGCGCCACCCCGGGCACCGGTCAGGACAGGTGCTCCGGCTCCGGTGACTTCTTGTGGTCCCAGTCCGAGCCCGTGGCGTCCTGCGAGGACCCGCCGGCGCTGTCCCCCGACGCGGGCGAGCTCGACGTCGACCGGGCGAGTGAGACCACGACCGACTTCGAGGTCGGGGTGTTGCTGCCGATCGCCGTCGAGTCCAGCGGGACCAGGGGGTTGGTCTCGGGGTAGTAGGCCGCGGCCGATCCCCGCGGGGTGTCGTACGAGACCACCCGGAAGCCGCGAACGCACCGGACCACGTCGTCACCGGTCCACCGGGTGGTGATGTCGACGAGGTCGCCGTCCGCCAGACCGAAGGCCGCGATGTCGTCGGGGTGCACGAAGACCACCTTGCGGCCACCCTCGATGCCGCGATAGCGGTCGCTGAGGCCGTAGATGGTGGTGTTGTACTGGTCGTGGCTGCGCAGCGTCTGCAGCAGCACGTGGCCCTCGGGCACGTGCACCACCTCGATCGGGGAGGCGACGAACTCGGCCTTGCCGGTCTTCGTGTCGAACGTCCGGGTGTCGCGCGGCGGGTGCGGCATGATCATGCCGCCCGGCTTGCGGACGTTGACCTCGTAGTCCTCGCACCCGGGGACGACCTTGGCGATGTGGTGGCGGATGGCGCGGTAGTCGTCGCGCATCGCCTTCCACTGCAGGCCGTACCGGTCCCCGAGCGTCGCCTCGGCGATGCGGGTGACGATGTCGACCTCGGACTTGAGCTGGGGGCTGGCCGGCTCCAGCGGGCCGCGCGACGCGTGCACCGAGCACGTGGAGTCCTCGACCGAGATCCACTGGGCCCCGCTGGCCTGGATGTCCTTCTCGGTGCGGCCCTTGGTGGGCAGGATCAGGGCGGTCTCGCCGCAGACGAGGTGGGAGCGGTTGATCTTGGTGGACACCTGCACGGTCATGCGGACCTTGCGCATCGCGGGGATCGCGATGTCGGTGTCCGACACGGCCTGCACGAAGTTGCCGCCGAGCCCCATGAAGAAGTGGACCTTGCCGTCGCGCATGCCACGCAGGGAGTCCACGACGTCGAGGCCGTGCTCACGCGGCGGGTCGAAGCCGAACTCCTTCTGGAGCGCGTCGAGGAACGTCGCCGGGGGCCGCTCCCAGATGCCCATGGTGCGGTCGCCCTGGACGTTCGAGTGGCCGCGGACGGGAAGGAGGCCCGCCCCCTCACGGCCGATGTTGCCCTGTGCGAGGGCGAGGTTGACGACCTCCTTGATGGTGGCGACCCCGTTGCGGTGCTGGGTCAGGCCCATCGCCCAGCAGTAGACCGTCCGGGTCGACCCGCGCAGCATCTCGGCAGCCTGGGTGATGAGCTCACGGGACAGCCCGGTGACCTCGACGACCTGGTCCCAGTCGACGGCGCGGACGTGGTCGCGCCACTGCTCGAACCCCGTCGAGTGGGTGGCGATGAACTCGTGGTCGAGCGCGTCCCACTCGACGAGCAGCGACCCGATCGCCTGGAACAGCGCGAGGTCGCCGTTGACCTTCACCGGCAGGTGCAGGTCGGCCATCGCCGTGCCGTGGCCGACGACGCCCTTGGGCTTCTGCGGGTTCTTGAACCGCACGAGCCCTGCCTCGCGCAGCGGGTTGATCGAGATGATCTTGGCGCCGTTCGCCTTGGCGATCTCGAGGGCGGACAGCATTCGCGGGTGGTTCGTGCCGGGGTTCTGGCCGGCGATGACGATGACCGAGGCCGTGTGCACGTCGTCGAGGGTGACGCTGGCCTTGCCGATGCCGATGGACTCCTGCAGCGCGATGCTCGTGGACTCGTGGCACATGTTCGAGCAGTCCGGCAGGTTGTTGGTGCCGAACGCGCGGACGAACAGCTGGTACGCGAACGCCGACTCGTTGGAGGCGCGGCCCGAGGTGTAGAAGGTCGCCTCGTCCGGACTCGCGAGCGAGCGCAGCTCGGCGCCGATGAGGTCGAACGCCTCGTCCCACTCGATCGGCTCGTAGTGCGTCCCGCCCGGACGCTTGACCATCGGGTGGGTGATGCGGCCCTGCTGGCCGAGCCAGTGCTCGGTGTGGGCGTCGAGCTCGGCGATGCTGTGCTGGGCGAAGAACTCGGGGGTGGCCCGGTCGCGGGTGGCCTCCTCGGCGACCGCCTTGGCACCGTTCTCGCAGAACTCGGCCGTGTGCCGGTGACCGGGATCGGGGTCCGGCCAGGCGCAGCTCATGCAGTCGAAGCCCTCGGCCTGGTTGAGCTTGAGGAGCGTCTGGGCCGTCCGCTTGAGGCCCATGTGGTCGATGGAGCGCTTCATCGACACCGCCACCGCCGTCGGACCGGCGGCGTGGTCCTCCTGGCCCTTGACCACCAGGTCGGCCTCGGAGTAGTCGCTCTCGTCGTGCTTGCCCATGCGTGAACCTCGTTCTCCGGGTGCCTGGCGTTGCCGGGCGCGTGCCGCGCGGGCCCCGGTCCGGAACCTGCGCCTTCACCCCGAACGTACCCAGTCCCACCCGAACCATGCGCGCCCGGGATGCCCGATCCCCGGTGACCACCCGTGTGCCGCCGCGGGGGTCGGTCCACGGCGGCACACGGGGGAGCTGGGGGAGGGCGGCCGGGGCGCGGCCTCGGTAGCGCTCGGCAGGGCTCGGTAGAGCTCAGTCGGCCCGGACTCGGCTGGGTGGGTCCGGGCGCGGCTCAGACTCGGCGCAGGACCGCCGTGACCTTGCCGAGGATCGTGGCGTGGTCGCCGTCGATCGGCTCGAACGCGTCGTTGTGCGGCATGAGCCAGACCTTGCCGTCCTTGCGCTTGAACGTCTTGACGGTCGCCTCGTTGTCGAGCATCGCCGCGACGATGTCGCCGTTGTCGGCGGTCGGCTGCTGGCGCACGACCACCCAGTCGCCGTCGCAGATGGCGGCGTCGATCATCGACTCGCCGACGACCTGGAGCAGGAAGAGCTGCCCCTCGCCCACGATCTGCCGGGGCAGCGGGAAGACGTCCTCGACGGTCTCCTCGGCGAGGATCGGCACACCGGCGGCGATCCGGCCGAGCACCGGGACGTACGACGCCTCGGGACGCCGGTCGTTCATCCCCGTCTCGTCGAACACCGCCGTCTCGTCCTCGACGCTCGCCCCACCGCGGTAGCCGCGCATGTCGGCCGTCGAGTCGGGGGAGACGACCTCGATCGCGCGAGGGCGGTTGGGGTCGCGGCGCAGGAAGCCCTTGCGCTCCAGGGTGGACAGCTGGTGGGCCACCGAGCTGGGGGAGGTGAGACCGACGGCCTCACCGATCTCGCGCAGGCTCGGGGGGTACCCGCGGCGGTCCACCGAGTTGCGGATCACCTCGAGGACCCGGCGCTGGCGGACGGTCAGACCGTCACCCCGATCGCGGTCGGGGAGCTCCTTGACGTTGTCCTCGCTCATGCCGTTTCCTCGTTTCCGCAGGTCAGGTGGCGTATGCCGCCGTGCTCAGTGCTGTGACGGGTGGGACTGTCAGTGGCCTCTGGTGTGCTGTGAGGCATGAACACAGCGTATGGCGTTCGAACGTCAGTGCCAAACATGTGTTCGAGGCGTGTCTTGAGAAGTTCGAACATGCGTGCTAGAAATCAGCCTAGAGGAACTTCGTACAACCGTTCGAAGGGCTTCGGCCACCTGACCACCACGGAGGACCAGATGAGTGCAGCAGTTGCTTGGGACGTCGCCCCCGCCCCCGTGCGGATGCCCGTTCGGCCCGTGCGCCCGCAGCTCGTCTCGGTGCCCACCGGTGAGGACGTCGTCATCCGTCCGGCGGCGCCGTTGCGGCTGACCCGCGCCGGCCGCCTGGCGATCACCGTGTCCGTGGCCATCACGGCGGTGGTCCTCGCGATCAGCCTGCTCTCGGGGGGCGCGTCCGCAGCGGTCATCGACCACTCGACGACGGTCCAGTCCGGTCAGACCCTCTCCGAGGTCGCGTCGGCCCAGCTGCCGCAGCTGCCGGTCACCGAGGCCGTCGCCCGCATCCAGGTCGCCAACGACCTGACGGGGTCCAACGTCCACGCCGGGCAGACGCTGCTCATCCCGGCCGCCGGCTGAGCGAGGTCACCCCACCCATCACCCGGCATCGGGCGGCGCGGAGAGATCTCCGTGTGAGGGGCGCTCAGGGTTTCGGCGTGATCTTCGGTAGGGCCTTCACGGCCTTGATGTGTCGGTACTTCAACGCCCCGGTGGTGGTGGCGCGGCTGAGGGCGACGTGGTCGACGAGGACCGGTTCACTCAGCTCGGCGATCGGCATCGAGGTCGAGTAGTAGGCGATCCCGCCCCTCATCCGGTACACGACGCCCTTGGTCGTCCGGAGCATCGTCGTGTCGGCAGGCACCGCTCGCAGGCGGTTGTAGGCGCCGCCGTCACCGGCCCGGTCGATGGCCACCTGGTCGACGATCGTCGTGGCCTTGCTTCCGCCGACGTTCGCCCATGCCGAGACGTGGATCGGGGCGCCGCCGGCCATCCGGTAGATCTCCGCCCGCTGCGCGCCCTTGATGAACGTCCCGTCGGGGATGG
The DNA here is from genome assembly GCF_054782575.1 of Pedococcus soli. Lineage (NCBI taxonomy): Bacteria > Bacillati > Actinomycetota > Actinomycetes > Micrococcales > Intrasporangiaceae > Pedococcus > Pedococcus soli. The sequence continues at coordinate 982,488 of NZ_BAAGSF010000006.1, read as the reverse complement.
TGGCCGGCAGGGTGGCGAGGGCGCTGGCCGAGACGGCCATCGTGGCCTTGGCACCGCCGAATGCTGCCCACGTGCTCACGTAGACCGGTGTGGTCCCGACCAGCCGGTAGATCTGCCCGTTCTCCCGGACCTTGAGGAAGCTCCCGGATGCCGGTGGCTGGTAGGGCTGGTCCTTGAAGTGCAGGAAGTTGCTGGGCCAGTTCGCGTCGCCGCGCGGGATGGTCATCCGGGAGGAGTAGCCAGTCCAGGCCGAGTCCGACACGACGATGTAGGAGCTCGTGACCTCTTCCACGTACCCCACGTGGCCGTTGCCGGGCGCGTAGTGGCTGCCGTAGTTCCACTGGGCGATCGCCCCGGTCTTGGCCGTCTGGTCGACCTTGATGCCGCGGTTGCGGGCGCTGGTGGCCCAGCTGCCGCCGCTGCCCATGGCGCTCTGCTGCTTCACCCCGTTCTTCATCAGCCGGTAGGCCGCATAGTTCACGCAGTTGTTCCCACTGGAGTTCACCGGGTACCCCCACACCGACTTCCCGGCGTACCCCGAGAACGAGATGCAGGCGATGGAGTTGGCCTTGCACTCGCGGGAGAGGGTCGCGGCTGAGGCCGGTGGCGCGGTGACCGCGAGTCCGGCCAGGACGACGAGGGCAAGGGTGCCGACGCGGGCGAGGAGGGGGGACAGTCGGGAACGCAGCATGACTTCCTGGGGGTGGGGGACAGGACAGCGCCAGGAGACGCGCATCGCCCCGCCGCGAGGGGTGGCGGCGGACAACCTGTTCAGGCTGGACCGACGGTGTCCGGTTTGTCAGGCAGATCCGGTAAGTCCAACCGTGTAATTCGCCTCCGGTCTCAGATCCCCGTGAGCTCGAGCCCTTTCCCGAGGAACTCGGCCAGCCGCAGTGCCGCGGCACGCACCGCCTGTCGGCCCCTGGCGTCGACGCTGGGGGCCAACCGGATGTCGACCTCGACGACGTCTGCCCGGACGGTGCGCTTCCAGGAGCCGACGTTGGTCTGGTCGAGGACGACCGTGGCCCAGAACGGGTCAGGGTGCTCGGCCAACGGGTGGTCCGTCGCCACCGGGAAGTTCACGGCCGGGTAGCTGAGCACCACCTCGTCGTAGACCGGGAAGAGGTGTGCCGCGGGGGCGGCCGGGCTGCGGCGCGGCACGACGGCAGGGTCGAACCAGTGCGGTGTCCCGTCGACGTCCACCACGTCCAGGTCGTCGCCCAGGTCGGCCAGCGCGGCCCTGGTCCCCGCGACGGTGAGCGACGACCACCGGGTGAAGTCCCTGATGCCGGCCGGTCCGTGCCCGCTGAAGAACCGGCGCACGAGCTCGCGGTGCGCGTCGTCGTGGTCGAGGTGCGTGGCCGGTGGCACGACGTCGTCGACCAGCGCGTACGAGTGGTGCACCCCCTTGACCGGTCCGGAGCACACCAGCCCCCGCAGCTCGGCGACCATGATCAGGTGTCCGAGCTGTTCGCCCGGCCTGATCGGTGATCGCCTCTCCACGAACAGCTCGCCGAGCTCGGGGCGGGTGCGGAACTGCCTGTCCTGCAACAGCTCAGCCAGCAGGGTGAGTCCGCCGTCGAGCCGCCGCGGGTCGTCGAGCCCGAGCTGCCGGTGCCGACCGGCGCTGGCGGCGAGGACCCGGGGAGAGGTCAGCGCGAGGATCCAGCGCAGGTCCTCGCGGGCGACGAAGTGCCACGTCGGCCGCAGGACGTGGGTGCGCACGAAGGTGCCGGCATCGAGCTCGCGGCGCACCGTGGCATACGTGCTCCTGCGGGTGCGCAGGCCCAGGGAGAAGAAGGCGTGGTCACGCTCCTGGCTCTGCACGCACGTGAGCAGCCGCACGGCCTCGGTCGCGGTGCGCAGCGGGGCGGAGGTGAGGCGTTGCGTCGCGAGGCGCTGGGACAGGACGCGCGAGGGATCCATGGCGCCATCCTCTCGAAACGAGCCGCGCACGGGGCGATCATGGAGGTATGGAGCAGAGCGCCACCATCGACATCGCCGCCCCGCCGGATCGCGTCTGGCAGGTCCTGTCGGACGTCGAGCACTGGCCGGAGTGGACCGACACGGTGCGGTGGGTGCGGCGGGTCGACGACGGGCCGCTGCGCACGGGCTCGCAGGCCAAGATCAGCCAGCCACGGATCCCGACCGTGGACTACGTGGTCACCGAGCTGGAGCCGGGGAGGTCGTTCACCTGGGTCAGCGGCGGCGGTGCAGCCCTGACCACGGCACGGCACGTCCTCGAACCCCTGCCCGGCGGCGGGACGCGGGTGCTGCTGTCCGTGAAGCAGGAGGGATGGCTCGGCTCGTTCGTCGGGCGGTTCTACCGGGGGCTCACCGACCGGTACCTCGCGACCGAGGCCGCAGGCCTGAAGGCACGGTCCGAACAGGCCTGAGGTCGTCAGCGTGGGTCGTCAGCGGAGGTCGTCAGCGGAGGTCGCGGCGCATCACGAGGCGCGGCATCCTGCTGGCCACGGCGTCGGTGGTGCCGATGACCTCGAACCCTGCCTTCTCGAACATCCCGCGGGTGCCCACGAACGCCATGGTCAGGTCCATCCGCCCCGGCGGGTCGACCGGGTGGGCCTCCACCGCGGGCGCTCCGTGCGACGCGGCATACGACACCGCGCCCTCGAGGAGCTGGTGGGTGACGCCGCGCCGGCGGAAGCCGGAACGGACCACCACGCAGATGATGCTCCAGACGGGGACGTCGTCGACGCGTCGGATGAGCTTCGAGGCCTCCAGGCGGGGGATCTCGGTCCGCGGGCTGATGCTGCACCAGCCGACCGGTGTGCCGTCCAGGTAGGTGACGACTCCGGGTGGGTGGTCCCGCTCGCAGAGGGCGCGCATCGCGTTCTGCCGGCTCCCGCCGCCGAGCTCGCGGATCTGGGGCGCCGCGAGCCGGTGCGACAGGCACCAGCAGTGGTTCTCGCGACGGTTGGGGTTGACGATGTCGGCGAAGTCGTCGAACCGCTCGGGCGTGACCGGGTGCGTCTCCCACTGCTCAGCCATGGACCCACTCAACCACCGCGCGCCGACAGCGCGCGGCGGTCGGGGGAAGGACTCAGCGGGCGAGGTAGCCGCCGTCGATCGGGTAGTAGGTGCCCGTGGCGAACGACGAGCCGTCACTGGCCAGCCACGCGACCAGCTCGGCGACCTCCTCGGGCTCCCCGAGCCGCTGCAGCGCGTGCTGGGTCCCGAGGAGGTCCAGCGTCGCCTGGTCGAGGTGCTGGTCCAGCAGCGGGGTGCGGATGAAGCCCGGGCCCACGGCGTTGACGCGGATGCTGTCACCGGCGTGCTCCCACGCCGCGGCCTGCGTCATCCCGACCACCCCGTGCTTGGCCGCGGTGTACGCGCTCGCGGTGGCGAACCCGACCGCGCCGAGGATCGAGGCCATGTTGACGATGGAGCCCCCGCGCCCACCGGCCTTCATGGCCCTGATCGCGGCGCGCTGCGTGTAGAAGACACCGTCGAGGTTGACGCCGATGACCTGGTGCCACGCCTCGTCGGTGTAGTCGCCGCTGGTGAGCGACTCCCCGCCGATGCCGGCGTTGCAGACGGCGACGTCGACGTGGCCGAGGCGCTCGACGACCTGCTCCATCGCGCCGTCGACGGCGGCCGAGTCGCTGACGTCGACGACCGCGCCGTGCACCCGGCACTCGAACGCGTCGAGCTCCTTGAGCACGACATCGATCGCGCCCTGGTCGAGGTCCCAGACCGAGATGTCGGCCCCCGAGCGGGCCAGGGTGTGGGCGCAGGCGCGGCCGATGCCGGACGCCCCTCCGGTGATGGCCGCGACCTTGCCGCCGAGTCCGTAGTGGTTCATGGGTGCTCCTCCTGTGGGGTCCTTCCACTGTCGTGAGGGCGGTGGTGCCCGAGTAGGGTCCAAGGGCCCTGTGTGGCACGGCGCCGCACCGCCGCACGTGGTTCGTGGATTCGGCGACAGGAGACGGACGTGCTCGAGGCAGGGTTCTGGGGTTTCGTCGGCGGGGTCGCGCTGCTCATCGGCGCGGCAGCCGGCATCTGGCTGCCCACGTCCAAGCGCGTCATCGGCTGGGTCATGGCGATCGGCTCGGGGGTGCTGGTCAGCGCCCTGACGTTCGAGCTGGCCGGCGAGGCCTACGACAAGGCCGGGGGAGTCGCCACCGTCCTGGGCCTGCTCGGCGGGTCGGTCGTCTTCTTCCTCGGCGACTGGTGGATCGACAGCCGCGGCGGCCACCGGCGCAAGAGCCCCAACGGTCCGCAGGCCGGCGCCGCCGGGTCCGCGCTCGCCCTCGGGGCCCTGCTCGACGGCATACCGGAGTCGGCGGCGATCGGCGTGAGCACCATCGGTGGGGGAGGCGTGGGGGTCGCCGTGGTCGCCGCCGTGTTCCTCTCCAACATCCCCGAGGGCCTGTCCTCGTCCGCCGGTATGCGGTCCGCCGGGCACAGCGCGCGCTCGATCATGGGCCTGTGGCTGGGGGTGACCGCGGCGGCGACCGTCGCGGCCGCGCTGGGTCGGGTGCTGCTCGACGGCGCGGACCCGACGGTGGTCGCGACGATCCAGGCGTTCGCGGCGGGGGCGATCCTCACGATGCTCGCCGACACCATGGTCCCCGAGGCCGTCGAGCACGCCGGACGGCTCGTGGGACTGCTCACCGTGGTGGGGTTCTGTGCGGCGTTCCTGCTCTCGATGGCCTGATCGGGCCTGATCGCGCCTGATCGGCGCCGCATCGGGGCCGGATCGGGCCGGTTGGGTCCTGCACACCACATGTGGGGACGTTCGCGGCCTGCTGACCCCAGATCTGGGTGCCTCTGACGTCCCAGAAGTCACACCAGCACCACTTCGGGCGTGTCGCGGCGGACCTCCGCACGCCCCTGACCTGCGGCGATGCACACTGCCCAACAAGTTTCCCGGACTCGCTTGCGTCCTGGATCACAGCGAGGCACACTATCCCTACATCTAGTGGTTACACCGCTGTAGTTCGTCCACATGTAGTGCACAGGACAAGCAGGGTTCTCCACACGTTGTCCCCAGAACGTCCACAGATTCATCCCCAGACCGACCCCGTGGGAGGAGCGCCGCCATGCACTGTCCGTTCTGCCGGCACACCGACTCACGGGTCATGGACTCGCGCACGACCGACGACGGCAGCTCCATCCGCCGGCGCCGTCAGTGCCCCGAGTGCGGGCGCCGCTTCACGACGATCGAGACGGCCAGCCTCACGGTGACCAAGCGCTCCGGCGCGAGCGAGCCGTTCAGCCGGGGCAAGGTCCTCGTCGGGGTCCGCAAGGCCTGCCAGGGCCGCCCGGTCACCGAGGACGACCTCGCCCTCCTCGCCCAGCGCGTCGAGGAGTGCATCCGCCAGCAGGGCCAGGCCGAGGTCGAGGCCCACGAGGTGGGCCTGGCGATCCTCGGACCGCTGCGCGAGCTCGACGAGGTCGCCTACCTGCGGTTCGCCAGCGTCTACCAGGCGTTCGACTCGCTCGAGGACTTCGAGGCCGCGATCACCCTGCTGCGCGCCGAGCGCGACGCGACGGGCACCGAGCCGCAGCCACAGCCACAGACCAGGGCCGGTGTGCCGCCGGGCTGAGCCCCGCTGCACGACCGGCACCTCACGCAAGCACGCACGACAGCACGACCACGTTCCGCACCAGAGCAGCACCACCGGCACCGACCCCCACTGTCAGTGCCGCCACCCAGAATTGACACCACAGCATCACCAGGGGCTAGGGAGGCCACCAGAAATGACTGAAACCGCAGGCGCACGTGCAGGTGCCCGCAAGAAGGGCGCCGCAGGCGTCACCGTCGAGCGCATCTACACCACCCCCGGTGTGCACCCGTACGACGAGGTGACCTGGGAGAAGCGCGACGTCGTCCAGCAGAACTGGAAGACCGGCGAGACGATCTTCGAGCAGCGCGGTGTCGAGTTCCCCGACTTCTGGTCGGTCAACGCCTCCACCATCGTCACCACCAAGTACTTCCGCGGCGCCGTGGGCACCGAGGCTCGCGAGACGGGCCTCAAGCAGCTCATCGACCGCGTCGTCCTCACCTACGTCAAGGCGGGCAAGGAGCACGGCTACTTCTCCTCCGCCGAGGACGCCGAGATCTTCGAGCACGAGCTGACCTACGCCCTGCTGCACCAGGTGTTCAGCTTCAACTCGCCGGTGTGGTTCAACGTGGGCACCAAGAGCCCGCAGCAGGTCTCCGCCTGCTTCATCCTCGCCGTCGACGACTCGATGGACTCGATCCTCAACTGGTACAAGGAGGAGGGGAAGATCTTCCAGGGCGGCTCCGGCGCCGGCCTGAACCTCTCCCGCATCCGCTCGTCCAAGGAGTTGCTGTCCTCCGGTGGCACCGCCAGCGGCCCGGTCTCCTTCATGCGTGGCGCCGACGCGTCCGCAGGCACCATCAAGTCCGGTGGCGCCACGCGTCGTGCGGCCAAGATGGTCGTCCTCGACGTCGACCACCCCGACATCATGGAGTTCGTCGAGACCAAGGCGCGCGAGGAGGACAAGATCCGCGCGCTGCGCGACGCCGGGTTCGACATGGACCTCGGCGGCAAGGACATCACGTCGGTCCAGTACCAGAACGCGAACAACTCGGTCCGTGTCTCGGACGAGTTCATGAAGGCCGTCGAGGCCGGCACCGACTTCGGTCTGCGCTCGCGCACCACCGGTGAGGTCATCGACACCGTCGACGCGCGAGAGCTGTTCCGCAAGCTCGCCGAGGCCGCGTGGGAGTGCGCCGACCCGGGCATCCAGTACGACGACGTCATCAACGACTGGCACACCAACCCCGAGACCGGCCGCATCACCGCGTCCAACCCGTGCTCGGAGTACATGTCGCTCGACAACTCCTCCTGCAACCTGGCCTCGCTGAACCTGCTCAAGTTCCTCAAGGACGACGACACGTTCGACGCGGTCACCTTCCAGAAGGTCGCCGAACTCGTCATCACGGCAATGGACATCTCGATCTGCTTCGCGGACTTCCCGACCGAGGCCATCGGCGACACCACGCGTGACTACCGCCAGCTCGGCATCGGCTACGCCAACCTCGGCGCGCTGCTCATGGCCACGGGTCACGGGTACGACTCCAACGGTGGCCGCCAGCTCGCCGCCTCGATCACCTCGCTGCTCACCGGTGCCGCCTACAAGCGCTCCGCCGAGATGGCCGGTGTCGTCGGTGCGTATGCCGGGTACGCCCGCAACGCGGACGCCCACAAGCGCGTCATGCGCAAGCACCAGAGCGCGAACGACTCGATCCGCCCGCTCGACACGATGGACATCACGATCCACCGCGCCGCGACCAAGGTCTGGGACGACGTCGTCAAGCTCGGCGAGAAGAACGGCTACCGCAACGCGCAGGCCTCGGTGCTCGCGCCGACCGGCACCATCGGCTTCATGATGGACTGCGACACCACCGGCATCGAGCCCGACTTCTCCCTGGTGAAGTTCAAGAAGCTCGTCGGTGGCGGGTCGATGCAGATCGTCAACCTCACCATCCCGCGTGCGCTCAAGAAGCTCGGCTACACGGGCGAGACCATCGAGGCGATCGTCGAGTACATCGCCGACAAGGGTCACGTCATCGACGCCCCCGGCCTCAAGACCGAGCACTACGAGATCTTCGACACCGCCATGGGTGCGCGTTCGATCGAGGCCATGGGCCACGTGCGCATGATGGCCGCGGTCCAGCCGTTCCTGTCCGGTGCGATCTCCAAGACGGTCAACCTGCCGGAGGACGCCACGGTCGAGGAGATCGAGGACGTCCACATGCAGGGCTGGAAGCTCGGCCTCAAGGCGATCGCGGTCTACCGCGACAACTGCAAGGTCGGCCAGCCGCTGTCCGATGGTGGTTCCACCGCCAAGGACGCTGCCGCTGACAAGGCCACGGCAGCTGCCGAGGCCATGGTCGAGAAGGTCATCGAGTACCGCCCGGTGCGCAAGCGCCTGCCGAAGCGTCGTACCTCGCAGACCACGTCGTTCGCCGTGGGCGGCGCCGAGGGTTACCTCACCGCCGGCACCTACGAGTCGGGCGACCTGGGCGAGATCTTCCTCAAGTTCGGCAAGCAGGGCTCGACCCTCGCCGGTGTCATGGACGCCTTCTCGATCGCCGTGTCGATCGGCCTGCAGTACGGCGTGCCGCTGGAGACCTTCGTGGAGAAGTTCACGAACCTGCGGTTCGAGCCTGCCGGCCTGACCGACGACCCCGACGTGCGGATGGCACAGTCGATCATGGACTACGTGTTCCGTCGCCTGGCGCTGGACCACATGGACTTCGACACCCGTTCGTTCATGGGCATCCACACCGCTGCCGAGCGTGCGCGTCAGCTCGAGACCGGTTCCTACCAGGCCACCGAGTCCGACGAGTCGGACGAGGAGCTCGAGGACGAGCTGGAGAACTTCAGCCAGTCCGCCCCGGTCTCCGTCGCCAAGCCGGCTGCCAAGTCCGAGCCTGCGGTCGAGGGCAAGTCCCTCAAGGCCGACACGGTGAAGTCCGGTGCTGGTGCGGCCTCGGCCCGTGAGGTCTCGGGTGAGGTCCACTCGTCCGCAGAGCTGCTGGAGAAGTTCCAGGGCATCTCGGCCGACGCGCCGATGTGCATGACCTGCGGGACCAAGATGCGCCCCGCCGGCTCCTGCTACGTCTGCGAGGGTTGCGGCAGCACCAGCGGCTGCAGCTGATCTGACGACACGCCAGGGGCTTGGAGGGGATTCCTCCGAGCCCCTGGCAGACTCGCATCAACAACCAATCACAGGGTCGACTGACGCGATAGGAGTGACGTGGCTGACCAGTCAGCGTCCAGTTTTGAGTTCATCGACCTCTTCGCCGGGATCGGCGGCCTCCGCTTGGGCCTCGAGTCCATAGGAGGAGAGTGCGTCTTCTCCTCCGAATGGGACAAGCACTCACAGATGACGTACGAGGCGTGGCACGGTGAGAAGCCTGCGGGCGACATCAACCTGATCGAGCCCAGCAGCGTCCCGGACCACCACATCCTCGCGGCAGGTTTTCCCTGTCAGCCGTTCTCGTTGGCCGGCGTGTCGAAGAAGAACTCGCTCGGTCGCGCTCACGGATTCGACGACGCCAAGCAGGGAAACCTCTTCTTTGCCTTGGCTGACGTCATCGAAGCGAAGCAGCCATCCGTCCTGCTGCTCGAGAACGTCAAGAACCTCCTGTCACACGACAAGGGCAAGACCTGGCGAGTGATCTCGGCCAAGCTAGACGAATTGGGCTACGAGGTGCACGCGCAGATCATCGACGCCGCGGGCTGGGTGCCACAGCACCGGGAGCGAATTTTCATCGTCGGATTCCGTAGGGATGTTTTCGCCACCGTCTTCCCGGACGGAGTTCCCTTCGAGTTCCCGGTTTCCGACGGGCGCCCGCACGTCCTCCGCTCCATTCTTGAGCCCGAAGTCGACCCGAAGTACACCCTGTCCGATCTGCTCTGGCGGTATCTGCAGAACTACGCCGACAAGCACCGCTTGAAGGGCAATGGATTTGGCTTCGGAAAGCCTAGCCTCGATGGTGTTGCTCGCACGCTGTCGGCGAGGTACCACAAAGATGGATCTGAGATTCTCATCGACCAGGGTCCAGGTCGGAACCCGCGGCGGCTGACGCCACTCGAGGCTGGCCGGCTCATGGGCTTCCCGATGGAGCGTCTGGACATCGTCGTGTCGGACACTCAGGCGTATCGCCAGTTCGGCAACGCAGTGGTTCCAAAGGTTGCGGAGGCGGTCGCCCGCCAGATCGAAATTGTCACGCAGCACGCGACCCTGCTGGGTCTTGATTGGCGTGTCCGTGTGAATGAGGCTCATGAGCTCGCTGCTGGCTGATCGGGTGATCGGTGAAGCTCTCGAGTCTGGAGTTGCCTTCCTTAAGGTCGCCAGCCGGAACGACTTGGGCCTTACTGGGGCCCACCAGAAGGGCTTCTACATCGGAGTCAACGCGGCGGCGTACTTCACCCCGCAGCCACCGGAGCGCGGAGTCAACCACGATCACCCGATCAATATCGAATGGTCCGATGGGACGGTGACGCACTCGATCGTGAAGTGGTACGGCATCGCGAAAAGTGAGTATCGCATTACGTCGTTCAATCGGATCCACAATTTCTGGGCTATAGCCCCGGAGCGTCTCGGTGGCGTCTTGGTCCTGATCCAACGGGACGTCGATGTCTGGCTTGGCCATGTTCTTGACGACTCCGATGACATCGATGAGGTCTGCGCAGCGCTGGGCGTGACCTTTGATGACGCCAGCTGGTCGATGTTCCTGGGAGCTGAGGGCGTTCAGCGAAACCGAGCGGTTCCAAGCGACTGCCACGACATCCAGATTCGAAACGCTGCTGCCAAGGCCGAAGGCTTTCCCAGCACCGCAGTCATGTCAGCCACCGCTAGGAACATCGTCCACGCATGCGCGGCGGGCGAGATTCAGCCCCCCGACGATCTCTTGGTTGAGTACCTCGGTGTCGAATTCGATCTGTTCAAGGCCATTGAGGCGCGCCATGTGCTCGAGCGGGTTCAAGGTGGCTTCAACAGCGTTGACGATTTTGTCACGGAAGCCAACTCTGTTCTGCAAAGGCGGAAGTCCAGGGCCGGCAAGTCCTTGGAGTCGCATCTTGAGACCGTACTTGAGCAGCATGGCATCGCGTTCGAAGCGCAACCGCGGTTGGATGGAACCCGACCAGACTTCGTCATGCCTTCTGCAGAGGCCTACGATGCCGCCGCGCCAGGCTCTGAAGACGTGTTCGTCGTAGCTGTAAAAACTACTTGCAAGGACAGGTGGCGGCAGATCGTGAGTGAGGGGCCCAAGGCGCACATACGCTACTTGGTCACCCTTCAGCGCGGGATCTCGTCCGCGCAGATGCGCGAGATCCGAGAGGCCGGAGTACGACTGGTCGTCCCTGCGGACCGGCACAAGGACTTCACTGAACCTGATCGCCGCGACCTCCTCACCATACGAGAATTCATTCAGCTCCTTCCGAAGCGAGTCGCGCATGACGAAACGGCCGTCAGCCTCTTCTGAGGAGGTGCGCCGTCGTTTCGAGCGCCAGAAGCGCAAGGATACGACGCCTGAGTTGATACTTCGCCGCCTCCTTTATGCCGCTGGCCTCCGATATCGAGTGAACTTCCCTGTGCCTGGCATTCTGCGCAGAAGTATCGATGTGGCCTTCACCAAGCAGCGACTCGCTGTCTTTGTCGACGGCTGCTTCTGGCATGGGTGTTCGGAGCATTTCATCGAGCCTAAGCGCAATACAACGTGGTGGCTGACAAAGATCGAGGCGAACAGAAGGCGAGATCGAGCGACTGACGAGGCGCTCACCGCCTTAGGCTGGAGCGTCCTAAGAATTTGGGAGCACGAGATCCGCGCATCTCCTGCGGGCGCCGCCCAGCGAGTCTCGGATTCGCTGGGCGGCGCCCGGGATCAGACAGCAGGGATGAGCGACCGAAGCAGCGCGTCAGTCTCTTCCGCTGAAAGGGCAGCCAAGTCTCGGTAGCCGTATGAAAGAGTCACTTCCTTCATCAATGCCCGGAGCCCGTCTTCTGTAGAGGCGACGGAGTCCCGATCGCAGAGATCCAACAGCGCAAATCGGAGATTGTCGATGGAGCCTGCTTCGCGGTCGAATAGGGCCATAATCCTGTCCTCGCGTGCCAACGCTACGCGCAGGTACCACCACGGGTCGGCATGTTCTTTGGACAGGCTCCGCTCAAGGTGGGGGTCGTAGGTCAGCTCTGCCAACCACCAAAGCCTGGCAAGTCCATGACGAATCAGGCTGCCAGTCGTCGCGCTACGCACGAGCCATCTGCCGTTGAACCGAGCTCGCCAGTTGCGTACGCCGTCGGGCGACCACCGTGCGCTCATGTAATCCGAGTAGGGTCCGAACGCCAAGTACGACCAAAGGCGCGGATCCGCGGCAGCGACACGGGGCATCGGACCGAGAGCTTCGTACAGGTCTATGGCATTATCGAATTCGAACGATCCCCGTGGGCCATCTGCCTTCAGGGCGGGGAGAACTCCCAGGTCGAATGGAAGCCGAAGGAGGTTCTCGGGGTTGGTAGTGATTTCCTTGGTGGTTTCCAAGAAATCTGCTGCGGTGGTCGCGTTGGCCAAGTTCGACCAAAGTGCGTCGACGGCGTCCTCAGTGAGGACCATTGATGTGCTCATATGCTCTCCTCTGACAACATGTCGAGACGTTTGAGACCTGCAGAGATGGGGTCCTCGAGAATTGCTTGTGCCGCGACTAGGGTCGACTTGTCGTTCAGATTCTTGGCGTCGAGCAGTCGTTCAATCGTTCCTCGCCACCCACCATTCGTTGGTGTCGACTCCTTTTCCTTGAAGGCATCGATGGCTTCCATGAGCGCAGGCAGCACGACGGTTGAGATCTGGACCTCGGGGAGCATTCCTTGGCTGCGGAAGAGATCAAATGTCGCGCTAGGCAACTGAACCCTGATGTAGTCGTCGTCAGCGGCGTCCACCTCCATGTAGCGACGGTTGCCAGACTTCTTAACAAATTTGAAGCAAGACTCCAGAGGAGGCGTCATTGGGTCATACTTCTTGCGCGCTTCGATGGAGACCGTGCCACCATCAGCCAAGATGGCGCCCCTCTCCAATGAGAAGGAAGCATCGCCGTAGTCAGAATGCTGGGTAAGAAGTTTGTACTGCGGCAGCGTCCGAGTCGCGATCATCAGCAGGTGAATGTCGACTCGCCCGTCCAGGTCCTCCTGATCTAGGTTGCCCGAGCATCGGACCAGCTCATTCCCGATGTCCTCGGTGGTCAGTGAAATATGTCCAGTTGCGAAGGTTGCGGAACAGCGCCATCTGGCCACGATCTCGGCGCAGCCAACATCCACGAGGTGTCGAAGTTCAGCACTCTCAAAGAGAATGTCGATACGAACGTCGACGTAATCGACCCCTTGATCAATCAACGCCGTTCGGCCCTCGAAGAGGCCCTGCACGTCGTCGCTACCATCCAACACCGGGTGGGGATAGGAACCACGCCTAGGCATTCTTCACCCCCAGACGGTATCCGCGATGCGTGCTGAACTGGAGCTCAATGCGATTCGGCACGTCCGCCACCAAGACCAAGTCGCGGATGATCATTCCTTCCACTTTCAGCGCCTTTCGGTCGTCGCCGTCATGGAGAACTGCTGATCTAATCTCAAGGTCGTTCTCCTCATCTGTCCCCGATGCTCCCAACGTTGCGAGATGCAGGTCGCCCGAAGCGTTTACCTTCGGCGTCAACACCACCGTGGTTTGTGGGGATCCGGCCGGTCTAAAGCTCCTGAATTTCAGGTCTCCGGCATCGATACGTGACTTGCCATCTCCGGCCGCTCCCTGCCCGTCCAAGCCGTCGCCGGGTTGCCGTTTACCGCCCGACCCGCCTCTATCCTTGCCCTTGCCCACGGCTTCCTCACCGTCGCCAGAAACTGCGGGGCGACGAACGCGTGCCCTGAAGGCGCCCTGATTCGCTATCTCGATGGCGTACGTCGCGACTTCACCGACGCGGCGGGAGGACTCAGTGTCGCTGGCTTCGTCACTGCCTGCAGGAGTGCCGCGGCCTCCGTCACTGGCTTTAGCGCTACCGGATGCAAGGGGCAGGAAGGCCTCCAAGCCCCGGACATGTGCGTCGGCTCCGTGTTCGGTGCGCAGGCGTTCACGCAGCCCAGTGCGCACCCAAGTCTTCAGCGCCGAGACCAACGGGCCGTTGGACCTCGGACCCTTCTCGTTCCACTTCGTGTGCTCGGGCGGCTCGATCTTGCGGAGGGCCGTGTTGCCAGGCTCGTCAGCGCAAATCAAGACGGCCGCGTAGGGCGCAGGGATGCGGTGGACAAAGGTATCGATCTTCATGAGTGGGGAACGCATGGTCCAAGTTCCGCGGGGATGGCCAAGAGTGTCGTCCTCGTAGATGTGCAGGCTCACCTCACCGAGGCCCGGCAATCGCCCAACAATTGGGCGGGGGTCCTTCAATGCCTTGTAGAAGGGAAGCACTTCGCTGCGGAGCTCGTCGACGCTGGACATCACCTCTGGCAGGGAGCCGGAGTCCAGAGTCCAGGTGCCCGCTTCGCTACCGCCTTCCACGATCAGCTTGCCGCCGTCGATGGCCGCGAAGAAGTTGGCTGCGACGGCGTTGCGAACTTTATAAAGTTCGCGATCCGCGGCCGCGTCGACGTATCCGAGGATGAACACGTCTGTGCCCGGGGCTAAGCGCTGAGAGAATCCAGGAAACAGTGCTTCGTTGCGCATGTACTTGAAGTCACCGTGAACGTGGGACGAAGTGAGGAAACCCTCGCCGCGGCGACGAACGCGGTTCGCGTCGTGGAACGAGGCCAACCGCGTGTAGCCCGCGATGATCACATCCGGATCTGAGGCTCGACGGGTTCGGTACAGGACGGTGGACATGGCTGAGGCCATGGTGCCTACTGCCGAGCCAATCCCGAAGGACCCCCCCCGGCTTCCCTGATCTGAAGAGGCCCCAGAGCCTCGAGTCAAAATGCTCAGAGGGGACTGCTCATCGTCCACGGCCTCGCTGCCTTCCAGACCACGCGTCCCGAAGTCGGAGACCGCGAGGACCCATACCTCCTCCTGCTTGGCGGTCTCCAAGGCCACCTTGAGCGATCCGGCGCCTTGAAGGTTCCCGGCCTCCGTGCATGCTCGGGCCGCGGCATCACGTAGGCCCGCAATGTCCGGGATGATCTCGGTCGCAACCAAACGCAACTCGAGATGCACGCGGACGGGCGTGTCGCTGTCCGAGCGGGCGTCCAAGGAGTTCTGGATGCACTCCCTCACGACGGCCTCGCTCGGCTCGCGGCCCGTGAAGTACTCCTCGGCTGGATTATTCGGGCCCTGATATCCAGATAGTCGGGCTTCCTCGAAGTGGAATTCATACTCGTCAATCACTGAACTGCACCTTTCGGCTTGAAGCTGTCGTTGGATCGAAGCGTGCCCGGCACTCGGTCAGCTCCCGCACGATCGGCCCGAACAGGGCCTCTACATCCGCCGGAGTGAACTCGTAGTTCTTTGTGTTGGACAGGTTGCCGAGCAGCGAAATCTCCCGGATCAGCCGGTCGCCCCGAGTTGCTGCTAGGCGGCGAAATCGTTCGTGTTTGCTCTCCATGGAGGAACTACCCTTCGGCTAGATATCGGAAATATAGCCGACATGCGTCTCGTGGGCAACCGCGCTCCCGCGCTTGGTCGAGGGGCTTTGGGTATGCACTGAGTGATTGGGTCGCCCAGCGACCTATGTTGGCTTGTGGGGCGTGCCTGTTTGGCAGCGCCCGTCCCTAATCGTCCAAA
Organism: Pedococcus soli; assembly: GCF_054782575.1. NCBI lineage: Bacteria > Bacillati > Actinomycetota > Actinomycetes > Micrococcales > Intrasporangiaceae > Pedococcus > Pedococcus soli. The sequence continues at coordinate 967,226 of NZ_BAAGSF010000006.1, read as the reverse complement.
AGGACTACTTTCTGTCGATCGAGCGTTGACCGTGCAAGTCCTCAATGCACGAGTTCGCACCGGTCGCCTACTGGCGTGTAGTCATTGGCCTCGGGCTTCGTTGGACCCATCGCCGCCCCCACCGTCTTCGGTACCGGCGACACCACAAGGCATTACACGGCAGCAGGACGCCATGCTCTGCGCCCCAGTCCCACGGAGGGCCGCAAAGCTTGAGCGACCGACGCCCCGTCCGTGTCGGAGGTCGCTGATGTCCCGCCATTGCGGCATGGAGGCCCACGGGGGATGGTGCCGGCCGAGCGGGAGCCCGCTGCGCGGCATACGGTTGAAGCATGGAATGCCGATACCTCGGCAACAGTGGTCTCAAGATCTCAGAGATCACCTACGGCAACTGGCTCACCCACGGCTCGCAGGTCGAGAACGACGTCGCCACGCAGTGCGTGCGCGCGGCTCTCGACGCGGGCATCAGCACGTTCGACACCGCCGACGTCTACGCCAACACCAAGGCGGAGACCGTCCTCGGCGACGCCCTCAAGGGCGAGCGGCGCGAGAGCCTGGAGATCTTCACCAAGGTCTACTGGCCGACCGGCCAAGGCGGGGAAGAACGATCCGGCTTGTCCCGCAAGCACATCATTGAGTCGATCAACGGCTCGCCGCAGCGACTGCAGATCGCCTAGATCGCGGCCAGGAGTCGTGGCCGTTGCATGAGCGACGACCGGTTATTGACCGCCAGTCCTGCCCGGAGGATGGTGGATCGAGGGGCATCAGGGGGATGCGCCCGCTCGAGTTGGGGAGGCAGTCATGCCAGGTTCACTCAGTCCGTGGCCGCTCGTGCGCAAGGGGGACCAGGACCACCCGGTCCGCACCTTGCAGGACCTGTTGCGGCAGTCGGGTCATGCGGTCAGCGTCGACGGGAACTTCGGATCGTTGACCGACCAGGCCGTCCGGGCGTTCCAGCAGGCCAAGCACCTGACCGTTGACGGGATCGTCGGACCCCTGACGTGGGCCGCGCTCATCGTCACCGTCCGCCGAGGTTCCACCGGCGACGCAGTGCGTGGCGTCCAGGAGGAGTTCCAGTTCCGGAACCTGTCGGGCGACCCCAGCAAGGGACTCGCGGTCGACGGCAACTTCGGCCCCAAGACCGAGGCCGCGGTCCGGGGGTTCCAGCAGGCGCTCCACGCCGACATCCCGTCCGTCGTCGTCGACGGGGTCGTGGGACCGATGACCTGGCAGGCGTTGGTCAGCGGGATGCTCTCGTTCTGATCCGCGGGAACCAAGACCCGAGCCACGACCAAGCAGGGCGGATTCAGGACCCATGAGCCGGGGGAAGGCTCACACCGAACCCAGCCACGGCCAACCGCAGCAACACCTGCCCCGGCGCCAGCAGGTCGGCGATCCGCGCGGCACTGAGCACTTCGAGCTCAGCCAGCCGAGCGGCATACGCGTCCTCTCCCTGGACCCGCGCGCGCTGGAGTTCCATCGTGTTGTGCCACACCTTCTGTCGCGCTTCGCGCAGGAATCGCTTGGAGGACAACCGGTTCAGCGGTTGGAGCGCCCGATCGAGAAGGGTCGGCGGCGACACCGCACCGAGCTCGGAGTCCTCCGCAGCGACCCGCGAGGAAAGGACACCGTCGATCCGTTCGTGGTCCCGAGCCCGCCGCGCAACAACGACAGATGAGGCGAAGTCCGCGTCCGGGATCACCGCGAGCAATGCCTGGGGCAGGTCGTAGTTGATGTGAGCGTTGATGCCCAGCAGCACGTGCCGGAGCGCCGGCAGGGAAGCGGGCGCCCCGAAGGCCAGCGCCCACGGGCGGGGCACGGCAGGACTGCCGGACAGGTCGAGATCGAGAGCCGCGAGGTAGAGGTCGGCGAACGCCACGTCCCACCGTTCCACCCAGTCCGGGTCCTCGAAGCAGGCGTCGGCCATCGCAGCAGCCACAGCCAGCGTCGTACGGCGGTACGTCTCGAGGAACACCCGCTGCGCGGCTCGTTCGGGAGGCATCCGGAGGAGTCGGTCATCCATGGCAGCAACCACTGCGGTGATGTCGCGACCGGGCAACGGATGGAGCATCTGACCCCCTGACGAGGTGGCCCTGCGCGACTAGTATCGGCCTCAGGACCGGCAGTTGTCAGCGGCTGCCACGGACGACTCCGGCCGGGAAGCCAGGTGCGCCGTGCTGGGTCGCCACAGCCTCAGTCGCCACAGTCCGCGCGACTTCGATGCCGTCGCGCTGGGTCGCCTCGAGACGCAGGCGTGGGCGAGCTACTACCGGCGCGAGTGGGTCACCGCCCTGCGCTCGTTCGTCGGGATGGTCGGTGCCGGGTTCGGGCTCGGGCCGCGACTCACGCTCGTCGCCGCGTGGTACGTCCTGCAGGCCAATCGGGCGTGGGCTCCGGTGCCCGACAACGATCCGGACGCTGCCCGGGCCGCGATGCTCGGGTTCTACCGGCTCGTCCTGGCGCACTCGGACCTGACCTTCGACCCCGTCAAGGCCTCGGAGCTGGAGGTCGAGTGGTGGCGCCTGCACCGGTACCGCCAACGCGACGTGCCCGTCACCGCAGAGAGCGCCGCAGCGACGACCGCCGTTGAGGACACAGCCCATGGTGACGGGTCCCGCGCCGAGCTCGAGAACGCCCTGGTCGACCTCTACTCCCACGTCTACTCGGCACCGCGCGAGTCGATGCAGGAAGCCGCCCGGTGGCGCGCCGAGGCGATGGACCTCTCGGATGCGTGGGTCGCGGCGGGCTGCGACCTCACGGACCCCCGGCTCGCCGCCGAACGCCGTGCGCTCGTCGCCTCCTACTCCGCCCTCCTCGACGCCGTGACGAGGCTCGAGGAGGTGGCGACGTGAGCAGCCACCGAGCCCTCGACGACCGTGTCCTGGGCACCACCCGCGCACTCTCCGCCTTCATCGCGCCGTTCCTGCTGGTGGCGTTCGTGATCCTCTACGGGTTCCCCGGGCAGACAGCGCGCGTGTGGTCGTGGCCGATCCAGGCGCAGATGACCTCAATGCTGCTCGCGTCGGCCTACCTCGGCGGTTGCTACTTCTTCCTCCGGGTCCTCCTCGTCGAACGTCGGTGGGTCGCCGTCCGCGCCGGATTCGTCTCGGTGGCCCTGTTCGCCACGCTGCTCGGCATCGCCACGATCATCCACTGGGACAAGTTCGTCCATGACCGGCTCGCGTTCTGGCTGTGGGCCGGGCTCTACTTCACCGCGCCGTTCCTCGTTGCTGCTGCCTGGTTCGCCAACCAGCGGTATGCCGCGCCGTCGGCACCGGACGCACCTCGCCTCGGTCGGGTGGCCCGGTGGTCCGTGGCCGGGGTGGGCGGACTGGCGGTGCTGACCGGTCTGCTGATGTTCGCAGCCCCGGCACGGGCAGTCACCGTCTGGCCGTGGGCGCTCACGCCATTGACGGCGCGAGTCGTCGGGGCGACGTTCTGCCTGGGCGCGGCCGGCCTCGCCGTGCTGATCGACGACCGTTGGGACACGGTGCGGTTGATGCGACGGGTCCAGCTCGTGATGTTCGCGCTCATCCTCGTGGCCGCAGTCCGCGCCCGACACGAGTTCCTCACTGACCGGCCGTTGACCTGGGTCATGGGCGCCGGCTTCGCCGCACTCTTCGCGGCGTCGGCGGCCTCGGCTGTGCGCGACCTGCCACGAGGTCAGGCAAAGTCCGCGACGTCCATGCCCAGCAGCACGAAGCCGTAGACCGCGATCGCGAGGTAGAACCCTCTCGCCACCAGGGTGCCCGTCGCGGAGGCCGCGATGCGGTCATGCACGAGCCGACGCACCACCAGCAGGACCGCGAGGGCGGCACCGACGACGAACGGCGTGCCGTCCGCAGCAGGTGCGTCCGACCGTTGTCGTAGCCACGCGGCATACGCCCTGAAATGCCCGAAGTGGTCTCAGGGTGACCCCTGAGTGGCCCCTGAGCCGGACCCCCAGAGGCGACGAAAACCGTTGTCCACCATCGGAACCGAGGCCTACCGTTGACGAGGACGGCGCCGGCAGGGGGTGCGACAACGCTAGGGAGAGGGCACGGGCATGGCGCAGACGCGGATGGGGGACGTCGGCTGGTTCGCCAGGTTCCCGTCGTCACGGATGACCAAGTGGTTCGTCGTCGGGTTCTGGCTGGTGGTGCTGGCCGCCGCGTTCGGCCCGGCCGGCAAGCTGCAGGGCGTCCTCAACAACGAGGCCGTCGCGTGGCTCCCGGCGAACGCGCAGTCCACGCAGGTGGTCAAGCAGATCGAGGCGTTCCAGAGCAAGAACGAGTTCCCTGCGGTCATCGTCTACGAGCGGGCGGCCGGGCTCACCGCAGCGGACACGCAGGCCGTGACCGCGCAGGTGGCGAAGTTCGACGCCCTGGCGCCGGTGAAGAACGACAGCGTCGGCCCGATCCCGTCGAAGGACGGCAAGGCGATCCAGGTCATCGTCCCGGTCGACGCGGGCGACGCGGGCTGGGACTCGCTCGGTGCGACGGTCAAGGACCTGCGCACCATCGCCCAGGACCGCCCCGACGGCCTGTCGATGCAGGTGACCGGACCGGTCGGGTTCTCGGCCGACTCCTCCGAGGCGTTCTCGGGCATCGACGGGAAGCTGCTGTACAGCGCCATGACCGTGGTCATCATCATCCTGCTGCTGACCTATCGCAGCCCGGTGCTGTGGCTCATCCCCGTGGTCTCGGCCGGCACCGCGCTCTTCGTCGCGCAGGCCGTCATCTACTTCCTCGCCAAGGACGACACCCTCACCGTCAACGCGCAGAGCTCTGGCATCCTCACCGTCATCGTGTTCGGGGCAGGCACCGACTATGCGCTGCTGCTCGTCGCGCGCTACCGGGAAGAGCTGCGCCGACACGAGGACCGGCACGAAGCCATGGCCTTCGCCCTGCACCGTGCCGGCCCGGCGATCCTCGCCTCCGGGGCAACGGTCATCGCCGGCATGCTGTGCCTGCTCGTCGCGACGATGAACTCCACCAAGGGACTGGGCCCGGTGGCGGCCATCGGCGTCGCCGTGGGGCTGCTCGTCATGCTGACCCTGTTGCCTGCGCTGCTGGTCGTGTGCGGTCGCTGGATCTTCTGGCCGGTGAGGCCGTCGTACGGCTCGGTCGACCACACCCGGGACGGCGTCTGGGCCCGCATCGGCGCCCGGATCGCTCGGGCGCCCCGGCGCACCTGGGTCGTCACCTGGCTCCTGCTCGCGGTCGCCTCGCTGGGCATCTTCCAGCTCAACGCGGTGGGCCTGCAGAACAAGGACGCGTTCTACGGGACGCCGGAATCCGTTGTGGGCGAACAGGTTCTGGCGAGGCACTTCCCAGCGGGTGCCGGCTCACCGGTCCTGGTCCTCACGAACGCCGGTCAGGCTGCGGCCGTCAGGACGACCCTGCAGGGGGTGGAGGGCGTCTCGTCGGTCGGTGACCCGGTCACCAAGGGCGGCCGGTCGCTCATCCAGGCGACCCTCTCCGATGCGCCGGACTCCGATGCCGCGACGAAGAGCGTCGACCGGATCCGTGCGGCCATCGCAGGCGTCCCTGGTGCCGACGCGATCGCGGGCGGCGACACCGCCACCCGGGCAGACACCCTCCGCGCGTCCGCCGACGACAACCTGCGGATCATCCCGCTCATCCTCGGCGTGGTGCTGCTGATCCTCGTCCTGCTGCTTCGGGCGATCACCGCGCCGCTGATCCTCATCGGCACCGTGGTCCTGTCCTTCGGTGCGGCCCTCGGACTCTCGTCGCTGATCTTCCGGAACGTCCTCGGGTTCGCCGGGGCTGATTCCTCCCTGCCGCTGTTCGTCTTCGTGTTCCTCGTCGCGCTGGGTATCGACTACAACATCTTCCTCATGACCCGCGTGCACGAGGAGGCCAAGGAGATCGGCACCCGTCGCGGCGCCCTGGTGGGTCTGGCCGCCACCGGGGGCGTGATCACGTCGGCGGGCCTGGTCCTCGCAGGTACTTTCGCGGTGCTCGGGACCCTGCCCGTGGTCTCCTTCGCGGAGATCGGGATCGCGGTGGCCCTCGGGGTGCTGCTCGACACGCTCGTGGTCCGCTCGGTCCTCGTGACTGCGCTCAACCTCGACGCCAAGGGGCACATGTGGTGGCCCAGCGCGCTGTCGCGCCGTGACGCCGCACTCGACGCCGCCGAACCCGCCAGCCCCGGGGAAGCCGCCGAGGAGGGCACGCCGGCGCTCGAACCTGCTCGCTGAACGGAGTGCTGGGCAGTCGGATTGCTGACCGGGCACGCTTCACGGCTGCCGTGACCGCTTGTCCACAGGAGCGACGTGGCGGCTCGGTTGTCCACAGGAAGGGCGCGTAGGGATTGCTCATGACCAGTCGGTGTGTCTGCGAAAAGTGTTGCAGCACAACGGGACTGGGTCTCGGCTGAGTGGGAGCGCTGTCGGTGGCACCGGTTAGTGTTCTTGTATGGAAGCAAGCCCGGGGCTCGAGCAGCGACGCGAACACATCGCGGCTGCCAGAGAGCTGCTGACCGGGATCGCGGACTCGCTCTGGCAGGTCCCGGGCAGCGGTGGGCTCGGTGAGCTGCTCGGTGAGGTCGATGCCCTCAGCGCGTCGTGCGACGCGGCGAGGGTCGCCATCGTCAGCGAGGCCATCGGGCGAGGGGACGCCTCCGGAGGTGCCGCGGCGATGACGGTGACGCAATGGGTCCGGCACCATGCGCCGTCGACGCGTGCAGGGGGTGCAGGACAGCTCGTCGCTGTTGCTGTCGCCTTCGCCAAGCCGTGCAACCAGCCGATCAAGGAGGCCGTGGACGCTGGACGACTCCCCGTCCGTTCGGCCGCGGTGGTGGTGGCAGAGGCGGACCGTCTGCGACCTGGCCTGGCCGATGGTGCTGAGCCCCACGTGCTGGAAGGCCTGATCGACATGGCCGCGGAGCACGGGCCGCGCGGCTGCCGCCTGGTGCGCCCGGCCCTGCTGGCGAGGTACGGCCAGGACGGTGAGCTCCAGCTGCAGCAGGACGTCGCCCGGCGGTTCGTCGCCTTGTCGCAGCCCGTGGAGGACGGCACCGGGACCGCTGAGTACCGGCTCGTGCTCGATGTCGCCGGCAAGGCCGTGCTCGAGGCGGCGCTCGGCCCCCTGTCCTCACCCAGGCCTGTCGACGGGGAACGCGATCTGCGCGGGTCGGACCAGAGGCGGGGCGAGGCGCTCCTGGCGTTGGTGGGTCGAGCGGTTGCCGCGGGTGAAGGGGTGGGGCCCCACACGAAGACCCAGCTGATCGTGACCATGGACTGGGACGCCCTGGCCAGCGGAGTTCGCGGCGCCGGCGTCGTGATCGGCGGTCCGGAGTCGGGGACGATGCTGGCGCCGGGGACGGTGCGCCGCCTCGCCTGCAACGCCTCCGTGGTCCCGATGGTGCTGGGATCGGCGGGGGAGGTGCTCGACCAGGGTCGGGCGGTGCGGTTCTTCACCCCGGCCCAGATGCGGCGACTGTGGCTGAGAGACGGCGGCTGCACCTATCCCGGGTGCTCGATGCCGCCCCACTGGACGGATGCCCACCACCTGGTGCACTGGGCCGACTTCGGGTCGTCCAACCTGGGCAACGCGGCGTTGTTGTGCGAGCGGCACCACACGACCGTGCACAGCCGGCGCCTGGCCGGGCGCGTGGTCCGTGACGATGCCGGTGAGTGGGTGGAGTGGGACCTGGTGCTCGGCAGCTATGACCAGCTGTTGGCACAGCGCGCCGCCCAGGAGCCGGCGTGACCGCGCCCCGGACCCTGCTCTGACCGGGTGGGGCCACAGCCGTGCCCAGGCCCCGCCGACGCCGGGGACGAGCCGAGGGCTGGGACCGGACGAGCGGGCCCGGGCCGCGCGGCATACGGTTGAAGCATGGAATTCCGATACCTCGGCAACAGTGGTCTCAAGATCTCAGAGATCACCTACGGCAACTGGCTCACCCACGGCTCGCAGGTCGAGAACGACGTCGCCACGCAGTGCGTGCGCGCGGCTCTCGACGCGGGCATCAGCACGTTCGACACCGCCGACGTCTACGCCAACACCAAGGCGGAGACCGTCCTCGGCGACGCCCTCAAGGGCGAGCGGCGCGAGAGCCTGGAGATCTTCACCAAGGTCTACTGGCCGACCGGTCCCGGTGGGAAGAACGACACCGGCCTGTCCCGCAAGCACATCATGGAGTCGATCAACGGCTCGCTGCAGCGACTGCAGACCGACTACGTCGACCTCTACCAGGCGCACCGGTACGACACCGAGACGCCGCTCGAGGAGACGATGACGGCGTTCGCCGACGTCGTCCGCCAGGGCAAGGCGCTCTACATCGGCGTCAGCGAGTGGACCGCCGACCAGATCCGCGAGGGTGTGAAGCTCGCGAAGGAGCTCAACATCCAGCTCATCTCGAGCCAGCCCCAGTACTCGATGCTCTGGCGCGTCATCGAGGACGAGGTCGTCCCCACGAGCAAGGAGCTCGGGGTCAGCCAGATCGTCTGGAGCCCCATCGCCCAGGGCGTGCTCACCGGCAAGTACCAGCCCGGCCAGAAGCCGCCGGAGGGTTCGCGCGCCGCTGACGAGAAGGGCGGCGCGGACATGATCAAGCGGTTCATGAACGACGACGTGCTCACCCGCGTCCAGAAGCTCAAGCCCATCGCCGACGAGGCGGGCCTGTCGATGGCCCAGCTCGCCGTCGCCTGGGTCCTCCAGAACGACAACGTGGCCGCCGCACTCGTCGGCGCCTCGCGCCCCGAGCAGGTGCACGAGAACGTCAAGGCAGCCGGCGTGAAGCTCGAGGCCGGTCAGCTCAAGGCGATCGACGACGCCCTCGGCGACATCGTCGAGCGTGACGCCGCCAAGACCAAGGAGACAGCGCCCCAGTCGCGCGTCGCCTGAGTCCCTGGCTCAGCGCCACAACTGCTCAGCACACAACTCAGGTATGCCGCGGGGCGGCCGGTTCACGACGAGCCGGTCGCCCCGCGGTCGTGCTGGAGCGGGGCGTCATCGGGTGAAGCAGGGACCCGACCCGAGCTGCCGCAGGCCCTCGAGGTCGCCCTTGCCGAACTGTGTCCGACCCTGGTCGCTCTCGTACATGATCTGGCTCTTCGCAGGGACGTGATCCAGCCCGACGAGGTGACCCAGCTCGTGCATGGCGATCGAACGGGCGTTCGCCCAACCGTCACCGCTGGTCAGGATGTCGTTGAAGGCCGGCCCGTCGAAGTCCACGATCCCGCTCACGTAGTGCCGGTCTTGGTCGCCGACGGAGCTGGCCTCATCCGGTCCGGCCAGCCCGACGACCGTGCCCTTGAGCCGCGGCACCACGCCGGGGTCGGTCCACGAGACGAGCACCGGGGACCAGCGGTTGCCGTACCTCGCCTGGTCCACCGTCGGCCGGTCCTCCGACGGCCGCTCGTCCGTCGGTCCCTCGATCACGAACTGCAGCCCCGTCGCGAGGCTCACCTGGCTCGCAGCCTCGGTCAGCAGACGGTCGGCGCCGGGCGGAGCGGACGCCGCGTTGACCACGAGGTGGATGGGGCGGCACGGGTCCCACGCCACGGGACGGCTCGCGTCGTCGCTGACACGGTTGAGGAAGGCGTAGTCGGTCGACGCCGATCGCTGGACCGGTGGCCGGCCCAACGGCGTGTTCTTCGCGTCAGCCGGTACCGGTGGCCACAGGACCACAGAACCGGTGGCGTCATCGCTGCCGCCCAGGGGCATGCCTGACACCGGGGCGGCCGCGGGCAGCCCGCTGCTGCCGTGGGTGACACCCGGGGTGGATGCCCCGGAGGAGTACCTGCCCAGCAGGGCGGGGATGCCCAGCAGCACGACCCCCACGATCACGATGGTCACCAGCAGCGACACCGCGGTCCTGGGGCCTTCGCCACCGCTCTGCCGACGAGGTCGCTTCGGGGATCTCGGGCCCTTGGGAGAACCGCTCCACTCTGCGACGACGGTGGTCGTGGGGGAGGCGTAAGCACCCGAGGGGCCGGGGGAGAGAAGGGCGAGCTGCTCAGGCCACTCGGTCGTGTCGCGACGGCGCCGTGGCCGGGGCGGACCCGCCCGCACGTCGGCCAGACACCAGAGACACACCGGGGTGGGGTCCGTCCCGAGCTGGCCGGCCCGTTCGCCCGCGAGGAGCGGCTCGCCGCAGGCGCACTGCGTCGGCCGTGCGACGTGGATCATCTCCACGGGTTCGTCGGTCCCCACTGCCCCTGCCCCCACATCCCAGCCGAACTCGTCGCCCGATGCTAGGTGGTGGACGGCGAGGGCCGCTGGAGAATCCGGACACTTCGACCGGAAGGCGGGGAGGCGGGTATGCCGCGGAGGTGGCTCCGCGGCATACCCGTGGATCGGGGACGGTCAGCGGGCGGAACGGATGATGGCGGCGACGTCGCCGACCGGACCGAGGTGGGCGAGCTTGTCCGGGTTGACGATCGAGCGGATCCCGACGATCTGACCGCCGCCGAACTCGAGGGACCAGACGCCCAGGACCCGCTGCTGGTCGTCGACGTAGATCGCGCCGGGTTCCCCGTTGACCTCGACCGGACGCATCGACACCTGCGGGAAGCGGGCGAGGGCGTGCAGCCAGTTCGTCAGGGTGTGGGCGACGCGGCTGCGACCGCGCTGCGACCTGGCCAGGGCGGGGACCTTCCCACCACCGTCACCGGTGAGCTCGACGTCGTGGGCGAGCAGGGCCTCCAGGCCGGCGAGGTCACCGCTCCCGGCCGCGGCGAAGAACCGGCGAGCCAGGTCGTCGTGCTGCCTGCGGGTCGTCCGGAAGCGAGGGCGAGCGTCCCGGACGTGCCGGCGGGCCCGACTGGTGAGCTGGCGCACGTTGACCTCGGACGTGCCCACGATGTCGGCGACCTCCGGGTACCCGTAGCCGAAGACGTCGTGCAGCAGCAGGGCTGCTCGTTGCTCGGGGGAGAGCGTCTCGAGCAGCACGAGCATCGCCAGCGACAGGGCGTCGGCGGTCTCCGCGACGGCCGCCGGGTCGTCACGACCGCCCGTGACGAGCGGCTCGGGGAGCCACTCGCCGACGTACCGTTCGCGGCGCACCCGAGCCGACCGCAGCTCGTTGATCGCGAGCCTCGTGGTGACCGTGGCGACGAAGGCGCGCGGTGACGTGATCTCCTCGCCCGCCTCCAGCGACTGGTGCACCTTGAGCAGCGACTCCTGCACGACGTCCTCGGCCTCGGAGACGCTGCCGAGCATCCGGTAGGCGATGCCGAACGAGGTCGGCCGCAGCTCGTCGAGCAGAGCCTCCCGGGCGGCGAGCAGAGCCTCCCGGGCGGCGGCATCGTCGGCGGACGTCATGCGCGCATCCTCTCGAGACCCGCCACCTCGGCGAACCCCTCACGCCAGCTCGAGTGTGCCGGCTGCCAGCCGAGCTCGTTCCTGGCCTTGGCGTTGGAGGCTCCCCGCAGCTCGGTCATCATCGCCACCCCCAGCTCGCCGGTGACGAGCCGCCCGACGAACCGCGGGACGCGCATCGGCGGTCGCGCCCCCAGGGTCCGCGCCAGCGCGGGCAACCACTCGCGCACCGGAGCCGGCTCGTCGTCGACGATGTTGTACACGCCGGCTCGACCGCGGTCGATGGCAGCCACGGTCGCCTCCGCCGCGTCCGCGACGTGGATGAACGACCAGACCCCGCCTCCGTCACCGACCACCGGGAACTTGCGTCCGCGCACGGCCTGGGTCTGGTCGCCGCCGGGTCCGAGCGAGGTCCCGGGGCCGTAGAAACCGCCGTACCGCAACACGATCCCGGTCGTCCAGGACGCCGCGAGCACGGCCTCCTCGACGTGTCTGATCGCCGCAACCGTCTCGCGCATCTCCGTGGCAGCGCCCACGCCGAACGAGTCCTCCTCGGTCTTGACCGGGCCACCGACGCGTTCGTATGCCGCGAAGAAGCTCTGCGCGACGAACCGCTCCACCCCCACGGCCCGGCCTGCCGCCAGCAGGTGGTCGGTGCCCTCGGTACGCAGCCGGTTGGTCATCGAGAAGGCCCGGTCGAAGTGCCGCAGGTCCATCGGGCCGATCGAGGTCAGCTGGTGCACGATCACGTCGGGCTCGACGCGTCCGACGGCATCGGCGACCTGTTCGGCGTCGAGCGCGTCGGCAACCACCGGTTCGGCGCCCAGCCGACGGACCAGCTCCTGCTTCGACGTGCTGTGGGTCATGCCGTGGACCTCGTGGCCGGCTCCGACCAGCAGCGGCACCAGCTGCTGCCCGATCGCGCCGGTGGCCCCTGCGACGAACACCTTCATCCTGCTCACTCCCTCGTGGATCGCTTCCTGTACCCACTCAGACAGGACAGCAGGTGCCGTTGTGACAGGGCGGCCCGTCCCCGCCTCACTTGTGGGGGAGGGTACGCGCGAACTCCACGGTCCGGTCGACCCACTCGCCCAGCTGCTCGTCGGTGGCGTACCCCGCCTCGGCCACCCGCAACCAGCCCCGCATCGGCGTGCCGCGCATCTCGAACGGGGTCACCACCACGCCGTCGAGGAGGGCGTCCGAGTCGTCGGGATCCAGCCGGGCCATGAGCCCACCGCTGCCACTCACGGCGACCGACATGTTGCCGTTCACCAGGAACGCCAACCCCCCGAACATCTTCTTCTCCGTCACGTCCAGCTCGCCCACCACCAGGTCGCGGATGCGCTGGGCGACGCCTTCGTCGTATGCCATGACGACCATGGTGTCACCCGGTCCACGGTGGCAGCAGCACAGTTCCGACGTCCACGGGGGCCGAATGGTGCTGTTCTCCACCGTTCGACGGAGGCGGACCCCACGCCACGGGTCCACGATCGGTGCATGGCCCAGGTGAACCAGATCGCAGCGACACAGACGTGGGTGGTGGACGACGGTCCGTCCTGCGTCGATCCCCTCGAGGGGCACCCCGGCTCGTTCGTGCAGGGCTGTGCCGCGCTGACCGACGCCGAGCTCACCGAGCTCTGCCGGTACTGGGAGTCGCGGGCCGACCTTGCCGAGGAGGACATCGACCGCTGGTGGTGCTGGACGGTCGTGCGGTTCGGACGGCGGCTGCTCGCCAGCCGCGAGGAGGTGCGGCAGCGCCCGCGCCAGTGGTTCTGACCTGACCGTGCGGTCCCGGACCGGTGGGTGTCCTAGAGCTGCATCGCGGCCGCCACGACCCGGTCGACGGCGGACGACTCGCCGCCGAGCACCAACGGGGTGAGCCGGGCGACCACGTCCGCCGCCTCACGGTGGATGGCCCGGACCAGCTCGTTCGTGCCGGCGACCGCGGAGACCAGCACGACGCGTGAGTCGGGAACGCCGACGAGCGGGACGAACCGGTAGCCACCCTGCCCGTAGAGGCGGGCCACGGACGCAGGCGCCACGGCCAGGCCGAACCCGGACTCCACGCGGTCACGCGTCTGCAGCGGCCCGTCGGCTCCCGGGCCGCGACGCTCCACCTCGAAGTCGTTCGTCATGGACGTGAGGCTCCAGTGCCGCACGATCTGCGGGTGGACGGTGTCGGTCATCCGGACGTGGGCGCACGAGACGACGTCGTCGAGCGTGAGCTGAGGAGCCCGACTCTCCTCGAAGGCCGAGGGCACCCCCACCCCCATGGGCTCGGACAGCAGCTCGGTGACGACGGCCTCGGCGACGGGGAACGGCTCCCGGGTGATGAGCAGGTCGACCTCGGCGAGGATGCCGGGATACCACTCCTGCATGCTCAGCGGCCGGAGGTGGAAGTCGACGCCGGGAAAGCGCCGACCGAGCTCGACGAGCAGGGGGCGGGTCAGCTCCAGCGCCCCTCCCGGCATGATCGCCAGCTCGACCTCACCGGAGAACGCGGCGAGCTGGGCAGAACGTCGCGCTGCGCGGGCCGCGTCGAGCATCCGCTGGGCCGGGCCGAGGAGTGCCTGGCCCGCGGGCGTGAGCTCGATCGACCGTTGCCCACGGGCGAAGACGGGGACACCCAGCGTCAGCTCGAGCTCGTGGATCCGGGCGGACACCGCGGGTTGGCTCAGGTACAGGTGGTCGGCCGCGCGCCGGAACCCCTTGTGCTCGACCACGGCGAGAAAGGCCTCGAGGTGCCTGAGCTCCATGACGTGACCCCCACCCGTGACCGCGCCCGTGACCGAGCCCGTGCTCGCGCCCACCCATGGTCACGCCGTCACCCGACCCTCGGCAAGGGAAATCGCGAAATGCGCCTCGGGCCCGCGGGTCGGCGCGAGGGACGAGGTCCGGACCACGCGGCCTCGCCGCCCGCCCCCCACCTTCGGGCCGCGACCCCTGGATCTCCACACTGGTTCACCGTGACCGCGTCCCTCGACGCCGACAGCGACCAAGATACGACCGGTTCGTGCCGTCGTCCCGCCCCGACGGTGCCCGGGTGATCAGCGTTCCTGATCACCCGGGCGCCCGGCTCGGGAACCTCCTCAGCGGCTGGTGACGACCAGGACGTGGCTCCCGGGCTTGGTGGGGACGGTGACCTCGAGGCCCCGGTGGGTGGCGCGGGTGGTCCACCTGTCCAGGCGGTGCCCGTCGAGCGTGACGGTCGCGACCCGGGCACCCTGCGGGAGGGTGTGGCCGACCCAGACCTTCGTCGCGCCGACCGAGCGCGGGACGTCGAGGGTGGTCGTGTAGCGGGAGCCGGTCACCGACGCCGCCACGTCGGCGAACCCACCACCGAGCCGCAGGTGCTTCACCGACGCCGAGGGCTGCCCGGTGGGCACCTGGGGCACGACGACGAGCCGGCCGCTGCCGAGGTCCGGCTGGACGCCCAGCCACTGGTGGACGACTGCCCACGCAGTGCCGTAGTTGCCCCAGGCCTGCATGAACATCGAGCGGCAGGTCCAGCAGCGGTCGATGTTGGCGCCCTGGTCCGGCGAGGGGAAGATCTCCGGCATGGCCCCGGGTTGCTCGTCCGGGGTGCCGCCCGTCGCCGGTTCGGCGAACATCGGGTCGGCCAACGCGTGCGTGTAGCGCTGCTGCTGACCCGCGCCGAGCCGACCGTAGTTGCCCTCACCGATCGACTGGATCGAGGTCGTGAGCCCGAACACGATCTTCTCGCCGAGACCGTTCGCGCCACCACCGCACGCGGTGTGGAACAGGCCCGTCGAGAGGGGAGCGGTGCCGCTGTAGCAGTCGTTCTCCCGCCCGGCGAGGGCCGCGGTGCCGTGGGCGTATGGCGCCAGGCCGGCCACCGTGCGCCCGTTCACCGTGAGCTCGGCCTCCATCGGCGTCTGACCGATCCAGTGCTTCTGGAAGGACTGCTGGTCGCCGGGGTCCACGAGGGAGTCGGCGTACTGGGACGCCGCGGCATACCACCACGTCGTGTCGAACCGGTCGTGGATCCGGCGGGCGAGCTTGCTGGCCCACGCGTAGGTCGTGCCGTCGTGCCTGGACTTCGCGAGGTCCGCGAGGTCGTAGAGCCCGCGGATGTAGTAGACGGTGTTGTCGAGCTTCTCCGGCCCCATGCCGCCGCGCTCGACGTTGCCGAGCCCCTCCGGCCAGCCGTCGTGGTCGGCGTCGAGCTGGTTGGTGACGTACTTGAGGTTGCGGACCGAGAAGTCGTACATCTCGTCGCGGAAGGCGTTGTCGCCGGTCCAGCGCCACAGCAGGGCGACGGTGCTGGGGAACTTCACGGTCTCGTCCGTGTTGAAGTTGTAGGCCGTGGTGCCGTCCGGGTTCGTCGAGCGTGAGTCCTGCCCGAACCAGATCGACCCGTCCGAGACGACCTCGTGGGTCACGACGCCGGACCTCTTGTTGAGCAGGTCGGAGATGTCGCGCAGGGCCCTCAGGTGGCCCTTGATGGCCTCGAACTGGCCCACCGAGACCGAGGCGAAGGCGGTGTACTCCGCGTCGGTGCCGAAGATCCACGGGTAGTCCGGGAAGCCGGCTCCGATCCAGGTCGCCTTGGGGACGGTGCCTGCCGGGGCGGGGAACTGCTTGCCCTGGTTGGTCCACCGCACCTGCAGGTTGGTCGCGTTCTGGGTGAGGTCGGCGATGTTCTGCTTGCCCCACTCCACGGCGTCCTGGACGAGCGGGTCGCCGGGGAGCGAGAGCTGGGTCATCTGCGACAGGGCTGCCCTGCTCGCCTGCTTCTTCGCCAGCGCTGCTGCCGGGTCGGTGAGGGCCTTGGCGAGCTCGCCGCGCGCAGTGGCCAACCCCTGGTCGGAGCCGGCGACGGCGAGCCAGACGGTCGTCGAGCCGCCTGCCGGGAGCTTCAGCGAGTAGGTGAGACGACCACCGGTGCCGCGGCCGAAGGGACCGTCGTCGCAGGCCGAGGGCTTGGGGTCGGCCGGGGCGCCGGGCTCGGTGCCGGTGCAGCGGTGCCCGGCCTGGGCGCCGTGGAACTGGTCGCCCACCTGTCCGGTGGTGGGCGTGACGGCGGTCCCGACGAGGGCGGCGTAGTGGTGGGTGGGCGCGCCGGGGAGGGCGCCGTCGTCGGTGAAGACGAGGTTCTTGCCGTCGTAGGACCCCTTGTCGGGGAGGTTGTCGCTGGCGTTCGGCGTCACCCCGTCGAAGCCCCACGGGTACTGGCCCATCAGCTCGGAGTGGGCGTCGACCGACAGGGTGGTCGAGCGGGCCGCGCCGGGGTTGGTGACGGTGAGGCCGAAGAGCGCTCCGCGGACTCCGTCCGGGACGAAGTCGGTGCGCCGGACCTGGAGCCCCGCGGTGTCGGGGAGGTCGTAGCGGGTGTAGCCGCGGCCGCTGGTGAACTTCGTGGCCTGGCCGACCCACTGGCCGTCCAGCCCGAACCACACGCCGTCGACGAGCTTGAGCGGTGGCGTCCAGACGCCGCCCATCTCGCCGGTGATGTGCCAGCCGTTGGCATAGAACCGGCCGTCCTCGAAACCGATCGAGTAGGCGCGGGTGCCGGCCGAGACCTCCCGCCGGTCGGCCAGCCTGGTGCTGACCGACAGCTCGGTGGGGGAGCCCGTTGCCGGGCCGGCCGTGCCGGTGGTGGAGCCGGCTCCCGCCGCGGTGGCGGCGGCCGTGCGTCCGGGTGCTGCGACCGCGGGCAGCGACGCCGCCACGACGGTCGTTCCGAGGGCCACCGTGCACGCGGCGGCCATGAGTGATCGAGACATCGTCGTCCTCCGACCCAGTGGGGGAGCGGCGCCGGTCGGCGTCCTCTGGGTGGTCTGGACCGAGTCGTCCACGGGTCTTTCGGACGGCTTTGTCCGGACCGTCGGAACGTACACCCGGGTCACACCGGCGGCAACGCGGACGACAGGCGCCCGAGCGCCCGGGCGTCCGCTCAGCCGCGCGGGGTGACGCTGACCCGGGGGAGACGCACCGAGATCGTGGACAGGCTGACCCGCAGCGACCCGAGGTGGGCCAGGTGACGGCACACGATGATCGTCACGAGGGCGGGCACCACGCCGGACACGAGCAGGGCCACGCGGGCGCCATACGTCTCGGCCATCCAGCCCACGACGGGACCACCCACGGCACCGGAACCGATGAAGACGAGCATGTAGAGGCCGACGACGCGCCCCCGCAGGTGGGGAACGGTGGCGAGCTGGACCAGGGACTGGGCCTTCGTGAGGAACCCGAGGTTCGCGGCGCCCACCAGCACGAGGAGCAGGGTGAAGAGCAGCTGCTGGGGTGCAGCCGCGGCGAGGAGCATGGCGCAGGCGAGGGCCCACGCGGCATACCCGACGGTGCGCAGCCGGAGCGGTCGCTGCCGCCGGGCCGTCGTGAGGGCGCCACCCATGGCACCGAGCGCCACCATGGCGTTGAGCAGGCCGAGTCCGCTTGCGCCGGTGTGGAACTCGTTCTTGGCGAAGGCGGCGAGGGTGACGGGCAGGCTGATCGTGAAGAAGCCGAACGCGCCGGCCATGACGATCGGCCACAGCACCGTCGACGTCTGCAGGGCGTAGGTGAGGCCGGCACGCGCCTGCGGAGCCGGCGCGACGGGGCCGTCGGTGTTCGTCGCGGGGGAGAAGGACCTGCGGGCGGGCGTCCCGCGCATCAGGGAGAGCGCGACGACGGGCGCGACGAAGGTCAGGGCGTTCACGGCGAACGCGTAGCCCGCCCCCAGGGTGCTCATCAGGACCCCGCCGATCACCGGGCCGGTCATCGCGCCGATCTGGAACGTGCACGACACGAGGCTGATCGCGTTGGGCAGCTGCGGTCCCTGGACGACCTCGCTCACGAACGACTGCCGGGTCGGGTTGTCCACGGCCGCGATGACGCCGAGCACGAACGCCAGGGCGAAGACGTGCCACACCTGCACGACGCCCGTCAGCGTGAGCACCGCGAGGACCGCAGCCGTCAGCGACATCGACACCTGGGTGGCGAGCAGGAGGGTGCGCTTGGGCAGCCGGTCGGCGAGGAGCCCGCCGTGCAGGCCGAGCAGGATCGTCGGCGCGAACTGGAACGCGGTCACGATGCCGACGGCGGTCGGGCTGTCCGTGATGGTCAGGACCAGCCAGTCCTGGGCGATGCGCTGGATCCAGCCACCCGTGCCGGAGACGAGGAGTCCGGAGAGCAGGAGGCGGAAGTTGCGGTTCTCCAACGATGGGAAGGTTCGCGAAAAGCCCTGCGGGAGAGTGAGTTTGGGGAAGTGGACTGGGGCGGAGGCGGCGGAGCTCATGTCGTCCTGGCGGGAGTTGCGTTCGGGTGGCGTCGTGGGTGGGCGAAGTGGCTGTTCAAGTGTGCTCCCTGCGACGGGGCCCCCGCGATATTCTGGGACAGAATCAGTCGTATAAGTGCCATTGCGAATCGCAATGACAGATCGATCGCCCCGAGGAGTGCTGACCCGTGTACGACCCAGAACAGCTGCGCACCTTCCTCGCAGTGGCCCAGCACCTCAGCTTCACCCGCGCCGCCGAGTCCCTGGGGATCCGGCAGCCGACCGTCAGCCAGCACGTCCGTCGCCTCGAGGAGGCGGTGGGTCGACCGTTGTTCCTGCGTGACACCCGCAGCGTCACCCTGACCTCCGACGGCGAGGCGATGGCCGGTTTCGCGCGCGAGGTCCTGGCCGCCCAGCAGCGCGCCGTCGGCTACTTCACGGGGTCCCACCTCGCCGGTCGCCTGCGGTTCGGCGTGACCGACGACCTCGCGCTGACGCCGTTGCCGAGGATCCTGCGCGACTTCCGCCAGCTCTACCCGCGCATCGACCTCGAGCTCGCCGTCCTGCAGAACGACAGCCTGATCCGGCGCATCGAGTCCGGCCACCTCGACGTCGCGTTCGTCAAGCGCAGCCCGGGTACCCCGACCCCCACGCGCGGCCAGGTGGTGCGCCGCGACCACCTGGTGTGGGTCGGCACCGACGGCACCCGCCTGGACCCGGAGCAGCCGGTGCCGCTCGTCGTCTACCAGGCCCCGAGCCTGTCCCGTGCGGTCAGCGTCCAGGCGCTCGAGAAGGCTGGGCGCCGGAGCCGGATCACCTGCACGGTCCGCGGGGTCAACGGGGTCCTCGCCGCGGTCCGTGCCGGCCTCGGCATCGCCGTGATGGCCCGCACGCTCACGCCCGCCGACCTCGTCGAGCTGCCGCCGAGCCTGGGGCTGCCCAAGCTTCCCCACCTCGACCTCGTCCTGCTCACCACCAGGACGGCCCCGGCCGAGCCGGCCAAGGCGCTGACCTCCGCGATCCTCGCCAGCGGCGCTCCGCTGGGGCCGGTCACCGGGCCCTGACGGTCACCGTCGCTGCGACGTCCACGCCAACCGGATGGCCTCGCGTATGGCGCCGGCGTCGCCGTCCAGCTGTGCCTGCACCTTGCGGTGCGCCTCCCACCTCGGCGGGACGCCGAACGTGGTCGGGTGCGCCTCGAGGAGCTGTTCACGGTCCCCCGGGTCCACGCGGACGAGCAGGGTCCCGGGCTCGTCCTGGCGCACGACGAGGCGGTCGTCGACGTACCAGGCGACCCTGCCGGGGTGACCTTTGCGCTTGCACCCGGCCAGCGAGGTCGCGTAGTCGTCCACCTCGTCCAGGGTCATCGCCATCGGTCCCTCCTCACGCGGCCGACGCTAGCCCGACGCCTCGCCCGTGTCATAGGGGCATCCACCCGACCCGAGCCTGGCGAGCCCGGCGCGGTCGCCGGCGGCGAACTCGTAGACGCCGTGGTGGGCGCTCGGGGCCATCACCTGGGAGGTGTTGTCCACGTGGTTCAGGCCGACGAGGTGTCCCAGCTCGTGCATGACGATCGCCCGAGCCATCGCGTGGCCGTCAGGACCGCGCAGCACCTGGGCCATGGCGGGGGAGTCGAACGTGACGACACCGCCGATGTACTTCGCCCGGTCCATCGAGTCGCCGTACCGGTAGATGGGGCCGCCCAGGCCGATGGTCGAACCCTTGAGTTTCGGCATCACGTCCGGTGTCGTCCACGCCACGAGCACGGGTGCGCGTGAGCCCCCGGGGCGACCGAGGGCCAGCTCTCGCTGGGTCTGTTGCGGGTCCGGCTCCTCACTGGTGGGACCGACGACCTCGAGGGTCAGCCCCGAGGCAGCGTTGACGCGCTCGACGGCCTCGGCGAGGAGGACGTCGGCTCCCTGCGGGGCGAAGCGGCTGTTGACCACCAACCGGATGTGCAGGCACGGGTCCCACGTGACCGGGACACCGCCGGCGGTCTCGCGCATGAACGCATAGGCCCGGGGGTCGTCCGCGGCTGGCCGCGGGCCCTGGCCGATCAGCCTGGCAAGGGGCGACCCGCCGCCGGTCACCGAGGCGATCCCGACGATGATCGACAGGGCGAAGCCGCAGGCCACCGCCACGGCCTTGAGAGGGCTGGCATCGCTGCGCCGGGCAGGTCGACGTGGCCCGTGGGGGTCGAGGTAGATGACGCTCACGCCGGACAGTGTCGGTGACCAGATGGTGCGGTGTGGGCGGATTCGGGGTGATCCGACCGACCGGACCGGTCAGCGCACCCCGAACAGCCGGGTGGTCGCGGCCCAGGTCGTGGCCAGCGTGCGACCCGGGAGCAGGCCGCCGCGACCGTTGCCCGCGTAGACCAGCGTGCCGTTGGTGCCTGTGCGGGCCAGCAGGTCGGGGACGCCGTCGCCCGTGAGGTCGCCGGTCGACAGGATCGCCGCGTGCCCGCCCCAGCCACGGCTGACGACCTGCCCGGGACGGTAGCCCGTGCCGGTCGTGCCGGCCCCGGTCCCGAGGTACAGGTAGAGCAGCCCGGTGTTGGAGCGGCCGATGAGGTCGGGCTTCCCGTCCTTGTTCACGTCACCCGGGGTGGCGATGTCGGTGAAGATCTGCCAGCCGGTGCCGATCTTCCGGGCCGTGCTCGCGAAGCCTCCGACGCCGTTGCCCGTGAGCAGCCAGAGCTCGCCGTTGGTCTTGCGGGCCAACAGGTCCGGCCTGCCGTCGCCGGTCCAGTCGCCGGGGGCGACGAGGAGGGTGCTCGGCTTGAACCCGCTGCCGACGAGGACCCTTCCGGCCCACATGCCGCCGCGACCGTTGCCGCGGTAGAGCCACAGGTCGCCGGTCCCGGTCAACGCCAGGACGTCGGAGAACCGGTCGCCGTTCCAGTCGCCGGGGGACAGCACCTGGGCGAAACCGCCCCACCCCGCGCCGATCCTCACGGCCTTGCCGACGGTGCTGCCGAGGACGGGGTAGAGCATGAGGTCGCCGGCCCTGGTCCGGCCGAGGACGTCGCCCCGGCCGTCGGCGTTGAAGCCGCCGCGCGCGGGGACCGAGAGCGCCAGCGCCTTGGTGTAGCTCAGGCCCGACAGGGCCCGCCAGTCGTTGGCCGACACCACGCCGGTCACCTTGACCTGGGCGGCCTTCTGGAACGAGGACACCCCGGTGGTGGTCTTGGCGCCGAAGGCGCCGTCCGCCGTCCCCACCGCGTAGCCCCGACGGTTGAGCTCGAGCTGCAGGTCGCGGACCGGCCAGCCGGTGGCGCCGGCGGCGAGCGTGAGCTTGCCGTACGCGTCATACAGCTTGCTCGTCTGGACGGGGGCCGGGGTGGGGTTGGAGACGGGCGCCGAGGCCGAGGCGTAGCTCGTGGCCTTGCTGCGGATCGTGTCCATCTTGGGGTAGAGGTACTTGCCGGGGCACAGCGTGTAGGACGTGTTCTGGTGGGCGTGGACCGTCGGCAGGGTGACGGTGACACCGGCGGCGTACTTCGCCCCGGTGCCACCCTGGGAGGTCAGCTGCGTCGTGGCGCTGGGGCTCACGCCGTACTGCGAGAGCTTCCACCCGGCGACCTTGGCGAGCGAGTCGACCATCGCCGAGGGTGCGCTCGTGGTCTCGTAGTTGCCGATCGCCGCGATGCCCATGGTGTTGGTGTTGAAGCCCATCGAGTGGGCGCCGCGGACCGGCTCGGTGATCGACCCGGCGCGCCCCTCGTAGACCCGACCCCACTTGTCGACGAGGAAGTTGTAGGCGATGTCGGCCCACCCCAGGCCCTGCGTGTCGTACGCGTAGATGCCACGCACCTGCGCGGCGGCCGTCTCGGGCGTGTAGTCGTTGGTGCCCGCCGTGTGGTGGATGGTGATCGCCTTGATGGTGCTGCTCAACGTCTTGCTGCCGCGCAGCCGCTCGTCGGCCCCCCACTGGGCGCGGGTGATGATCGTCGGCTGGGCCGCGGCGGCGGACGCCGAGGCGGCAGGGGCCTTCGGCGTGAGGTCGTCGTCCGCGGGGGAGGAGCCCGGGTCGATGGTCGTGACCTCGAGGTCGGGCAGCGACCGGCCCCGCGGGGTGTCGACGCGGACCTGGATGCCGTTGCCGCCCTCGCTGACGATGGGGGTGGTGCCCAGCCTGGCCCCGACCGCCTCGGCGGTGCCGGGCTCCGGGCCGTCGTCGGGGACGGGGAGGACGTCCCAGGCCGTCCAGCCCGAGGCCTCCCTGACGCGCACCTGGACGGTGACGTCGTCAGCGGTCAGGTCGGTGCCGGCCGCCCACGAGATCCCGGCCACCGTGAAGTGCGGCCGGGCCTGCTCGGCGGTGAGGACGGTGGTGACCCGTGCGGCCTGGCTGGTGGCGACCGACCGGGCCGCGTCCGAGGTGACGGTCCGTGCGGACACCTGGCCGGTGGCCAGGGCACGACCCGCCTTCGCCTCGCGGCGGGCGGCCCCGGCGTCGATGCCGGAGATGGGGGTGCTCACGACCTTGGGGGCCACGGGGTGGGGGGTGTCGGCGGCGGCGAACGAGACGGTCGGGAGAGCGACGAAGGCGGGGGTGAGGGCAACGGCGAGGGCAGCAGAGATCAGTCGCATCAGGGAAGTCCGGGGGGTCAGCAGGGGCGGGTGTGACGACAGTGAAGAGTGGCACCGCGGCTCCGTGCGACAGGGACTAGAACAAAAAGATGAGCCATTCGGACGACCCGTGACCGGCGTGTCCGGTGCCTCGCCCGGCGTGGCGCGTATGCCGCGGGTCAGGTTCCGCTGGGTCCGCTGCTCCGGGTGCGACCCCCCGGGGTCCGACCTAGGGTCGAGTGGTGAGTGGCAGCGCGGTTCCCTCGACGCACCCGGCACGAGCGGTCCGCGAGGCCCTCGACGCGGTGCGCTCTGCACCGACCATCCTGGAAGGCCTGCGGCTGGCGGCCGACGTGGCCACGGCGTCCGCCGACGACCACGCGGGTTCGTCCCGTCAGGAGCTCCGGGCCGCGGCCGACGACGCCGGCGACGCCGTCGTCGCGCTCGCTGCCGTGCACGCGCTCGCTGCCCTCCCGGTGGCCGACGGGGCATACCTGGTGCGGTTGCTGGGGTCGGGCGACCCGTTCCGGGTCGAGCACGCCGCCTGGGCGCTGCGCCGTGCTGCCCCGGTGCCGGCCGCCGTGCCGCCGCTGGTCGACCTCGTGTCCGCGGGTGGCGTCACCGGCATGCTGGCCCAGCGGACCCTGGAGGTGTGGGCCGCAGCGTCGCCCGGGCTCGTCCTGGCCTCCCTCGTGTCCGCCCTCGACCGCGCCCCGCTGGAGCCCGACCCGACCGTCCCGCCGCTCGACGACCGGGCTCGCACCTGGCTCGTCGAGACCGTCGACCTGGTCCCCGGTGAGGCTGCGCGGTCGGTGCTGCTCGGTGTGGTGGACGACGAGAGCGAGTCCGCGTCGACGCGGGCAGCGGCGACCGCCGCGCTGGCCGACCGGTTCACGGCCCGCCCGAGGCGGGGGCCCGGGCCGCGTACCCATGGCTCCGCTCACGCGCTCCGCACCGGATCGCACCCGTCCGTGCCCTCGACCGTGACCGGGTTGACGGTGGCCCAGCTGTTCCTGCACGCCGACATCGACGGTGAGCTCAGCAGCGCCGGCAAGGGCGACACCGGAGGCATCGCCACCCTGCTCGTCCACCTCGGCAACGCCCTGCTCGAGTCCGACAGCGTCGAACGCGTCCTGACCATCTCGCGGGGGCGCCCGGACGGCGACCTCGTGCCGTCCGACCTCGCCGCACCGGGGCACCACTACGCCCAGGTGCCGTTGTGGGGCCCGCCGGTCGGGATGGGGCAGGCGTGGATGCACCGGGTCGCCGTGCGTCGCGGGGTCCGTCAGCTGCTGCTCGCGGCGGGTCGGGTCGACGTGATCCACCTGCGGATGGCCGACGTCGGGTCCTTGGCTGCGGCCGAGGCGGCGAACGAGCTCGGCATACCGGTGGTCTTCACCGTGGCCCCCGACCCGCATGCCCTGCTGGCGTCCCGGGAGGCCTCCGGTGAGCTGACGCGGGCGTCGTTCGGCGCCGCTGACGCCACCGAGCACCTCGCCTTCCGCGACCACCTCGTCCGTGGCCTCGCGCGGGCGGCTGCGCAGCTCGTGCTGTTCCCCCGACCCGAGCTCCGCCGCGACAGCCGTGCCCTGCTCGGACTCGACCTGGACGTCGAGGCGCACCGGGCCACGGTCGTGCCCGAGGGCATCGACTTCAGGGCCGTGGAGCATGCCGGTGCGGCACTCAAGCGGGGTGCCACGCCCACCCGCCCCGGCCCCACGGCCGGCTCCACCGGCCCCACGGGCGGCTCCATCGTCACCGCGGGAGGTGACGCCGGCGGTGGCCCCACCGGGGCGGCGCTCGCGGAGCTGGATGCGTTGCTCGTGCAGCTCCCTGCCGCCCGACGCGGGCTGCCCCTGCTCGTCACGGTCGGCCGGCTCAACCGCGTCAAGGGCATGGCCACGCTCGTCGAGACGTGGCACGCCGACCCTGCCCTCAGGGCCCGCAGCAACCTGCTGGTCGTGGGAGGAGACCTCGACGACCCCTCCGCGGAGGAGGCCGCGGAGCTGGCCCGGATCGAGGCCGTCGTCCCGCGTGCCGCAGCTGTGCGGCACGGCCTGCTCCTGCCTGGCCACCGCCCCCATGCCACCGTGGCTGCATGGCTCGCGGCGACCCGGCACGGACGGGGCTCGCTGGCGGCCCCCGCAGGGGTGTACGTGTCGGCGAGCCTCAAGGAGGAGTTCGGTCTGGCCATCCTCGAGGCGATGGCGGCCTCCCTCGTCGTGGTCGCCCCCGACGGGGGCGGCCCCGCGACCTACGTCGAGGACGGCGTCACAGGGTTCCTGACGGACACCGGGTCACCCGCCGCGCTCGCCGCGGCGATCGGCCGCGCCCTGGAGCTGGCCGCGTCCCCGGAGGCTGCCCTGCAGCAGCGCCGGGCCCTGACGACCCTGCGCGACCGGTTCAGCATCACCACCATGGCGGACGCCCTGGCCTGCGTGTACACCGGTGCGAGCGGCATGGCCGAGCTCGCGCCGGACGACGCCCACCAGGTGCCCCCTACGGGGGAGGCATCGTGACCCTGCTGGTCATCAGCCCCGACTATGCCTCGCACCTCTACCCGCTCGCGACCCTCGCCACAGCCTGGGCGGAAGAGGGGGAGCGGGTGGTGGTCGCCACCGGACCCGCGACGGATGCGATCGTCCGCGGGTTCGGCTTCGAGCGCGCCCACCTCCAGCTCGGACGCGGTTCGAACCCCGGCGTCATCCGTGCCGAGGAGCAGCCGTCCGGTGAGGACGACGCCCTGCGCGGGTTCTTCGACGCCACCCGTCGCGGGGCGTTGGAGACCCTGGAGTTCCAGGCCCGGGCCCGGGGCGACGACCTCCTGTGGTCGCCGGTCCCGGTCGGCCGCGCGGTGCTCGACGTCGTGGACCGCGTGCGCCCGGACACCGTCCTCGTCGACCACCTCGCCTTCTCGGCCCGGCTGGCGCTCACGGCGGCCGGGGTGCCGCACGGCGACGTGGTGCTGGGGCATCCAACCGCCCTGCCCGTGGGCGACGAGGTGTACGGCTGCCCGACGGTGTTCCCGCAGGCCTTCGACGTCGACCCGGGCCGGCTCGGACTCCTGCGCACTCTCTGCGAGGACGTCCGCGACGCCTTCACCCGTGAGTGGAACACCGCCGTCCGTGCTCTCTCCGCCGACGGGTCGCCGCCCGAGGTGGTGGATGCGTTCGCCGTCACCGGGGACGTTCTCCTCCTCAACTACCCGGCGGAGCTCCACGACCCCGGCCGCACCTCGCTCCTGCCCGCGCACGAGTTCCTCGGGTCGGCGGTCCGGGCCGAGCCCGAGGACGAGCAGGTGCGCGAGTGGCTCGCCTCCAGCCGACAGCCGGTGGTCTACGTCAGCCTCGGCAGCTTCCTGTCGGTGCGTGGCGACGTCCTCGCCCGGGTCGTCGAGGCGCTCCGTGGCCTCGACGTGCGGGTGGCCCTGGCCCACGGGTCGACCCCGGCGCAGGCGCTCGGGGAGCTCCCGGCGTCGTGGCTGGTCCGTGAGGTCCTGCCGCAGGTCACTCTCCTCGCCGAGGCTGCGCTCGCGGTCACCCACGGGGGCAACAACAGCGTCACCGAGTCACTGTCGGCGGGGGTGCCCATGCTCGTGCTGCCGTTGTCGACCGACCAGTTCTCCGGAGCAGCGGCGCTCGAATCGGCAGGCATGGCAACGGTGCTCGCACCGAACACTGCCACTCCGGCCGAGCTGCGGACTGCCGTGGAGCAGCTGCTCGGCTCGACGGAGACCACGCTGCGCGTCCGCTCGCTGGCGAGCAGGCTGCATACCTCCTCGGGGGCGCACCGCGCCCGCCAGGCGCTCACCGGGGTGGCCGGTGCGACCCGGTGACCCCCGTGGCAGGGTGGACACGACCCCGCCCCCGTCGGCCCGGACGCACGTGCCGGGCTGGCGCCGACCGTAGGAGGACCCTTGATCTTCATCACCGCGAAGTTCCCCGTGAAGCCCGAGCACGCCGACCAGTGGCCGGAGCTGAGCCGGGCGTTCACGCAGGCCTGCCGCGCCGAGGAGGGCTGCCTCTGGTTCGACTGGTCGCGCAGCCTCGACGACCCGAACGAGTACGTCCTCGTCGAGGCGTTCCGCGACGACGAGGCGGGCGCGGCGCACGTGCAGTCCGACCACTTCAAGGCTGCGACGAGCGAGCTCCCGGCCTACCTGTCGGCCACGCCGCGCATCGTCAACACGACGATCGAGGGGACCGGCTGGTCCGAGCTCGGTGAGATGGCCGTCACGGACTGACGACCCGGCGCCCGTCATGGGGTGCGCCCGCTGGACTCAGCTGGTGAGCCAGGACTCCTCGGTGCCCAGGCCCTGGAGCTCGGCGTCGAGCTGGCCGATGGCGCGGACGGCGAGCAGGCGGTTGACCAGCAGGTCGGCCGAGGCGGCCACGCGAGCGGTGTGCTCGGGGGTGCCGACGGCTGCACGGTGTGCCCGGGGCTGGAAGGTTGCGCTGTCGTTGTCCACGAGCGGGACGTTATTGATGCGTGACCTGTGCACGGACACCAACGCCCCGGGACTGGGCCGAACGGACGACCAACCTCCCCGGAAGGGACGAGTCGGGCCGCCTTCCCGACCCCCGACCCTGTGGACAACTCGCCGGCCCCCTGTCCGTGGCGCGGCACCATCTCGTCATGAGCTACCACGACCTGCCCGACGACATCCGCACCCGGCCGCTGCGTGAAGCCGGCCTCCAGGGCGACGTGATCGACCTCGTCCTCGGCATCGAGGAGCGCCGCAGCGGTGCGGTCGCCCTGATGGTGTGCGACGAGGACGACCGCGGCCTGCAACCCCTCGTGCTCAGCGACCTCCCCGAGGACGCCTCGGTGGCCGACCTGGTCCGCCTGCTCGACCTCCTCCTGCCCATGGTGGGGGAGGCGGGCGGGGCGATCCTCGTCGGGCGGGGGCGCCGGCGCGGGCTGCTGCCCAGCGACCTCGACCGCGCGTGGCACCAGGCCACGATCGACGCCTGCGCCCGGTATGGCGTCCGCCTCCTCGGCTTCCACCTCGCGTCCCCGTACGGCGTGGCCGCCCTCCCGCCGCCGCTGCGCGAGGCGTCCTGACCGGTCCTCTCCGGCCGAATCCGCCCGGCCGGAGAAACCCCACCGTGGGGCGGGCGGTCCGAACTAGTCTGGCGCCATGTACGAGTACAAGGTGGTCCAGGTCCGCGAAGGCCTCATCGGCGGGAAGATGTCGGCCGACAAGCTGGAGAAGGTGCTCAACGAGTGGGCCGCCAAGGGGTGGCAGATGAAGTCGGTGACCGCCGTCGAGGTGAAGGGCCGGATCGGGCCGGGGGCGACCGAGGGCGTGCTCGTGACGTTCGAGCGCCAGACCGCCTGAGCGATGGCAGCCACGCAGGGGACGCAGCCGTCGGCCCGCGCCGCCGACACCCACGACGGCACCCACGCCGCCGGCACCCATCCCGCCGACACCCACGACGTCATCAGGGTCCAGGGGGCGCGGGAGAACAACCTCAAGGACGTCACGGTCGACCTCCCCAAGCGGCGGCTCACGGTGTTCACCGGGGTCTCCGGCTCGGGGAAGAGCTCGCTGGTCTTCGGCACCATCGCCGCGGAGTCGCAGCGGATGATCAACGAGACGTACAGCACCTTCGTGCAGGGGTTCATGCCCAACCTCGCCAGGCCCGAGGTCGACCTGCTCGACGGCCTGACGACCGCGATCATCGTCGACCAGGAGCGGATGGGCGCGAACCCGCGCTCGACCGTGGGGACCGCGACCGATGCCAACACGATGCTGCGGATCCTGTTCAGCCGCATCGGTTCTCCGCACATCGGGCCGCCGACGGCGTTCGCGTTCAACGTGCCCACGCGGGTGGCGAGCGGTGTGATGCGCACCGACAAGGGCGGCCGCGAGGAGAAGTCGATCGTCCGCGACGCCGTCTACCAGGGCGGCATGTGCTCACGGTGCGAGGGCATGGGGGCGGTCAACGACTTCGACCTGACCGCGATCTACGACGAGACGAAGTCGCTGGCCGACGGCGCCCTGCTCGTGCCGGGCTACAGCATGGACGGCTGGTACGGCCGGATCTTCAGCGGCGCGGGCCTGCCCATGGACAAGCCGGTGGCGAAGTTCACGCCCAAGCAGCTCGACAAGCTGCTGTACGGCGAGCCGGAGAAGATCAGGGTCGACGGGGTCAACCTCACCTACGAGGGCGTCCTGACCAAGGTGCAGAAGTCGATGCTGTCCAAGGACCTCGACGCCATGCAGCCGCACGTGCGGCGGTTCGTCGAACGCGCCGTCACCTTCACGACGTGTCCCGACTGCAAGGGGACCCGCCTGTCGAAGGAGGCGCTGTCCTCGAAGATCCACGGCAAGAACATCGCCGAGCTCTGCGCCATGCAGATCAGCGACCTGGCCGTCTGGCTGCGCGACGTCTCGGAGCCCTCGGTCGCACCGCTGCTGGCGAACCTCCAGCACCTGCTCGACTCGTTCGCCGAGATCGGCCTCGGCTACCTGTCGCTGGACCGCCCCGCCGGGACGCTGTCCGGCGGGGAGGCCCAGCGCACCAAGATGATCCGGCACCTCGGGTCGTCCCTCACCGACGTCACGTACGTCTTCGACGAACCCACGATCGGCCTGCACCCGCACGACATCGCCCGGATGAACCAGCTGCTGCTCCAGCTCCGCGACAAGGGCAACACGGTCCTCGTCGTGGAGCACAAGCCGGAGACGATCGCCATCGCCGACCACGTGGTCGACCTCGGACCGGGGGCCGGCACCGCAGGTGGGAGTGTCTGCTTCGAGGGCACCGTCGAGGAGCTCCGCGCCAGTGACACGACGACCGGCCACCACCTCGACGACCGGGTGCGGCTCAAGGAGACGGTCCGCCGGTCGACCGGGGTGCTGGAGGTGCGGGGGGCGTCGGCGCACAACCTCAAGGACGTCGACGTCGACCTCCCGCTGGGGGTGCTCTGCGTCGTCACCGGTGTCGCCGGGTCCGGCAAGAGCTCGATGATCCACGGCTCGGTCGCCGGTCGCGACGGCGTGGTCGTCGTCGACCAGGGCGCGATCCGCGGTTCACGGCGCAGCAACCCGGCGACCTACACGGGGCTCCTGGAGCCCATCCGCAAGGCCTTCGCCAAGGCCAACGGCGTCAAGCCGGCCCTGTTCAGCTCGAACTCCGAGGGAGCCTGCCCCGCCTGCAACGGCGCCGGGGTCATCTACACCGAGCTCGGGGTGATGGCCACCGTGGAGTCGACCTGCGAGGAGTGCGAGGGACGACGCTTCCAGGCGGCCGTCCTCGAGTACCGGCTCGGCGGCCGCAACATCGCCGAGGTGCTCGCGATGCCGGTGGCAGAGGCGCTCGGCTTCTTCGGCGGGGACGACAGCGAGGCCCGGACCCCGGCGGCGCACAAGGTGCTCGAGCGGCTCGCCGACGTCGGCCTGGGGTACCTCACCCTCGGCCAGCCCCTCACGACGCTCTCGGGGGGTGAGCGCCAGCGCCTGAAGCTGGCCACGCAGATGGCCGAGAAGGGGGACGTCTACATCCTCGACGAACCCACGACCGGCCTGCACCTCGCCGACGTCGAGCAGCTGCTCGGGCTGCTCGACCGGCTCGTGGAGTCGGGCAAGTCCGTCATCGTGATCGAGCACCACCAGGCCGTCATGGCCCACGGCGACTGGATCATCGACCTCGGTCCCGGCGCCGGCCACGACGGTGGCCGGGTCGTCTTCGAGGGCACCCCGGCCGACCTCGTCGCGGGCCGGTCCACGCTCACCGGGGAGCACCTCGCCGCCTACGTCGGCGGCTGAGGGGCTCGGCGGCTACGAGTCGCGGACCACGTCCTGCAGGCGGTCCCACTCGTGGTCGATGTGCAGCTCGCGGGCGATGTCGAGCATCGCCGCCCGGAACAACGCACCCGAGCTGATGAAGGCCGGGTGGACGTGCCCGAACACCTCGAGGGTGACGGTGCCGTAGAGGCGGGCCCACGAGCGCTCGAACATCCACATCATCCCCGGCGTCGGGGCACCGAGGGGCCCGACGCCCGGGCCGCCGTGCGCCAGCTTCCCCTGGGTGGGCTGGCCGGCGGCGATCTCGCCCCGCAGGACCGAGACCACGTCGGGGTCGAGGTCGTCGTCGGTGGGGATCGGGAACCGGTAGCGCACCCACAGCCGGCCGAAGATCTCGCTGAAGAACCCGGCGAACAGGTGGGCGCCGCTCTCCTCGGGGGCGCAGTCGTCGAGCGAGGTGATGGGCTGCGGCGACCCCGTCGCGGGGTTCTTCAGCCCGGCGGACGTGGGTGAGGCGAAGGCGAGCTGGAACTCCTCGTGGTTGCCGAGCGCCCAGCGCCGGAACGCCCCTGCCGACGCGACGATCTGGGCGGCCGGGTCGTCATCCGGCTGCTCGTCCCGGGCCGCGAGCATGGCTGCCACGACGTCTCCGAAGATCGACCGGGCGACGAGCTGCATCAGCTCGGCGTGGCTGTCGACGTACCGGTACAGGGCCGGGGGAGTCAGCCCCATCTCCTGGGCGACCGCGCGGATGGACACGTCCTCTCCGGCGCGCAGGAGCCGCCGCGAGACCTCGACGATCTCGTCGTAGGTCGCCTGCCGCTGGCGTTCCCGGCGGGTCGGTGCCGTCGTCATCTGGTCGCTGCTCCTCGCTGTCGTCGCTACTCGTCGCCGGTCGTCGCCTTCGTCGTCGCCGACCAGTGCCCCGTCGACCTTGTCGTCGCCGACCCGTGCCCGTCGTGGCTGTTCACCACAGAGTCAACCATGAACCCTTGACAAGTTAGTTTACGCCCATCACTGTTACTGCCGTAAACATTCGTGATGCAACATCGCAAGGAGTGGTCGGCATGGAGTCCTGGGGAGCATTCGTCGCCCGACGGTCGTGGGCCGTCCTCGTGGCGGGGATCGTCGTCGTGCTGGCCGCGGCGGCATACGGCATCGGGGTGTTCGGCCACCTCGCGAACGGGGGGTTCGACGACCCGGCGACCGACTCCGCGAAGGAGCTGGTCCTCGAGCAGGCCGCCTTCCCGGGGCGGGACACCGACCTGGTCGTCGTCTACTCGAGCCCGACCCTCACGGTGCAGGACCCGGCGTTCGAGCAGGCCGTGACCCGCACGCTCGGCGCCCTCCCGCGGTCCGACGTGGCCGCGACCACGACGTGGTGGTCGACCAGGGCCCCCGACCTGGTCAGCGGTGACCGGCACGCCACCCGGGTGGTCGTCACCCTTGCCGGGGCGACCCAGGACGCCAAGAGCGACAACTGGGAGGCGGTCAAGGACGACCTCCGGGCACCCGGCCTGGCAACCAGCGTCGGCGGGAAGTGGGCCGTCTTCGGTGACGTCAACGAGCAGGTCTCGCACGACATCGCGCGCGCCGAGTCGATCTCCATGCCGATCGTCTTCGTCCTCAGCCTGCTGATCTTCGGAAGCCTCGCCTCGGCCCTGATGCCCACCCTGGTCGGCGGCATCGCCGTGATGGGGGCGTTCGCCGTCGTGCGCCTGGTCACCGGCATCACCGACGTCTCGGTCTTCTCCATCAACGTCATCACCCTGCTCGGGATGGGCCTGGCGATCGACTACGCGCTGTTCGTCGTCAGCCGCTTCCGCGAGGAGCTCGCCACCCAGCCCGACGAGAGCCGTGCCAGCGTGGTGGCGGCGATCAGCCGCACCATGGCGACGGCCGGGCGGACCGTGCTGTTCTCCGGCCTCATCGTGGCCGCGTCCCTCGCCTCGCTGCTCATCTTCCCGCAGAACTTCCTGCGCTCCATGGGCTACGGCGGGGTCGCCGCGGTGCTCGTCGCGATGGCAGCTGCCCTGACCATCCTGCCGGCGCTGCTCGGAGTCCTCGGCCCGCGCATCGAGCTGGGCCGGATGCCGTGGCGGCGCGGCACCCGGGCGCACCGGGCCGACGCGCAGGCGCTGCAGGAGGTCCACGGCACCGACCGCGAGGTCGTCCACGGCGCCTGGGCGCGGGTCGCCCACAGTGTCATGCGTCGCCCCGTCGTCTTCCTCGTCGTCATCGTGGTGGGCCTGCTGGCCCTGGGGAGTCCGTTCACCCAGGCGCGCTGGGGCAGTGTCGACGAGCGGGTGCTGCCGGCCAGCTCGCCCAGCCGCCAGGCGGCCGAGCTGCAGGCCGACCTCTTCGGCGGCGAGACCTCGTCGGCGTCCCTCGTCGTCACCGGTGGTGACCCCACCGCCGTCTCCGCGTATGCCGCGCAGCTGGGTCGCGTCGACGGCGTCACCGCCGTGCAGCCGACGGGGCGGACGACCTACGAGGGGCAGGCCAGGACCTTGCTGCGGGTGACCTGGCCGGGCAACGGCCAGTCGGCGGCCAGCCAGGACCTGGTCCGAGAGCTGCGCGCCGTCGCGGCACCGGCGGGCAGCACGGTGCTCGTCGGAGGAGCCACCGCCGACGCGGTCGACCTCGTCGACTCCATCGGGGCCCGGCTCCCGTGGATGGCCCTCACGGTGGCGGTGGTCATGCTCGTGCTGCTGTTCGTGGCCTTCGGGTCGGTCGTGCTGCCCCTCAAGGCGATCGTCATGAACGCGGTGTCGATCGGCGCCAGCTTCGGTGTGGTGACCTGGATCTTCCAGGAGGGGCACCTCGCCGGGCTGCTCGGCTTCACCTCCCCGGGGTACCTCGACGTCACCCAGCCCATCCTCATGCTGGCGATCCTGTTCGGGTTGTCGATGGACTACGAGGTGTTCCTGCTCAGCCGCATCCGGGAGGAGTGGGACCGCACCGGCGACAACACGCGGGCCGTCGCAGCCGGGGTGCAGCGCTCGGGGCGCATCATCACCAGTGCGGCGCTGCTGCTCGCGGTCGTCATCGGTGGGTTCGCCACCAGCGGGATCGTGTTCCTCAAGATGATCGGGGTCGGCATGCTCGTGGCGGTGCTCATCGACGCCACGGTCGTGCGCGCCCTGCTCGTCCCGGCCACCATGCGGCTGCTCGGCCGGGCCAACTGGTGGGCCCCCGCCCCGCTGGCGCGGTGGTGGGAGCGCCACGGGCACCGCGAGGAGACCCGCGCGGCGGCGACCGACGCGACCGGGACATCCGGGACCTCAGGGACCTCCGGGCCCTCGGAGCCGGCTGAACCGCCGGTCCTGCAGCCGGCCGGTTGAGCCGCGGCCCGGTGCTCCCCTCGCGGAGCACCGGGCCGTCCGTCGCCCACCAGGTTGCCCACCCGGTCGCCCACCCGGTCGCCCACCCGGTCGCCCACCCGGTCGCCCACCCGGTCGGCCCCCAGCGGCCGCCGGTGGTCCGCCGGTCGCCCGTCCGTTCGCCGCCATCCACCGCGGGCAAACGGCGGCGAACGACGGCGTCCGGCCGCGGGCTGGCTGTAGCACGTCACCCGAGGGGGTACTCGGATTTGTCCTGAACACGGCCAAACGGATGACCCCGGGACCGGCTGACGGGACCGATACTGGGGGAGTGCTGGGGAGCGCGTTCACGGGAACGTTGAGAGAAGCCCAAGCCGGGGATGAGCAAGCCTTCACCCGGCTCTGGCGCGACGCCAACCCCTTGGTCATCCGCTACCTGCGCGTCGTGGGTGCCGACGACCCGTACGACGCGGCCTGCGAAGGCTGGATCACCGCGATCCGTGGTCTCATCGGCTTCACCGGCGACGAGTCCGCCTGGCGGGTCTGGATCCTCGCGTGCGCGCGCCTGCGCGCCGAGCAGGGGACGGGGCAGGGGAGCTGGGCCACGGTCACCCCCATCGACCGGCGGGCGTTCTCGCAGGCCACCACCGCCTCCTCCGCCGCCACCGCGGCCACGGCGGCGACAGCGGCTGCGGCCGCGACGATGGCCCGGCGCCGGAGCGACGCCGACGAGTTCGACATCGACGCCCTGCTCGATGCGTCCCCTGACACCGACCCTGCCCACCGCGGTCTCGGCGACACCATCACCG
Source organism: Pedococcus soli (assembly GCF_054782575.1). Lineage (NCBI taxonomy): Bacteria > Bacillati > Actinomycetota > Actinomycetes > Micrococcales > Intrasporangiaceae > Pedococcus > Pedococcus soli. The sequence continues at coordinate 932,263 of NZ_BAAGSF010000006.1, read as the reverse complement.
CCCTGCGCGCCCTGCCCCTCGGCCAGGGCGAGATCCTCGTCCTGCGCCTCGGTGGGGCGCTGCCCGTCCGGGCGGTCTCCGACGTCGTGGGCTCGGACGCCGAGAGCGTGCGCCGCTCCGAGGCTCGCGCGCTCGAGCGCCTGGGTGCCGACGCCGAGCTGCTCACGTGGTCGCTGGACGCGCCGGCCACTCCCGCGGAGCTCGCCGACGAACGCGTCGCGCTGGGGGCGTTCCGCAGCATCCCGCGGCCTCCGGCCTGGTCCGTCCCGCGCACCCGGGTCGTCACGGTCGGCAACGCGCCGGCCCGTCGGGGGGCCAAACGGCCGCACGGCATCGCCAACGCCGCCGGCCGCTCGCGCACCGCCCTGCTCGGCATCGCGACCATCTCGGCCTCGGTCATGTCGCTCGGTGGACTGAGCGCCGCTGCCTACGTCGGTGCCCTTCCCACGGGGGTCCAGCGGCTCATGCACGAAACCATCGGGGCGCCGGCCCCTGGAGCCTCGCGGTCCGGGGCCCCGAAGCCGAAGGCGCCCGGTTCGCCGGCCTCGTCCCGTCCGTCCAACGGCATCGGCCGGATCCTCCCCGGCGGCGGGGTCGCCCCGGTCCAGCCGACCGCCGAGGTGACCGCTCCGGGCAAGGGGAAGGGCAAGGGCGGCACGAAGACTGGTTCGCCCAGCCCGACGTCGACCTCCTCCGTCACCGGCTCGGTGCCCCACGGCACGGGGTCGCCCACACGGGCGCCGTCCACCGGCTCGACCGCGACGTCGGGGGTCCCGAGCTCCCACACGCCGAACTCCCACTCGACCAAGACCAAGGCACCGACGACCAAGGCGCCGAGGACGAAGGCCCCGGGCTCGCATCCCACCAAGGGGCCGGCCACCGGGTCGGGCGACTCCACGGTGTCGTCGACCACCGGCCCCAGCGCCACGTCGACGACGGACGTCACGAATCCCTGACGGTCCTGCAGGACGAGCGCCCGGCCGGACGAACCCCCCGGCCGGACGAACCCCCAGGAACCACCCATGCCGGGCGTCGCACCCCGCGCGGCCCGGGTGGTTGCTCGTCGCGTCGGTGGCGATCTCGGTGAGATGACCGATGCCGGGTCGGTCCTCGGGCGCTGCACTGGAACGTGGCCGGCAGCGGGTCGGCCGCACCCGGGGGTGGGGACGATGGTCAGTGTGGAGCTCGTGCCGATGATCAAGGCACCGCAGGGGTGGCCGGTGGCGCTCGTCGCCACCGTGGCGATGGTGGCGCTCGCCGCCGTCGACCTCGCCGGCGCGGTGGCCGCCAAGGAGTGGGCAGAGCACCGGTCGTGGTGGCCGATGCTGCTGGGGCTCCTCGCGTTCGGGGTGCTGTTCTGGGTCTACGCCTCGTCGCTGCAGTACGCCGAGCTCGCCCTCGTCACCATGGGCTGGATCGTCATGCTCCAGGTGGGCCTCGTGGTCGTCGACCGGGTGCGGTACGGCGTCGAGCTGCCCGCAGGGAAGTGGGTGGCAGTCGTCGTCCTGCTCGCGGCGCAGGCCTACCTCGTGCTCGCCCCGGCCGCGTCCCGGACGAGCGCGTCCTGACCGCGACCGCCCTCGGCAGGGCGGTGGTCCTGCTCGCGTAGGCTTCCCGCGTGCTCTTCCCCCTGACCGTGGTCGTCCTCGCCGGTGCGGTGGCCCTGCTCGCGATCGCCGGCTGGTATGCCGCCCGCACCCGCCTCGTCGACGACCGCCTGCTCCTCGTGGCGGCGGTGGTGGAGCTGGGGGTGCTCGTCCAGGCCGCCGTCGCGCTCGCGCACCTCGGCAGCGTCCCCGGGGACGACGCGGAGACGGCGACGTTCGCGGCATACGCGATCACGCTGCCGTTCCTTCCCCCGGTGGCGGTGTTCCTGGCGCTCAAGGAGAAGACCCGCTGGTCCATGGGGGTCGTCGCCGTCGCGGCGTTCGCCGTCGCGGTGATGACCGCCCGCCTCCAACAGATCTGGAACCTCCATGGCTGACGCGCCGCGCTCCACCCGCTCCGGGCCGGGCATCGTGCTCGTCGCCGTGTACGGCCTGCTGGCCCTCGCCGCGACCGGCCGCTCGGTCCTGCAGATCACCGAGTACTTCTCCCGCGCCCCCCTGGCCTACGTGCTGTCGGCGCTGGCTGCGGTCATCTACGTCGTGGCCACGATCGCGCTGGCGCGTGGCGACCGGACCTCACGGCGGGTCGCCACGACGGCCATCACCATCGAGCTCGCCGGGGTGCTGGTGGTGGGTCTGGCGTCGTACCTGGCCACCGACGCGTTCCCCGACAAGACGGTGTGGTCCCACTTCGGCTCCGGGTACGGCTACGTCCCGCTCGTGCTGCCGGTGCTGGGGCTGCTGTGGCTGCGCCGGACCGCGAGCCGGCCCGCCTCGAAGGAGCGGGCCGCGGGCGACCCGACGGGCTGATCCTCGACCGACCGGTTCCTGACCGGCTAGCCCTGGTCGGGCTGGTCCTCGACGGGCTCGAGCAGCAGCACCGGGATCAGCCGGTCGGTCTTGACCTGGTACTCCGCGTAGGGAGGGAAGGCGGCGACGCAGCGCTCCCACCACTGCTCGCGCTCCTCGCCGTCGATCTCGCGGGCCCGAACCGTCCACGTGCGGTCGTCGTCCTGGAGGTCCAGGACCGGGTTCTTGCGGACGTTGGCGTACCACGCCGGGTGCTCCGGAGCGCCGCCCTTGCTGGCCACCGCGGCATACACGCCGTCGTGCTCGACCCGCATGAGCGGCACCTTGCGCACCTTGCCGGAGACGCCGAGCATCGTCAGCATGACCACCTCGCGGTCCTGGACGCTGACCGACCGGGTGGTGCCGGTCTCCTCGATCTTCTCGACCTGCTCACGGACCCACGCGGTGGGACTGGGGACGTACTCACCCTGAATCGTCATGACGCCATGCAAGCACGCGCGCGGGACGACCGCACGACCGGGACCTGTGGACAACGTGCCGGGCACCCGCTCCGGTCCTCCTACCCTCGGGGCCATGACGACGGCAGCGTCGACAGGCGCCACCCCGCAGCCCAGCTCGCGCCTGACCTCGCACCCTGCCCCGGTCTCCACGAGGATCGAGGTGAGCGGTTCCGAGGTCGCCGCGCTGGGCGTGGCGCTGTCGCACGTCGCCACCGACCTGCAGTGGCACGCGGCAGAGGTCGCGGACCGGGGGTGGGCCCTGGGGGTCGGGCACAGCACCGCGGCGCTCGGCGACGTCCTCGGTGACTTCGAGCACCGGCGCCTCGTGCTCGGTCGGGCGCTCGACGACCTCGCGGTCGCGGCCCGCCGGGCCGGCGGTCTCTACGTCGAGGTCGAGGCGGCCGTCGGTGGGATGGTCGACGCCGGACAGACGACGTGAGCAGCTCTGCGGCAGCGGTGCTCGGCCCCGTCGTTGGCGACCCCGCCGGGGTGCGCGGCATCGCAGCGACCCTGTCCGCCGAGGGTGAGCAGCTGGCCGCCCTGGCCCGCACCGCGCGGGGACTCGCCGATCCGGGCGTCGCCGTGTGGTCCTCCCCGGCCGGTGCGGCCTTCGGCCGCAGGCTCGGTGCGGTCCCCGAGGTGCTGGAGCGGGTGGCCCGTCGGTATGCCGTGGCCGCGTCGGCGCTGCGTCGCCTCGCGGACGAGCTCGAGCGGGTGCAGGTCGAGGTGGCGGGGGCGCAGCGGGTCCACCGGGTGGAGTGGGACGCCTTCCTGCGGGCGGGGGACCTCATGGGGGTCGCGGAGGGCAGCGCGGACCCGGCCCAGCGGGCGCAGGCGGGGAGGTACCGCGCCGAGATGGTGACGCACGGCGAACGCGTGCAGGTCGCGGTGCGGCGCCACGCGGAGGCGCACGACGCCTGGACCGCCGCGGACCGTCGGTGCGCTGCGGTGCTGTGCGGGCTCCTCGACGCCGGGCTGGCCGACAGCGGCCTGTACGACGCGCTGACGGGCACCAGCCGCGTGGCAGGAGAGGTGGCGGGTGCCGCAGGGACCCTCGCCCTCGTGCCCCCGCTGCGTCCGCTGGCGGCGGTGGCAGCAGGGTCCGCCGGACTGCAGGTGGCGGCCGATGCGGTGGTGCTCGTCGGGTACGGCGACGGCGACCCGACCCACCTCGCCCTGGCGACGGCGGCCGCGGTGCTGGGGAACACCGGATCGGTCCTCAAGACCGGTGCCCGGGCGACGAACGCTGCCGTCGTCGGTGCGACCGGCTCGCGGTCGGGGCGCAGCGCCCTGCGGCTCACCGCCCGGGACCGCCTGGCTGCGGGGCTCGCGGAGAACGTCCCCTCGGCCCGGCTCGGTGTGTCCGGCGCGCGCGGGGCCGGGTTCGCGGGGGAACGGCTGGCGCGCAAGGGCGTGCGGCTGGTCGAGGCACCCGCACCACGCGCGCCCCTGCCGTGGACCCGGCCGCCGCGGTCGGCAGCGGCCCTGCGCCCGTGGCTGCACGAGCAGGCCGCCGTACGAGCGGCCACCTGGGCCAAGATCCGTTGGGTCGACGACCTCACTGCGGTGGCGAGGGCAGAGGGCGCCTCGACGAGCTGGCACGTCGCCGGGGTGGCGGCGGACGGAGTGGCGCGTGGCGTGCACCGGGGCGATGCGGTGAGGGAGCGGCTCCTCGACGCGCGGGAGCAGGCTGACCTGCGCGACAGTGGTGCCCGACACCGTTGACCTGTCCTGTATGCCGCAAATAGGGTCCATGGTGCAGAAGCCAGTTTCCGCCATGTGGAATCGTGAGGCATCCCCCCATGGACACCGACGTCCTCGCCCGACGCTTGCGCACCCTCGTGGGTGACCACGCCGTCATCACCGACCGGCAGCAGCTGCGCACCTACGAGTGCGACGGGCTGACGCACTACAAGGTCGTCCCGGCCCTCGTCGTGCTGGCGGAGTGCACCGCGCACGTCGCCGCGGCCGTCACCGAGTGCGCCCGGGCGGGCATCCCGTTCGTGGCCCGCGGCTCGGGGACCGGGCTGTCCGGGGGCGCCCTGCCGCACGCCGACGGTGTCCTCATCGTGCTGAGCAGGATGCGACAGATCCTCGAGGTCGACCGGGCCAACCAGCGCGCGGTCGTCGAGCCCGGGGTCATCAACCTCCAGCTCAGCGACACCACCCGCCCGGAGGGCTACTACTACGCCCCCGACCCCTCGAGCCAGCAGGTCTGCTCCATCGGCGGCAACGTCGCGGAGAACTCCGGGGGAGCGCACTGCCTCAAGTACGGCTTCACCACGAACCACGTCACGGGCCTGGAGTTCGTCACCCCTCAGGGCGAGGTGGTGGAGCTCGGTGGCAAGGCCCCCGACCCGACGGGCTACGACCTGCTCGGTGCGGTCGTCGGCTCGGAGGGCACCCTCGGGGTCGCGACCCGCGTGACCGTCCGCCTGACCCGGACGCCGGAGGACGTGAGCACCCTGCTGGCGGCGTTCGCCTCGACCGACCAGGCCGGGGCCGCCGTGTCGGCGATCATCGGCGCCGGGGTCATCCCGGCGGCCATCGAGATGATGGACGCGCTGGCGATCGAGGCGGCGGAGGCGGCGGTGCACTGCGACTACCCCGCGGGTGCGGGTGCGGTGCTCATCGTGGAGATCGACGGCCCGGCGGTCGACGTGCGGCACGTGTTCGCCGAGGTGGAGCGGCACTGCCGGGAGGCCGACGCCTTCGAGATCCGCATCGCGCAGGACGACGCCGAGCGCGCGCTGTTCTGGAAGGGGCGCAAGTCGGCCTTCGCCGCGGTGGGCCGGATCAGTCCGGACTACATCGTGCAGGACGGGGTCATCCCGCGGACCGCGCTGCCGGAGGTGCTGCGCCGGATCGCTGAGCTGTCGACGGAGTCCGGCGTCCGTGTCGCCAACGTCTTCCACGCAGGCGACGGCAACCTGCACCCCCTCGTGCTGTTCGACGAGTCGAAGCCGGGGGAGGGCGAGCGGGCGGAGGAGGTCTCCGGCGCCATCCTCGACCTCTGCATCGAGCACGGGGGCTCGATCACGGGCGAGCACGGGGTCGGCAGCGACAAGGCGAAGTTCATGCCGCGCATGTTCACCGACGACGACCTCGACACCATGCAGCTCGTGCGGTGCGCGTTCGACCCCGAGTCGATCTCCAACCCCGGCAAGATCTTCCCGACGCCTCGCCTCTGCGGTGAACGCCCCGGTCGGCACCAGGGCGTCCACCCGCTGGCCGAGTCCGGCGTGGCGGAGGTCTTCTGATGGGCGTCGTGCCGGACGCACTCCTGCGCGCGTGCGACGGACACGTCACCGAGGCCTCCGACGACGACACGGTCCTCGGTATGGCGCCGCGCTGGGTGGCGTCGCCCGCCACGACGGCGGAGGTCTCGGCCGTCATGTCCGCGGCCTCGGCGTCGGGGCTCGCGGTCGTGCCGCGGGGGAGCGGGACCAAGCTGCGCTGGGGGAACCCGCCCCGGAGGCTGGACGTCGTCCTCGACACCACCCGCCTCCACCGCCTCGTCGAGCACGCGGCCGGGGACCTCATCCTGGTCACCGGTGCGGGGCGGGCCCTGGCCACGCTGCAGGAGGACGTTGCCGCCTCCGCGCAGCGGCTCGGGATCGACCCGACGCGCAGTGGCACCATCGGCGGGACCGTCGCGACGGGGACGAGTGGCCCGATGCGGTTGCGGCACGGGGCAGTTCGCGACCTCGTCATCGGCATGACGCTCGTGCGCGCGGACGGGGTGGTCGCCAAGAGCGGCGGCAAGGTGGTCAAGAACGTGGCGGGGTACGACCTCGCCAAGCTGCTCACCGGGTCGTTCGGCACGCTCGGTGTCATCACCGAGGTCGCGTTCCGGCTGCACCCCGTCCCGGGGGAGCGGCGCTGGGTGACCGTGTCCGTGGACGGGCCCGACGCGGCGCAGGATGCCGTCCAGTCGCTCGTGCACAGCCAGCAGGTGCCGGTCGCGGTGGAGGTCGACTGGGACGGTGCCACCGGGACGGTCGCGGCGCTGCTCGAGGGCCACGCCGAGGCCACGGAGGAGTGTGCAGCCAACGTCGCCCGGGAGCTGGGCGACGGCGCCCACGTCTCGGGCAGCGCGCCGCCGTGGTGGGGTGAGGACCTGGAACGCGAGGGGCCCCCGGACCGAGGAAGCGGCCGCACCCTGGTCCGGGTCACCCACGAGATCGCCGGGGCGGGGCGACTGCTGCGCGCCACCGGCGACCTCCGGGAGCGTTGCGGCGTCCTCGCGTCCTACCGGGGTTCGCCCGCGGTCGGCGTCGGCTGCGCCGTCCTCGACGGTGAGGCCACGACCGTGGTCGCAGCGGTCGACCACCTGCGGGCCACCGCGGCGGCCCTCGGGGGCGCCGTCGTCGTCCTCGAGGCCCCCGACGCCGTCCGCGACCGCCTCGACGTCTGGGGGCCCGCGACGGCCCTCGACCTGATGCGCTCGGTCAAGCAGCGCTTCGACCCCGGCGGCGTCCTGGCGCCGGGCCGCTTCGTGGGAGGCATCTGATGACCAGCACGACGAACCCTGCCCCCGGGTCCGGTGGACCAATCGACCCCCACCACGCAGGGTCGTTCGACGCGCACCGCCCGCCGTCGGCGGAGCTGCTCGCCGACTGCGTGCACTGCGGCTTCTGCCTGCCGAGCTGCCCCACCTACGTGCTGTGGGGCGAGGAGATGGACTCGCCGCGCGGACGCATCCACCTCATGGCGCAGGTGCGCGAGGGCGAACCCCTGACGCCCGAGGTGGCCGGCCACTTCGACGCCTGCCTCGGCTGCATGGGCTGCGTGACCGCCTGCCCCTCCGGCGTGAAGTACGACGAGCTCATCACCGCGACGCGGGCGCAGGTGGAGCGCAACACCACAAGGCCGCCGGCCCAGCGGCTCCTGCGATCGGCCATCTTCGCCGTGTTCCCCTACCCGCGCCGGCTCCGTGCCCTGCGTGGCCCGCTGCGCCTGCACCAGCGTTCCGGGCTCTCCCGTCTGTTGCGCAGGTCCGGTGTGCTGCAACGGATCTCGCCGCAGCTGGCGGCGATGGAGGCGCTCGCCCCACCCCTCGGCCGCCCGGTGCCGGTCGCCGAGGTCACCCGGGCGCGTGGGGCCAGGCGGGGCACGGTCGGCATGCTCCTCGGCTGCGTGCAGCGGGAGTTCTTCCCCGGCGTCAACGCCGCCACGGCGCGGGTGCTGGCGGCCGAGGGCTTCGACGTCCTCGCCCCGGCGGGGCAGGGGTGCTGTGGCGCCCTCTCGGCGCACAACGGCCGCGAGCCCGAGGCAGCAGCCTTCGCCCGCAGCCTCGTCGACACGTTCGAGGCGGCCGGCGTGGAGCACGTCGTCGTCAACTCCGCGGGGTGCGGCTCCGCGATGAAGGAGTATGCCGCGCTGCTCGCCGACGACCCCGCCTACGCCGCCCGGGCCGAGGCGTTCGAGGCGAAGGTGCGTGACGTCAGCGAGTTCCTCGCCGAGGTCGGACCGGTGGCCACCCGGCACCCGCTCGAGGTGAGCGTCGCCTACCACGACGCCTGCCACCTCGGGCACGCGCAGGGGATCCGCAGCCAGCCGCGGCAGCTGCTCGGCGCCATACCGGGGCTGGAGCTGCGGGAGGTCCCGGACGGGTCGCTGTGCTGTGGCAGCGCGGGGATCTACAACCTGCTCAACCCCGGCACCGCCCAGGAGCTCGGCGACCTCAAGGCGGCCAACGTCCGTCGCACCGGTGCGGACCTGCTCGTCACGGCGAACCCGGGGTGCCTCATGCAGATCCACTCCGCGCTCGAGCGGTCGGGCACCCCCATGCCCCTCGCCCACACCATCGAGGTGCTCGACGCCTCGATCCGCGGACGACGACCCGCCGACCTCGGCGCCCCGGCGCCCGGACGCACCCCCGGGAGGCCGACCACGACCTGACGCGACCCGCCCCACTCCCGTGTCCGCAAGGACACGTCTCACAACGAGGTGACCCATGTACAGACCGGAACTCGACTCCGTCGCCGGCTCGCTGACCATCACCGCCCTCGTGGCGATGCTGCCGCTGCTGACCCTGTTCGTCCTGCTCGGCGTGCTGCGCCTGGCCGCGTGGAAGGCCGCCCTGATCTCGCTGGCGGTCTCGATCGTCGTGGCGCTGACCGCGTACTCGATGCCCGTCGGCGCGACCCTGTCGGCCGGGCTGGAGGGCGCCGCCTTCGGCTTCTTCCCGATCCTGTGGATCGTCATCAACGCCATCTGGGTCTACAACATGACCGTCGAGACGGGGCACTTCGACGTGCTGCGGCGGTCCTTCGCCAAGGTCAGCGACGACCAGCGGATCCAGGCCGTCATCATCGCGTTCTGCTTCGGGGCGCTGCTCGAGGCGCTGGCCGGGTTCGGGACGCCGGTGGCGATCACCAGCGTCATGCTCATCGCCCTGGGGTTCCGCCCGATGAAGGCCGCGGTCGTCGCCCTGGTGGCCAACACGGCCCCCGTCGCGTTCGGGGCGCTGGCCGTGCCGATCACGACGCTCGCCACCGTGAGCGGCGAGTCCGAGCACCACCTCGCCCAGATCGTGGGCCGGCAGACCCCGCTGCTCGGCGTCTTCGTGCCGATGGCGCTGGTCTACATCGTCGACAAGGGCAAGGGCGTCCGGGCGACCCTGCCGGCCACCCTCACGTGCGGGATCGCCTTCGCCGTGGCGCAGTTCGCCACGAGCAACTTCCTGTCGACCCAGCTGACCGACATCGTCGCGGCCCTCGTGGGGGCCCTGTCCGTCGTCGTCCTCCTGCGCGTCTGGCAGCCCTCGGACACCTACGTCGAGACCGAGACCGACGACGACGAGCTCGTCGGGGCCCGCAGCAGCAGCACCGGCGGCGCCGCCCGCTCCACGGGTGCGACCGCCGCCTCGGGCACGCGTCGGGGCGAGGTACGTCGGCACGACGAACCCGTGCCCTCCACCTCGGCCCACGACCTGGCCGCCCGCGACGAGGGCAAGGTCGACAGCACCGGCGAGGTGGTCAAGGCCTACGCGCCGTACCTCATCATCATCGCGTTGTTCATCCTCGCCCAGCTGCCCGGCATCAAGGGTGCGCTGGACGCCCCGACGCGGTCGTTCGGGTGGCCGGGCCTCGACGGGCTGCAGACGGCCTCCGGCAAGGCGTCCACCCTGCCGACGTTCAAGCTCAACTGGCTCAGCGCCGCCGGCACCCTCATGCTCCTCTCCGGCCTGCTGACGATCCCGGCCATCGGCATCTCCCCGGCGAAGGCGCTGCGGGCCTACGGCGCGACCTACCGGCAGCTGGCGTCCGCGATCCTCACCGTGATGGCGGTGCTCGGCCTGGCCTACGTCATGAACGCCTCGGGCCAGACGGCGAGCCTCGGTTCGTGGATGGCGGGTGCGGGCTCGGCGTTCGCCATCCTGTCGCCGATCCTCGGGTGGCTCGGTGTCGCCGTCACCGGCTCCGACACCTCCTCGAACTCGCTCTTCGGCGCGCTGCAGGTCTCGGCGGCCAAGGACGTCGGGCTCAGCCCCGCGCTGATGGCCGCAGCGAACTCGTCCGGCGGGGTCCTCGGCAAGATGATCTCGCCGCAGAACCTCGCCATCGCCGCTGCCGCGGTGGGTCTGTCGGGGCGCGAGGGCGACCTGTTCCGCAAGGTCGTCGGCTGGAGCCTGGGGTTCCTGGCCTTCATGTGCGTGATCGTGTTCCTGCAGTCGACCGCGGTGCTCGGCTGGATGCTCCCCTGACGGGCGGCATGACGCGTTCGTGAGGTTCGGTGGCGGGCGGACCGACCGGTCCGCGATGAGAGACGGGTATGCCGCGTCGGTGACGACGCGGCATACCCTCTCCACAGGTCATGAGTGCCAGCGGAAAGCCCCGGCTCGCTGGCCGGCAACCCTCCTCCGCGGTGGGGTGCCCCGGGTGAGGACCAGGCACACGGCACCTGCCGTGCGCAAGCGCGGGAGACCCCAACCACGTGTCCCGCACCGTTTCTGACGGTGGCGACCTGCAGCACTCCACCCTCGGTGACGGACCACGCCGACGCCGCCCACGCGGCACGAGAGTGAAGGTCAGTGACATGAGCAACGCCAACTGGTCGTTCGAGACCCGCCAGATCCACGTGGGCCAGGAGCCCGACTCGGCCACGGGGGCTCGCGCCCTGCCGATCTACCAGACGACGTCCTACGTCTTCAAGGACACCGAGCACGCGGCGAACCTGTTCGCGCTCAAGGAGTTCGGCAACATCTACACCCGCATCATGAACCCCACGCAGGACGCGGTGGAGCAGCGCGTCGCCTCGTTGGAGGGTGGGGTCGCGGCCCTCCTCGTCGCTTCGGGGCAGGCGGCCGAGACGCTGGCGATCCTCAACATCGCCGAGGCCGGCGACCACGTCGTGGCCAGCCCGTCGCTCTACGGCGGCACCTACAACCTGCTCAAGCACACGCTGCCCAAGTTCGGCATCCAGGTGAGCTTCGTGGCCGACCCCAACGACCTCGAGTCGTGGAAGGCCGCGGTCCAGCCCAACACGAAGCTGTTCTTCGGCGAGACGATCGCGAACCCCAAGTCCGAGGTGCTCGACATCGAAGGTGTCGCGGCCGTCGCCCACGAGGCCGGGGTCCCGCTGATCGTGGACAACACGATCGCCACCCCCTACCTCCTGCGCCCGTTGGAGTGGGGCGCCGACATCGTCGTGCACTCGGCGACCAAGTACCTCGGCGGCCACGGCACCTCGATCGCCGGTGTCATCGTCGACGGCGGCACCTTCGACTACGCCGCCGACCCGGAGAAGTTCCCCAACTTCAACACCCCGGAGGAGAGCTACCACGGGCTGGTCTTCGCCCGGGACCTCGGCGTCGGCAGCCCCCTCGGGGCCAACCTCGCGTTCATCCTCAAGGCCCGGGTCCAGCTGTTGCGCGACCTCGGGCCGTCGGCGTCGCCGTTCAACGCGTTCCTCATCGCCCAGGGGATCGAGACGCTCAGCCTGCGGATCGAGCGCCACCTCGAGAACACCCACAAGGTCGCCGAGTTCCTCCAGGGCCACGACCAGGTCGAGAAGGTCGTCTGGGCGTCGCTGCCCGACCACGAGTCCTACGAGAAGGCGAAGAAGTACACCCCTCGCGGGGCCGGGGCGGTGCTGGCCTTCGAGATCGTCGGCGGGGTCGACGCGGGTCGGCGGTTCGTCGAGGCGCTCCAGCTGCACAGCCACGTCGCCAACATCGGTGACGTGCGGTCGCTGGCCATCCACCCGGCGTCCACGACGCACTCGCAGGGCCCCGACAGCGACCGTCTGGCCGCCGGGGTGACGCCGGGTCTGGTGCGGCTCGCAGTGGGTATCGAGCACATCGACGACATCCTCGCCGACCTCGAGCAGGGCTTCATCTCCGCCAAGGGCGCCTGACCGGCGCGCCGCAGCCGCAGCACGAACCCCCTCGCCCCGACCCCACGCCCCAGCCCTCGCCCCGACGCCGTGTGCAGCAACCTCTGCTAGCAGAGGTTGCTGCACACGGGACAGGGAGCACCGTGGCCCAAGGGCAGCACCCTCTGCTGAGTGGTGCCCGCGCCAGCCCACCGACGTCTCGAGGGACGGGGGTGGGGACGGCGTCGTGGATGGCGGGGACGGCGTCGTGGATGGCGGGGGCGGCACGGGGTGACGGCCCAGCGGCCTCCGTATGCTGGCCTGCATGCCTTCCGTCGACGCCACCGAGCCCGGGGCCGTCCGGTCGGAGGACGCAGGTGGTGACGGTGCGGCCCGGGGCACCCGCAGGCCTCGGGGACGCCGTCCCCGTCGCGGGGACCGGGAAGGCCGGGGTTCCCGACCGGTGCGGGTGCCGCCCCCGGTCCCGGAGCTGAGGTACCCCGAGAACCTGCCGGTCGTCGCCCGCAAGGACGACATCGCCGCCGCCATCCGCGACCACCAGGTCGTCATCGTGGCGGGGGAGACCGGGTCGGGGAAGACCACCCAGCTGCCGAAGATCTGCCTCGAGGTCGGTCGTGGGCAGGCAGGCCTGATCGGCCACACCCAGCCGCGGCGGATCGCCGCCAGGTCCGTGGCGGAGCGCATCGCCGAGGAGCTCGAGGTCGAGCTCGGCACGGCCATCGGCTACCAGGTGCGGTTCACCGAGCAGAGCAGCGACAGCACGCTGGTCAAGGTGATGACCGACGGCATCCTGCTCAACGAGATGCAGCGCGACCGGATGCTGCGCAAGTACGACACGATCATCATCGACGAGGCGCACGAGCGGTCCCTCAACATCGACTTCATCCTCGGCTACCTCAAGCAGCTGCTGCCGCGCCGGCCCGACCTCAAGGTCGTCATCACCTCGGCGACCATCGACCCGCAGCGCTTCGCCGAGCACTTCGCTGATGCGCGGACGGGGGAGCCCGCGCCGGTCATCGAGGTGTCGGGGCGCACCTACCCCGTCGAGCACCGCTACCGCCCCCTCGTCGACCCCGACCGCCCCGACGACCCCGAGCGCGACCAGGTGACCGGGGTGTGCGAGGCCGTCGAGGAGCTGTGGACCGAGAACCGCGAGGGCGACATCCTCGTGTTCCTCTCGGGGGAGCGCGAGATCCGCGACACCGCTGACGCGCTGACGTCGATGAAGCTCCCGCAGACCGAGGTCCTCCCGCTCTACGCCCGTCTCTCCGCCGCGGAGCAGCACAAGGTCTTCGGTCGGGCCAGCGGACGACGGATCGTGCTGGCCACGAACGTCGCCGAGACGTCCCTGACGGTGCCCGGCATCCGGTATGTCGTGGACGCGGGAACCGCGCGCATCTCCCGGTACAGCCAGCGCACCAAGGTGCAGCGGCTGCCGATCGAGCCGATCTCGCAGGCCAGTGCCAACCAGCGCTCGGGCCGGTGCGGGCGCGTGGCCGACGGCATCTGCATCAGGCTCTACTCGGAGGAGGACTACGACAGCCGCCCCGAGTTCACCGAGCCCGAGATCCAGCGCACCAGCCTGGCGTCCGTCATCCTCCAGATGACCTCGCTCGGCCTCGGGGACGTCGGCCGGTTCCCGTTCGTCGACGCGCCCGACCCGCGCCAGGTCGCCGACGGTGTGCGGCTGCTCGAGGAGCTGCAGGCGTTCGACTCCGAGGACGAGGGGCGCCGCGGGCGGCAGCTCACGCCGTACGGACGCTCCCTCGCCCGGCTCCCCGTGGACCCGCGCCTCGGCCGGATGCTCATCGAGGCGGGGAAGCTCGGGTGCACCCGCGAGGTGCTCGTCATCGTCGCGGCCCTGTCGATGCAGGACCCGCGCGAACGCCCGGCCGACAAGCAGACCCAGGCCGACCAGTCGCACGCGAGGTTCAAGGACGAGCACTCCGACTTCATGTCGCTCCTCCTGCTGTGGGCCTACCTCAAGGAGCAGCAGAAGGCGTTGAGCCACAGCGCTTTCCGGCGCATGTGCCGCAACGAGTTCCTGCACTACCTCCGGGTCCGCGAGTGGCAGGACCTGCACAGCCAGCTCCGCAAGGCCTGCCAGGACGTGGGCATCGACCCGAGGCAGGCCACCTCGGCCGAGGGCGAGGACGCCAACCCGGACGTCATCCACCAGGCCGTCCTCGCCGGGCTGCTGTCGCACGTCGGGCTCCGGGACGAGGCCAAGCGCGACTACCTCGGCGCCCGCGGTGCACGGTTCGGCATCTCGCCGGGGTCGACGCTGTTCCGGCGGCAGCCGACGTTCGTCATGTCCGCCGAGCTCGTCGAGACGACCCGCCTCTGGGCCCGCACCAACGCGCGCATCGACCCCGTGTGGGCCGAGCGGCTGGCGCCGCACCTGGTCAAGCGCAGCTACTCGGAACCGCGCTGGTCCCGCAAGCAGGGAGCGGCGCAGGCCACCGAGCGCGTCACCCTGTACGGCGTGCCGCTCGTCGCCGCCCGCACGGTCAGCTACGCGCGGATCAACCCCGAGGAGTCGCGCGAGCTGTTCATCCGGCACGCGCTCGTGGAGGGCGACTGGGAGACCCACCACACGTTCTTCCGTGCGAACGAGGCTCTCCTGAAACGACTCTCGGAACTCGAGGAGCGGGCGCGCCGTCGGGACATCGTCGTCGACGACGAGGACCTCGTCACCTTCTACGAGCAGCGCGTGCCGGCCGAGGTCGTCTCGCAGCGGCACTTCGACCGCTGGTGGAAGGACGCCCGCAAGGAGACGCCCGACCTGCTGACCTTCACCGAGGAGTTCCTCACCCGCGACTCGGCGGACGGGGTGTCCGCCGAGGACTACCCCAGGACGTGGAGCCAGGGTGCCCTCGAGCTCGGCGTGACCTACCAGTTCGAGCCGGGCACCGCGGCCGACGGCGTCACGGTCCACATCCCCGTCCAGGTGCTCAACCAGGTGCAGGACGAGGGGTTCGACTGGCAGGTACCGGGTTTGCGCACCGACCTCGCGACCGCCCTGATCCGCGCGCTGCCCAAGGCCACCCGGCGCCACTTCGTCCCGGCCCCGGACCACGCGTCCGCCGCCCTGACCGCTGTGCACCCCGGAGGTGGGCGCCGGTTCGACGAGGAGCTGGCCCGGGTCCTGCACGCCCAGACCGGCACACGGATCCCGCCGGAGGACTGGGGCGTCGAGCGGGTCGCCGACCACCTGCGCATCACGTTCAGCGTCGAGGACGACCGCGGCCGGGTGCTCGGCAGCGGCAAGGACCTCGCCGCCCTCCAGGACGAGCTGGCCGGCCAGGTCCAGCGCAGGATGTCACGCGCCGGTGCCTCGGTGGAGCGGAAGGGGCTGCGGCAGTGGGACTTCGGCGAGCTGCCGACGACTTTCGAGACCCGGTCCGGCGGGCAGGTCGTCCAGGGGTACCCCGCCCTCGTCGACCGCGGTGAGGGCGTCGACCTCCAGGTGCTCGCGGGGGAGCGCGAGGCGCAGGCCGCCACCGCCCTCGGGGTGCGCCGGCTGCTGCTGCTCAACACCACCGCGCCGTGGAAGCGCGTCCTCGCCCGCCTGAGCAACACCCAGAAGCTCACCCTCGGCGACAACCCGCACGGCTCGGTCCCGGCGTTGCTCGAGGACTGCCTCGCGTGCGCCGTCGACGCCCTCGTGGCGGAGCGCGCCGGCACGGCTGCCAGTGTGCGGAGCCCCGAGGCGTTCGAGGACGTGCTGGCGACCGTGCGCACCCACGTCGCGACGCGCGTGCTGCTCGTCGTCGACGAGGTGGAGCCGGTGCTGGGCGCCGCGCGTGAGGTGCGTGCCGCGCTGGAGCGGCTCACCGCCCCGGCGACGGCGGCCCTGGTGGCCGACGTCCGCGCGCAGCTCGACAGCCTCGTCTACAAGGGGTTCGTCGCCGACACGGGACTGGCGCACCTGCCGCACCTGCGTCGCTACCTGCGCGCCATGGCCCAGCGGCTCGAGAAGGCCCCCTCGTCACCCGCCGCACTGGCCCGCGACGCCGCCAGCCAGGAGGTCGTGGACCGCATGGAGATCGCTTATGCCGACCTGCTCGACTCCCTGCCGCCCGTGGACCGCCGCTCGACGCCCGTCCGGGACGTGGGGTGGATGGTCGAGGAGCTCCGGGTGAGCCTGTTCGCGAACGGGATCGGGACGGCATACCCCGTGTCGGAGAAGCGGATCCGCGCCGCCATCGCGGCGCTCGACACCTGACCCCCCACAACCACGTCCGGGTGCCCGGGAGTGCGGGGATCCGCACCCTCGGGCACCCGGAGCAGCGTGGTCAGGCCGGGTCAGGCGAGGTGCACGTTCTCGTGGCCCTCGGTCGACAGCTTCTCGTGCTTGACGTTGAGGAACCCGAACGTGATCGCGGCGGCGACGAGGATCATCGTCGCGCCCACGAGGTAGGCCTTGCCCGAGCCGTAGGTCTGCGCCTGCAGGCCGATGAACGCCTTCGCCTGCGCGATCTGGTCCGGGGACATGCCACCCGCGGCCGCCTTGGTCTGCAGCTCGGCGCCGAGCACACCGGCGCGGTCGGTGAGCGCGCTGGCGAAGACGGTGCTCAGGGTCGCCAGGCCCAGGGAGCCACCGACCTGCTGCATCGTGTTGAGGACGGCGGACGCGACGCCCGAGTCCTCCTGCGCCACCCCGGCCACGGCCGTGAGGGTCATCGGGACGAAGACCAGGCCCATGCCGAACGCCATGAGGATGATGAACGGCAGCAGGTGACCCGCGTAGGAGCTGTCGACCTCGAGCCGGGAGAACCCGAACATCGCACCGGAGGCGAGCAGCGCACCGGTGCCCGAGATGAAGCGCGGGTCGACGCGGGTCATCAGGCCCGAAGCGACCTGCGCCGCGATGACGATGCCGAACGAGAACGGCAGGAACGCGAAGCCGGCCTTGAGCGGGGAGTACCCGAGCACCTGCTGGATGTAGAGGCCCAGGAAGTAGAACATCGAGAACATCGCGGCACCGACGACGAGCATGACGATGAAGGAGACGCCACGCGTGCGGTCCTGGAGGATGCGCATCGGCAGCAGCGGGTGCTCCGAGCGGACCTCGATGACCATGAACAGGGCCAGCAGCAGGACACCGGCGACGAGCGTGCCGATCGTGACGCCGTCGGTCCACGAGGTGGAGGCGGCGTGGGTCAGGCCGTAGACGAGCGAGACCAGTCCGGCGGTGCCGGTGATGCCGCCGGGGACGTCGAGGCTGCCGCGGCCGCGCTCGGACTCACGCAGGACGCGCGGGGCGAGGAAGACGACGAGCAGGCCGATCGGCACGTTGATGAAGAAGGTCCAGCGCCACGACGCCTCGGTGAGCGCACCACCGAGGATGAGGCCGATGGCCGCGCCGGCACCGGACATGGCGGCATACACGCCCATGGCGCGGTTGCGCGCCTGGCCGGCGGGGAAGGTCGTGGTGATGAGGGCCAGCGCCGTGGGGGAGGCGAGCGCCGCACCGACACCCTGCAGGGCGCGCGCGCCGAGCAGGATGGCCTCGGTCTGGGCGATGCCTCCGATGAGGGAGGCGACGGCGAAGACGATGACGCCGGTCATGAAGACCTTGCGCCGGCCGAACAGGTCGCCGAGGCGACCACCGAGCAGGAGCAGGCCACCGAAGGCCAGCGTGTAGGCGTTGACCACCCAGGACAGGTTGCCCGGCGTGAAGCCGAGGTCGGTCTGAAGGTGGGGCAGGGCGATGTTCACGATGGTGCCGTCGAGGACGACCATGAGCTGGGCGGCGCTGATGACCGTCAGGGCGAGTCCGAGCCGCTTCGGAGCCTTCGACGACTCCGTGCTCTCGGGCGTCGAGGCGTGCTCGATCGCAGAGGTGGATGACATGGGTGTGTCCTTGGGTGGTGAGGAGGTGCCGCCCGCCGAGTGCGGGGGAGCCGTGTGGGTGAGCTGGTACGGGTGAGCTGGTACGGGTGAGGTGGTGAGTGGTGCTGGGTGCGGTCAGTCGCGCGGCAGCGTCGCTGCGCAGGCCGGGAGGACGACGCTGTCCACCAGGGTGACGAGCCGGTCCTGCGAGGGGTGGGACCCCGTCAGCATCGCCTCGTGGATGGAGATCGCCGGCAGCAGGCGCGCCAACGTGTCGAGGTCGGCGTCGTCGCCGATCTCCCCGCGCTGCTGGGCAGCGCGGAAGGGTCGGACCGCGGCAGCCATCTTCGGCCCGATGAGGCGCGTGATGATGGCGTCGTGGAGCTCGGGCTCGCGCTGCATGGCGTTCATCAGCGACCCGAAGACCTTGATCGGGCGGTCGTCGGACAGGCCGCCCTTGGCGCACGCCTGCGCGATGAGGTCACCGCGGAGGCTGCCGGTGTCGGGGTGGCGGTCCGCCTCGACGCCGAGCATGAGCTGCATGGCGTCGACGACGAGGTCGACCTTGGTCGGCCAGCGACGGTAGAGCGTCGCCTTCGACGCCTTGGCCGTCGCGGCCACCGCGTCGAAGCTCAGCCGGTCGTAGCCGTGCTCCACCAGCGCCTCGAGCGTCGCCTCGAGGATCTCGCGCTCGCGCTCGCCCTCGACCCGGGGGCGGCTGCGGGCCGGTTCCTCGGTGGTGGGGGTCGTGCTGGTGGTGGTCACGTCTGCCGTCCTTGGATGATACGAAACTGTTTCGTTTCATCCGAACAGTAGAACGCCGGGATCCATTCCCGCAACCTGCTCATGGTTTCTCCGCCGAACACCGGGGCCGCTGCCCGGAATCCCCTGTCATGCTGAGGCGTTGGCACTGTCGTACGACGAGGAACGCCGTACGCCAGATCGCGAACCACCCGAGATCCCACCGCTGGAGTCATCGTGCTGAACCCATCCGAGCTCTACCACTTCGAGACCGACACCGACCCGGAGGAGCTGCGCGCCTCCGTCATGGTCGTCGCCCTCGGCGGCTTCATGGACGCCGGACACACCCAGCGGCTGCTGACCGACCACCTGCTCGCGACCGCCGAGTCCACCGTCGTCGCGGCGTTCGACACCGACCAGCTGATCGACTACCGCAGTCGACGTCCTCCCATGGTGTTCGACACCAACCGGTGGCTGAGCTACGAGGACCCCTGCCTGGCCCTGCACCGGCTCACCGACCGCGACGGCACCCCCTACCTGCTGCTCACCGGTCCCGAGCCGGACTTCCAGTGGGAGCGGGTCACCGAGGCCGTGCGCCAGCTCGTGGTCCTGCTCGGGGTCGACCTGGTCGTCACCGCCCACGGCATCCCGATGGCCGTGCCGCACACCCGCCCGATCGGGCTGACGTCGCACGCCACCGACCCGCGGCTCGTGCCCGCCCAGGACAACCCCTTCGGGCGGATCGAGGTCCCGGGCAGCCTGTCCTCGCTGCTCGAGCTGCGCCTCGGGGAGTCCGGCCACGACGCGATCGGCTTCGCCGTCCACGTGCCGCACTACCTCGCCCAGGCGGAGTTCGCCGATGGTGCCGTGACCGCGCTCAACGCCATCACCGGGGCGACGGGCCTCAGCCTGCCGACCGACGACCTCATCGCCCAAGCCGGCCTCAACCGGGCGGAGATCGCCCGTGAGGTCGAGGGTTCGGAGGAGGTCTCGCAGGTCATCGCGGCGCTGGAGCGCCAGTACGACACCTTCAGCGAGGGACGCCAGAAGCCGAGCCTGCTCGCCACCGACGTGAGCGAGCTCCCGTCGGCCGACGAGATCGGTGCGGAGTTCGAGCAGTTCCTGCGCGACGTCTCCGACGAGGGTCCGTCCGCGAGCTGACCCGCGGCACAGGACGCACGAGGCCCCCGGCACCTGCCGGGGGCCTCGCTCTGTGCGGGGGGTCCTGACCCGCGGTGCCCGGCAGCAGCCGGACACGCGGAGGTATGGCGCGTCAGACCTTGGCGTGCTTGGCGCGGGCGAAGCTGTAGACACCGAAGGCGGCGAACCCGATCGCCATGATGACCAGCAGGGTGGTCCCGAAGGCCTCGTCCCGCAGCGACTTCAGGGCCCCGTCGAGACCGCTGGCCTCCTTGGCCTTCCTGTGGAACCCGGCGGCCGCGAAGAGGAACCCGACGATGACCAGGGCCGCACCCTTGGCGATGTAGCCGACCTGTCCGGCACGGGTCACCCAGGTGCCGGGGTGGTCGACGAGGTCCTCGAGGAACTTCTTCTTCGCGCCCTTGTAGACGTGGTAGGCGCCGACGGCGATGACGGCGATGCCGATGATGATGACGAGGACCCGGCCCCCGGGCTTGTCGAGGAGGCTGGCGGTGAAGTCGACGCTCTGCTTGCGGCTGCTGCTCTCCTTGCCACGGGCGAACCCGAACGCCGACCACGCGAGGGCGAGGTAGACGACGGCCTTGCCGCCGGCCTTGGCCCGACCACCCCAGGCGTCGGTGTCGTCACCGGGGTGGCCGACGATGGCGTCGGCGACCTGCCAGAGGGCCAGCCCGAAGAACCCGACCACACCGATCCACAGGGCGGCCCTCCCGGCGCCGTTGCCGGCGAGGGAGGACAGGGCGCCGCTCTGGTCGGCGTTCTTGCCCCCGCCGCCGAACGCGATCTGCAGGGTGATCCAGCCGATGAGCAGGTGCAGCATCCCACTCGTCGCGTAGCCCACCCGCGCAGCGGCCTCGAGGGCCGGGTGGTCGGAGGCCTGGGAGGCCGCCCGCTTGACGTCGTGTCCATCCATGGAGGACACCTAACCACCAACCGGGGCCGAAGATGGCCCGGCGGAGGGATTGCCTCGACCGGCCGGACGCTTCAGTCCTTGGCCTCGGACCAGCGGTGGATCACCGAGGCGTCGGCGACGAACCGCACCTGGGTCGACCCGGTCCAGCGGCGGGCGCTGTCGTCGAGGGCGGTCACCACCCGCGCCCTGGCCTCCTCGGCGTGCTCCTGCGGCACGTGGACGAGCAGCTCGTCGTGCAGGCAGAGCACGATCTGCGCACCGAGGTCGCGGGTGGTCGCACGGACCGTGGCCGCCCACGCCTTGAACAGCTCGGCCGCACTGCCCTGGATGACCGCGTTGCGGGCGAACCGGCCGCGCGCCGCGTCGTGGGCCGCAGCCCCCTCGACCGGCACGTCGGCCAGGACCGTGTCCAGGCGGATCAGCCGGCCCCCGAAGGTGCGCAGGGGTTCGCGACGCACCCCGGCGGCATACGCGTCGTCGAGGTAGCCCATGGCGACGGGGTAGGCGCGCTCGAGCCCCTTGAGGGCCTCGCCGGCTGCGCCGCTGCGCTGCCCGTACATCGCGGCGAGGACGGCGATCTTGGCGACCGGGCGCTCGACCCCCAGGGTGGCGGCGACCGGGGCGTAGAGGTCGTCCGCCCGGGTCGCGGCGGCGAACGCCGCGTCACCGGCGACCACGGCCAGCACCCGGGGCTCGATCTGCCCGAGGTCGGCCCGGACGAAGACGTGTCCGGGGCGCGCCGCCACGGCGGGGCGCAGGGCTGCGGGGAGGTTGTGCAGGCCGTTCTGGGCGGTCATCCGCCCGGCCGCACCGTCGCACGCGGTCCATCCTCCGCGGAGCCTGTCGTCGGGCCCGACGTGGGTGTCGAGCCAGGTGTGGCCGTACGTCGTGGCGATGCGTTCGGCCTTGCGCCACTCCAGCAGCGCGCCCACGACCGGGTGGGTGTCGCGGAACGGCTCGAGCACCCACTTGCGGGTGTTGGGCACGACGACCCCCACCGAGGCCAGCAGCTCGCGCACCTGGACGGGGTTGCGCAGGTCGGTGGACTCCCGCCCGGGGGTGTGCACGAGCACCGCTGCGTCGCGCTCGGCCCGGATCCGCCGTGCGTCGCCTTCGTCGGTGGGACGGGGGCCGGCGCTCGCAGCGATCAGCGCCTCGGCGGCGCCCCGGTCGATGGGGAGGCCGTCGCGGGCCAGCTCCACGCAGAGGTATGCCGCGGCCGACTCCGAGTGGGCCGCAGCGACGCTGCGCGGCCCGACGGACTCGAGGGCGGTGGCCTGGGCGGTGGCGCAGTCGATCGCGGCCCGGCCCCAGGCGAGCAGCACGGGGTCCGGCGGCCGCCACGTCGGCGTCCCTGCGTCGGGGGTGAGGTAGGCATCGGGGCGCACGACCCCGTCGGTGGGCGACTCGTCGGCGGTGTGGAAGTCGAACAGGTCGCCCCGCGAGGCCTCGGGGAGGGCGCCGCGATCCAGGCCGTGCACGGCGGCCCACGCGGTCTGCGGTGAGGCGTCCCACCCGCCGAACAGCAGGCGGTGCGCCTCGGCGACGTCCCAGCCGCGGGC
Source organism: Pedococcus soli (assembly GCF_054782575.1). NCBI lineage: Bacteria > Bacillati > Actinomycetota > Actinomycetes > Micrococcales > Intrasporangiaceae > Pedococcus > Pedococcus soli. Next base: position 909,789 of record NZ_BAAGSF010000006.1, on the reverse strand, counting down.
CAGGGGCACGCGGGCCGCCACCAGGGGCGCGGCGTCCACGGCGGCGGCCCACCAGACGAACCGCGTGCTCCCCTGCGCCACGAGCTCCTGCGCGCGGGCGGCGGCGTCGGCCGCGGTCAGCACGCTCGAGGCCTCGGGGCCGACGAGCGCCACCCGACCGTCGGGTGCGGTCACGAACGCGACGAGGGGAGAGGCCATGGCAGCGCCATCCTGTCAGGTCGCCCGGACACCTCGGCCGGGCGGACCGGTGAACGATTGAAGAGCGGGCAAACCCCCATACGCCGGGCCAATCGGGCAGAGTGCCGGGAGGCCCGATCCGCAGGGCCGGTGCACCACCCCCCCCACACCAGGAGGCATCCCCATGTCCCACAGGACCCACCGACCACGACGACTCGCCGGTGCGGCGTTCGCGGCCTCGGCCGCGCTGCTCGCGACCGCGATGTTCGCGTCGGGCAGCGCCAGCGCCTCGCCGACGGCGCAGGACGCGTCGACGCCCGTCCCCGTCGTCACGCCTGACGGCACCCTGATGAGCTACGTCGTCAACGCCAAGGTCGCGAACCCCGGGCAGACCGCCCTCGTCGAGAAGGCCGTCGTGGCCTCGGGCGGCGTCGTCGTCCAGTCGTGGCCCCAGATCGGCGTCGTCATCGCCCACTCCGACCGCGCCGCCTTCCGCAGCGATGTGCGCAAGCACGGTGGCAACGCCGTCCAGTCCGTGGGAGCCAGCCGCACCGCGCCCGTCAAGGAGGGCACGCCGACCGGGTTGGGCGCCTCGTGGGGCCCGGGGGCCTCGGGCTACAAGCAGGGCCACGCCAAGCCGGCCAACGGCGACCTGTCCGGCGCCATGACCACTCCCGCCGCGCCGGCGGCGGACCCCCGCGAGGCCGAGCAGTGGGACATGGTGCAGATCAAGGCCGACCAGGCCCACAAGATCACCGACGGCGACCGCAACGTCGTCGTGGGTGTCCTCGACAGCGGCATCGACCCCGACCACCCGGACCTGGCCGCCAACATCGACGTCGCCGACTCGGTGAGCTGCACCGGCGCAGGGCGGCCGGACCAGTCGGCCGGCTCGTGGTACCCGACGACCTCCGACCACGGCACGCACGTGGCCGGCACCATCGGCGCCGCGCGCAACGGAGTCGGCATCGTCGGGGTCGCCCCCAACGTGCGCATGGCTGCGGTGAAGGTCGTCAACGACGACGGCTTCATCTACCCGGAGTACGCCATCTGCGGCTTCGTGTGGGCGGGCCAGCACAAGATGGACGTCACCAACAACAGCTACTACATCGACCCGATGGAGTTCTGGTGCGGTGACCAGCCCGACCAGGCTGCCGTCCTCGAGTCCGTGAGTCGTGCGGTGGCCTGGTCCACCAAGCGCGGTGTCGTCCATGCGGCGGCGGCCGGCAACTCCGCCAAGGACCTCGCCAACAAGACCAACGACACGGCGAGCCCCAACGACACGACGCCGATCCCGCGCCAGATCAACAACGGCTGCAAGGACATCCCGACCGAGCTGCCGGGTGTCGTGACCGTCTCGGCGACCAACCGCGCCGAGCAGCTGGCGTCGTTCAGCAACCGCGGCCTCGGCGTCATCGACGTCGCCGCACCGGGTCGGACCATCCTGTCGACCGTCGTGGCGAACAACGGCTACGGCACCAAGAGCGGTACCTCGATGGCGTCCCCGCACGTCGCGGGAGTGCTGGCGCTGATGAAGTCGGCGCACCCGACGTGGACGCCGGAGCAGATGGTCGCCAAGCTGCGCGCCCAGGCCGACGACCGCGCGTGCGCCGCGCCCGAGGGCGGCACGAGCATCCCGTGCACCGGTCCGGCCTCGGACAACAGCTACTACGGCGAGGGCATCGTCGACGCCCTCGACGCGGTGCGCTGACCGGTCAGCCGACCGAGCAGCTCAACGGCGCGAAGCCGCGGTCCCCTGAGGGGGCCGCGGCTTCGTCGTCTCCCCGCGCCATACCGGGCGGAGTTCGGACTCGGAGTCGGAAACCGTTGCTAGGACTGGGACTTCAGCGCCACCTGCCGCTTGATGCGGCTCAGCATCCCCACCATGCCACGCAGCCGCAGCGGGGACACCGCCTCGCCGAGCGAGAACTGGTACGGCGCAGCCTCGGGGACGGCGAGCACCTCGGCGACGGTCAGCCCGTCGAGGCCCTCGTGGAGGATCCCCGCGAACCCGCGGGTCGTGGGCGCCTCCGGCGGGGCGGAGAAGAACAGGTGCACGGGCCGGTCGCCCGGGCGGTCCGCCGGCTCGTCGTCGACCTCGACGGCGAGGAAGATCGGCGACTGGCACTCGTGCACCTGCTCCATCGAGTCGAGCGACCCGGCATACCGCTCGGGCAGCTCGGGCAGGCCCTCGCTGAACTCCAGCAGCAGCTGGAGCCGTTCGTTCGCGGTGAGCTCGGCGAAGTCGTCGGCGACCTCACGCATCGCCGGCGGGAGGTCGACGGTGTCGGTCACTTCGGCGCGCCCTGCTCGACCGGGACGCGGACCGAGTTGCCCCACTCGGTCCACGAGCCGTCGTAGTTGCGGACCTGCCCGAAGCCGAGCAGGTGGGTGAGGACGAACCACGTGTGCGAGGAGCGTTCCCCGATGCGGCAGTAGGCGATCGTGGCATCGGCGGGGGACAGGCCCTGCTCGGTGAGGTAGATGGCCTCGAGGTCCTCGCGGGACTTAAAGGTCCCGTCCTCGTTGGCCGCCCGCGCCCACGGCACCGAGCGCGCACCCGGGATGTGACCGCCGCGCATGGCCCCCTCCTGCGGGTAGTCGGGCATGTGCAGCAGCTCGCCGCTGAACTCGCCGGGGGAGCGGACGTCGACCAGCGCACCACCGAGGTGGGCGAGGACGTCCTCCTTGAACGCGCGGATCGGAGTGTCGTCGCGCTCGACGACCGGGTATGCCGCGTCGCCGGTCAGCGGCGCGACCTGCGGCACGTCCTTGGTGAGCTCGCGGCCCTCGGCGACCCACTTGGCGCGGCCGCCGTCGAGCAGGCGCACGTCCTCGTGGCCGAACAGGCTCATCACCCACAGGGCGTAGGCCGCCCACCAGTTGTTCTTGTCGCCGTAGACGACGACCGTGGTGTCGCGGGAGATGCCTCGCGCCGACATGACGGCGGCGAACTGCTCGGCGTCGACGTAGTCGCGCACCACGGCGTCGTTGAGGTCCTGGTGCCAGTCGAGCTTCAGCGACCCGGGGATGTGGCCGGTGTCGTAGAGGAGCACGTCCTCGTCGGACTCGAGGACGACGATGCCGTCGGGCCCGCCGACCTTCCCGGCCTCGACCTGCTCGGCCAGCCACTGCGTGCTGACCAGCCGCTCGGGGTGCGCGTACGCGGCGAAGGCGGACTCGGTGGTGGACGTGGTGGGGGTGGACTCGGTGTGGTCGGCCATGCTCCCAAGGCTAAACCTGCTGGTCCCGGGACTGCGTGGCAGGATGGTCGGGACGCCCGCGCCAGCGGTCGCAGGGCACGGGTTCGCAGACCCGGACGGACGACGACAGGGAGTACAGCGTGGCTTTCCTCGGGTTGGGCAAGGACGGGTCTGGGGCGAAGGTTCCTGCACTCGAGCAGGCCAGGGCCGGCAAGGAGGACACGGGGATGTTCACCGGCGCCGTCACCGGGCTCGTCGAGAACCTCCTGGACGTCGGGATCGACGGCAAGGGGCCGTTCGACTCCGCGCAGAAGATCGCCGACGTCAAGCGTGCGGAGCGTCCCGACGCCGAGGACGCCGTCGACGCGGTGGTGCGCGGACACCTCAAGCTCGCCGCGGCGGGCGGGTTCGTGACCGGGCTCGGCGGGTTCATCACCCTCCCGGTCGCCCTGCCGGCCAACGTCGTCGAGTTCTACCTCGTCGCCACCCGCATGGTCGCCTCCATCGCGTCGCTGCGCGGGTACGACATCAAGCAGCCGGAGATCCGCTCCGCCGTCCTGCTGACCCTCGTCGGCGCTGACGCCGACGACCTGCTCAAGAAGGCCGGCGTGATGTCGACCGGGCGGCTGTCGAACCTTGCGGCGCAACGACTTCCCGGCCCGGCCCTGATGGTCGTCAACAAGGCGGTCGGCTTCCGGTTGCTGTCGACGGCCGGCAAGAAGACGCTGACGCGGTTCGGCAAGGGGGTCCCGGTGCTCGGCGGCGTCGTCGGCGCCGGCCTGGACACCTACCTCCTCAAGCGGATCGCCGACCACGCGCGCCACGAGTTCCCGAAGCGCGCGACCGGGCTCTGACGGCCGGGAATGTCTGGCCCGCACGACTCGTTGGGACCCGTGTTCGGGCGCGGTCGGCGCCCGTGCCGTCCGTCCCACCGACCAGCACCGCTGACACCCCTGGAGACGACATGGCCGTGAACCGCCTCGGAGCCTTCCGCACCATCGCCACCGCCCTGCGCACCGCCCTGCGCCCCGGTTCGCCCGGGTTGGGGGAGCGGTTCGCCAGCCTCCCGCGCCTGCTGCGCGCGACCTTCCGGGGGGAGTACCGGGGCAGCACCCGTGGACGCCTGCTCATGATCGCTGCAGCGGTTGCCTACGTCGTGTCGCCGATCGACCTCGTGCCCGAGGCGTTCCTGTCCGTCCTGGGCCTCGCCGACGACGCCGTCGTCGTGTCGTGGCTCGCCGCGGCCTTCATCAACGAGACCGAGGGCTACCTGCGGTGGGAGCGCACCGTCCGGGGGACGGCCCACCCCGCCGACGGGTATGCCGCGGCCCAGGAGGAGCCGTACGGCTCGAGCCGGCAGCAGGGTCGCACGGTGCCGGGGCACGTCGTCCGGTGACCGCGGTGGGCGGCTGACGGCAGTCGTTCGGCGACTGGGGTGACTGGTCGACCGAGGTGGCTCGTCGATCGCGCGGGCTCGCCGCCCCCCCGGGTCGTCCGTCCACAGGTGGTGGTCACCCGACGGGGTGTCCACAGGCCGCCCCGGACGCCCTGGGTCCTCGGCGTCCGGCCCACCACCGTGGTGGCCATGGAACCGATCCGTCTCGCCGGACCCGCCGACGTCCTTGCCGTCCTGCCCTACCAGCTCGGGTACCACCCCAGCGAGTCCCTCGTCGCGATCGCCCTGCGTGAGCGCCAGATCGGTCTCGTGGAGCGGATCGACCTGCCACCGCAGGACGCCGTGGAGGACGCCTGCACGGCCCTGGTGCCACCGCTGCTGAGGGAGGAGCCCGACGGGGTGCTGCTCGTCGGGTACGAGTCACGACCGGGCGACGCGCTCCCGCTCGCCGACGCGGTCCGGGACGCCCTCGTCGCGGCCGACGTCCCGGTCCTCGACCGCCTCGTCGTCCGGGATGGCCGGTGGTACGCCCCCGACTGCGACCGCGGCTGCTGCCCGAGCGTCGGCCACGAGCAGGACGTCCCGCGGGCCGTCCCGGCCGTGGCGCAGTTCGTCGCCCTAGGGGTCGCCCCCCTGCCCGGCAGGGAGTCGCTGGCGCAGCTCGTCGCCGCCGACCCGTCCCGGACGCCGGCGGTGGCCGCCGTGCTCGAGGACCTCGGGGCACGCGCCGATGGCCGTTCCTTCGGCGGGCGTGCGGTCGCCGTCCACCGGCTCAGGCACCTCGCCACCTGGGCCAAGGTCCTCGATGTCGCCGGCGCGGACCAGTTCCGCGGTGCGTTCGAGCTGGGCCCCGAAGAGGTGGCCCTCCTCGTCGCAGGTCTGCGGGACGTGGAGCTGCGCGACGCCGTCATCGCCTGGGTCTGTCCGGGCACGCTGCCGTTCGACGCGCTGTCGGTCGACCTCGTCGACGCCCTGCACAGCTGCCTCCCTGAGCCGGCCTGGCTGCAGGGTGGGGGAGAGCGTGCTGCCGTGGGAGGACGCCGGGTCCTGTCCCGGCTGCAGGCCGTCGCCCGCGCGGTGCCGGACGATGACTGCGCCGCCGTCCTCACGGTGCTCGCCAACCTCGCCTGGTGGTTGGGGGACGGGGCGCTGACCCGCGTCGCGCTCGACCGCGCCCTCCAGCACCACCCGGGGTACCGGCTCGCCCGCCTGCTGGAACGCATGGTCGACCTCGGGGTGCGCTCCCGGCCGGCGGCCGAACCCCCGCCGCGACACGGGTTCGGCTCCGTGCCCGGAGGCCTGTCGGCCTGACCGGACGAGGTCGTCCTCCTCCCTCCGGTCCAGTGTCCGGACGGGCCGGACACCTCGACGCGCGGCTCGTATGATGGTCGGCAGGTCATGAGTCCCAGCACCAAGCCCCGGCTTGCTGGGCGGCAACCCTCCTCGCGGTGGGGTGCCCCGGGTGAGGACCCGGCCGGCCCTGTCCTGGGCGGCAAGCGCGATGGCCACAGGAGCACCCTCATGACGACCACCTCCCGACCCCCGACGACGACCGGGGCCTGGCGTCCCGGGGACCCGGTGGGTGACCGGCGGTTCGTCGCCCTCGGCGCGGTCGAGCTCGAACGCGGCGGGGTGCTGCCCGACGTCACCCTCGCCTACGAGTCGTGGGGGGAGCTCAACGCCAACCGTGACAACGCGATCCTGGTCGAGCACGCCCTCACTGGAGACAGTCACGTGACCGGGGTGGCCGGGCCGGGCCACCCGACCCCTGGTTGGTGGGACGGCCTCATCGGCCCGGGCCGCCCGCTGGACACGGACCGCTTCTTCGTCGTGGCCGTCAACGTGCTCGGCGGCTGCCAGGGGAGCACCGGCCCCGCCTCACCGGCTCCCGACGGGCGCCCTTGGGGGAGCCGCTTCCCGTTCGTGACCGTGCGGGACCAGGTGCGGGTCGAGGCCCTGCTCGCCGACCGCGTCGGCGTCGAGAGGTGGCACCTGGTGCTCGGCGGGTCGATGGGAGGGATGCGCGCCCTCGAGTGGGCGGTGACCCATCCCGACCGCGTGGCCTCCGCGCTGGTGCTGGCCAGCACGGCCTACGCGTCGGCCGAGCAGATCGCCTGGTGCCAGGCCCAGCTGCTCGCGATCCGCAGCGACCCGCACTTCCACGGCGGCGACTACTACGACCAGGAGACCGGGCCCGACACCGGACTCGGCATCGCCCGGCGCATCGCCCACGTCACCTACCGCAGCGAGATCGAGCTCCACGAGCGCTTCGGCCGCTCGGCGCAGGGTGAGGAGGACCCGCTCGGGGGGAGGGGGCGCTACGCGGTGGAGTCCTACCTCGACCACCACGCCGGCAAGCTCGCGGGCCGGTTCGACGCCAACTCCTACGTCGTCCTGACCGAGGCCATGAACTCCCACGACGTCGGCCGGGGGCGGGGCGGTGTCGAGGCCGCGCTGGCCCGCATCACGGCGGACGTCGTCGTGGTGGCGGTCGACTCCGACCGGCTCTACCCGCCGCGCCTGTCCCACGAGATCGCGGACGCCGTCCCGGGTGCGGTCGTCCACACCGTCCACTCCGACTACGGCCACGACGGTTTCCTCATCGAGCTGGAGCAGGTCGGTGCCATCGTGGTGCGGGTTCTCGGGGACCCTGCCTGACCGGGTGATTTCCGGTAGCGTCGGCCGCGCGGCCACTGCCGCAGCTGTCGACGAACGAGGAGGTTCCCGTGGCCATCGTTGTGGGGTATGTCCCGACGAAGGAAGGGCGAGCGGCGCTACGACGCGCGGCGGACGAGGCGCTGCTGCGCAAGTCCAAGCTCATCGTCATCAACTCCAACCGTGGAGGCCGGGACTACGACAGCGACGAGGCCCAGCGGTTCGAGGCCGAGCTCTCGCGGATCCAGGGCCAGCTCGACGACCAGGGGCTGGTGCACGAGGTGCGCCAGCTGGTCCGGGGCAACGAACCCGCCGAGGACCTGATCGCCGTCGCGGAGGAGGAGCACGCCGAGTTCATCGTCATCGGGCTGCGTCGACGCACCCCGGTCGGGAAGCTCATCCTCGGGTCGAACGCGCAGCGCATCCTGCTCGACGCGTCCTGCCCGGTCCTGGCGGTCAAGGCCGACGCGTAGGCGCCACGAACGACGCGATCGGGCCGCGAACGGCCCGAATTCGTGCACGAATGCGGGAATGAGCGCCTTCTCGTTTTACAATGTCTGGAACGAGGTCGCGCAGGGCACTCCCGCCCGGTCTCGGCAATACTTCCGCCCCCGCAGTTGTTGTCGTAGGCATGCCCCGCCATGCCCGTGATGGCGTGCGCCGTGCCGCGATCCCGCGACGAAAGGTAGTCCGTGTCGCCTGTGTCCAAGAAGGCTGCGAGCCCCGCACCGTCTCTCCCCACCGAGTTCACCCATCCAGCCCTGCAGCAGCTGCTCATGCAGGGCCGCACCAACGGCTCGGTCGACAGCGGCGCGCTGCGTGAGGCGCTCGAGGGCGCCGAGGTCCCGCCGAAGCGGATGAAGGTGGTGCTGCGTTCGCTGGACGAGCAGGGCATCACCGTGACCCTGGACGCCGCCACCGCCTCGCGTGCCGTTGCTGCGACGACGACCCGTCGCACCGCGACCGCGCCCGCCAAGAAGGCGGCCGCGAAGACGACCAAGGCGGCAGCCAAGCCTGCCGCGGCCGACGACACCGCGAAGACGGCGACCAAGACCGCTGCCAAGCCCGCCACCAAGGCTGCGGCCAAGGCGACGACCACGAAGAAGGCGGCTGCGGCCGCTGCCGAGCCGGTCAAGCCCGCGGCCAAGAAGGCTGCGGCGAAGACCGCGAAGACGGCCAAGGCCGCTGCCGGCAAGGACGACGCGCCGGTCGTCGACGGCGAGGAGCTCGCGGACGCCGAGCCGACCGATGTCGTCGAGGCCGAGCTCGAGGACGTCGTCATCGAGGACGAGACCGACGACAAGAAGAAGGACAGCGACGAGGAGGAGTCCTCCTCGGGCTTCGTCCTGCGCGACGACGACGAGGACGACGCCCCGGTCCAGCAGGTCGTGACCGCCGGCGCCACCGCCGACCCGGTCAAGGACTACCTCAAGCAGATCGGCAAGGTCGCCCTCCTCAACGCCGAGCAGGAGGTCGAGCTCGCCAAGCGCATCGAAGCCGGCCTGTTCGCCGAGGAGCGGCTCAACTCCGGCGACAAGATCGACATGAAGCTCAAGCGTGAGCTCTGGTGGATCGCCCAGGACGGCAAGAAGGCCAAGAACCACCTCCTCGAGGCCAACCTGCGCCTCGTGGTCTCGCTGGCCAAGCGCTACACCGGTCGCGGCATGCTGTTCCTGGACCTGATCCAGGAGGGCAACCTCGGTCTGATCCGTGCGGTCGAGAAGTTCGACTACACCAAGGGCTACAAGTTCTCGACGTACGCGACGTGGTGGATCCGTCAGGCCATCACCCGCGCCATGGCCGACCAGGCGCGCACCATCCGCATCCCGGTCCACATGGTCGAGGTCATCAACAAGCTGGCGCGGGTGCAGCGCCAGATGCTCCAGGACCTCGGGCGCGAGCCCACCCCGGAGGAGCTCGCCAAGGAGCTCGACATGACCCCGGAGAAGGTCGTCGAGGTCCAGAAGTACGGCCGCGAGCCCATCTCCCTGCACACGCCGCTCGGCGAGGACGGTGACAGCGAGTTCGGTGACCTCATCGAGGACTCCGAGGCGGTCGTCCCGGCCGACGCCGTGAGCTTCACGCTCCTGCAGGAGCAGCTGCACTCGGTGCTGGACACCCTCTCCGAGCGCGAGGCCGGAGTGGTCTCGATGCGCTTCGGCCTGACCGACGGCCAGCCCAAGACGCTCGACGAGATCGGCAAGGTCTACGGCGTGACCCGCGAGCGGATCCGCCAGATCGAGTCCAAGACGATGAGCAAGCTGCGTCACCCGAGCCGGTCCCAGGTCCTGCGCGACTACCTGGACTGAGCAGACCCGCCGCCGACGCCGGCGTCGGCTCGGCCTCGAAAGGTCAGGCGCCCCACCGGGCGCCTGACCTTTCTGCGTCCCACTGTGCGTCGGGTGGTCACCCCGGCCCCTGGTCACCGCGGCCCGTGGTCACCGCGGCCCGTGGTCACCTCGGCCCGTGGTCATCTCGGCCCCTGGTCACCTCGGCCCCTAGTCACATCGGGTCATTGCCTGCGCCCCCACCGTGGTGATCCGCTAGGACGTGGCGACCGGAGGGGCGGGGGATCACATGCGGCGATCGCGGCGAGGGCTGGCGCTGGTGGTGGTGCTCGGCGTCCTGGGGCTGACCGGGTGCTCGAGCAGCATGGGGGGCGGGACGACGCCGACACCGACGCCGGCACCGGCACCGGCACTCAACGCCTGCCTGCAGATGAGCTCGGTGAGCGATCTCGCTCAGGCCGCGGCGGTCGACTGCGGGACTCCCCACGAGGGCCAGGTCTACGCCGTGGTCGGGCTGCCACCTGGTCTGACCGACCCGGCGGACCGCACCCAGCTCGGGCGCCTCGACCCGAACGCGGTCTGTCCCAACCTGCGCCCCTGGGTCGGGTACTCCGGTGCCGTCCCGCTGGGGGTCCTGCGGACGTGGCGCTTCCCCACCCGGGAGCAGATCGCGGCAGGGGCCCGGTGGACCGCGTGCGTGGCCGTGGTCGGGCTGGCCCCGGACCACAAGACACTGAGCCGGACGGTCGGCTCCCTCAACGGCCGGCTCACGGGCAAGACCAACCCTCTTCCCAGCCTCCTGGGCCGGTGCGCGCAGACGCACACGGCCAAGGCGTTCAGCCCGGAGAAGTGCGAGCTGGGGTCCGCGCAGTGGGTCTGGCTCGGGGAGCACAAGAAGCCGACCGGGGCGTTTCCCGGGAAGGCCGCGGCGAAGAAGGTCGCCGACGCCGGCTGCCGCGCGCTGGTGACCAGGTACGGCCGGGGAGGGGGCTGGGTGGCCTACCCGACCACGGCGAAGGCGTGGGGTTCGAGCGCTGCCGACTGGTCCTGCTGGCTGCAGATGTCCCAGCTGAGGTCCTGAGCGCCCGCCGCAGGCAGGGGGGAGTCCGTCACGGGGCTCCGGCGGCCGCCGCTGGTCCTAGCTGCGGCCGCCCCGGGCTTCGGCCCGGCGCTCGGCGCGGCGTTCCTGCCAGCGGTCCCACGGCGTGCGCGCCACCCGGGCGGCGCGTTCGCGGCGCTCGCGCCACTCGAGCAGGCCCTCGCTCGGCCACCACGCGGCCCGCAGCCGGTCCTTGCGGCGGCGCACCCCGGAGACGGCCTTGACGACCTCGTGGGTGTCGGGCCGCACGTCGGTCACCGTCGTGCCCGGGGGCGCGTACCGGGACCGTTCCACGCCGTCCACGACCCGGCGCAGCGCCTGGGTCTGCTCACCCTCGAGGTAGGCCTCGCGCTGGTAGAACCGACCGGCCTGCCGCGGGGTGCTCCCCCGAGGGGGGATGACGCCGAGGTCGCCGAGGCGTTCGACCATGGCCTGCCACTCGATCTCCACCCGGGTTGCCTCGTCGGGGGCGTCCTTGAGCCGTCGGCGCAGCCGCGAGCGTGCGGCCAGCGGCACGGCCAGCGATCCGAGGATCCCGGCCACCAGGGCGAGGAGCACCCACAGCAGCACCGTCCGGGTCTGCTGTCCGAGGAACGACGAGCTGTCGCTGTTGGACCCCGAGGTGGACGTCGGGTCCTGGGCACCGGGGTCGTTGGCGCCGTCGACCCGGGTGTTGGACGACACCGAGCTGCTGCCGCTCGCCGTCGACGAGGGGTTGGTGGGGTCGGGGGTGGTGGGAGCCAGCGAGTAGGGCGGTGCGACGGTGTTCTGCGTACCCGAGGGCGTGGGTTCGAAGCGCAGCCACCCGACCCCCTCGAAGAACAGCTCGGGCCACGCGTGCGCGTCCGAGGCGCGCACGGTGTACGTGCCGCGGTCGGCCGTCCCGGGCAGGAAGCCGATGGCCATGCGCGCAGGGATCCCGCTCTCGCGCGCCATCATCACCATCGCGGTGGCGAACTGCACGCAGTAGCCGACCTTGCTGCGCAGGAACAACGAGATCGGGTCGGGCGCCTCGGACTGTCCGAACTCGTTGGTCACGGTCTTCGGGAGGGTGAGGGAGTAGGTGAAGCCGCCCCCGGTCCGCAGGTAGCTCTGGATCGCCCGGGCCGCCTCGATCCGGCTGGCGCCCTCGGGCACGACCTTGGCCACGAGGTCGCGCACCAGTGGCTCGGACTCGGGGTCGACCTGCAGCTCGGGCGGCAGCAACGCGCCGGTCGCACCCTGCACGCCCTGGTCGAGGGTCTGCGCGCTGGGGTTGAGGGCCAGGTAGGTGAAGCTGTACGAGCTGGCCGTCCGGTTTACGCTCGCGACGGAGGTCTGGCGGTCCAGGCCCCACGCGACGCCGTCGAGGTCACCGGAGACCAGCGGGGTGGGTGCCGCGATCTGGGGTGCCTCGATGCGGGACTCGTCGACCGAGATCCGGTAGGTCTCGCGCGGGACGCTGTCGTCGAGCTCGGGCGGGAGCTGCAGGTCGGGACGGCGCGTGTAGCGCACGTCCGCGTCGTCGGGTCGCCACTCGTCGTTGGCGTAGTTGACCAGCACCCCGACGCGCAGCGGCGTGAGGATCGGGGCGTTGGTCGTGTACGACAGGACCGGGGCCTTGGACGGGTTCCCGAGGCTGCGCTGGAGGTCGAGGGTCGTCTTGAGGCCGATCTGGCCGTCGCTGAACCCGGCGGCGTCGCTCGACCGCCCCAGGCCGTCGATGAGGTAGCGCGTGGGGAAGTGGGGGATCACGACGGGGAGCGCGACCGCGGTGACGAGGCCGGCCACGGCCAGCGTGCGTCCCACCGCGGCATACCCGTAGGCGCCGTCGTGGTCCTCGGAGGAGCGGCGGCCGGTCGTGCTCATCGGGGTCGTGGTGCTCCACCGGCGCAACGAGGAGATGCCCTGGCGACCGAGCATCAGCAGCCAGACGCCTCCGGCGGCGACGAAGTACATCGGGTTGAGCGACTCGCCGGAGTTGGAGGCCGAGATGAGGAAGGCGGTGAGCAGGGGGAGGCCGGCCATCGCCGGGGAGCGACGCATGACGGCGAGGTGGTCGACGATGACGGCAGCCACACCGATGGCTAGGCCGATGCCGAGGGTGACGCCGCGGTTGGTGGGCGCGGGGGCTGCGTAGTTCTGCACCGTGAGCCGGGCGTCCACGAGCAGGTTGTTGAACGCCAGGACCATGTCGGGCGTGGGCAGGCCGTACCAGAGGTGCCCGCGGCCGTGGAGCCAGCTGGCGACCAGGACGATGCCGGCGAGCTGGGAGAGTGCGACGAGGACCCACGACGTCGTGAGCATCCGGGCGGCGATGCCCGTCAGCACGACCACCAGGATCACGGCGAGCGTGGGCCGGACCCACGTGTTGGGGGTGAAGAGCGTCGTGATCGGCCAGGCGACGACGGCGGAGGCCGCCCCGGCGAGCAGGGACTCGGGAACGCGTCCGCGGCTCATGCGACGCCCACCCTCGCCGACCCACCGGACAGGACACCCCAGACGGAGGCGAGGTCGTCACCGGAACCCACGACCGCCACCCCCCACCCGGCGCCCCGCAGGACCGGGACGCAGGCGAGCTCGGAGGCAGCGCCGGGTCGGCGCCGCGACGCCCCGAACCCGTGCGGGTCGAGCACGATGGCCAGCGCGGTGCCGCCCGGCTGGCGCAGCGAGGCGACCTGGCGGGCCACCTCCTCGTCGAGGTCGGTCACGACGGCCAGGACCAGGCCACCGGACGCGGTGACGGGGTGGGCGGACTGGAGCACGTCGGCGAACTGGTCCTCCGAGCCGGGCTCGGCCATGGCCAGGACGTCCAGCAGCGGGTCGACCTCCATCGCCGTGGCGGCGCGGCTGTCGTCGGCGGTCTCGTCGCTGACGAGGTGCACGGCATACCCCTGGTCGAGGAGGTGGACCGCGATCGAGGCGCACGCGGTCACGGCGTACTCGAACGACCCCGAGCTGCCGGACCCGTGGTGGCCGCGGGAGCGCGAGTCGAGGACGATCGCCGCACGACGGCGCGCCGGACGGTCCTCCTGGCGCACCATGAGCTCACCGGTCTTGGCCGTGGCCGGCCAGTGGATGCGGCGCAGGTCGTCGCCGTCACGGTAGGAGCGGATCGAGACGTCGTCCTCGCCGTGGAGGGCGACCATGTGGGGTATGGCGCCCTCGGCACCGACACCGCTGCCCGGCGGGAGCCCGCCGCCCAGGGGGAGGATGCGGGGCAGCACGAGCACGTCACTGGCACCGGAGATCGCTGCGACCCGGGTGCTGAGCCCGAACGGGTCGCGGAGGCGGACGCCGAGCGGACCCAGGCGGTGACGTCCCCGGACGTGGGAGCGCACCGTGTAGTGGATCTCCTGCCGGTCACCACGACGAAGGCGCGGGACGACGAACCGGGGTCGGTCACCGAGGGCGTAGTCGAGCTGTTCCTCGGCCATGAGCAACGGGCTCGCGGCGCCACCGGCGTTCTCGATGCCGAGGGTGACCACCGACTGCTCGTCGACCTGGATGCGTCCGGGCACCGCGGTGCGCTCGAGCGCGAACCGCAGGTCGTGCCGTCGCATGAGCAGCCCGCTCAGCAGGGGGAGCGCGACGAGCAGCACGCCGATCCGGGTCAGGTCGGTGAACCCGAGCCCGATCCCGCACAGCACCAATGTGATTCCCGCCGCGACGAACGCCCGCCCGCGGGTGGTGAGGAGGTCGCGAAGTCTGCGCACGGCGCAGCCTCAGCGGCCGGCCGCAGGGACCGGCACCCGCCGCATCAGGTCCTGGAGGACCTCGGCGGTGCTACGGCGGGCGAGCTGGGTCTCCCCCGTGGGGATGACGCGGTGCGCCAGGACGTGGACGACGATGGCCTGGACGTCGTCGGGCAGCACGTGGTCCCGACCCTCGAGGGCGGCGTGGGCCCGGGCCGCGCGCAGCATGTGCAGCGTCGCGCGCGGTGAGGCGCCCAGCCGCAGGGCCGAGCTGGATCGGGTGGCCGAGGAGAGGTCGACGACGTACTGCTTGATGGCGTCGCTGGTGAACACGGAACGGACCGCCTTGACCATGGCGGTGATCGTCGCGGCATCGGTGACCGGGCTGAGCGTCTCCAGCGGGGAGACCTGGCCGTGGCTGTCGAGCATGGCGACCTCGGCGCGGGACGAGGGGTACCCGAGGGAGATGCGGGCCATGAACCGGTCGCGCTGGGCCTCGGGGAGGGGGTAGGTGCCCTCCATCTCGATGGGGTTCTGCGTCGCCATGACGATGAACGGCTTCGGCAGGTCGTAGGTCTGGCCGTCGACGGTGACCTGGCCCTCCTCCATCGACTCGAGCAGGGCGGACTGGGTCTTCGGGGAGGCGCGGTTGATCTCGTCACCCACCACGACGTTGGCGAAGATCGCCCCCGGCCGGAACTCGAAGTCGCGCACGTCCTGGTTGAAGACGCTGACACCGGTGATGTCGCTGGGCAGCAGGTCGGGGGTGAACTGCACGCGCCGCACCGAGCAGTCGATGGTCTTCGCCAGCGTCTTGGCCAGCATCGTCTTGCCGACGCCCGGCACGTCCTCGAGGAGAAGGTGCCCCTCGGCGAGCAGCACGGTGATCGCCGTGTGCACCACGTCCGGCTTGCCCTCGATGACCGAGTTCATGGCCCGCGCGAGCCGCCCGGCCACCTCGGTCACCTGGCTCAGCGATGCGGGGGAGCCGGCCGGGAACGACAGCAGGCTCTCCGGTCCGGTGGCGGGTGAGCTGCCCGCCCCCTGCCGCCCGCCGGTGCCGAGCTGGTTCCCTGCGGAACCGCCCATCGACCCGTGGGGGCCCCCGCCCTGGTCCTCATACCCACCCTGCACAGGCTGTCCTTCCGTCGATTCCGTCGGCGCCACGCTGCGCCCTGCGGATGGTCCCGATCTTTCCCCACATTGCCCCACCGGGACAGCAGGTATGCCGTCTCGTGACCTCACGGGGCTGGTTCGGGAACGCCCGGGCCCCCGTTTCGGTGCCCGGATCGTCCCCGAGGTTCCACCCACCGGTCAATCGTCGCCGAAAGCCGGGACGACGGGCCAATCAGGTGGTCCGGGACCGTCACGGCGCACCACTTTCCACCACCAGTCTGACCTGCAGAAACAGCCGAAAGGATGAGGAAAACGTGCGGAAGTGGGTACCTGTGGGGGTGAGGGTGGAGTAAAGTGGGGGAAACAAGAGGGCCGTGGGGTCCTGTGGTCGCAGTGAGGGGAGGGGTGCACCGTGTTCCTCGGGACGCACAGCCCCCGCCTCGACGAGAAGGGCCGCCTGTTCCTGCCCGCGAAGTTCCGTGAGCGGATGGCCAGCGGGCTGGTCGTCACCCGGGGCCAGGAGCGCTGCCTCTACGTCTTCCCCATGCAGGAGTTCGTCCGCGTCACCGAGCAGATGCAGTCGGCGCCGACGACCAGCAAGGCCGTTCGTGACTTCACCCGCGTCTTCCTCTCCGGGGCCTCGGACGAGGTCCCCGACAAGCAGGGTCGCGTGACCATCCCCGCCACCCTGCGCGCCTACGCCGGCCTGACCCGCGACTGCACCGTCATCGGCGCCGGGTCGCGGGTCGAGGTCTGGGACACCGACGCCTGGAACGCCTACCTCGAGAGCACCGAGCAGGGCTTCGCCGACCAGTCCGAGGAGGTGATCCCGGGCCTGCTGTGACGCACCCGCCGGGCACTCGTGCCCGCGGCCCCTGCAGCCAGGTCTCCAGCCGCTTCACATCCCGGGACGACTTCCCCCGTCCCGGGCCGCACGGAGCGGATGGGGACCTGACCGCAGGGTCCACCACAGCAGGACCGGGCGCACCGCCCCACCCAGCACCACCGGCACCACCCCAGCAGGACCCGGACACCACCCCAGCAGGACACGAGCAGGACACGAGCAGGAGCAGCGCGATGAACTCACGAGGAATGGCCGCCGACCGGCACATTCCCGTCCTGCGCGACCGCATCGTCGAGCTGCTCGCCCCCGCCCTCACCGAGCCCGGTGCCGTCTACCTCGACGGCACCCTCGGCATGGGCGGCCACGCCGAGGCGATCCTCGAGTCCTGCCCGCAGGCCCGCGTCGTCGGCATCGACCGCGACCGGGAGGCCCTCGCGCTCGCCGCGGAACGCCTCGACCGCTTCGCCGGCCGCACCACGTTCGTCCACGCCGTCTACGACGAGGTGCCGCGAGCGCTGGCCGAGGCCGGGGTCACCCACGTCGACGCCAGCCTCTACGACCTCGGTGTCTCCTCGTTGCAGCTCGACGAGACCGACCGCGGGTTCTCCTACAGCCAGGACGCGCCGCTCGACATGCGGATGGACCAGTCCACCGGGATCACAGCGGCCGAGGTGCTCAACACCTACTCGGCGGCCGACCTCGAGGGCATCCTGCGCGAGTTCGGCGAGGAGCGGTTCGCCAGGAAGGTGGCCGGTGCCATCGTGCGCGAGCGCGAGACGGAGCCGTTCACCACGTCCGGCCGCCTCGTCGACCTCCTCAAGAAGGCCGTGCCCGCCGCCTCCCAGAAGAGCGGGGGACACCCCGGCAAGCGGACCTTCCAGGCGCTGCGCATCGAGGTCAACGCCGAGCTGTCCGTCTGGGCCCGGGCGCTGCCGCGCGTCATCGACGCCCTCGGCGTCGGCGGCCGGGTGGCCGTCCTGTCCTACCACTCGCTCGAGGACCGCATCACCAAGCGCGTGCTGGCGCAGGGAGCCAAGGGGAGCAGCCCGGAGGGCCTGCCCGTCGAGCTCCCCGAGCACGCGGCATACCTGCGGCTGCTCACGCGTGGCGCCGAGGAGGCGCCCGCCGACGAGCAGGCCGCCAACCCCCGATCTGCCTCGGTGCGCCTGCGGGCCGCCGAACGCACCCGACTTTCCACTGCAACGAAGGGAACCCACCGATGAGCCAGCAGACTGCGACGGCGAGGGTCGCATCTCGGGCACCACTGCGGCGGCAGGTGTCGCCCCAGCCGCTGCGGGTCGTGCCGGCGGCGATCGGCCAGCCGGGCAACGGCGTGTTCGCGGCGCTGTGCATGACCCTGCTCGTGGCCGGCCTGGTCGCCCTCCTCATGCTCAACACCGCCATGGCAGAGGGGTCGTTCACCCTGCACCGTCTCCAGGCGACCTCCGGTGAGCTCACCGACACCCAGCAGGCCCTCACCCAGGCGATCGACGCCCAGCGCAGCCCGGCCAACCTCGCGGCGCGGGCCGCCAAGCTGGGGATGGTGCCGGCCGACTCGGCCGCGTTCCTGCGCCTCAGCGACGGGAAGGTCCTCGGCGTGGCGAGCCCGGCCAAGAAGCAGGCCGGCTTTACCGTGGTCACGGCTCCGGAGGCGACGTCCGCATCGTCCGCCGCGGCGAAGAGCACGGGGCCGAAGACCACCGTCAGCACGAAGGGGGACGTGACGACGACGACCGAGAAGGTCACCAAGCCGGACGGGTCGCTCGTCACTACGGTGACCAGCGTCGACGCGAAGACGAAGACGACCACCAGCACCAGCACCACCACCCCGGCGAAGAAGGCGACCACGACGCCGACGCCCGCCACCCCGAAGCCCTGATCGAAGCCCCGATCGAAGCCCCGACCAGACCCTGATCAAGCCCTGACCCAGACACGAGGTACCCAGTGACGCAGACCCGAGGCACTCGCCCCGGAGCCCCGCGCCCTCGTCCTGCGAACGGTGAAGCACCCCGTCGACGTCCGGCACCCGGCGCCGCCGCTGGCAAGGAGCGGGCGACCTCGACCAAGGCCGGCCGTCCCGCAGCGGGCGGCACCCGCGCCCGGTCCGAGGCGGCCCCCGGTCGACCGGTGCCCCGCAAGCGCCCGGTGGCACCCCAGCGCCCCGCCTCGCCGCCGCGTCGCCCCCTGGGCCGTTCGGTCAGCCTGGACGGGTCGAACCCTCGTCGACGGATGCGGTCGATGACGGTGGCGATCCTGTTCGTCTTCAGCATCTTCGGGGCCCAGCTGCTGCGGCTGCAGGGGTTCGACGCCTCGGCGGTCTCGGCCGACGCCCAGACCAACCGCACGGCCACGGTGGCCCTGCCCGCCATGCGCGGGAGCATCGTCGACCGCAACGGCACCATCCTCGCCTCGAGCATCGAGCGCCGGACGGTCACGGTCGACCAGACCGCCGTGCCGAAGTACATCAAGTCGGTCAACGGCGTCCGCGCCACCGTCGGCGTCGCCGGGGCCGCTCAGGACCTCTCCCCGCTGCTCGGGGTGCCCGTCGACCAGCTCGTCACCGAGCTGACCGGCACCTCGCGCTACCGCGTGCTGGCCAAGAACATCACGCCCCTGAACTGGCGCAAGATCTCCGAGCTCGGCATCAACGGCATCTACTCCGAGGCGACCTCGGACCGCAACTACCCGACGTCGACCGCGGCTGCGTCCCTCGTGGGCTTCGTGCAGTCCGACGGTTCCGCCGGTGGTGGGCTCGAGGTGCTGATGAACTCCACGCTCAAGGGCAAGGCCGGTCGGACGATCTTCGAGCAGTCCCAGGACGGCCGCGCCATCCCGAACGCCCGGTCCGAGACCACCGAGCCGGTCCCCGGCAAGGACGTCAAGCTCACCATCGACTCCGACCTGCAGTGGTTCGCGCAGAACGCAGTGGCGCAGAAGGTGATCGAGACCAAGGCGCTGTCCGGCACGGTCGTCGTGCAGAACGTCAAGACGGGTGAGCTGCTCGCGGTCGCGTCCTACCCGACGTTCGACCCGAACCAGCCGGGTCAGGACCCGGAGAACTGGACCAACAAGGCGTTCAACGACGTGTACGAGCCCGGCTCGACGGGCAAGGTCATCACGGCGGCGGCGGCGCTCGAGGAGGGGGCCGTGAACCCGTCGGAGGTGGTCGAGGTCCCCAACCGGATCCACCGCTCCGGCACGGAGTTCAAGGACAGCCACGACCACCCGACGGAGTACCTCACCTTCGCGGGCGTGCTGGCCCAGTCCAGCAACATCGGCACCATCCTCGCCGGGGAGAAGGTCAAGGCCTCGACGATGTACTCCTACTTCAAGAAGTTCGGTCTCGGGTCGACCTCGGGCATGGGCTTCCCGGGTGAGGGACCCGGCCTGCTGACCGACTACAAGGACTGGAGCGGCTCGCAGCGCTACACCGTGCTCTTCGGCCAGGGCCTGTCCGTCAACGCCCTCCAGGCCGCCGGCGTCTTCCAGACCATCGCCAACGACGGGGTCCGCATCCCCCCGCGGATCGTCGCCGCCACGAGCGACGGGCACGGCACGTTCACGCCGGTCCCGAAGGCCAAGGGCGTCAAGGTGGTCTCCGCGGAGACGGCGAAGAAGGTCCGCGACATGCTCGAGGGCGTCGTCGGCAAGGAGGGGACCGCCCCCGAGGCGAAGATCCCCGGCTACCGCGTCGCGGGCAAGACGGGTACGGCCGACCGGTACGACGCCAAGGTGGGTGGCTACTCGGGCAAGACGGCGAGCTTCATCGGCTTCGCCCCCGCCGACGACCCAGAGATCGTCGTCGCCGTGACGCTGCAGCGCCCGATCAAGGGCTACTTCGGCGGTGTCGTCGCGGGTCCGGTGTTCAAGGACGTCATGACCTACGCCCTCCAGGAGCTCCAGATCCCGCCGACCGGCACGAAGTCGCCGACGGTGAAGGTCAAGGCCGACCAGACCCCCGACCCGTCCGACGCCACGGTGCTGCGGGACCGGGGCTCTGACGCAGCCCGGTCGCGGCCCTGACGGTAGGCTCGCTGTCCGTGCCTTCCCCCCGTCCGGCGTCGCTGCACGCCACCCCGATCTCTGCCGTGGCCGCCCTCGTCGGGGGCACCGTCAGCGGTGAGGACGTCGTCGTGACGGGGGTCACCCTCGCCTCCCAGGACGTCGTGCCCGGCGACCTCTACGCCGCCCTCCCCGGTGCCAACGCCCACGGTGCCCGGTATGCCGCCGGGGCGCTGGAGGCCGGGGCCGTCGCCGTCCTGACGGACGCGGCGGGGGTCGCGGTGCTCGCGGCCGACGGGCTGGACGTCCCGACCGTCGTCGTCGAAGGACCCCGCAGCGTCGTCGGCGCCGTCGCCCGGACGCTCTACGGCACGGCGGACCTCGGGTTGCGGCTCTACGGCGTGACCGGCACCAACGGCAAGACGACCACCGCCTACCTGATGGACTCCGCACTCACCGCCCTGGGCCAGACCACCGGACTGATCGGCACGGTCGAGACCCGCATCGGTGAGGAGCGGCTGCGCAGCATGAGGACGACCCCCGAGGCCACCGTCCTGCACGCCCTGCTGGCGGTGATGCGGGAGCGGTCGGTCGACTCCTGCGTGATGGAGGTGTCGAGCCACGCCCTGACCCAGCACCGGGTCGACGGCGTCGTCTACGACGTGGCGTTGTTCACCAACCTCTCGCAGGACCACCTCGACTTCCACCCGACGATGCGGGACTACTTCCTCGCCAAGGCCTCGCTGTTCACCCCGGAACGGGCACGGCGCGGGATCGTCTGCGTGGACGACGAGTGGGGACGCGAGCTCGCGACGATATCCACCGTGCCCGTCACGACGATGACCTCGTTGCCGGACGTCGACGCCGACTGGCACCTCGTGACGGCCGCCGACACCACGTCCGGGCACGACCCGGCGGACTTCACGTTGTCGGACGGCACCACCACCCTGCGGCTGCGCTCGGCCCTGCCGGGGGACTTCAACCGGGTCAACACCGCGATGGCCGCCCTCGCCCTGCTCGACTCGGGGTCGGCGGCGGAGGAGGTCGAGCGCGCCCTGCGCAGCGACCCGCACGTGCCCGGCCGGATGGAGAAGGTGTCGCTGCCCGAGGGCACGGGGGGTGCCGGGGCCGCCGACGACCCGTCGCTGCCGCTGGTCGTCGTGGACTACGCCCACACCCCCGACGCGGTCGCCGCGGCGCTCAAGGCCCTGCGGCCGCAGACCTTCGGTGCCCTCGTCGTCGTCCTCGGCGCCGGTGGCGACCGCGACCGCGGCAAGCGCGCCGCCATGGGGCGGGCAGCGGCCCTCGGTGCCGACGTGGTCGTGGTCACGGACGACAACCCGCGCTCCGAGGACCCTGCGGTGATCCGCGCCGCCGTGCTCGCCGGCGCGCGTGAGGCCGCCTCGGCCGGCGGCACCGACGACCTGCACGACGTCGACGGACGGGCCGCTGCCATCGAGCAGGCCGTCCGGGCCGCGCACGACCGGGGGCCCGGCAGCGTGGTCGCCGTCGTGGGCAAGGGCCACGAGACCGGCCAGGACGTCGCCGGCACCATCCACCCGTTCGACGACCGCGAAGAGGTGGCCCGCGCCCTGCGCGCCGTCGCCACCGGCACGAGAGGTACGCAGTGATCCCGTTGTCCCTGGCGGAGATCGCCACCATCACCGGTGGACGGCTCCACGGCATACCGGAGGACGAGGCGGCGCGCCTCGTCGTCGACGGCCCCGTCGTCACCGACTCCCGGGAAGCGGGAGCCGGTGGCCTCTACATCGCCCGCGTCGGCGAGCAGATGGACGGCCACCAGTTCGTCGGCCCGGCAGCGGCGCTCGGCGCCGTCGCCGCCATGACCACCCGCGAGGTGGACGAGCTCCCGTGCGTCGTCGTCGGCGACATCCAGGCGGGGTTGGCCTCCCTGGCCCGCGCCGTCGTCGACCGCCACCCCGACCTCACCGTCATCGGCATCACGGGGTCGTCCGGCAAGACGTCGACCAAGGACCTCCTGGCGAGCGTCCTGTCGTCCGTGGCGCCGACCGTCGCCCCGGTGGGTTCGCTCAACTCCGAGGTCGGTGTCCCGCTCACGGTCTTCCGCGTCACAGCGCAGACCCGCTACCTCGTCGTGGAGATGGGCGCCCGGGGGATCGGGCACATCGAGTACCTCACGACGATCGCCCCGCCCCGGATCGGGATCGAGCTCAACGTCGGCACCGCCCACGTGGGGGAGTTCGGCTCCCGTGAGGCGATCGCCGTGGCCAAGGCCGAGCTGGTCGCCGCCCTGCCCGACGACGGGCTCGCGGTGCTCAACGCCGACGACGCGGTCGTCCGCGCGATGGCCGGCCGGACCGCTGCCCGGGTGCAGCTCGTCGGGACCGCCCCGGACGCCACGGTCCGCGCCGAGGACATCGTGCTCGACGCCTCCGGTCGACCCACCTTCCGACTGCTCACGCCCGCCGGCGAGGCACCGGTGACGTTGCCGCTGCACGGCGAGCACCATGTCGGCAACGCCCTGGCCGTCGTCGCCGCCGCGCTCGAGTGCGGGCTGCCCCTGGAGTCGGTCGTCGAGGCACTGGCCTCCGCCACCCCGGCCTCGCGCTGGCGGATGGAGGTCGTCGAACGACCCGACGGCGTCACGGTGGTCAACGACGCGTACAACGCCAACCCCGACTCGATGCGCGCGGCCCTCAAGGCGCTCGCCGCGATGGGCCGGGACGCGCAGGGCCGCGAGCGTCGCACCTGGGCCGTGCTCGGCTCGATGCTCGAGCTGGGGGAGGAGTCCACCACCGAGCACGACGCCATCGGCCGGCTCGCCGTGCGGCTCAACATCTCCCGGCTCGTCGTCGTCGGCGACGTCGCCCGGCCGATGGCCAGCGGCGCGCAGCACGAGGGGTCGTGGGGCGAGGAGGCGGTCTGGGTGCCCGACGCCGACGCGGCGTACGACCTGCTCGTCGAGAATTGTCGCCCCGGTGACGTCGTGTTGTTCAAGTCGAGCCGTGACGCCGGACTACGGTGGCTCGGAGACAAGGTGGCCGCCCTCGGCGCCCCCGAGGCCGGCCCGCAGGGTGCCCAGACCAGCGAGGAGGACGCGACGTGAAGGCGGTCCTGATCGCTGCCGTCGTCTCCCTCGTGGGCGCCCTGTTCGGCACGCCGATGTTCATCAAGTACCTGGTCAAGCAGGGCTACGGCCAGTTCATCCGCGACGACGGCCCGACCTCGCACCACACCAAGCGCGGCACGCCGACCATGGGTGGCGCGGTGATCATCGGGTCGGCGATCGCGGCCTACGCGCTGGCGCACCTCGTCACGGGCACCCCGGTGACGTGGAGCGGCGTGCTGGTGCTGTTCCTCATGGCCGGCCTCGGGCTGGTCGGGTTCCTCGACGACTACATCAAGATCTCCAAGCAGCGCAGCCTCGGCCTGCGGTCGCGCGAGAAGCTCGCCGGGCAGACTCTCGTGGCGGTCGTGTTCGCGGTCCTGGCCCTGCAGTTCCCCAACAGCAAGCACCGGACGCCGGCGTCGACGTACATCTCGTTCGTGCGTGACACCCCGGTCAACCTCGCGTTCGCGGGGACCCTCGTCGGGCTGATCCTGTTCGTCATCTGGGCCAACCTGATGATCGCCGGCACGTCCAACGGCGTGAACCTCACCGACGGCCTCGACGGACTCGCCACCGGTGCGTCGGTGATGGTGTTCGCGGCATACGTCCTCATCGGCATCTGGCAGGGCAACCAGAACTGCCAGATCACGCCCGGCCTCAAGTGCTACGAGGTCCGCGACTCCCGCGACCTGGCGGTCGTCGCCGCGGCCTGCATGGGCGCCTGCTTCGGCTTCCTGTGGTGGAACGCCTCACCCGCCAAGATCTTCATGGGGGACACCGGTTCGCTGGCCCTCGGTGGCGCGCTCGCCGGCCTCGCGATCACGACCCGCACCGAGCTGCTCATCATCATCCTGGGCGGCCTGTTCGTCACGATCACGCTGTCCGTCATCATCCAGGTCGGGTCCTTCAAGATGACCGGCAAGCGCGTCTTCCGGATGGCGCCGCTGCAGCACCACTTCGAGCTGCTCGGGTGGAACGAGGTCACCATCGTCATCCGGTTCTGGATCATCGCGGGACTGTTCGTGGCCCTGGGCCTCGGACTCTTCTACGCCGAGTGGGTCGTCGGGGCGCAGTGACCCCGGCAGCACCGGCCACCTGACCACCAGACAACACCACCAGACAACACCACCAGACAACACCACCAGACGGCACCAGACAGCAGCACCAGCAGTGAGGAAGCACCAGCAGTGAGCAGCACACCGGTCGGCGGACGACTCGACGGGTTGACCAACGGCAGCGCCGACTGGAGCGGCCTGCGGGTCGTGGTCACCGGGCTCGGGGTGAGTGGCTTCGCCGCCGCGGACGCCCTGCACGAGCGGGGCGCGCACGTGGTCGCCGTCGACGGGGGAGACCCCGAGACGAACACCCGGCTGGGGGAGCGGGCGCGCATCCTCGACATCCTCGGCGTCGACGTCCGGCTCGGGCCCGAGCACGTGGCCGGTATGCCGCAGGGCCACGCCGCCGACCTCGTCGTCACCTCCCCGGGCTGGCGGCCGGACCAGCCCCTGCTCGTCGAGGCCGCGGCCGCCGGCGTGCCGGTGTGGGGCGAGGTCGAGCTGGCCTGGCGGATGCGCGCCGCCGTCGGTCCGGCGCCCTGGCTGACGATCACCGGAACCAACGGCAAGACCACCACCGTGACCATGCTGGCCGAGATGCTGCGCGCGGCCGGCCTGCGCGCCACCGCCGCCGGCAACGTCGGGACGCCGATCCTCGAGGCGGTCCTGCACCCCGAGCCCTACGACGTCATCGCGGTCGAGCTCTCGAGCTACCAGCTGCACTGGTCCGACTCCCTCGCCCCGCACGCCTCGGCCTGCCTCAACGTCGCGCCCGACCACGTCGACTGGCACGGGTCGTTCGAGGAGTACGCCGCCGCCAAGGGCAAGGTCTACGCGAACACCAAGGTCGCCTGCGTCTACAACGTCCAGGACCCCGCCACCGAGCGGCTCGTCATGGAGGCCGAGGTCCAGGAAGGGTGCCGCGCGATCGGGTTCACCCTCGGGATGCCCGCCCTCTCGATGGTCGGGGTGGTCGACGACATCCTCGCCGACCGGGCCTTCGTCGAGGAGCGCAAGACCTCCGCCGCCGAGCTCGCCACGCTCGACGACGTCCGAGGCAGTGCCGCGACGCTGGCCCCGCACAACCTCGCGAACGCGCTCGCCGCCGCGGCGCTGGCCCGTGCCTACGGCGTCCCACCCGCCGCGGTCCGTGACGGCCTGCGGGCCTTCCGTCCCGAGCCGCACCGCATCGCCGACTGCGGCGAGGTCGACGGCGTGCGGTACGTCGACGACTCCAAGGCCACGAACCCGCATGCGGCGCTGGCGTCGCTGCTGTCGTTCGAGCACGTGGTGTGGGTCGCCGGTGGTCTGCTCAAGGGCGCCGACGTCGACGAGCTCGTCCGCGAGGCGGCTCCCCGGCTGCGGGCCGTCGTCCTGCTCGGGGCGGACCGCGCGACCCTCGCCGAGGCGCTCGCCCGACACGCGCCGGATGTCCCCGTGGTCGACGTGTCGAGCACGGACACTGGTGCCATGGATGTCGTCGTCGAGCACGCCGCCGGGCTCGCCCGCAGCGGTGACGTGGTGCTCCTCGCACCCGCAGCCGCGTCGATGGACATGTTCACCGACTACGGCGCACGGGGCGACGCCTTCGCCGCCGCGGTGGCCCGCCGGGCCAGCGACGGCGCGACCGCCTCCGACGGCGCGACCGGCCGCGACGGCGCAACCGGCGGCGACGGAGCAACCGGCCGCGACGGCGCGACCGGCTCCGGCCGGACGGACCCGACCGACCCGCAGGGGGACCAGGCGTGAGCAGCGTGACCGCCGCGCCCGCCTCGAAGCCGCGGGCCCGCGGTGGTGCCTCGCGTGACGAGCCCACCAAGGTCAGCACCTGGCTCCAGCGCCTCGACTCTCCCGTGACGAGCTACTACGTCCTGCTCTCCGTGGCCGTCGTCCTCGTGGTCATCGGCCTGATCATGGTGCTGTCCGCCTCGTCGGTGAAGTCGCTGGTGCAGACCGACAACGCCACGCCCTACGTCTACTTCCGCAAGCAGCTGCAGTTCGCCGTCCTCGGCGGGATCGCCATGGCCGTCGCCGCGCACGTGCCGATCCGCACGTGGAAGGCGTTGTCGGTCCCGATCCTCGTGGGCGCGCTGTTCCTGCAGGTCCTCGTCTTCACCCCGCTCGGCGTCTCCGTCAACGGCAACCGCAACTGGCTGGGTGTCGGCCCGATCTCGCTGCAGCCCTCGGAGTTCGCGAAGGTGGGCCTCGTCCTGGTGGGCGCCGCCGTGCTGTCCGCGAAGCGTCGCTCCCTCGGCCGGCTGCGGCACGTCCTCGTGCCCTTCCTCGTGCCCGTCGCCGCCGCGACCATCGGCCTGGTCCTGCTGGGTCACGACCTCGGCACCGTGATGGTCATGGGGGGCATCGTCGCCGCCCTGCTCTTCGCCGCGGGGGTGCCGCGGCGCCTGTTCGTCTGGGGGCTCACCGCCTTCACCACGCTCGCCGTCCTCATGGTCGTGACCAGCCCCAACCGACTCGCCCGATTCGACGTGTGGCTCGGCAAGGACACCGACCCGTACGGCGCGGCCCGGCAGCCGCTGCACGGTCGGTACGCCCTCGCCGACGGCGGGTGGTGGGGCGTCGGCCTCGGCGCCTCGCGCGAGAAGTGGTCGTGGCTCCCCGAGGCGCACAACGACTTCATCTTCGCCATCCTCGGCGAGGAGCTCGGTCTCCCCGGCACCCTCGTGATGCTCGGTCTCTTCTGTGCCCTCACCCTGGTCTGCTACCGGATCGTGCTGCGCAGCAAGGACATGTTCGTGCGCATCGCGACCGCCGGGGTCATGGCGTGGATCGTCTGCCAGGCCATCATCAACATTGGAGCCGTCATCGGGCTGCTGCCCGTCATCGGTGTCCCACTCCCGCTCGTCTCCTACGGTGGTTCCTCCCTCATGACGACCATGTTCGCCCTCGGCATGCTGCTGTCGTTCGCCCGGCAGGAGCCCGGCTGCTCCGAGGCCCTGTCGGCGAAGCCGTCGGTCGTCAAGCGGTCCCTCGCGGTGCTCCCGGGGCGGCGGAATCGCTGATGACTGCTGACACCCCCACGTCGGTCCTGCTGGCCGGTGGCGGGACGGCCGGCCATGTCTCGCCGCTGCTCGCCCTCGCCGACTGCCTGCGCCGCCGCGACCCCGACATCCTCGTCACGGCCCTCGGGACCGAGACCGGGTTGGAGAGCCGGCTGGTGCCCGAGCGCGGGTACCCGCTGCTGACCGTCCCGAAGGTGCCGCTCCCGCGCCGCCCCTCCGCCGACCTGTTCCGCCTGCCCACCAGCCTGCGCACCGCGGTGGCCGCCGCCGAGCGGGCCATCGACCAGACGCAGGCCCAGGTCGTCGTGGGGTTCGGCGGGTACGTCTCCACGCCCGCGTACATCGCCGCCCGCCGCCGCGGCATACCGGTCGTCATCCACGAGCAGAACGCGCGTCCCGGCCTGGCCAACCGGCTGGGGGCACGCATCACGCGGTACGTCGCCACGACGTTCGCGAGCACCTCGCTGCCCCACGCCACCCCGATCGGCATGCCCCTGCGCCGCGAGATCAGCCAGCTCGACCGGGTCGCGTCACGCGCCGAGGGCCTCGCGCACTTCGGCCTCGAGGACCACTGGCCGACCCTGCTCGTCACGGGTGGCTCCCTGGGCGCGCAGCGGCTCAACTCCGCGTTCCAGGCCCGCGCGGGTGTCCTGCGCGGCGCCGGGGTGCAGGTCCTGCACCTCACCGGTGCGGGCAAGGAGTTCGTGCCCGAGGTCGAGGGCCCGGGTGCGCCGTACGTCACCGTCCCCTACGCCGACCGGATGGACCTCGCGTATGCCGCGGCCGACCTCGTCGTCGCGCGGGCCGGGGCCAACACCGTCTGCGAGCTCACCGCCGTGGGGTTGCCCGCGGTCTACGTCCCGCTGCCGATCGGCAACGGCGAGCAGCGGTTCAACGCCGCCGACGTCGTGGCCGCCGGGGGTGGAGTCATCGTGGACGACGCGGCCATGGGACCCGACTGGATCGACACCACCCTGTTGCCGCTGGTCGTCGACCGCGACCGACTCGACGCGATGGCTGAGGCGTCCGCGGCCTCCGGCTCGCGGGGCGCCGACGAGGCGCTGGCCGACCTCGTGGTCCGCGCCTTCCGCGAGTCCGGGAACGGTGCGGCAGGGGGCGACCGGTGAACGGCGCCAACGAGCGGTTCGACTTCACCGACGCGGTCCCTCCGCTGGAGGAGCTCGGCGCCGTGCACTTCATCGCCATCGGGGGAGCGGGCATGTCCGGGGTGGCCCGGGTGATGCTCGCCCGCGGGTGCAGGGTCTCGGGGTCGGACGCCAAGGAGTCGCCGGTCCTGGCCGCCCTGCAGGCCGAGGGCGCGACCGTGCACGTCGGCCATGCGGAGTCCCACCTCGACGGGGTCCAGACCGTCGTCATCTCCTCGGCCATCCGGGAGAACAACATCGAGCTCTCGGCGGCCCGCGCCCGGGGGCTGCGGGTCCTGCACCGTTCCCAGGCGCTGGCCAGCACCATGGCCGGCTCGCGGCGGGTCGCCGTCGCCGGCGCCAACGGCAAGACGACGACCACGTCGATGCTCACGGTCGCGCTGCAGCACTGCGGGATCGACCCGTCGTTCGCCGCCGGGGGAGAGCTGGCCAAGCACGGCACCAACGCCCACTGGGGGACCGGTGACGTCTTCGTGGCCGAGGCCGACGAGAGCGACGGTTCGTTCCTCGTCTACCGCCCCGAGGTCGGCGTCGTCACCAACGTCCAGCCGGACCACCTCGACTTCTACGGGACGTTCGAGCGCGTGCAGGAGGCGTATGCCGCGTTCGCCGCGTCCATCGAACCCGGCGGGCTGCTCGTGGCGTGCCACGACGACGAGGGCTCCCGATCGCTGGCCAAGGAGGCCCGCGCCTCCGGCGCCCGGGTGCTGACCTACGGCTTCTCGACCGACGCCGACGTCGTGCTCCGGGACGAGGTGTCCCGGGGGCTGATGAGCCGGGTCACCGTCACCGGGCCCGACGGCACGGACCGCGCCCTGCGCATCAACATCCCCGGACGGCACAACCTGCTCAACGCCGCTGCGGCCTACACCGTGGCCGTGGAGGGTCTGGCCCAGGAGCCGACCCGGGTCCTGGACGGCTTGTTCGGGTTCACGGGGACGCGTCGGCGGTTCGAGCTCAAGGGCTCGGCAGCGGGGGTGACCGTGGTCGACGACTATGCCCACAACCCCGGCAAGGTCGCCGCCGTCGTCAGCACCGCAGCCGCCCTGGTCGGTGACCGGGGGCGGCTCGTCGTGGTCTTCCAGCCACACCTCTACTCACGGACCCGGGACTTCGCGGCGGCCTTCGCGCAGGCGCTCGTGCCGGCCGACGTGGTCCTGCTCATGGAGATCTACGGAGCCCGTGAGGACCCCGTGCCCGGGGTGTCCTCGGCCCTGGTCGCCGACGCCCTCACCGCGCTCGACGCGTCGGCGGACGTCAGGGTCGTCCCGTCGTGGTCGGCCGTCGCCGACACCGTCGCCGAGCTGGTTGCCGAGGGCGACCTGGTCCTCACCGTCGGTGCCGGCGACGTCACCATGATCGGCCCGGAGATCTTGCGGGCCCTCGGACGACCGTGAGCCGGCCGTCCGACACCCCGGGGTCCGACCGGACTGCCCGGCCCGCCGGCGCACCGCGCACCGGGGGAACGTCCCGCCCGTCACAGCCCCGGTCGGGGTCGCCGCGCCCCTCGTCGCAGGACCGGGCCGGCCGGTCCGCCTCCGGGGCCAGGGCCGGCGCGGCGCCGAAGGCCTCCACCCCGAGGGCTTCTGCACCGAATGGTTCTGCTCCGAAGGCCTCCACCCCGAGGGCTTCTGCACCGAATGGTTCTGCACCGAGTGGTCCACGGCCGTCCCGCCCGACCGTCCCGACCGGCCTGGCCTCCTCGGCCGCCCGGTTCCAGCGCCGGGCTCAGGACGTCCGCCGACGCCCCCTGCGGCTGCTGCTGTGGTCCGGGGGGACCCTCGTCGTCCTCGGCCTCCTCGTCTGGCTCGTGGCCTTCAGCCCGGTCCTGGCGGTGCGCACCGTCGAGGTCGTGGGGGTGCCGGCCTCCGAGGTGGCCCCCATCCGCGCGCTCGCCCGGGTGCCCCTCGGTGAGCCCCTGGCGCGGGTCGACCAGGACCTCGTCGCCGCGCGGGTGGCCGAGCGGGCGACCGTCGCCGACGTCTCGATCGAGCGGTCCTGGCCCTCGACCCTGGTCATCCACGCGAGCCCGCGGGTGCCGTTCCTCGTGGTCAAGAACCCTCAAGGTCAACTAAAGGTTGTGGATGCAGAGGGAGTGGCCTACGCCCAGGTGACGACCGCTCCCGCCGGCGTGCCGACGGTCAACGCCGCCAGTGAGGCCGCCCTGTCGCGCGATGCCCTCGGGGCTGCCGTCAGCGTCGTCAAGGTGCTCCCGGCGAGCCTGCAGCACCGCGTCTCGAACGTCACCGTGAGCAGCGCCAACCTCGTCACCCTCAAGCTGGGGAAGACCACCGTCGTGTGGGGCGGGAACAACGACCCCGAGCGCAAGCTGGCGATCATGACGGCGCTGCTGCGGTCCGCCCCGAAGGTCATCGACGTCAGTGCGCCGGACACCCCGGTGACCCGCTGAGAGTCGGTCCCGACAGGCGCTGCGGACCGGCGCGACCGGACGTGCGAGAGTGGTACGTATGAGGCGGTTGTGACTGGTGTGGCGACTGCCCCGAGGCGCCCGGCGAGAAACCCGGAAAACGGGCGAATCCGTGCTGCGACACGCGGGCCGAATCTTTGCCTGCCACGCACCCAGCGCATAGCGTCGGCGGCACCGGAAAGTTGACATAAGTGTAACCCTCGACTTGACGTCCAGACATTTTCACCGCACTCAGGCACCGTTTTCAGGCACCGCATTCAGGAGAGGCCCACCGCCGTGGCAGCACCACAGAACTACTTGGCCGTCATCAAGGTCGTCGGCATCGGCGGGGGTGGCGTCAACGCCATCAACCGCATGATCGAGGTCGGCCTCAAGGGCGTGGAGTTCATCGCCATCAACACCGACGCCCAGGCGTTGCTGATGAGCGACGCCGACGTCAAGCTCGACGTCGGCCGTGAGCTGACCCGAGGGCTCGGCGCCGGTGCCGACCCCGAGGTCGGCAAGAAGGCCGCCGAGGACCACGCCGAGGAGATCGAGGAGGTCCTCAAGGGGGCCGACATGGTCTTCGTGACGGCGGGCGAGGGTGGCGGCACCGGTACCGGCGGCGCCCCCGTGGTCGCCAAGATCGCGCGGGGACTCGGTGCCCTGACGATCGGTGTCGTGACGCGCCCCTTCACCTTCGAGGGTCGTCGTCGCGCCAACCAGGCCGAGACCGGTATCTCGAACCTGCGCGAGGAGGTCGACACCCTCATCGTCATCCCGAACGACCGGCTGCTGTCGATCAGCGACCGCGCGGTCAGCATGCTGGACGCGTTCCGCTCGGCCGACCAGGTCCTGCTGTCCGGCGTCCAGGGCATCACCGACCTCATCACCACCCCCGGCCTGATCAACCTCGACTTCGCCGACGTCAAGTCGGTCATGCAGGGTGCCGGCTCGGCCCTCATGGGGATCGGGTCGTCCCGCGGTGACGACCGGGCCGTGCAGGCCGCCGAGCTGGCCATCTCCAGCCCGCTGCTCGAGGCGAGCATCGACGGCGCCCACGGGGTGCTGCTCTCCATCCAGGGTGGCAGCGACCTCGGCCTGTTCGAGATCAACGAGGCGGCCCGACTGGTGCAGGAGGCCGCCCACCCCGAGGCCAACATCATCTTCGGCGCCGTCATCGACGACGCCCTCGGTGACGAGGTGCGGGTCACGGTGATCGCCGCCGGCTTCGACGGCGGAGCGCCGCTGAAGCGCGACAACGACCGGGCCATCGGCCAGGTGCAGGGCACCTCGCGCCCCGCTCCGCAGGCTGCCCCGGCTCCGGCCGCACAGCCGGCCCCGGCCCAGCAGCCCCAGCCGCCCGCCCCTCAGGCGCAGCCGCAGCGCGAGCAGCCGAACCCGATGTTCCAGCCCTCCCAGCCGGCGGCGCCGGCGCAGGAGCCCGCGGTCTCCCGTGAGCCGGCGGGTCGTCCGCCCCGCACGGTGACCTTCGACGAGGGTGACGACCTGGACGTGCCGGACTTCCTCAAGTAGGACGACCGACCGTCGCGGTGCCTCGTCAGGGGCGTCGGACCCACGGGTCCGGCGCCCCTGACGCATGTCATGACCGGGACGGGGTGTCGACGCGACGGGGCGACGGCGGGGGCCTCGCCCCGGGCAGTAGGTTGGGGCCGTGTTCTTCGCGCGTGGTCGGTCCGGTCCGGTGCAATGGGCGTTCACCGATCGCGAGGGTGGCGTCAGCACGGGCGACTTCGGCTCGCTCAACCTCGGGGGGCACGTCGGTGACGACACCACGGCGGTCGAGACCAACCGGACGCGCGTGGCCGAGGCTGTCGGGGTGGATCGCCCGCGGTTGCTCTTCCTGCAGCAGTGCCACGGCAACGACGTGCTCGTCGTCGACGAACCCTGGGGACCGTCGGGGCCGCCGCCCGCGGACGGCGTGGTGACGACGACGCCGGGGCTGGCCCTGGCCGCGCTGGTCGCCGACTGCACCCCGGTGCTCCTCGCGGACCCGACCGCCGGGGTGGTCGCCGCGGTGCACGCGGGACGGCCCGGGATGACCTCGCGCATCGTCGACGTCGCGGTCGAGCGCATGCGCGACCTCGGGGCGACCGAGATCGGTGCCGTCGTCGGGCCCTCGGTGTGCGGTCGCTGCTACGAGGTGCCGCCGGACATGCGGGCCGAGGCCGCCGCCGTGGCGCCCGAGTCCGCGGCCGTGTCCTGGACGGGGACGCCGGCCATCGACGTGGCATCCGGAGTGGTCGCCCAGCTGCATGCGAAAGGCGTTGCTGTGCAATGGATCCCGGGCTGCGCTCGTGAGAACGAATCGCTGTACTCCTACCGCCGGGACGGCCGCACCGGCCGCTTCGCCGGCGTCGTCGTGCTGGACCGCGCATGAGTGACCAGCGCCGCGACGAGCTCGCCGCCAACCTGGAGGTCGTGCGCACCCGGATCCACCGCGCCTGTGCGGACGCGGGCCGCGACCCGGGCGAGGTCACGCTCATCGCCGTGACGAAGTTCTTCCCCGCGAGCGACGTCGACCTGCTCGCCGACCTCGGCATCACGGCGATCGGGGAGAACCGCGACCAGGAGGTCTCCGCCAAGCTGACCGAGGTCACGGCGCGGGACCGCTTGGAGGTCCACTTCATCGGCCAGCTGCAGTCGAAGAAGGCCGGGTCCGTCGTGGGGTACGCCGACGTCGTCCAGTCGGTCGACCGCCCCAAGCTCGTGACGGCTCTCGACCGGGCGGCAGCGGCCGCGGGGGCCACGACCGACGTCCTGGTGCAGGTGAACCTCGACGAGGCGCCCGGGCGTGGGGGAGTCCCGCCGGAAGGGGCGCGCGGCCTCGCCGACCTCGTGGCGGGTGCCACCCACCTGCGCCTGCAGGGGGTGATGGCGGTCGCGCCGTGGGGTGCCGACCCCGATCCCGCCTTCGCCACCCTGCAGCAGGTGGCCGTCGGCATACGGGAGGAGCACCCGGGTGCCGACTGGGTGTCGGCGGGCATGAGCGGTGACCTCGAGGCCGCGATCGCGCACGGTGCGACACACCTGCGTGTCGGGAGCGCAATCCTCGGAACTCGGCAGTCACACCGGTAACTTCGGTCGCGAGCACGAACGGGGAACGCCTCGGTCGGACGAACGACTTTCTGAACCACCCGAAACTTTGATCCACTGAAGGAGCTCGTAATGGCTGGGGCGCTGCGCAAGACGATGGTGTACCTCGGGCTTGCCGAGGACGACGAGCGCTACGAGGGGTATGACGAGTACGACTACGACGAGCAGCCGGCCCGCGCCGAGGCGCCCCAGCAGCCCGAGCGTTCGGCCGCCGTCACCCCGTTGCCGCAGCGCACGCCGGTCGCCCGCGTGGTCCGCGACGTGGAGGTGGGTGCGCTGAACCGCATCACGACGATCCACCCGCGCACCTACAACGAGGCCAAGAACATCGGCGAGAGCTTCCGCGACGGGACGCCCGTCATCATGAACCTCTCCGACATGGACGACTCCGACGCCAAGCGACTCGTGGACTTCGCCGCCGGCCTGGTGTTCGGCCTGCACGGCCAGATCGAGCGGGTCACGTCCAAGGTGTTC
Source organism: Pedococcus soli (assembly GCF_054782575.1). Lineage (NCBI taxonomy): Bacteria > Bacillati > Actinomycetota > Actinomycetes > Micrococcales > Intrasporangiaceae > Pedococcus > Pedococcus soli. Next base: position 875,005 of record NZ_BAAGSF010000006.1, on the reverse strand, counting down.
CTGCTGTCGCCGGCGCACGTTGAGGTCTCGGCCGAGGAGGGTGTCCCGGCGCCCACCGCCCGCGGCCTGTTCAACCAGAGCTGATCCGCCCAGCCCCCGCCCAGCCGGTCATGGCAGGGTGACTCCATGCATCTGCTCGGCTTCAACATCTTCGCGGACATCATCCGCTTCGTGGTGTTCGCCTTCTACGTCGTGCTCATCGGACGCCTCGTCCTCGACTGGGTGCAGGTGTTCGCCCGCGACTGGCGCCCACGGGGCGTCCTGCTCGTCGTCGCCGAGGTCCTGTACTCGGTCACGGACCCGCCCCTGAAGGCGCTGCGCAGCGTCGTCCCGCCGCTGCAGCTCGGGAGCATCCGGTTCGACCTCGCCTTCCTCATCCTCTTCGTCCTCGTGAGCGTCCTCACCCAGATCCTGTAGGTCCCGCCGCTTCCTGCCGGACCCCGCAGATCCTCTAGGCTGGCGAGCAGCCCAGTCTCTGGGATGCTTGTCCTGCTCTGCTCCCCGCCTGTCAACAGAGGTGACTACATGACGCTCACGCCCGAGGACGTCCTCAACAAGAACTTCACTCCGACCCAGTTCCGTCGTGGTTACGACGAGCGCGAGGTCGACGACTTCCTCGACGAGGTCGTGGCCGAGATGCGCCGGGTCGTCAAGGAGTCCGACGACCTGCGCGACCAGCTCAACGAGTGCCGCCAGAGCAAGGGGATGCCGGCCGTCGCCAAGGCCGACGGCAAGGCCGAGGCGGCCAAGGCCGCCGAGGCGAAGGCAGCCCAGGAGGCCGAGGCCAAGGCCGCCCAGCAGGCGCAGGACCGGATCGCCGCGTACGAGGCCAAGGTGCAGGAGGCCGAGAAGGCCGCCGAGGCCCGCATCGCCGAGGCGAACGCCAGGGCCGAGGAGGCCGAGAAGATGGCGGCCGCGCGAGCCCAAGAGGCCGAGACCTCCGCCCAGGCGCGCATCGGCGACGCCCAGCAGCAGGTCGAGACGCACGCCGGTGACGCCGAGGCCCGTGCGCAGGAGGCAGAGCAGCGGATCGCCGAGGCCCAGCGCCAGATCGACGAGGCCCGCGCCCGCGCCGAGGAGGCCGAGGCCAGGGCCGCCGAGGCCGAGCAGCAGGCGTCCGTCGCCGCTGCCGCGCCGGCGTCCGACAACGCCGCCCCCGTCGCCGCAGCAGCGGCCGTGGGTGGCGGTGGCAGCGCAGCCGCGCTGCTCGAGATGGCCCAGCGCCTGCACGACGAGCACGTCGGCCAGGGCGAGTCGACCCGCGACCGGCTCATCTCCGAGGCACAGTCCCGCCACGACGAGCTGGTCTCCACCGGACAGGCCCAGCACGACGAGCTGGTCTCCACCGGACAGGCCAAGCACGACGAGCTCGTGTCCACCGGCCAGAACCGCCACGACGAGCTGGTCGCCGAGGCCACGTCGCGTCACGAGCAGCTCATCACCGAGGCGCGTGAGCGTTCCACCGGGATGGTCCACGAGGCGCAGCAGAAGAAGGCGCAGATCCTCGAGGAGCTCGGTCGCGAGCGGAGCCTGCTCGAGATGAAGATCGACGAGCTGCGCACGTTCGAGCGTGACTACCGCGCCCGCCTCAAGAGCTACATCGAGGAGCAGCTCGCGGACCTCGACCAGACCGGGCTCGCCCCCGAGGGTGGTCCCGAGGCCGAGGCCGAGGACGGCGCGGAGCCGTCCGCCAAGGACGAGAGCCACGACGAGGACCAGGACGGCTCGAACGAGGACCAGAACCAGGGCCAGCAGGACGACGACCGCCAGTAGCAGCACCCGCCGGGTCGGGAGCAGCCCGGCACCACCACTGGCTGCACGACCAGCAGCAGGACCGGCACCCACGACAGGCGCCCACCGCGATCGCGGTGGGCGCCTGTCGCCGTCCACCCAGAATGGTCGCTGATACAGGGTGTTTTGGCGTTGAGTCCCTGACCTCCAGCGCTTATCCTCACCGCACCTGACAGCGCTCCCACGGAGCGCCCTGCGACCGAGGGGCCCGGCTCACCATGGTTCACAAGGCACACGCCGCCACGACGACTGCGACGGGCAAGGCTTCGGCCAAGGTCGCTCCTGCGAAGAAGGCGGGATCCTCCGCCGCGAAGAAGGCCGCGCCCGCGACGAAGGCTGCCGCCGCCAAGACGGCCCCCGCGAAGAAGGCTGCACCCGCGGCAAAGAAGGCTGCGCCTGCGGCGAAGAAGGCGGCTCTCGCGAAGAAGGCTGCGCCTGCGGCGAAGAAGGCGGCTCTCGCGAAGAAGGCTGCGCCTGCGGCGAAGAAGGCGGCTCCCGCGAAGAAGGCTGCGCCTGCGGCGACAAAGGCCGCTACCGCGAAGAAGGCTGCGCCCCCGGCGACAAAGGCCGCTCCCGCGAAGAAGGCTGCGCCCCCGGCGACAAAGGCCGCACCCGTGAAGAAGGCCGCACCCGCGGCAAAGCAGGCTGCCCCCGCGACGAAGGCCACGCCGGTCAGGAAGGCGGCCGCGACCAAGGCCACCAAGGCGTCGCCGGCCTCCCTCGTCGTCCGGGACGACGAGTCGCCCTGGACCGCCAAGGAGCTGCGCGAGGTGCGTGCCGAGATCGAGGGCGACGTCGCCCACCTGCGGCAGGAGATCCGGGTGGCCGAGGCCGACCTGGTCGGTCTCATGCGCGACGCGGGTGACGGTGCGGGCGACGACCAGGCCGACGCGGGCGCCAAGACCTACGAGCGCGAGCAGGAGATCTCGCTGGCGAACAACGCCCGCGACATGCTCGACCAGAACCTGCACGCCCTCGAGCGGCTCGACAACGGGACCTACGGCATCTGCGAGTCGTGCGGCAACCCCATCGGCAAACTTCGCCTTCAGGCCGCTCCTCGTGCGACCCTATGCATGACATGCAAGACGAAGCAGGAGCGCCGCTGACCGCGGCCGACGAGTCCACCTCCACCCCCGACCCCCGCAGGGACCGCAGCGGACTGTTCCGGCTCCTGGCCGTGACCGCCGTGCTGGTCTACGTCGCCGACCAGCTCAGCAAGGTGGTCGCCCTGCGCACGCTGACCCCCGGTGAGCCGGTGGACGTCGTGGGCGAGTTCATCCGGTTCAACCTGATCCGCAACCCCGGGGCCGCGTTCTCCATCGCCAACAGCGCCACCTGGGTGCTCACACTCATCGCGTTCGGGGTGCTCGTCTTCATCATCCGGACGGCTCGTCGCATCGGCAGCCGGGGCTGGGCCTGGGCGCTCGGACTGCTGCTCGGCGGCTCGGTGGGGAACCTCACCGACCGGATGACCCGCGAGCCCGGCCCCGGCCGTGGCCACGTCGTCGACTTCATCGACTACTTCAGCCTCTTCATCGGCAACGTCGCCGACATCGCCATCGTCAGCGCCGCCGCCCTCATCGGTGTGCTGGCCCTGCGCGGCATCGGCGTGGACGGCGTGCGCGCCGGCCGCCACGAGGCGCCGCACGCCTCCCGCACCACCCCCTCCCACCACGAGAGCGGCTCCGCTGCCGGTCAGGACGACGCCCATGCCTGACGCCCGCACGCTCCACGTCCCCGACGGCCTCGAGGGCGAACGGGTCGACGCGGCCCTGGCCCGGCTGTTCGGGGTCTCCCGGACCAAGGCGGCCGACCTGGCCGCGGCCGGCGACGTCCAGCTCAACCACGCGCCGGCCGGCAAGTCCGACCGCGTCACGGCGGGCGACCTCCTCGAGGTGCTGCTGCCGACCCCGGAGGACAGCCCGAGCCTGAAGGTGATCGCCGAACCCGTCCCGGGCATGGGGATCATCCACGACGACGACGACATCGTCGTGGTCGACAAGCCCGTCGGGGTGGCCGCCCACCCCAGCGTCGGCTGGACCGGCCCGACCGTCGTCGGTGGCCTGGCCGCCGCCGGCTACCGCATCGCCACCAGCGGCGCGAGCGAGCGCCAGGGCATCGTGTCGCGCCTCGACGTGGGCACGAGCGGCCTCATGGTCGTGGCCAAGTCGGAGTACGCCTACAGCGTCCTCAAGCAGGCCTTCCGCAGCCGCACCGTCGACAAGAAGTACCACGCGCTCGTCCAGGGCCTGCCCGACCCCGTGGTCGGCACCATCGACGCCCCGATCGGCCGCCATCCCGGCCACGACTACAAGTTCGCGGTGATGGACAAGGGCAAGCCCAGCGTCACCCACTACGAGGTCATCGAGGCCTTCCGCGCGGCGTCGCTGCTCGACATCCACCTCGAGACCGGCCGGACCCACCAGATCCGCGTGCACTTCTCCGCCCTGCGCCACCCGTGTGCCGGCGACCTGACGTACGGAGCCGACCCCACCCTGGCGGCTCGCCTCGGCCTCGAGCGCCAGTGGCTGCACGCCGTGGGGCTCGGGTTCGAGCACCCCGGCACCGGCAAGCACGTCACCTTCGAGAGCCCCTACCCGGCCGACCTGCAGAGCGCGCTCGACCGCCTCTGAGGCACCCCACGAGCCGGTGCGGTGTGCCGCGGACCCGGGTCCGCGGCATACCGCACCGGTCGTCGGGCGACCGCGACGGAAACCCGCCGCGACACGGTGGGGCGACACGCCGGAGGGCAGTCGGTGGGGCGGCTTAGACTCGACCCGATGTCCTCCCAGCCCGCCGCCCCCACCGCTCGCCCCGGGTCGAAATCCGACTCGTTCGTCCACCTGCACGTGCACACCGAGTACTCCATGCTCGACGGTGCCGCCCGCATCGGTGACCTGTTCACCCGCGCCGCGGAGATGGGGATGCCGGCGCTCGCCACGACCGACCACGGCTACGTCTTCGGGGCCTACGAGTTCTGGAAGAAGGCCCAAGGCACGGGCGTGAAGCCGATCATCGGCGTCGAGGCCTACGTCACGCCGGGCACGCACCGCACCGACAAGACCCGTGTGAAGTGGGGCGACGAGTCCCAGTCGCGCGACGACGTGTCGGGCTCGGGCGCCTACACGCACATGACGCTGCTGGCCAAGAACAACAACGGCCTGCACAACCTCTTCCGCCTCGACTCCCTCGCGAGCCTGGACCAGGTCTACGCGAAGTGGCCACGCCTGGACCGCGAGCTGCTCAGCGCCCACGGGCAGGGGCTCATCGCGACGACGGGCTGCCCGTCGGGGGAGATCCAGACCCGCCTGCGCCTGGGGCAGTACCAGGAGGCCATGCAGGCGGCGAGCGACTTCCGCGACATCTTCGGTGCGGAGAACTACTTCTGCGAGCTGATGGACCACAGCCTGGACATCGAGCGACGGGTCCAGAAGGACCTGCTGCGCCTGGCCCGCGAGCTCAAGCTGCCGCTGGTGGCCACGAACGACCTGCACTACTCCAGCCCCGAGGACGCCAAGGCCCACTCGGCCCTGCTGTGCGTGCAGTCCGGCTCGACGATGATGGACCCCAACCGGTTCAAGTTCGACGCCGACGACTTCTACCTCAAGAGCCCCGAGGAGATGCGCCACACGTGGCGCGAGCTGCCGGAGGCGTGCGACAACACGCTCCTCATCGCCGAGATGTGCGACATCTCCTTCACCGAGGGGGAGGGCCGCTACATGCCGCGCTTCCCCTGCCCACCGGGGGAGAACGAGGAGAGCTGGTTCATCAAGGAGGTCCAGACGGGCCTGATGGGGCGGTTCCCCGAGGGCGTGCCGGAGTACGCCACGAGGCAGGCGGCCTTCGAGACCGAGGTCATCGTCTCCAAGGGGTATGCCGGCTACTTCCTCGTCGTCGCCGACTTCATCAACTGGGCCAAGAAGAACGGCATCCGGGTCGGTCCCGGGCGTGGCTCGGGTGCAGGCTCCATGTGCGCCTACGCCATGAAGATCACCGACCTCGACCCGATCCCGCACGGCCTGATCTTCGAGCGGTTCCTCAACCCCGAGCGTGCGTCGATGCCCGACTTCGACATCGACTTCGACGAGCGTCGACGTGGCGAGGTCATCAAGTACGTCACCGAGAAGTACGGCGCCGACCGCGTCGCGCAGATCGTCACCTACGGCACCATCAAGGCCAAGCAGGCCGTCAAGGACGCCGCGCGCGTCATGGGCCACCCGTTCGTCGTCGGCGAGCAGCTGACCAAGGCGATGCCGCCGGACGTCATGGGCAAGGGCGTGCCCCTGTCGGAGATCTACAACAAGGAGCACAAGCGCTACAACGAGGGCGGCGACTTCCGGGCACTGGTCGAGTCCGAGCCGCACTTCAAGGAGATCGTCGAGACCGCCAAGGGCCTCGAGGGCCTGAAGCGGCAGTGGGGCGTGCACGCCGCCGGCGTCATCATGTCCAGCGAGCCGCTCATCGACGTCATCCCGATCATGCGACGGCTGCAGGACGGCCAGGTCATCACCCAGTTCGACTACCCGAGCTGCGAGTCGCTCGGCCTGGTCAAGATGGACTTCCTGGGCCTGCGCAACCTGACGATCCTCGACGACGCCATCGAGAACATCAAGGCCAACCGCGACGAGGACATCGACCTCGACGCGCTGTCCAAGGACATGACCGACAAGCCGACGTACGACCTGCTCGCGCGCGGCGACACCCTCGGGGTGTTCCAGCTCGACGGCGGCGGCATGCGCACGCTGCTCAAGCTCATGCAGCCCGACAACTTCGAGGACATCTCCGCGGCCCTCGCGCTCTACCGTCCCGGTCCCATGGGCGTGAACGCGCACACCAACTTCGCGTTGCGCAAGAACGGCAAGCAGATCCTCACGCCGCTCGACCCACAGCTCGAGGGCAAGCTCCAGCAGGAGATGATCGACGCCCTCGGGCCGATCCTCGGCACGACCTACGGCCTGGTGATCTACCAGGAGCAGGTCATGGAGATCGCCCAGAAGCTCGCGGGCTACACCCTGGGCAACGCCGACCTGCTGCGTCGCGCCATGGGCAAGAAGAAGAAGGAGGTGCTCGACGCCGAGTACGTCCCCTTCTCCGAGGGCATGAAGGCCAAGGGGTTCAACGAGGCGTCGATCGCCGCCCTGTGGGGTGTCCTCGTCCCGTTCTCCGACTACGCGTTCAACAAGGCGCACACCGCCGCATACGGGCTGGTCTCCTACTGGACCGGGTACCTCAAGGCCAACTACCCGGCCGAGTACATGGCCGCCCTGCTCACCAGCGTCGGGGACGACAAGGACAAGTCGGCGCTGTACCTCGGCGAGTGCCGTCGCATGGGCATCAAGGTGCTGCCCCCGGACGTCAACGACTCCGTGGGCCGCTTCGCCGCCGTCGGCACCGACATCCGGTTCGGCCTGCAGGCCATCCGCAACGTCGGCCACAACGTCGTCGAGGGCATCATCGCCGCGCGCGAGGAGAAGGGCCGCTTCACCTCGTTCAAGGACTTCCTGTCCAAGTGCCCGGCCGTGGTCTGCAACAAGCGCACCATCGAGTCGCTCATCAAGGCGGGTGCGTTCGACGGGCTGGCCGAGTCGCGCCAGGGCCTGCTGCGCGTGCACGAGGACTATGTCGACAACTTCGTCGACATCAAGCGCCAGGAGGCGATCGGCCAGGACTCGCTGTTCGGGTCGTTCGGTAGTGACGAGGGCGGGGCCGAGTCGGTCGACTTCTCGGTGCTGCCGCCCATCCCCACCGTGGAGTGGGACAAGAAGACGCTGCTGCAGTTCGAGCGCGAGATGCTCGGCCTCTACGTCTCCGACCACCCGCTGTTCGGCATCGAGCACGTCCTGTCCTCGCACGCCGACACCTCGATCGCGAGCCTCACGGGAGAGGACGGCAAGCCCGAGGGCTCCAACGTCACCATCGCGGGCCTGATCACCGGCCTGCAGGTCAAGCGCACCAAGAAGGGTGACCTCTGGGCGATCGTCACCGTCGAGGACCTCGAGGGTGCCATCGAGTGCCTGTTCTTCCCCTCGGCCTACCTCACCGTGCAGCACGCCCTGACCCACGACGCGGTCGTCGTGGTCAAGGGCCGGGTGAACCGGCGCGACGACACCCCGTCGATCTACGCGTCCGACCTCACGCTGCCCGACATCTCGGAGGGTCCGCGCGGCCCCGTGGTCGTCACCATGGACACCAACCGGGCCACCGCGGCCAAGGTCGAGGAGCTCAAGTCGGTGCTGTCGTCGCACCCCGGCTCCACCGAGGTGCACGTGCGCCTCAGCCAGCCCGGTCGCTCCGTGCTCATGAAGCTCGAGGACGCCTACCGGGTCAACGCCACCGAGGCGCTGTTCGGCGACCTCAAGGTGATCCTCGGGCCACGCTGCCTCGTCGGCTGAGCACCCCCGTAGTGTTCTGCGCGTGAGCACGCCCGCGGTCACCCCGCCGTCCGTCCCCCGCCCGGAACAGCGCCCCACCACGCGCGAGCACCACGGCGACGTCGTCATCGACCCCTACGAGTGGTTGCGCGACAAGTCCGACCCCGCGGTGGTGGCCCACCTCGAGGACGAGAACGCCTACGCGGAGGCGATGACGGCCGGTCTGCAGCCGCTGCGCGACGAGATCTTCGAGGAGATCCGCTCCCGCACCCAGGAGACCGACCTCTCCGTGCCCGTGGCGAGCGGCCCGTGGTGGTACTACTCGCGCAGCTACGAGGGTTCGCAGTACTCGCTGGAGTGCCGCGCCCCGCGCGCGGACGGCGCCCCGCGCCCCGAGCCCGAGGTCGGTGCCACGGTCGAGGGCGAGCAGGTGCTGCTCGACGGCAACCTCGAGGCCATGGGTCACGAGTTCTTCTCGCTCGGGGCGCTGAGCATCAGCCCGGACCACCGGTGGCTCGCGTACGCCGTCGACACCGAGGGTGACGAGCGCTTCGCGCTGCGGGTCAAGGACCTGTCGACGGGGGAGATCGTCGACACCGCGGTCCAGGAGGTCGGCTACGGCTGCGTCTTCTCCTACGACGGCCGCTACCTGTTCTACACGCGGGTCGACGAGACCTGGCGTCCGCACCAGGCCTGGCGGCACGAGGTCGGGACCCCGGCCGAGGACGACGTGCTGGTGCACGAGGAGCCCGACGAGCGGTTCTGGATGGGCCTGGGCTCCTCCCGCGACGACCGCTGGATCATGGTCGGGCTGGGCTCCAAGACGACCTCGGAGGTGCGCCTGCTCGACGCTACCGACCCCCTGGGGGAGTTCCGGGTCGTGGCACCGCGGCGCGAGGGTGTCGAGTACGACGTCGAGCCGGCCGCCGACCGCCTCCTCATCGTCCACAACGCCGACTCCATCGACTCCGACCTGGCGTGGGCACCGCTCGACGCCACGTCCGCCGACCAGTGGCAGCCGTTGCTGCGCTCCGCTGCCGGCGAACGGTTCCAGGGGGTCGAGGCCTTCGACGACGTGGCCGTCCTCGCCCTGCGCAAGGAGGGACTCACCGCCGTGCGCGTCCTCGAGCGCGACGCCGGCTCCCCGACCGGGTATGGCGCGAGCCACGACCTCGACTTCGACGAACCCGTCTACTCGGTGGGACTGGGGGACAACCCAGAGAGCGCGACGACCAGCCTGCAGGTGGTGTTCGAGTCGCTGGTCACGCCCCGCACGGTCCTGGACTACGACCTGCGCACCCGCGACTACACCCTGCTCAAGCGCCAGCCCGTGCTCGGCGGCTACGACCCCTCGCAGTACGAGCAGCGCCGGGAGTGGGCCACCGCCCCCGACGGCACCAGGGTGCCGATCTCGCTGGTCTACCCGGCGGGCAGCGAGCCGGACGGCACCCGGCCGGGGCTGCTCACGGCCTACGGCTCCTACGAGATCTCCTCGGACCCGTACTTCTCGGTGGCCCGGCTGTCGCTGCTCGAGCGGGGGTTCGTGTACGCCATCGCGCACGTCCGTGGTGGCGGCGAGCTCGGTCGCGCGTGGTACGACGAGGGCAAGCTGACCCAGAAGCGCTCCACGTTCACCGACTTCGTCGCCTGTGCCGACCACCTCGTCGAGACCGGCTGGGTGCACCCGGAACGCCTTGCGGCAGAAGGGGGTTCGGCTGGCGGCCTCCTCATCGGCGCGGCCGTCAACCTGGCGCCCGAGCGGTTCCGGGTGGTGCACGCGGCAGTGCCGTTCGTCGACGCGCTCACCACGATCCTGGACCCCAGCCTGCCCCTGACCGTGGTCGAGTGGGAGGAGTGGGGCAACCCGCTCGCCGACCCCGAGGTGTACGCCTACATGAAGTCGTACTCGCCGTACGAGAACGTGCACCGCGCGCCATACCCGGCCGTGCTGGCGACCACGTCCCTCAACGACACCCGCGTGTACTTCACCGAGCCGGCGAAGTGGGTGGCCCGCCTCCGGGAGAACACCACCAACGGACCCGACGAGCGACCGGTGCTCCTGCGGACCGAGATGGTGGCGGGGCACGGCGGGAAGAGCGGCCGGTACGACTCCTGGCGACAGGTGGCGTGGGAGTGGGCGTTCCTCGTGGACCAGGTCGGCGCCGGTGCGCAGAAAGAGACCGTCCCGGCCTCCTCATGATCTGGTCCTTTCGGCCGATGGGAAGGCCACGGACAGGTGAGGCCCCACGGCGCCCGGGTGATGCCTAGGCTTCATGGTGGCGAAAGGTGGAGCAGTGGTCGACGTCGGGACTGAGGGCACGCGTGCCCTCGCCGCCCACACCGACTGGTCCCGTACGCCCACCGGCGCCGCCGACCAGTGGCCGGCGGCTCTGCTGGCCGCCTGGGACCAGGCGCTCGACTCGCTGCTCCCGACCGCGCTGCTCGTCGGACCCAGCCGGGTCCTGCTGTACAACGACGCCTTCGCCGCCCGCCTCGGCGCGAGGCACCCGGCGGCGTTCGGGTGTCCCGCCGACGAGGCGCTGCCCGAGCTGTGGCAGCGCTCGCACCTCGGGCGGCTGCTCGACCGGGTCCTGACCGATGGGGACGGGTTCCTCGACGAGGACTCCCGCGTGGGGCTGTCCTCGCTGGGCGAGGCCGAGGTGGCCGAGCTCCCGCTGCTCGGCCACCACCTGCGCACGGGTTCGCCGATCCGTGACTCGGCCGGTGACGTGGTCGCCGCGGTGCACGTCGTGGTCGAGACCTCGACGTCGCACGACCGGGCGCGCGCGGTCGCCGAGCTCGCCACCGCCCTGGGCACCGCGGTGACCGTGGACGACGTCTGCAAGGTGGTGCTCAGGGAGGCGGTGTCCGCCTTCGGGGCCCGCTCCGCCGGCATCTGCCTGCCCTCACCGGGTCACGGCGGGTGGCGGATCGCCCGCCGCCACCGGATCGAGGACCTCTCACCCGACGAGGAGCGGCTGCCGCTCATCTGGTCCGAGCTCCCGGAGGACCTCGCCGAGACCGTGTCCTGGGCGGTCGAGGAACGGGAGGTCCACGGATCCGACTCCGGCGAGCTCGTCGTCGTCCCGCTGGAGGCCCGCACCATCAGGGCCGCGGTGGTCGGCTTCCGGGAGGCCACGCCGCTGCCGCCGACCCTCGGGGTCGTGCTGTCCGCCTTCACCGACCTCGTGGCGGAGGCGCTCGGTCGGGCCGTGGTCTACGACGCCGAACGTTCCACGGCTGAGCTCCTCCAGCGCACGCTGCTGCCCGCGAACCTTCCCCAGTCCGACGCCATCAGCGTCGCAGCGAGGTACGAACCGGTCTCTGAGGGGACGGTGGCCGGTGGCGACTTCTACGACTCGTTCTTCCTTCCCGACGGACGACTCGCCCTCGTCATCGGCGACGTGGTCGGCCGCGGGGTGATGGCCGCCACGGTGATGGGTCAGGTCCGTGCCGCGGTGCGAGGCGCTGCCCTGGCCAACAGTCGGCCCGAGGCGGTCATGGGGGCCCTGGACCGGGTGGTCTGGGACCTCGACGCCCTGTGGCCCGCGTCCCTGCCGCTCGGGACCACGCGGGCGCGGCCCGGCATGTCCTTCGGTGGCGAGCTGTTCGTCACGATGCTCTACGCCACCATCACGCCCGAGACGGGTGTCGTCGAGATCGCCAGCGCCGGGCACCCCCTGCCCGCCCTGCTCTCCGGTCGGGCGGCGCGCGAGGAGGGCGCCCCGCGAGGGCGCCTGCTCTCGATGCCGGTGGGCCCGCCCCTGGGGATCGCCGGGGCCCGCCCGGCGACGACCCTCGTGCTCGAGGTCGGCGACATGCTCGTCGCCTACACCGACGGCCTGCTCGAGCGTCGCGGCGAGGACCTGGTCCAGGGGGAGGCGCGACTGCTCGACGTGCTCGCGGACGTGCCCCCGAGCAGCCCGCGCCGGGTCGCCCAGATCGTCATGGAGGCGATGGTGCCCGCGGCGGGGCAGGAGGACGACTGCGCCGTCCTCACGGTCGGTCGCTCGCCGGAGGGACACCGGCGGTGCACCATCGTCGTCCCGCCCATGCCCGAGTCGGTGAAGGCGGCCCGCGACTGGGCCCGCGCCCAGCTCACGCAGTGGCACGTCGGGGAGTCCGACCAGTACACGATCGTCACGGGGATCTCCGAGCTCATCACCAACGCGGTGCTGCACGCGGGCACCGAGTCCCACCTGACCATGGACCTGGACTCCGGGCAGGTCTCCGTCACGGTGGCCGACAGCGGCAACCGTGGGGAGCCCCTGCTCACCGGAGGCGAGTCGATGGCCGTGCGCGGACGGGGCCTGTCGCTGGTCCGGGCGATCAGCGACGCGTTCGGCTCGCACCGCACGTCGGCCGGGACCACGGTGTGGTTCGAGGTGGTGGTCTCGGCGCTCCCCGGCGAGCAGGGCGTCGACGAACCCGTGCTCGGTGAGCCGGTGCGCTGAGCCGGCCGCGGCCTGCCCAGCGCACCGACGATGGGGATGCCCCCCTCAGCGCATCCCCGTCGGCGCCCGCCCTCGGCGGGCGCCAGCTGGTGGTCGGACGTCCGCGGTCAGCGGACGCCCACGACGAGGCCGGCGGAGGACCAGTCGCTGCCGGAGACCTGCCGCCCCGTGCCACTGGTCAGTGCGCCCGTGCCGGTGCCGTACCAGGCGAGCCAGCGACCACCGGTGGTCAGGCCGAGCAGGTCGGACCGCTGGTCCCCGTTGAGGTCACCGGCCGCGACGATGCTGGTCAGCGCCGGCAGACCGCTCGTGAGCTGCGTGCGCGTCCCGACCCAGCCGCCCTTGCCGTTGCCCTTGTAGAGCCACAGCGTGTCGTCGGGCCGGTGGACGACGAGGTCGGCGCGACCGTCACCGGTGAAGTCACCGGGGGAGAGCACGAGGTCGTAGCTGTTCCAGCCGGTGCCGACGAGGGAGGTGCCGGAGAAGCCGCCCTTGCCGTTGCCCTTGTAGAGGTACATCGCCCCGTCCGGTCGCACACCGATCACATCGGCGCGGCCATCACCGTTGAAGTCACCGGGGGAGAACAGGGATGAGTAGACGTTCCAGCCGGGTCCCCAGGCCGCCGGCGGCGCGAACGTCGCGTTGCCCGTCCCTCGGTGGAGGCGCAGCACGCCGGCGGCGGTGCGGCTGATGAGGTCGGGATAGGCGTCGCCGTTGAAGTCACCCGGGGCGACCAGGCCGTTGACCCCGGACCAGTTCGTGGCCAGCACCCGACCGTAGGGGTCGGAGGCCGAGTCGCTGAGGGTGAGCCGACCGTCGGTGAGGCTGAGCAGGTCGGAGTCGATGGTGGAATCGAGACCGAGGGCGATCGGCTGGGCCGCGTGCGCCCGGATCAGCGCCCGCCAGGTCCTGGCGTCGGTCACCCCGGTGGCGGGCACGCTGTTGCGCTTCTGCCAGGCGACCAGCGCGCTGGTGGTGGAGCTCGTGAACGACCCCGTGGCGCTCGCACCGATCGCGGACTGCACGGACGTCACCGCGGGTCCCGTGCTGCCCTGCTTGACGTACATGCCCGAGATCGAGACGAGGCGCTTGCCCAGCGTCGTGGCGGTCGGGAGGGCCTGCACCGGCGCCAGGGACTGGCAGCGGGTGTGGTTGGCCGTCGTGCTGGGGCTGGCCCAGTTGGTCATCCACGTGCGGCACGGTCCGTACTCGGGTGCAGCGACCTTCTTCGACCAGTAGGAGCTGCGCTTCATCGCGCCGGCCCACGACAGCGAGATGTGGACGTGGTTGCGGTGGCACGTCGTGTCGTAGGTGCTGCTGGCCTTGGACGCAGCCAGGCAGCCGTTGTACTCCTTCCAGCCCTCCGCCGGACGGTAGGCCGACCAGGACCTGTTGTTCCAGATCAGGTACATGACGCCGAGGCGCCGGGCCATCGCGTACGGGTTGCCGGCCTTGTCCTTGGCGAGCATCCAGGCGACCGCGGCGTTGGCCTGCGCCTTCTGGGTCGCGTTGCGGCTGTTGGCCATCCAGTCGACGGCGCGGCCGTCGTAGTGCTCCGAGGTCGCCAGCGAGTCGGACGCGCAGGCGCGCGCCGAGCCGTAGCTCGTGCCCGGGTAGGTCTTGACGAGGAGGGCGCCGAGGGCGGCGCTGCCGGGCTTGGTCGAGGCGTCGCAGGAGTTGGCGCCGACGTACGACGCGAGCTCCTCGACGCCCGAGGGAAGGCCGGTCGGGGTGGGTGGGACGGCCGTCGCGGCGGAGGCGGCGGGGGCGCTCGCGGTGGCGGCGGTGGTCAGGAGGCCGCAGAGGAGGGCGGCGACGGCCAGCATGATGCCGGCGGACCGACGGGGGCGGGGGGACGAGGACATGACGACAGCTCCGGGGGTTTCGCGTGTGGGGGAGACGCGCCTGCCAGTTTGTGGCATTTGGGTGCCCTCGACGGCGGTTCGGGCCCGGATGCATCCGTTCGCGGGTTGCCCTACCTCATACGAACGGGTGAGACTGTCCGCAGAATGGTTGAGGTGACCTGCTGCGGCGCGCCGCCCCACCATCACGAGCTGCATGCTCAATGCTGCGCGGTAGACCCAGATCGGCGACGACGCTGATCCCGCAGAAGGGTAGGTGTGGACATGTGGCAGCTTTTCCTGGAGCGCTTCATCCCCGTCATGGAGGACGACACCTCGGTCCTCGACGTGCGTGACGGTGTCGGTCCGGCCCTCGGATCCTGGATGACTGGGGCCGACACGCTCGGTGCAGCGCTGGGCGACACCTCCGCCCTCACCGCCTGACCGTCCCCACCGTCTGTCCGCCCGCCCCGGGCCCACCTGTTCCACCCCGCCCCGCCGCGTCCCGGCGAGCCGGTGGCTGCGTCCGCAGCCCCGCCGATGCAGGATGGGACGACCGCGGGCACCGCAGCGCCCCGCCGATGGACGGAGTGCGTCATGGGTTTCCTCGACCGACTGCTGGGCCGCGAGGCCCGCGACACCTATCCTCCCCAGCGCAGCTCGCCGCCGTCCCCGGGACCCGGACCGGCGTATGGCGCCCCGCCTGCTCCCGCAGCGTCCCCGGACGCCCAGGCCGTGGCCCGCTACCGCTACCTGCTGCGGACCGCGCCGCCGGAGGCGCTCGAGCAGGTCCACGCCGAGGCGTTCGCCCGACTGACCCCCGAGCAGCGACGTCAGGTGCTGGCCGACCTGTCGACCGACCTGC
Organism: Pedococcus soli; assembly: GCF_054782575.1. Lineage (NCBI taxonomy): Bacteria > Bacillati > Actinomycetota > Actinomycetes > Micrococcales > Intrasporangiaceae > Pedococcus > Pedococcus soli. The sequence goes on along the minus strand of NZ_BAAGSF010000006.1, from coordinate 859,683 downwards.
CGCCGGGCGAGCAGCCGCCGACCGACGACCCCGGCTCGATGGCGCGGTTCGCCACCCGGGCCGAGCTGCGCCGTCCCGGGTACCTCGAGCAGGCGTTCGGTCGCAGGCAGGCCGGAGGGACGGGTATGGGGTCGGGCATGGGGACAGGCATGGGGATGGGCGGCACCTTCATGGGTTCGATGATGGGCACCGTTGCCGGGGTCGTGGTCGGGTCGATGGTGGCGGACGCCCTGTTCGACGGCTTCGACTCCTCGCCCGAGGCGGCCTCCGCCGGTGACGGCGTCGCCGCCGACTCGAACACGGACACCTCGGCGGGCGGTGACACGGTCGCGGACACCGGCCAGTCCGACGACGGTGGTGGAACGGACTTCGCGGGAGGCGACGACGGCGGCGGGGGTGACTTCGGCGGCGGTGACTTCGGTGGCAGTGACTTCGGTGGAGGTGACTTCGGCGGCGGCGGCGACTTCGGTGGGGGATTCTGACCCCGCAACCGGAGGGGACGCACCGAACCACACGCTGGGGCGCGCGGACGCGCCATACCCTGTCCGCATGGCCGTCGTCACGATCAGCACCCTGACCCCGAAGGCGGAGGTCCTGCCACGCGTCTGCGTCAAGACGGGCGTGCCGACCGGTGACGTGGTCCGTGTCCGGGGGCGCGCTGCCCAGGACTGGGCCGGTGCGACGATCCTCTTCGGGCTGGTGGCGTGGTTGTTCGTCAGCTCGCTGTCCTCGCGGTCCTACGACCTGCTCGTGCCGTTCCGGGCCGAGGCCTGGCGTCGTCACCGCACGCTGCGGACGGCGTCGCTGGCCACGCTCTGGTCCGGGGTCGTGCTCGCGGTCGTGGTCGGGGCCCTCGGGGGCAACGGTGGTCTGATGCTCCTGCTGACCGTGCTCGGGCTGGCCCTGCTCGTCGTGAACGACTGGCGCAACAGCTTCGGGGTCCGTCTGGGGCGTGACGGTGGGCTGGAGCTGACCCGCGTCCACGACGAGTTCGCCGCGGCCGCGCGCCGCTCGGCGATGCGCTCCTAGCCCTCGACGGCCTCGGCGAGCTCGCGCGGCGCCGTCCGGTCGACGTCGCCGCCGGCCGGGACCGGCGGCAGGGTCTCGCCCTCGATGTCGACGCGCGGCAGCACCCGGTCGAGCCAGCGGGGCAGCCACCAGGCCGCGTCGCCCAGGAACGACATGATCGCGGGGACCAGGGCGAGCCGGACGACGAACGCGTCCACGAGCACCCCGAACGCGAGGGCGAAGCCCATCGACTTGATGATCGGGTCGTCGACGAGGATGAAGCCCGCGAACACCGAGATCATGATGAGCGCTGCGGCCACGACGACCCTGGCCCCGTGCCCCACACCGGACACGACCGCCTCGCGGGAGCCCTGGCCGTGGACGAAGTCCTCGCGCATCCGCGAGACGAGGAAGACCTCGTAGTCCATCGCGAGGCCGAACAGGATGCCGATGAGCAGGATGGGCAGGAAGCTCACCAGGGGCCCGGGCGTCTGGACGCCGAGGAGGTCGGCCAGCCAGCCCCACTGGAAGATCGCGACGGTCGCGCCGAAGGTCGCCCCGACGGTGAGCAGGAAGCCGGCGGTCGCCTTGAGCGGTACGAGCAGCGACCGGAAGACCAGGGTGAGCAGGACGAAGCTCAGCCCGACGACGACGAGCAGGTAGACGGGCAGGGCGGCACCCAGCTTGTCCGAGACGTCGACGCCGGCGGCCGTCGCCCCGGTGAGGGCGATGTCGGTCCCGGTCGCCGTGGCCGTCGGTGCCACGCCGTCGCGCAGGGCCCGCACGAGGTCGAAGGTGGCCGCGTCGGACGGGCCGGACGCGGGGATGACCGCCACGAGCGCCGTCCGACCGTCGGCGCTGGCCCCTCCCGGGGCGACGGCGACGACGTCCTTGGTCCTGGCCATGACGGCGCTCGCCGCCGTGACGGCCTGCTGGACCGAGGCCGGGTCGTCGCCGTGGACGACCATGACGAGCCGACCGTTGAAGCCTGGACCGAAGCCTTCGGCGATGAGGTCGTAGGCAACCCGCTTGGTGGTGCCGACGGGGGCGGTCCCGTCGTCCGGGAGGGCCAGGCGCATGTCGGCGGCCGGGAGCGCGACCGCGCCCAGCAGCACGACCCCGCCCAGGATGACGGGGATGCGCCGCCGCACCATGGTCCGGCCCCAGCCGAACCCCCGGTTGGACTCGGAGTCCTGGCGACCACCGGCGCCACCGGAGGCAGCGGCCTTGCGCTGGGAAAGGGGAAGCACCCGGTCGCCGGCGAAGCCCAGCAGGGCCGGCAGCAGCGTGACGGCGACGAGGACGGCGACCGCGACGGTGCCGGCCGCGGCCAGGCCCATCGCGGTGAGGAACGGGATGCCGACGACGGACAGGCCGGCGAGGGCGATCACGACCGTGAGGCCGGCGAACACCACGGCCGACCCGGCGGTGCCGATCGCCCGACCAGCGGCCTCCTCCCGGCCCAGCCCGGTCGCGAGGTTGTGGCGGTACCGGGAGGTGATGAACAGCGAGTAGTCGATCCCGACCGCGAGGCCGAGCATGAGCGCGAGCACCGGGGTGACGCTGGTGAGGTCGAACGCGTGCCCGGCGAGCAGCAGCCCGAGCAGGCCGACACCGACCCCGATCAGGGCGTTGACCATGGTCATGCCGGCGGCGACCAGCGAGCCTAACGTCATCAGCAGCACCACCAGCGCGACCGCGACACCGATGGCCTCGGTGGAGCCCACCTCGGGCTCGGTCATGAGCGGCTCGCCGCCGGCGGCGACCGTCCAGCCCGCCGGGGCGGCCTTCCCGAGGTCCTCGTATGCCGTGCGCTGCTCGGGCGTGAGCGCGTCGGACGTCTCCTTGAACTGCACCGTGACCAGGGCGTAGCGGCCGTCCTGGCTGATCGCCTTGGAGTCGTAGGGACTCACGGCGCCGACGACACCGGGAAGGCCGGACGCCTTCGCCACGATTCCTGCCACCGTGGCCTGGTTCGCCGGGGTGGCGACGCTCTGTCCCTCGGGTGCGCGGACCACGACGGTGCCGGCAGCGCCGCTCGCCTGCGGGAACTCACGGGCGAGGGAGTCCAGCGCGCGCTGGGACTCGGTGCCGGGGATGGCCACCCCTGCGGTGGGCGCGGTGCCGACCGAGACGACGGTGGCCACGAGGGCACCGAGCAGGACGAGCCACACCGAGGCGACGACGCCGCGACGGCGGAAGCCGAGACGTCCGATCCGGTACAGGAGGTTGGCCATCGGTGAGCTCCCCGTGGGTGCGTGCGTGCGGGCGGGCCGGCCCGGGTGGACGGCCACCCATCAAGTTAGTCGATCGGCTAGGTCAAGACAAGCCGATCGGCTAACCATGCTGCTACTGTGGCGGCCGTCACGGCCGACGAGCGGTCGGGACCGCACGACACTCGGCCCGGGACGGCCGGGACGGGAGACGCGATGGCCAGGCCGCAGGCGCCGAGGGGTCAGGGTCGCGCCCGCGTGCTCGCGGCGGCCCTGGAGCTGTTCGCGACCCAGGGCGTGAGCGGGACGTCCCTGCAGATGATCGCCGACCACCTCGGGGTCACGAAGGCTGCCGTCTACTACCAGTTCCACGCCAAGGAGGACATCGTCCTCGCCGTCGTCGAGGGCGCGGTCGAGCAGCTGCGCGGCCACATCGAGACCTCCGAGGCGGCGCCGACTGCCGAGGAGGCGACGGTGCTGGCGCTCGACGGGCTGATCGACGTCGTGCTGGCCCACCGACAGGTGGTGGCCTCGATGCTCAGCGACCCGGAGGTGGAGCGGATCCTCGCGGCCCACGAGGACTTCAACGACCTCACCACCCGGCTCGGCACCCAGCTGCTCGGACCCGAGCCCAGCCAGCGGCGCGTCATCGCGGTGCCCGTCCTGGCGCTGGGCATCGCCCATGCGGGGGCCGACCCGCACCTGGTGGACGTCAACGACGAGACCCTGCGTGCCGAGATGCGGCACCTCGGCCGGGTGCTCGTGGACGCCTCGCGGTCGGCCTAGCATCGGGGCCATGAGCTTCGCCGCGTCCATCCGCACCGTGCTGCGCCGGTACGCCGAGTTCGAGGGGCGCTCGGGCCGGGCCGAGTTCTGGTGGTGGACGCTGTTCAACGTCCTCGTCCTCGCCGCGATCGACGTCGCGACCGGCGGTGGCGGCGACAACCCGACCGAGGGTCTGGGTCGTGCGCTGGCCGGGGTGTGGAGCATCGCGGTCCTCCTGCCCAACCTGGGGGTCACGGTGCGGCGCCTGCGCGATGCGGGATACCGCTGGACCCACGTCTTCTGGCTCCTGGTCCCGGTGGCCGGCGTGGTCGTCCTCGCCACCTTCCTGGCGAGACCGACGAAGGATGCCGCGCCCGACCCGGTGAGCACCCCCGCCCCGGCCTAGCATCGTCGGCGTGAGCGAAACGCTGCCGTACCTCGATCCCCAGCTCCCCGTCGCCGAACGCGTCGCCGACCTCCTCGGGCGGATGACCGCGCAGGAGAAGGTCGGGCAGATGATGCAGCTCGACGCGCGCGAAGGACTCCCCGAGCACGTGCTGTCCACGCACGTGGGGTCGATCCTGCACGCGTCGCCCCAGCGGTTGGCCGAGGCCCACGAGCTGATCGCGCGGACCCGGCTCGGCATCCCGTTGCTCGTGGGGGAGGACTGCATCCACGGGCACTCGTTCTTCAAGGGGGCCACGATCTTCCCGACCCAGCTCGGCATGGCGGCCTCGTGGGACCCCGTCCTCGTCGAGCGGGCAGCGCGCGCCACGGCGGTCGAGGTGTCGGCGACCGGCGTGCACTGGACCTTCTCGCCGGTGCTGTGCATCGCCCGCGACCTGCGCTGGGGGCGCGTCAACGAGACGTTCGGCGAGGACCCGCACCTGCTGGGTGAGCTCGCGTCCGCGATGGTGCGCGGCTACCAGGGCGACGGGCTGGACGACCCGACGGCGATCCTCGCGACGGCCAAGCACTTCGCGGGGTACTCCGAGACCCAGGGCGGCCGTGACGCCAGCGAGGCAGACATCAGTCGGCGCAAGCTCCGGTCGTGGTTCCTGCCGCCGTTCGAACGGGTTGCGAGAGAAGGCTGCCGGACGTTCATGCTCGGGTACCAGACCATGGACGGCGTCCCGATCACCGTCAACGACTGGCTGCTGGGCGACGTGCTGCGCGGCGAGTGGGGGTACACCGGGACGCTCATCACCGACTGGGACAACGTCGGCCGGATGGTCTGGGAGCAGCAGGTGCAGCCCGACCACACGCACGCCGCCGCCGCTGCGGTGAAGGCCGGCAACGACATGGTCATGACGACGCCGCAGTTCTTCGCGGGGGCGCTCGACGCGATCTCCCGGGGGATGCTGTCCGAGTCGGACCTGCACCCCGCGGTCAGCCGCATCCTGACGGTGAAGTTCGAGCTCGGGTTGTTCGAGGACCCGCGCCGACCCGACCCCTCGCGCCAGCGCGAGGTGATCGCCACGGCGTCGCACACCGAGCTCAACCTCGAGGTGGCACGGCGCTCGCTGGTGCTGCTGCGCAACGACGGCGCCCTTCCGCTGCGGGACTCGGCCAGCCCTGCCTCGGGTCTCGCCGATGGAGGCGGCGCGCGACGGATCGCGGTCGTGGGGCCGCTCGCCGACGACGCCCAGACGCAGCTGGGGGACTGGGCCGGTTCGTCGGGGCAGGCTGACTGGATCCTCGAGGGTCACCCGCGGGAGATGATCACGACCGTCCTGGACGGACTGCGCGCGGCGGTGCCGGACGACTGGACGGTGAGCCGGGCGCGTGGCGCCGACATCCTCACCCTGGCGCCGGACCCGTCGGGCGAGTTCTTCCCGGACGGGCAGCCACGTCCCCAGGTGGCGGTGCCGAGTCCTCCCGACCCGGCGCTCATCGAGGAGGCCGTTGCGGCTGCGTCTGCCGCGGACGTCGTGGTCGCCGTCGTCGGCGACCGCATCGAGCTCGTCGGTGAGGGGCGCTCGACGGCGACGCTCGAGCTCGTCGGCGGTCAGGTGGCCCTGCTCGATGCGCTCGCCGCCACCGGGACCCCGATGGTCGTGGTGCTGTTGGCCTCGAAGCCGTTGGTGCTGCCCGACTCCGCCCTCGACGCCGCTGCGGTGGTGTGGGTCGCCAACCCCGGTATGCAGGGCGGCCGGGCCATCGCGGAGCTGCTCCTCGGCGACATCGAACCATCGGGTCGGCTGCCGATCTCGTTCGCCCGTCATGCCGGTCAGCAGCCGACCTACTACAACCAGGTGCGCGGCCAGCACGGCGACCGGTACGCAGACCTCACGCAGCGCCCGGCGTTCGCCTTCGGGGAGGGACTGTCGTACACGACGGTGGACTACTCCGACCTCGTGCTCGACGCCGACTCGGTCTCGGTGCCGGCTGCGGGCGACGGGGCGGTCTCAGGTCGAGTCACGTTGTCCAACAAGGGATCTCGGCCGGCCCTCGAGACGGTCCAGGTCTACGTGCGCGACCTCGTGACGTCGGCCAGCTGGGCCGACAAGGAGCTCAAGTCGTTCACCCAGGTGCGGGTCGAGCCGGGTGCCTCGGTGACGGTGGACGTGGCGGTGCCGGTGTCGGCCTGCTCGATCGTGGACGCCTCGGGTCGCAGGGTCGTCGAGCCCGGCGGGTTCGAGCTGCTCGTGGGGCCGTCGTCGCGGGACGAGGTGCTGCTCCGCGCGGCGTTCGGGCTGACGGGCTGACGGGCTGTCCCGGGCGTCCGGGGGCGGGCTTGTGCGTCGAGCGTCGGGCATCCGTGGCCGAGCGTCCGAGGACGGGCGTCGGGGTCGGGTGGCTCAGCTGAGGCAGAGACAGAAGGGGTGACCGGCCGGGTCGAGGAACACCCGGAACGTCGTGCCCGGCTGGTGCTCGTGCTTCGTCGCGCCGATCTCGAGCACTTCGGCCTCGGCCACGTCGAGGTCGTCGACCACCACGTCGAGGTGCATCTGCTGCGGCACGTCCTGACCGGGCCAGATCGGCGCGCGGTAGTTCTCGACCGTCTGGAAGCAGATGCACTGCCCGTACTCCGCCCGCACCTCGAACCAGCCGTCCGAGTCGGTCACCTTCCAGTCGAGGAGGGTGCCGTAGAAGGCGGCGAGCGTCGCGGCGTCGGGGCAGTCGAGGACGATGCTGGGGTATCGGGCGATGGCCATGCCCGCACGGTATCGACGGTTGCGGACACTTCGCGTCCGAATAGGCCAGCGATCCGGCACCCCAGGTGTCGGGGTCCGCATCACGATCCGTGCGCTCGCCCGTCGGCGTGCTGCCTCGTGCGCCCCGACGGATGGGGCCCCGGTACTCAGGGCGTGGACCAGGGGCGTTCTCCGGGTGTCGTGGGTGGGTCGGTCTCCCAGGGGATGAGTCCGTCGGAGACGATCACGAGTCCTGTTCCGTGTGACTTCGTCCTGCGGCCGCTGGTCCGTGAGCGCGTTCTTCTCGGGCTCGGGATGGAGCCAACGGTGTTGCCGGGTGGCGTGCCGTGGGTGAGCTCGTGGTCGGAGGGGAGGGCGAGGTCGTTCCAGGTGGTGGGTCCGCCGCTGGGTGGTTGGTAGGTGCCTGCGGGGACGGGTGGGTCACCGCCTGGTGGTGGGGCGGTCTCGTGGGGTCGGGGTGGTCGGATGGGTAGCCCGTACCGGTTGGTGACGGTGAGTCCGTCGGGGTGGGTGGGGTCGCCGGTGATGGTGTAGTCGCCGCGGTCGATGCCGTCGTGGTGGGTGGTGCAGAGGCTGATCTGGTTGTCGGTGTTCGTGGGGCCGCCGTCGGCCCATGCCTGGAGGTGGTGGATCTCGACGAACCCGGTGGTGGGGCAGCCGGGGAATCGGCAGCCTCGGTCGCGGTCGGTGATGAGGCGGCGGGTGCGGTGGGGCAGGATCCGCATCGCTCGCCCGACGGACACCGGGCGTCCTTCGGTTTCCCAGACGGGTTGGACGGTGCCGTCGCTGATGAACCGGCCGAGCAGGCGCATGGGGATGGCGTGCCCGCCGTTGACCCAGGCGCCGTCGGTGTCGAGGTGCAGGTAGACCCGGTAGTGCGCCGACCGGCTGGTGGAGGTGACCGAGGCAAGTGATCGGGTGGCCATCTCCTCGAGGGCGTCGGCGTAGCTCGGCAAGCCCGCGTAGCGGTCGTCGACTTCGGCGCCGGCATGACGGGACTCGCCAGCCGCCGGGGTGGAGATCGCGGTCGCTTCCGCGTTGGCCGTGCTGGCGGCCTTGTGGCGCAGGAACAGGGCGTCCTTGGCTTCCTTGACGGCCTGTTCGACCAGCGCGCCGATGGTGGCGGGGGCGGAGTAGCGCAGCTGGAACCGGCCGTCGGCGTCGTAGGACATGGCCAGGTCGGGCTTGGCGCAGGCGCGCTGCTCGGCGGCCGACTCGAAGGCGGTGGACGGCAGGGCGGCGGCGTCCAGGTCGCCGAACCCCAGCGTGTGCGGCTCGACGGGCAGATCGCTGCCCGCTGCATCGGTGCCTTGGGCGGCGTGTGCGGCCGGTGCGGGGGCGGCGAACGCGTGGCGGGCCACGGCTCGGCGCAACTGGGTCACCGTCGCGTTCCGGGCGAACTGGGTGACCGAGGCCTGGTGGGTGACGGGGACGTGGCGGGCCAGGACGGCGACCTGGTCCAGGGACAGCTCCCCGGCCTCCAGCGCCACAGCTGCGTCGGTGAGCTCGGTGCGTCGCCTGGCCACGGCGACGATGTCAGCGGCGTGGGCATGGGACAGGCCGGCGCGGACGACGAGGTAGTGCTCAGGTGACTTGAACCCACCCTCGCCCCAGTGCCGGTCGGTCATGACCTCGTCGATGATGTCGACCAGCTCGGCCTGCGCGCGGTTCAACCGACCCGCAACGGCAGCGGTCCGCTCCCACAACGCTTGGTTCCGCACGCCCCAGCCACCGTCCGGATCGGTGTCCGGGTCGGCGGTGAGCGGGCTGACCGACATACCTCTATCGTACACGTGTTCGAACAGTTGGGGAAGGGGTTCAGGAGCGAATTCGCCGTGAGCAGAACCGAATTCGTCGATCGATGCCGGATCGGTGACGAGCTGACCCGGCACACACGACGAACGCGGACCCCGAGGTGGGGTCCGCGTTCGCGAAGGTGGTTCGGCTGCAGGCTCGCTCAGATGTCCCTGGGCTTTCGTTCGACATCTGGCTCGCAGGCTCGCTCAGATGTCCCTGCGCTTTCGTTCGACATCTGGCTCGCAGGCTCGCTCAGATGTCGAAGTACATCTCGAACTCGTGCGGGTGCGGGCGGAAGCGGATCGGGTCGACCTCGTTCTTGCGCTTCCACTCGACCCAGGTCTCGATGAGGTCCTTGGTGAACACGTCACCCTCGAGCAGGAACTCGTGGTCTGCCTCCAGCGCGTCCAGGACGGCCGGCAGCGAGCCGGGGACCTGCTCGATGGCGTCGTGCTCCTCGGGCGGGAGCTCGTAGAGGTCCTTGTCCACCGGCTCCGGGGGCTCGATGCGGTTCTTGATGCCGTCCAGGCCGGCCATCAGCATCGCGGAGAACGCGAGGTACGGGTTGGCCGACGGGTCCGGCACGCGGAACTCGACGCGCTTGGCCTTCGGGTTGTCACCGGTGATCGGGATGCGGATGCAGGCCGAGCGGTTACGGGCCGAGTAGACCAGGTTGACCGGGGCCTCGTAGCCGGGGACCAGGCGGTGGTAGGAGTTCACCGTCGGGTTCGTGAACGCGAGCAGCGCCGGGGCGTGCTTGAGCAGGCCACCGATGTACCAGCGGGCCAGGTCCGACAGGCCGCCGTAGCCGCGCTCGTCGTAGAAGAGGGGCTCGCCGTCCTTCCAGAGCGACTGGTGCGAGTGCATGCCCGAGCCGTTGTCACCGAAGATCGGCTTCGGCATGAAGGTGACCGTCTTGCCGCCCTCCCAGGCGACGTTCTTGACGATGTACTTGAACTTCAGCACGTCGTCGGCGGCCTGCTTCAGCGTGTTGAAGCGGTAGTTGATCTCCTGCTGTCCGGCGGTGCCGACCTCGTGGTGGGCGCGCTCGACCGACAGGCCCGCCTCCTCGAGCGCGAGCGACATCTCGTCGCGCATGTCGGCGAAGTGGTCGGTCGGGGGAACGGGGAAGTAGCCGCCCTTGTAGCGGGTCTTGTACCCCTTGTTGCCACCCTCCTCCTCGCGACCGGTGTTCCACGCGGCCTCGATGGAGTTGATGTAGTAGTAGCTGGCGTTCTGCTTGGTCTCGAAGCGCACGTCGTCGAAGACGTAGAACTCGGCCTCGGCGCCGAAGTACGCGGTGTCCGCGATGCCGGTCGACTTGAGGTAGGCCTCAGCCTTCGCGGCGATGTTGCGCGGGTCGCGGGAGTACTCCTCGCCGGTGAACGGGTCGACGATGGAGAAGTTGAGGATGAGCGTCTTTTCCTTGCGGAACGGGTCGAGGTACGCGCTCGTCGGGTCCGGGACCAGCTTCATGTCGGACTCGTGGATGGCCTGGAACCCGCGGATCGAGGACCCGTCGAACATCTGGCCCTCCTTGAAGAAGTCCGCGTCCAGGCTCTTGGCGGGCACGTTGAAGTGCTGCATCACGCCCGGCAGGTCGCAGAAGCGCACGTCGACGAACTTGACGTCCTCGTCCTTGATGAACTTCAGGACCTCGTCAGCATTGCTGAACAAATTGGGGCCTCCTGTTGGTGGGACGGAGGGGATCCGCCCATGACTGAAACGCTGTCGTCGTCGACCCTAACGGGTCGAGGTTGCCCGGCCATGACCCGAATGTTTCGTGGGTGTTACACCCCCTGCGCCTGCTACCGGGTGGGCGCATAGACTTTCGGTGTGGTCGACCGCAAGGACATCGGGTCCTGGCTCGAAGGGCCGGGTTCGCGCTCAGGCGCCCCCTCGGCATACCCGGGGGAGCGCCTCGGTATGCCGCGCGACGGCGCGGGCTCGCTCGGCCGGTTCGGACGCCGCCTGGTCGGCGTCCTCGTGGACTGGACCGTCTGCCAGCTCATCGCCTTCGCGTTCTTCAGCGTCCCCCTGCCGTTCGCGGGGGTGGCGACCAGCCGCGACACGGCCGTGCTGCTGGGACTGTTCGCGGTGGAGAACCTGCTGCTCGTCGGCACCCTCGGCTCCACGCTCGGCCACCGCCTGGTGGGGTTGCGTGTGCAGTCCACGGACGGCCGGATCCCCCGACCGTTCCAGACCCTCGTGCGCACGGTCCTGCTGTGCCTGTTCCTCCCGGCGATGTTCTGGGACAAGGACGGCCGCGGCCTGCACGACAAGGCCGCCGGCACCGTCATCGTCCGCAGCTGACCGTGGTCACCCTCCGCAGCTGACCGCGGTCACCCTCCGCAGCTGACCGCGGTCACCCTCCGCGGATGACCGAGGTCACCGCCCGGACCTGAGCACGACCTCGCGGATCCGGGTCGAGGCGTCACCGAGGATGTCGACGATCTCCTTGGTCTGCTCGGAGGTGAGGCCGTGCCGCTTCCACGCGTCCCGCGCCTCCTGGCGCAGCTGGTGGACGGCCTGCTCGAGGTCTCCGAGCCCACCGGTGTCGCGAGGGGGTCGGTCGTTCCAGCCCTCGTGCCCGCCGACCGGGGTCGCGGTGCGCCGGGCCTCCTGCGCGGCGGCCCTCAGCTCGGCCCGCAGGTCGCTGCTCTGTCCGCGGACCCGCGAGCGCACCTCCTCGGCGAGCGAGCGCACCGACAGGTCGAGGTCGGACTCGAGGCTGGACAGGTCGTCGCGGCGGTCCCGGACCTCGGCCCGCCCGGCCTCGGTGATCCGGTAGACGGCCTTGCGCCCCTCGTCGGTGCGCTCCACCAGTCCTTCCTCCTCCAGCTTGGCCAGCCGCGGGTACACCGTGCCGGCGCTGGGGGAGTAGAGCCCGTTGAAGCGCTGCTCGAGGTCCTGGATCACCTCGTAGCCGTGCCGGGGGCCGTCGTTGAGCAGCGCGAGCACGTACAGGCGCAGCTGTCCGTGCGCGAAGACGGGACTCACGCGGGGCTCCCGGCGGGGGCGGCCAGCACGACGACGTTGCCGGACACCGCGTTGGCCTTGAGCTGCAGGCTCCCTGCGCCGTCGGAGAGCCGACCGCCGGACGGGCGGGAGAACTTGTCGATCGTGCGGCCGTCGATGACGACCTGTCCCGAGGCAAGGTTGGCCTTGACGTCATACCCGTCGTGCGGGGCCCGCACCGTCACGTCCCCGGACACCGACGTCGAGCCGATGGAGGTGGTGGCGTTGACGAGGTCGAGGGTGACGTCGCCGCTGACGGTGTGGATGCTGACCTCGGGCACGTCGCTGCGCTGCGCGGTGACCGCGCCGGAGACCGTGTTGACCTTGAGCGGCCCGTTGAGCCCGTCACACTCGATCTCGCCGCTGACGGTGTTGATGTCGACCGGACCGACGATGTCGTCCAGCGTCATCGAGCCGGACACGGTGTTGGCCTTGGCCCCTGCGCGCAGCCCGGCGAGCAGGGCGCCCGCACTGACGGTGCTCACGGTCGTCCGGGTGTCCTCGGGGACCGAGATGCTCAGCGCCACGCGGTTGTGCTCCAGGCCGTCGAACGCCTGTCGCACCTTGTCGAGGATCCGCGACCCGTCGACGCCGTGGGTGATCTTCAGCTTGTCGCCGTCCCACACGACACGCAGCGGCATGCCGTGCACCTCGGCCACCTCCACGCGGGCCGTGGGGGAGTCGCTGTGGGTCACCACGTCGACCCGGCCGCCGACGACGGCGACGCTGAGGGCACGCACCTGCTCGCCCTCGCCGCCGATGTCGAGCACTCGGGGGGAGTCGATCGACCAGTCCTGGCTCATGGGGTTTCCTTTCCGTCGTTCGCGTTATATCGCGTCTTGGCCACTCACGTTATATCGCGTATGCCGCGAGGGCAAGACCCCTCCAACCCCGTCGCCCGGCCGGGTCCGGCTTTGGCAGACTCGCCCGGGTGACCTCCCACCGCATCGCCCTGTGCACCTGGTCGGACCCGGCCTACGTCGACCCCGAACCCCGTGAGGCGGCCGCCCTGCTCCGCGCCAGGGGCCACCGGGCGGACGTCGTCGTGTGGCACGAGGAGGTCGACTGGAGCAGCTACGACCTCGTCGTGATCCGCTCGACGTGGGACTACTTCGACCGGCTCCAGGAGTTCCTCGCCTGGGTGGACCGCGTCGACGTGGAGAGCCGGATCATCAATCCCCCCAACGTGATCCGGTGGAACGTCCACAAGGGCTATCTCGCCGAGCTCGGCGCTGCGGGGGTCCCGGTGCTGCCCATGCTCGTCCTGCCGCAGGGTGCCGTGGACGTCGCGGCCCGCATCGGTGCCACGGGCTGGGACAGGGTCGTCGTGAAGCCCGCGGTCGACGGGGGCGCCCGCCAGGCAGCCCTGGGTGAGGCGGGCTCGGAGGCGCTCGTCGCGCACGCCGAGCGCATCGCGGGGGTCGGGGACGTCGTCGTCCAGCCCTATGCGCCGGGCATCGAGCAGGGGGAGGTCTCGTTGTTCCTCTTCGACGGCGAGGTGTCGCACGCGGTCCGCAAGGTCCCGGCGTCCGGCGACTACCGGGTGCAGGCCCACCACGGCGGCTCCGAGGAGCCGCACGTCGTGACCGAGGCGGAGCTCGCCACGGCCCGGGCCGCCCTGGCCCTCGCCCCCGGGGGCGTCGTCTACGCCCGCGTCGACCTCGTGGAGCACGAGGGGGTCCCCACGGTGATGGAGCTCGAGCTCATCGAGCCCGACCTGTTCCTGCGCGCGGACGAACGGGCCCTCGAGCGGTTCGTCGACTGCGTCGAGGGGCAGCTGCCCCGCGCCTGAGCGGGGCCCGTGACCAGAAGGTCACGGGAAGGTCACGAAATGGGAACCCTCCCATGGACCCCTTGACGGTACCCACCTGCTCGTCGCACTCTGTTCGGGAGCGCTCCCATGAGGGGGCCCGACGAAAGGTGCAACGGTGCACTCACGTTCTCGCTGGCTGGTGCCGGCCACCGTCCTGCTCACCACGGCCTCCCTCACGGCAGCGTGCGGAGGTGGCGGATCGGCCTCCTCGTCCTCGGGCGGGAAGGTCACCCTGCGGGTGAGCACGTTCGGCAAGTTCGGCTACACGGACCTCTACACGCAGTACATGAAGGACCACCCCAACGTCACGGTCGTCGAGACGGCCGAAGGCGACCTCGGCAAGTACAACACCCAGCTCATCCAGCGCATCGCCGCCGGCTCCGGAGCGGGCGACGTCGTCGCGATCGAGGAGGGCCAGGTCGTCAACTTCCTCCAGAGCGCCGACAAGTTCGTCAACCTCCAGAAGTTCGGGAGCAACGAGCTCAAGGACAACTGGCTCCCCTGGAAGTACACCAACGCCACCACGGCCGACGGCAAGACGACCATCGGGCTGGGGACCGACGTCGGCGGGTTGGCGATGTGCTACCGCAAGGACCTGTTCGAGAAGGCAGGCCTGCCGACCGACCGCGTCGAGGTCGGCAAGCTCTGGCCGACCTGGGACGACTACATCGCCACCGGCCAGAAGTACCAGGCCGGGATCAAGGACCCCAAGGCGAAGTTCGTCGACAGCGCCACGAACACCTACAACTCCATCCTCATGCAGTCCGGGGACCACACCTACTTCGACAAGAGCAACGCGCTCGTCATCGAGTCCAACCCGGCCGTGAAGTCGGCGTGGGACGAGTCGCTGAAGATGGTCGACACGGGCCTGTCGGCCAAGCTCAAGGCGTTCTCGCCCGAGTGGAACGCCGGCTTCAAGAACGGGTCGTTCGCGACGCTCGCCTGCCCTGCCTGGATGACCGGCTACATCAAGGACCAGGCCGGTGCGGCGAACACCGGGAAGTGGGACATCACCACGGTCCCCGGCGGCGGTGGCAACTGGGGTGGCTCGTGGCTCGGCGTGCCGACGCAGAGCAAGCACCAGAAGGAGGCGGTCGAGCTCGCCAAGTTCCTCACGACCGGCCAGAGCCAGCTCGCGGCGTTCAAGGCGGCCGGCAACCTCCCGTCGAACCCCAAGCTCTACTCCGAGGCGGCCCTGAAGGACGCGAAGAACGAGTACTTCAACGACGCGCCCGTCGGTGAGCTGTTCGTCGCCGGTGCCGCCAACCTCAAGCCCGTCTACCTCGGCGCCAAGAACCAGCCGGTCCGCGACGCCGTGGAGAACGCCATGCGCAGCGTCGAGGGTGGCCAGCGCAGTGCGGCCGACGGGTGGTCCGAAGCGGTCAAGGCAGCCACCAAGGCCGCGAAGTAGTCCTCGTGACCTCGACGACAGCAGCACCCCCAGCGGCGCCACCGGGTCCTCGCCCGGCCGGGTGGCGCCGCTGGCTGCGCCGCGCTGACGCGCGGTACACGCCCTACGCGATGGTCTCCCCGTTCTTCCTGCTCTTCGCGGTGTTCGGGTTCTTCCCGCTCGTGTACACGGCCTGGGTCTCGACGCACGACTGGAGCCTGCTCGCCGGTGACCAGGGCTTCGTCGGGCTCGGCAACTACCGCGAGCTGATGGCGGACGGGGACTTCTGGAACGCCATGCTCAACACCGTCGCGATGTTCGTCATCGCGACGGTGCCACAGCTCGTCCTCGCGATGGTCCTCGCCCAGCTGCTCAACTCGCGGCTGCGCGGAGCGACGTTGTGGCGCATGGGGATCCTGCTGCCCAACGTCACCTCGGTCGCCGCCGTCGGGATCATCTTCACGATGATGTTCAGCCGTGACTTCGGCCTGTTCAACTGGCTGCTGGGCCACGTGGGGGTCGACCCGATCGCGTGGCAGGACCACCGGTGGTCCTCCTGGCTCGCGATCTCCACGATGGTCGACTGGCGCTGGACGGGGTACAACGCGCTGATCCTCCTGGCGGCCCTGCAGTCCGTGCCCACGGAGATCTACGAGGCGGCCCGGATCGACGGGGCGAAGGCCTGGCGGACGTTCTGGTCCATCACCGTGCCGATGCTGCGACCCACGCTGATCTTCGTCTCCGTCGTCGCCACCATCGGTGGCACTCAGCTGTTCACCGAGCCCCTGCTGTTCAACCCGGGCGCCAACTCCATCGGTGGCGGGACGACCGGGCAGTTCCAGACCGCCGCGATGTACCTCATCCAGCAGGCGTTCACGGGCCAGCGGTTCGGGTACGCCGCCACCGTGGCCTGGGTGCTGTTCCTGTTCATCGCGGTGTTCTCGGCGGTCAACGTGCTGCTGCTGCGCCGGATCCGATCGGCCGAGTGAGGACCCCCATGCCCCCGACCCAGACCCAGCCCCCGACGCGCACCCCGGCGCCTGTTGCTCCGTCGCGCGCCGTGGCCGCACGCGGAACGGACGGTGCCGTGGCCCCACCGGTGAGCAGGCGCCATACCCGCTCGCTGCGACGGGCGGCGGACCGGAGCACCGGTGCCACGCCGGCGACCCCGCTCGTGTACCTGACCCTTGCGACCTCCGTGCTGCTCGCCGCCGGCCCGCTGTACTACATGGTCGTCATGGCCTCGCGCCCCAACAGCGACATCACGTCGATCCCGCCACCGCTCACCCCGGGTGACCAGCTCGGCGAGAACATCTCGCGGGTCTTCGCCAACCAGGACGTGATGTTCGCCCAGGCGATGGTCAACTCGGTCCTCGTCGCCGGGCTGGCCACGGTCTCGGTCGTGGTGCTCTCCGCGCTGGCCGGGTTCGCCTTCGCGAAGCTGGCCTTCAGGGGCCGGAACGCGTTGCTGCTCATCGTGATCGGCACGATGATGGTGCCGGTCCAGCTCGGCCTGGTGCCGCTCTACATGCTCATGGGCAAGCTGGGGCTGGCAGGCACGCTCCCGTCCGCGCTGCTGCCGTTCCTCGTGAGCGGGTTCGGGGTCTTCATGATGCGGCAGTACGCCGCCCAGGCCATCCCGAACGAGCTCATCGAGGCCGCCCGTGTCGACGGAGCCTCCACGACCCGGATCTTCTTCTCGATCGTGTTCCCGATCCTGCGACCGGCCGCGGCGGTCCTCGGGCTGCTCACGTTCATGGAGCGGTGGAACGACTTCCTGTGGCCCTACCTCACCCTCGACGCCGAGCACCCGACCGTGCAGGTCGCGCTGTCCCGGCTGTCCGGCGGCTACTACACCGACCAGGCGCTGGTCATGGCCGGCACCCTCCTCGGGACGCTGCCGCTCGTCATCGTGTTCATCGTGTTCGGCCGCCAGATCATCGGCGGCATCATGCAGGGCGGAGTCAAAGGATGACCATGGACCTGTCGCGCAGCGACTTCCCGGACGGCTTCACGTGGGGCGTCGCCACCTCGAGCTACCAGATCGAGGGGGCCACGACCGAGGGAGGTCGCGGCGCGTCCATCTGGGACACCTTCTCGGCGACGCCCGGCCGGGTGGTGGGGGGCGACAGCGGCGCGGTCGCCGTGGACCACTTCCACCGGTACGCCGAGGACGTCGACCTCATGGCGTCGCTCGGCGTCGACGCCTACCGCTTCTCGATCGCCTGGCCGCGCGTGCAGCCCACGGGTTCGGGGCCGGTCAACCGCCAGGGGCTCGACTTCTACAGCCGGCTCGTCGACACCCTCCTCGAGCGCGGCATCACGCCGTGGGCGACGCTCTACCACTGGGACCTCCCGCAGGCGCTCGAGGACGCCGGCGGATGGCCGGTGCGTGACACCGCGCACCGGTTCGCGGAGTATGCCGCGCACGTCGCCGACGCGCTCGGCGACCGGGTCGGGCACTTCATCACCCTCAACGAACCGTGGTGCTCGGCGTTCCTCGGGTACGGCTCGGGACGGCACGCCCCCGGGCGGTCGGACGCGGGGGCGGCCCTCGCGGCCTCGCACCACCTGCTCCTCGGACACGGCCTCGCGGTCCAGGCCCTGCGGGAGCGGGCGCCTGACGCCGAGGTGGGCATCACGCTCAACCTCTACCCGGTTGCGCCGGCCCACGACGGCCACGGGACGCAGGACGTCGTCCGGCGCGTCGACGGCCTGTCCAACCGGTGGTTCCTCGACCCCGTCCTGCGCGGCAGCTACCCGCAGGACGTCGTCGACGACGTCGCCCACCTGACGGACCTGTCGTTCGTGCACGACGGCGACCTCGCGGTGACCAGTGCGCCCCTGGACTTCCTCGGGGTCAACTACTACACGCGGCACGTGGTGGCACCCGGCGCCCTGCCCGGGACCGGCGAGGTGGACTTCGCCTCCCGCGGGCTGCCGACGACCGCGCTCGGGTGGGAGGTCGATCCCGAGGGCCTCGCCGACATCCTCCAGAGGGTCACCCGGGACTACGGCCAGATCCCCCTCGTCATCACCGAGAACGGTGCGGCGTTCGACGACGAGCTGGTCAACGGACAGGTGCACGACGCGGAACGGGTCGACTTCCTGCGCAGCCACCTCGAGGCGGGCGCGAAGGCGATCGCCGGCGGGGTGCCGCTGCGCGGCTACTTCGCCTGGTCGCTCATGGACAACTTCGAGTGGGCCGAGGGCTACGCGAAGCGGTTCGGGATCGTGCACGTCGACTTCGACACCCAGGAGCGCACGGTCAAGGACAGCGGGCGCTGGTATGCCGCGTTCCTCGCCGGGAAGCGCACGCAATACTGACCCCATGACGAACGGCGTGACCACCGGCACGACCACCGGCACGACCAACGGCTCGAGCGGGCAACCCACCCTCGAGGCGGTTGCTGCCCGTGCCGGGGTCGGGCGTGGGACCGTGTCCCGCGTCATCAACGGCTCGCCCCAGGTCTCGGAGCGGACCCGCGTCCGCGTGCTGCGTGCCGTCGACGAGCTCGGGTACGTGCCCAACATGGCGGCGCGCGCCCTCGTGACCCGCCGTACCGGGGCCATCGCGCTGGTCATCTCCGAGTCCGAGGAGCGCATCTTCGGTGAGCCGTTCTTCGCCGGGGTGGTCCGGGGGATCACGACGGTCGTGGGGGAGGCGTCCCGCCAGCTGGTGCTGGCACTGGTGCAGACCCGCGAGCAGGTCGACCGGCTCGACTCCTACCTGACGCCCCAGCACGTCGACGGGGTCCTGATGCTCTCCGCCCACGACGCCGACACGCTGCCGGGGCTGATCCAGGGGCGCGGGCTGCCGATCGTGTTCTGTGGGCGCCCGAACGGGCTCGCGGACGCGAGCTACGTCGACGTCGACAACAGCGGGGGAGCGCGCGACGCAGTGGCGTACCTGCTGTCCCGGGGACGCTCGGTCGTCGGGCACATCGGCGGTCCGCAGGACATGATCGCCGGCCGTGACCGGCTCGAGGGATACCGGGCCGCCGTGGCGACCGCCGGGCACGAGGTCGACGACTCGCTCGTCGAGCTCGGTGACTTCAGCGAGGCCAGTGGCGCCGCCGCCATGCGTGCGCTGCTGGCCCGACGCCCCGACGTGGACGCGGTCTTCGCGGCGAGCGACCCCATGGCCCTCGGAGCGCTGCGGGTGCTGCGGGAGGCCGGGCGCGTGGTGCCGGACGACGTCGCCCTGGTCGGGTTCGACGACGGACCGCTGGCCGAGGTCGCCGAACCACCCCTGACGACGGTGCACCAGCCGATGGAGCAGCTGGGACGCGAGATGGCGACCATGCTGCTGGCCCAGATCGGCCACGGTGACGGCCGCGTCGACGAACAGCTGGTGCTCGACACCGAGCTGGTCGAGCGCGCCTCCACCTGAGCGTTCGGTCACCGGTCGGGCCGGCGGCGCGATCAGCGGCCGCGCATGGCCTTGCGGTCGATGCGGGCGCGCTGCGGGTCGATCCCCTTGGGGACGGGCGGGCGCATGCCACCGAGGGACTTGAGCCGCTTGTTGACCGCGGAGACCTCTTCCTTGGTCAGCACGGGCTTCATGCGCGTCATCTTGTTGCTGAGCTTGCGCACCGGCACCTGGTCGGCACCGTCACCGACGACGATCGCGGAGATCGGGACGCCCGGGGCCACCCGCTCGACCTTCTTGCGCTCCTGGGCGATGAGCTTGGTGCGCCGGGCGTCCGGACCCTCCGCGACGAGGACGACGCCGGGACGGCCGATCGCGCGGTAGACGAAGGCCGCGCCGTGCATGTCCTCGGGGCGGGTGCCCCGGGCGCCGTCGATGGCCACCGGCTCCTGGGAGAAGAACCAGCCACGACGCAGCGCACCGAGTGCGGCGCCGGCCGCACCGGGCTGGCCCTCGAGGCTGGCGTACGCCGCGCGCTCCGCCCGGCGGCTGAGCACGAGCGTGGCGGCGAGCAGCCCGAGCGGGATGCTCAGGACGAGGGCGTACGTCCAGTGACCGACGAGGACACCGATGGTCGTGCCGACCGCGAGGACGGCGACGAACGCGAGCAGCATCCACCACGGGATGGTCGGGTCTGCCTTCCGTGCCGCCGTGAACACCTGGCGGATCTGGGAGAACCGGCCCTGCTTCTTCGGGGTGTCGGACTCTTGCTTCTTCTCGCGGGCCATGGGGGTCAGGATACGGGTGTCAGGCGGGTGCACCCAACGCGGCCGGCGTGCGTGCGGCCACGAGGGAGGCAGCCTCCTGGCGGGCCGGGTCACCCGCGGCGTCGGCGAGGTGCTGGAGGTGCTCGGGGATGTCGCGTCCCCACTTCTTCATCGCGGTCGCCCACAGGCGGCCGGCGCGGTAGGACGACCGCACGAGGGGGCCGGCCATGACGCCCTTGAAGCCCATCTCCTGCGCCACGTCGGACCAGTGCACGAACTCCTCCGGCTTCACCCAGCGGTCGATCGGGTGGTGCAGCTTGGAGGGACGCAGGTACTGCGTGATGGTGAGGATGTCGCAGCCCGCGTCGTGCAGGTCGCGGATGGCCTGCTCGACCTCGTGGTCCTCCTCGCCCATCCCGAGGATGAGGTTGGACTTGGTGACGAGCTCGGCCTCGCGCGCCATCGACAGGACCTGGAGGGACTTGTCGTAGGTGAACGCGGGGCGGATCTGCTTGAAGATGCGCGGCACGGTCTCGAGGTTGTGGGCGAACACCTCGGGCCGGGCGTCGAAGACCTGGCCGACGAGCTCGGGCTTGGCGCCGAAGTCGGGGGGAAGGATCTCCACACCGGTGGTGGGGTTCTTGGCGTGGATCTGGCGGATGGTCTCGGCGTAGAGCCAGGCAGCGCCGTCGGGCTGGTCGTCACGGGCGACACCGGTGACGGTGGAGTAGCGCAGTCCCATCGTGGCGACCGACTCGGCCACGCGGCGCGGCTCGTCGCGGTCGAGCGCCTCGGGGCGGCCGGTGGCGATGTCGCAGAAGTCGCAGCGGCGGGTGCACACGTCACCGCCGATGAGGAAGGTCGCCTCCTTGTCCTCCCAGCACTCGAAGATGTTGGGACAGGCGGCTTCCTGGCAGACCGTGTGCAGACCCTCGGTCTTCACCATTGAGTGCAGCTTCGTGTACTCCGGGCCCATCTTCGCGGTGGTCCGGATCCACTCCGGCTTGCGCTCGATCGGGGTCTGGGCGTTGCGCGCCTCGACGCGCAGCATGCGCCTGCCCTCGGGTGCCACGGTCACAGCAGACTCCCTCGCCTTGCGTTCGGTGCGCCTCCGGCGGCCGGTATGCCGCGGGGCACGGGTGCGCCCGGAGGTCACCGGGCGTCCCTCAAGACTACGTCAGCGCCGTTCGAGGTATTCCGCCACCGTCCTGCGGTGGGGAAATACCTCGATCCGGCGGTGGGGAGAGGGCTGGGTGAAGCCCGGGTCGGTCAGGCGGGGGCGAGGACGTCGGCGAGGTGCTTCTCGGCATACGGGAGGACGTCCTGGACGGTGACCACCCGGCCGGTCTCGCGGCTGATCGAGCTCACCCCGGCGTCCTCGATCCCGCAGGCGATGATGTTGTCGGCCCACGAGAGGTCGGCGTCGCAGTTGAGCGCGAAGCCGTGCATCGTCACCTGACGGCTCACGCGCACGCCGATGGCGCCGAGCTTGCGGTCCGGGCCGCGGTCGTCGGCGAGCACCCACACCCCACTGCGTCCCTCGACCCGCACCGTCTCGACGCCGAACTCGCGACAGGTGCGGATCATCACCTCCTCGAGGCGACGGACGTGGGCGACCACGTCGATCGGCACCCCGTGGAGGCGGACGATGGGGTAGCCGACGAGCTGGCCGGGACCGTGCCACGTGATGAGCCCACCCCGGTCGACGTCGATGACCGGCGTCCCGTCGACGGGACGCTGCTGGGGTTCGGTGCGCTTGCCCGCGGTGTAGACGGCGGCGTGCTCGAGCAGGAGCACGGTGTCCTCGTCGCCGGCGACGACCCCGGCGTGGACCTCGCGCTGGTGGGCCCAGGCCTGCTCGTAGTCGACGAGGTCAGGGGAGAAACCGACGTGCTCGAACCGCATGGCCCCTACGTTACGCCCGCACCGACGGCGCCTTGAGCCGGACCGGCTCGAGGCGCTCCTCGACGGCGGTGTCGCCGTCACGGGTGACGAGGTAGGCCCCCTTGCCGTCCGTCTCGGTGACCGCCCCGGCGAGCTCGATGCCGTGGTAGACGAGGCCGACGCCGTCGTCGGTGCAGTGCGTCGTCGGGAGGGTGCCGTCGGCGACGAGCTGGTGGACGAGGGGGCGGCGGCGCTCCTCGGAGTCGTAGTGGACGCCGTTGCCGTAGGGGAGCAGGGCCAGGCCGTTGGTGACCGCGCGCAGCTCGGGGCCGAACGAGTCGGTGGTGCCGCCGCGGTACCAGCAGATCGAACCGGCCGAGACGCCGGCGAGGACGACGCCCGCGCGCCAGACCCGCTCGAAGATCTCGTCCAGCCCGTGCACCCGCCAGACGGCCAGGAGGTTCGCCACCGAGCCGCCGTTGACCCACACGACGTCCTGCTGAAGGAGGTGGCCCTCGACGTCCTCGACGTTCGGCATCGAGAAGAGGTTGAGGTTGCTCAGGTCGAACCCGGCGTGGCGACCGGCCTCGTCCATCCAGCCGTTGAAGTAGGCCTGGTCCCCTCCGGCGGTGCCGAGGTGGGTGATGCGCGGGGCGCGTCCCTCGGCGCCGGACAGCTCGACCGCGTGGTGCACGAGCGAGTTGAACTCGAGGCGGATGCGGGAGCCGTAGCGGTAGCCACCCGAGGTGGCCAGGATCGTGGGCTGGTCTGCAGGCATGGCCCCGACTCTAGGACGGCTGCTGACGGCTGCCCGCGTCCGGGCCTGTGGACAACCGGGCAGGGGGTGCCGCGTCCGTGGCCAGACTGAGGTGGTGGACCCGGACGACGAGACCCGTGCCGACGAGAAGGCGCCACCGCGGGTGCCCGGCTACACGTTGGGCGCCCGGATCGGGGCCGGTGGCAGCGGTGTCGTGTGGGCGGCCACCCGCGACGGCGACGGGTCGCCGGTGGCGGTCAAGGTCGTCCCCGTCGGTGTGGGCGAGCAGGCGGACGCGGCGGTCCGCGAGCTCGGGGTGCTCGGTCGCGTCGAGGTCGACGGCCTGGTGCGGTTCCACGAGGCGGTGGCGCTCCCCGGCGCGGACCGGCGGGTGGCGCTGGTCCTCGACCACGTGGCCGGCGGGTCGCTGGCCCGGGTGGTCGGGGCTCGCGGGCACCTGAGCGTGGGGGAGTCGGTGACCGTCCTGGCACCCGTCGCGCGAACCCTTGCGGGCCTGCACGCCGTCGGGGTGCAGCACGGCGATGTCACGCCGGGCAACGTCCTGCTCGAACGCTCGGGTCGCCCGTTGCTCGCCGACCTCGGGGTGGCCGGGTTCGTCGGTGAGGCGCCGGGGCACGCGGTCGGCACCGCGGGGTTCGTGGCGCCGGAGGTCGTGGACGGCGGTCCCGTCACCCCGGCTGCCGACGTGTATGCCGCGGGGGCCCTGGCCTGGTGGTGCGTCACCGGGCAGGCCCCCGAGCCCGTCTCCTGGCGGCCCCCGCTCGAGACGCTCGCCCCCGAGGTCCCCGACGCGTGGCGGGACGTGACGACGCGGGCGCTCGCGGCCGACCCGGCGGACCGCCCGAGCGCGGCGGAGCTCGCCCTGGCGTGGTTCGACTCGGCGCCCTGCGAACCCGTGCGGCTGGTCGTCGGCACGGACGAGACCTCGTTGCTGACGCAGCGGCTGCGCCGAACACCGTCCGACGACGAGGCGGCACCGGGGGTCGCCGCGCCGGTGGAGGTGGGGACGTGGCTGCGGCGGTCGAGGACGTGGCTGGAGCGGCCGAGGACGAGGGCCGGGGTGGCCGGGGCGGGACTGCTGTCGGCGCTCGTGCTGGGGGCCCTGCTGGCGACGGGGGTGGTTCGGTCGCCGGGGTGGCTCGGACCGGGCCGCCCGACGGACGACCCCGCGCGCGTTGCGAGGTCCACGGAGCGCGGGGCGCCGGCGCCCGGCCCGCGAGCGAGCCCGATGACGCGGACCCCTTCGCCGTCCGTGTCGCCTCGGCACGCCCGACGGGACCACCGGGCGCCGACGCTCGCCCCCCTGGCCCTGGTCCAGGAGCTGGCCACCCTGCGGGCCGAGGTCATGGTCAGCGGCCGCGACGACGACCTGGCCGACCTGGACGCCCCCGGCTCGGCCGCCCTGGACCGCGACACCGCAGACCTGCGCCGGGTCCGCGAGGCCGGGGTGGCCTACGCCGGCGTCCGGCTGACCGTGCGGTCGGCACGTCCCGTCACCGTGACCACGCGGTCGGCGACCGTCGAGGCGGTCGTCGACACGGCGGCATACCGGGTCGTGTCGGCGACCGACGCACGGCGGGTGGTGCGCAGCGAGGCGGCGGTGCGGGGGCAGGCCCTGCGGTTCGTCCTGGTGTGGAGCGGGGGGCGCTGGCTGGTCGAACGGGTGGAGGCAGTCGCGTGACGAGTGGCTGGTGGGTCTCAGGACTGCTGCGCGAGCACCCAGCGCAGGGCGGAGGCGATGTCGGGGTCGCGGTGGGTGAAGCCGGAGGCGGTGAGTCGCTGAGCGACGACCCGCTTGCTCGTGAGGATCTCGTCGGAGAAGCCCCCGAGCACGAGCTTGATGCCGAAGGCGGGCGCCGGGAAGATCGCCGGCCGGTGGATCTGGCGGCCCAGGGCCCTGGCGATGTCGATCTGGCGATCGGGGGTGGGGGCCACGAGGTTGACCGGACCCTCGACCTCGGGGTGGTCGACGAGGTGTGCGAGCCCGGCGACGGTGTCGCGCAGGGAGATCCACGGCCACCACTGACGGCCGTTGCCCAGCGGGCCGTTGATGCCGAGGCGGGCCAGCGGCAGCATGCGGGACAGGGCGCCGCCCTCGGGGGAGAGCACGATCCCGGTGCGCGGGTGGGCCACCGAGAGGCCTGCGTCGCGGGCAGGGTCCGCGGCTGCCTCCCAGGCGCGGACGACCTCGCTGAGGAAACCGCCGCCCAGGGGGGAGTCCTCGGTGAGGACCTCGTCACCCCGGTCGCCGTAGACACCGACCGCCGACCCACTGACGAGGCGCACGGGCTCGCCGAGGTCGGCCAGCGCCCTGGCGATCGTCGTGGTGCCGTCGACGCGCGAGCCGAGGATCTGCTGCTGGTAGGAGGGGGTCCAGCGGTGGTCGCCGACCCCGGCCCCGGCGAGGTGCACGACGGCCGTCACGCCCGAGAGCGCCGCGGGGTCGAGCAGCCGGGCGGCGGGGTCCCAGCGGACCTCGTCGGGTTGTTCGGGCGCCCGACGGACCAGGCGCACCACCTCGTCGCCCCGCTCGCGCAGGAACGCCGACAGCGCGCTGCCGATGAGGCCGGTGGAACCGGTGACGGCAACGCGCTGCGGCATGAGTGCTCCTGGTGAGGTGGGGAAGGTCAGAGCCCGAGGTCGGACTCGAACCCGCCCTCCTCGAGACGCGTCTTCATCGTGGTGAGGAAGCGCGCGGCATCGGCACCGTCGACGACCCGGTGGTCGTACGACAGGGCCAGGTAGACCATCGACCGGACCGCGATCGTCTCGCCGCCGTCACCGTCGGACACCACGACCGGGCGCTTGACGACCGCGCCGGTGCCGAGGATGGCGACGTTGGGCTGGTTGATGATCGGGGTGTCGAACAGGGCGCCCCGGCTGCCGGTGTTGGTCAGCGTGAAGGTGCCGCCGCCGAGCTCGTCCGGGCCGATCTTGTTGGTGCGGGTGCGCTCGGCGAGGTCGGCGATCTTGCGGGCCAGCCCGGCGATGTTGAGGTCGCCGGCGTCCTTGATGACCGGGACGAGGAGGCCACGCTCGGTGTCGACGGCCACACCGAGGTTCTCGGTGCCGTGGTAGGTCACCTCGGTGCCCTCGACGCTGGAGTTCACCGACGGGTGGGCCTTGAGCGCCTCGACGGCCGCGAGGGCGAAGAACGGCAGGAAGCTGAGCTTGGTGCCCTCGCGCTGTGCGAACTCGTTCTTGGCCTTGGCCCGCAGCCGCGCGATCTTCGTGACGTCGACCTCGACCACCGTGGTCAGCTGGGCCGAGACCTGGAGGGACTCGACCATGCGCTTGGCGATGGTCTGGCGCAGCCGGGACATCTTCTCCGTGGTGCCGCGCTTCGGCGAGACCGAGGCCGAGCCCGATGCCGTCGACGAGGTCGACGCCGCAGGAGCGGCAGCAGGGGCAGCAGCCGCCGGGGCGGGAGCCGCCGCGGCCTTGGCAGCCTCCTCGGCAGCCTTGGCGGCGTCGAGCACGTCCTGCTTGCGGATACGGCCACCGACGCCGGTCCCCTTGAGGGAGCCGAGGTCGACCTTGTTCTCGGCCGCGAGCTTGCGCACGAGCGGTGTGACGTAGGCCGACGCGTCCTGGCTGTCGCCCGACGACTGCGCAGCGGGTGCGGACTCGGGGGCGGCAGCAGCCTGCGGCGCAGGAGCAGCGGGGGCCTCCTGCTCGGGGGCCTCCTCCTTGGGAGCCTCCTGCGGGGGAGCCTCCTGCTTCGGCGCCTCGGGCTCGGGAGCGGGTTCCGGCTTGGACTCCTCCTTCGGGGCCTCGGCCTCCTTGGGGGCCTCGGCGGGCGTGCTGTCGCCCGAACCGCCGGACGAGCCGGAGCCGCCGATGATGGCGAGCTCGCCACCGACGGGGACGGTGTCGTCCTCCTGGACGAGGATCTTGGTGAGCGTGCCGGCGACCGGCGAGGGGATCTCGGTGTCGACCTTGTCGGTGGAGACCTCGAGCAGCGGCTCGTCGACCTCGACGGTGTCGCCCTCGGCCTTGAGCCAGCGGGTGACGGTGCCCTCGGTGACGGACTCGCCGAGCGCCGGCATGGTGACCGTCTCACCCGAACCAGAGCCACCCGAACCAGAGCCACCACCGTCGGAGGAACCACTGTCGGAGGACCCGCTGGCAGCAGCGGCCTCGGGCTCGGAGGTGGACTCCTGCGGCGCCTGCTCGGTCGAGGGAGCCTCGGCCGGCGGCTCGTCGGACTCCGCCGACGCCTGCTCGGCGGAGGCCTGCTCGCCCGCGTCCTGCCCGGCGTCGCCGGACTGGTTGCCGGAGTCGCTGCTGCCGCTGTCGCTGCCGTCACCGATGACGGCGAGGTCGGCGCCGACGGGGACGGTGTCGTCCTCGTTCGCCAGGATCTCCTGGAGGACACCCGCGACGGGCGAGGGGATCTCCGTGTCGACCTTGTCGGTGGAGACCTCGAGCAGCGGCTCGTCGACCTCGACGGTGTCGCCGACGTTCTTCAGCCAGCGCGTCACGGTGCCTTCGGTGACCGACTCACCCAGGGCCGGCATGGTCACGCGTTCAGACATGTCCCTCTATCTCCTTGTTTCGTGTTCGCTGGCGGATCAGCAGTGCGTCTAGTTGTGGGCGTGCAGGGGCTTGCCGGCGAGCGCCAGGTGCGCCTCACCGAGGGACTCGTTCTGGGTCGGGTGGGCGTGGATCAGCCCGGCGACGTCGGAGGGCAGCGCCTCCCAGTTGTAGATGAGCTGCGCCTCGCCGATCTGCTCACCCATGCGGGCGCCGATCATGTGGATGCCCACGACGGGACCGTCCTTCTCGCGCACCAGCTTCACGAACCCCTGCGTCTGCAGGATCTGCGACTTGCCGTTGCCGCCGAGGTTGTACTCGTACGTCTCGACCTCGCCGTACTTCTCGGCCGCCTGCTTCTCGGTGAGGCCGACCGAGGCGATCTCGGGGTCGCAGTAGGTGACTCGCGGGATGCCGAGCTCGTCGATGACGGCCGGGGCCAGTCCCGCGATCTCCTCGGCGACGAAGATGCCCTGGGCGAACCCACGGTGGGCGAGCTGCAGCCCGGGGACGATGTCGCCGACGGCGTAGACACCCTCCACGCCGGTGCGCAAGCGCTCGTCGGTGGTGACGAAACCACGGTCGAGGGTGACGCCGGCCTCGGCATACCCGAGGCCCTCGGTGACGGGCCCACGGCCGACGGCGACGAGGAGCAGGTCGGCCTCGATGGTGGCGCCGTCCTCGAGCGAGACGGTCACGGTGTCGCCCGACTGCGTCGCGCCCGCGAACCTGACCCCGGTCCGGAACGCGATCTTGCGCTTGCGGAACGAGCGCTCGAGCGTCTTGGAGACGGCCTCGTCCTCGGCGGCGACGAGCCGGGGAAGCGCCTCGACGATGGTGACCTCGGAACCGAACGAACGGAACACCGACGCGAACTCGACCCCGATGACGCCGCCACCGAGGACGACGACGCGCGGCGGTACGAAGTCCAGCGCCAGGGCCTGCTCGCTGGTCATGATCCGACCGCCGATCTCCAGGCCGGGCAACGACTTCGCGTACGAGCCGGTGGCGAGGACGACGTTGCGGCCGCGGACCCTACGGCCGTCGACCTCGACGGTGGAGCGGTCGACCAGGCGCCCGGCGCCCTCGACCAGCTCGATCTTGTGGGCCTTGGCCAGACCCTGCAGGCCCTTGTAGAGGCGCGCGATGACGCCGTCCTTGTAGGCGTTGACGCCGGACATGTCGACCGACTCGAAGGTCGACTTCACGCCGAACTGCGCACCCTCACGGGCGGTGTCGGCGACCTCGGCCGCGTGCAGGAGCGCCTTGGTCGGGATGCACCCGACGTGCAGGCAGGTGCCACCGAGCTTGTCCTTCTCGACGAGTGCGACGCTCAGTCCGAGCTCGGCCGCACGGAACGCGCAGGCGTAGCCGCCACTTCCTCCACCCAGGATGACTACATCGAAGATGGTCTCGGCGTCAGCCGACATGCTCGCTCCCTCGCGTCGTGGGCACTGGGTGGTCCTCGTCGACGGTGGAGCGGCCAGGTCGTGACCAGCCCGGGATCGACACAGTGCATCTTGTCACTGTTTGGAGTGCGGGGCGCAAGCAGGTCCACGTCCGTGCAATGGCAGCAGTTGCACAGTCCGTCCCCCTATCGTTGGGTCATGGCGTGGTGGAAGCGGGGACACAAGGGCTCCGGACGTGGTCCGTCCGACGGACCCAACATGGCGGTGGACCAGCAGGCGGTGCGCAAGCACTTCGCCGACTTCACCCAGAGTCGTCGCGGGGTCGAGGCCTACGTCGAGCCACCCACCAACGTCACGGCGACGACGGTGATCCTCATCGCGCACGACGGCGAGTGGACTCGTCGTGCGGCCGGTTCCCGGCAGGCAGCCTTCGAGCTGGCAGGGAGCCTGGGCGTCCCGGTGTACGACGTCCTCCAGACCGGGTACCCCAACCGCATGCGGGAGTGGAACTCCCGCCAGCGCAAGAAGGACTGACGCGCCATACCGGTGGCGTCGTGAAGCACGACGCGCGCTCGACCCGAGGGGATATGCGGTGGTGCCCCCCGGAGCCGGGATGCGAAGGTTGACCCACGGCGGGTCCGCACGCGGCCCGCGCCGCACGAGCAGCAGGAGGGCACGATGGCCAAGTCCGACGGTGCGAAGTCCCAGGGGTCCCAGGGATCCACGGGGCCCAGCGAGGAGATGAAGCGCAAGTTCCGCGAGGCCCTGGACAAGAAGCAGTCGCACGCAGGGCGCGACGTGTCCGATGACAGCGAGCACGGCAAGGTCGACCACGCCCAGGGCGCGGCGACGAGCGCGACGCAGCAGATGTTCCGGCGCAAGAGCGGTGGCTGAGGCGGCTCGACCGCACTGCTGATCGACGCCTGGATATATCTGCAGAGGGGCCCGTCCGATCCGGACGGGCCCCTCTGCGCTGTCGGTATGACGGGTGGCCGGCCTGCCGGTCACCCGTCCGCCGCGTCAGCCGGCGTAGCCCTCCACGAGCGACAGCAGGGTCGCGACGCCGTAGCCGGTCGCGCCCTTCGGCGTGTAGCCGTAGGGCGCGCCCTCGTTGAATGACGGGCCGGCGATGTCGACGTGGGCCCACGGGGTGCCCTCCTCGACGAACTCACTGAGGAACAGGCCGGCCGTGAGCATGCCGCCCCAGCGCTCGCCCTTGTGGGAGAGGTCGGCGACCGCGGACTCGAGCTGCGAGCGCAGGTCGCTCGGCAGCGGCATCGGCCAGGCGGCCTCGCCCGATCCGTCGGCGGCGGCGCGGACCCGGTCGCGGAAGGCGTCGTCGTTGGCCATGATCCCGGCGACCCGGCCACCGAGGGCCACCATCTGCGCGCCGGTGAGGGTGGCGATGTCGACGATGGCGTCGGGGTTCGCCTCGCCCGCGAGGACGAGGCCGTCACCGAGCACCATGCGGCCTTCGGCGTCCGTGTCGAGGATCTCGACCGTGGTGCCGTTCCGCATCGTCACGACGTCGCCGGGACGCTGCGCGCTGCCGCTCGGCATGTTCTCGGCGAGGCACAGGTAGCCGGTCACCGTGACGGGCAGGCCCAGCTCGGCGGCCGCGAACACGGTCGCCGCGACGGCAGCCGCTCCGGCCATGTCGGACTTCATGGTGAGCATGGAGGCCGGGGGCTTGATGCACAGGCCGCCGGAGTCGAAGGTGATGCCCTTGCCGACGAGCGCGACCGAGTGCCGGGCGCCGGCGGGGGCCCACGTCAGGGTGACGATGCGGGGCGGGTTGACCGAGCCCTGGCCGACGCCGACGATCCCGCCGAAGCCGCCCTTCTCGAGCGCCTTCTCGTCCAGCACCTTGATGGTGACCTTGGCCTTGGCCGCGGTGTTGCGCGCCTTGACCGAGTCGGCGAACGACTGCGGGAAGAGGACGTTCGGCGGGGTGTTGACCAGGTCGCGGGCGTAGGCCTTGGCGTCCGCGAGCACCGCGGCGCGGGTCGCCGCCGCCTTGACGGCCTTGAGCCGCGCGTCGGCGGTGACCACCGTGATCGTGGTGACACCCTCGTCCTTCGCCGCGGCCTTGGTGCCCTTCGCACGGGAGGCCTTCACCGGACCGCGGATCCCGCGGTAGTGGTAGGCACCCAGGGCGGCGCCCTCGGCGACCGCCGCGACCGACTCGACGCCGGAGGCGGGCAGCGCCACGACGACCTTGCCGGCCTTCTTCAGGGAGCGGACGGCGGCGCCGGCGGCGCGGCGCAGGACCTCCGCGTCGAACGACGTGGCGCGGGCGGTGGCGGAGCCGAGACCGGTGAGCACGACTCGCGGGGCGGCGACCGAGGGCACCGCGGCGAGGGTGAGGACCTCCTCGGGCTTGCCGGTCGCGTGCAGGGCCGCGAGCTGCGCGGCCACGTGGGCGGCGGCGTCGCGGGGGAGCCCGTGGCCGGCGGCGAGGGCCGCGGAGCCGGAGTCGTCGACCGTGCCGAGCACGACGACGTCGGCCTTGAGGTCGTGGGCGGATCGGTCGGAAACGTTGACGGTGGTCACGTTCGCATCCTTCGTGTGGTGTGGGTTTGGCCCTGCTTGCGCAGGATATCCGTGCCGGCGGGGGTCCGCGGCACGGGGCGGTAGCGTTCGGCCCATGAGCGACGCAGCCCTGAAGACCTCCCCCCTGCACGACCGGCACGTGGCGCTGGGCGCCAAGATGGCCGACTTCGGTGGCTGGGAGATGCCGATCGAGTACCCCGGAGGCGGCGTCGTCCGCGAGCACACCACGGTGCGGTCGTCCGTCGGGATCTTCGACGTGTCGCACCTGGGCAAGGCCCGCGTCTCGGGTCCGGGGGCCCGCGACTTCGTCAACTCCTGCCTGACCAACGACCTCGGCCGGATCCACGAGGGCAAGGCGCAGTACACCCTGTGCTGCGACGAGAACGGCGGTGTCGTCGACGACCTCATCGCCTACCTGCGCAGCGACGAGGACGTCTTCCTCATCCCGAACGCCGCCAACACCGACGAGGTGGTCCGCCGCCTGGCCGACGCCGCCCCCGAGGGCATCGTGGTGGAGGACCTGCACGAGTCCTACGGCGTCATCGCCGTCCAGGGCACCAGGTCGGACGAGGTGCTCGACGCGCTCGGCCTGCCGACCGGGCACGAGTACATGTCCTTCGTCGAGACCGACTGGAACGGCCTGCCCGTCATCGTGTGCCGCACCGGCTACACCGGCGAGCGCGGCTACGAGCTCGTCCCCGCGTGGGACGTCGCCGCCCAGCTCTGGGACGCCCTCACCGAGGCGGCTGCCCCCTACGACGGGCTGCCCTGCGGCCTGGGCGCTCGCGACACCCTCCGGACCGAGATGGGGTACGCCCTGCACGGCCACGAGCTCTCCACCGAGATCACGCCCGTCCAGGCGCGCGTCGGCTGGGCGGTCGGCTGGAAGAAGGACGCCTTCTGGGGCAAGGACGCGCTGGTCGCCGAGAAGGCGGCCGGCCCCGAGCGGGTGGCGTGGGGCCTGCTCGCGACCGGCCGCGGCATACCGCGGGCGCAGTGTGCGGTGAAGGTGGACGGCGCGGTCGTCGGCGAGGTCACGTCCGGGACGTTCAGCCCGACCCTGAAGAACGGCATCGCGCTCGCCCTCCTCAAGCCGACGGTCGCCGAGGGCGACGACGTCGTCATCGACGTCCGCGGGCGCGAGGTCACCGCCACCGTGGTCAAGCCGCCGTTCGTGACGGTCGACGTCCGCGAGGGCTGACGGGAGGGGGGCCGGTATGGCGTCGCACGAGTACCGCGCGCAGGTCCGGTGGGACGGCTCCACCGGTGTCGGCTACCGCGACTACCCGCGGGCGCACTCGGCGTTCCTGCCGCCGGCGACCGATGGGCTCGACCTGTCGGCCGACCCACACTTCCGCGGCGACGCGGACCTGCCCAACCCCGAGCAGCTGCTCGTCCTCGCTGCCTCGTCCTGCCAGCTGCTGTCGTTCCTCGCGGTGGCGGCCAGGGCGAAGGTCGACGTCGTCGGGTACGCCGACGAGGCGACGGGGGAGATGCCGCAGGACGTGACGCCGCAGCGGATCACCCGCATCGTGCTGCGGCCCGTGGTCACCGTGGCGGGGACGGTCACCGACGAGGAGGTCGAGAGGTTGCTGCACGAGGCGCACGAGCAGTGCTACATCGCGAACTCCCTCACCACCGACGTCGTCGTCGAGCCCGAGGTCCGTCGCGCCTGACCCCCGGCGCGCCTGACCCGCCCGCGGGCGCCCCTGCCGTGACCACTGCCGAGCCCCGTCAGGGGCGGGCCAGCGCGGCGACGAGCGAGGCGACCGTGAGGTACGGCGCCGGGCGCACGACCTTGGCGACCTGCGGGGCGAATGCGGGGGAGTCGAGCAGCACGGTCACCGCCGCACCGTCGGCCACGACCTCGCCCTCGGCGAGGACGATGACGCGGTCGGCCACCTCGGCCGCGAGCTCGACGTCGTGGGTGGCGACGAGCACGGCGACGCCGCGTGCGGCGAGCTCGCGCAGGACGCCCACCAGCCGGGCCTTGGCGCCGTAGTCCAGGCCCCGGGTGGGCTCGTCGAGCAGTGTCAACGGTGCCCGGCGGGCCAGGACGGTGGCGAGGGACAACGCCATGCGCTGGCCCTGGGAGAGGGCGCTGACCGGACCGTCGGGCGCCGCCCCCGGGGCCAGCCGCGCGAACACCTCGGCACTGCCGTCCACGGCCGCCAGAACCGCGGACACGGGGCCGTCGGCGTCGGCCCCGACGAGGGCGGCCACCGTGGCTGCCGGGTCCTGGGTTGACAGCGCGACGGCTCCGGCGCCGTCGTGGCGCACCCGCCCCGCCGACGGCTGCAGGTCGCGCGCCAGGGCGTGCAGGAGGGTCGACTTCCCGGCGCCGTTGCGGCCCATCAGGGCGACGACCTCGCCGCGGGCGAGGGCCAGGTCCACCCCGCGCAGGGCGACGGAGTCCCCGCGCAGCACTCCGAGGCCGCGGGCCTCGACCAGGGGCGACGGCCCGCCCGGGGCCGGACGCCCCGCCGGGGCCACGGGCGACCCGACGAGCGGTGACTCGTCGGTGGACGAGCCGTCGAGGGAGTCCCGCAGGTCTCGGGCCGCGCGACGGGCGTCCCGGACGGACAGGGGCAACGGGTCCCAGCCGAGGTTGCGACCCAGGTCGACCAGCGGCGGGTGGATGGCCGAGCGGGCCATCGCGTCGGCGGTGTCGAGCAACGGGCTGACGACGCCGTCGCCGACCAGCAGCACGGCGTCGGCGTGGTGGACGACCCGTTCGAGGCGGTGCTCGGAGACGAGGACGGTGACGCCGACGTCGTGCACCAGCCGGTGCAGCGTGGCGAGGACGTCCTCCGCCGCCACGGGGTCGAGCGCCGAGGTCGGTTCGTCGAGGACCAGCACCCGGGGACCGGTCACGAGGGCCGCTGCGATCGCCACCCGTTGCTGCTCGCCCCCGGAGAGGTCGACGAGGCGACGGCTGCGCAGCGGGGTGAGGCCGAGCAGGTCGAGGGTCTCCTCGATGCGGCGCCGGCCACCAAGCGGGTCGCCCGCCGACGCGCTCACGTGGCGCCCGACCTCGGCCTCGACGGTGTCGGTGGAGAACCCCGTCGCAGGGTCCTGCGGCACCCACCCGACGAGGGCGGACAGCGTCGCCTGGTCGCAGGTGCGCGGGTCCGTCCCGTCGACGTCGACCCGGCCCGCCGTCACCGCGGTGCGGGCGTGCCCGACGTCGGCGAGGGTGCGCAGGAGGGTCGTCTTGCCCGACCCCGTGGGGCCGACGACGAGCACGAGCTCACCCTCGGGGACGCTCACGGTGACGTCCTCGAGGGCCTGCTGCGCGCCATACGCCAGGCGCACACCCTCGAGGACGATCACAGTGCCCGACCGTTGCACCGGCGCCCACGGGTGTCAAAGCCGCCACCGGGCGTGCTGTCGCGGCAGCCGCCTACAGTGGCGCCATGAGCGAAGCGTGGACGTGGACCTATCTCGACGCCGATGGCAAGGAGCTGACCGGCGAGGAGCTCGTGACGACGGCGTTCCCGTCCCAGTCCGACGCGGAGAACTGGTTCGGCGAGAGCTGGCACGAGCTCGGCGACGCGGGGGTCGACGCCGTCGTCCTGCACCGCGAGGGTGTCGTCGTCTACGGGCCGATGAGCCTGCGCGCCGCCGAGTAGGGCGCGACCCAGGTCAGCCGACCGGGGAACCGTCAGGCCGGGTACTCGCCGCGCTTGGCGAGGGCGCGCGGCATGCGCGAGCGACGGATCTGGAAGCCGCGCATCACGGCGTACATGGCCAGCCCGCGGCCGACCTTGTCCGCACCGAACTTCGCCACGAGCTTCTTCTTCAGGCCCCGCCACATGAACCACGAGTCGATCGCGGCGGCGAGCAGGAGGCCGTAGACGCCGACCGAGACGATGAGGAAGACCGCCGGCACGCGCACGAACGACAGCGCCAGCACGAGGATCATCACCGGGAGCATGAACTCGCCGACGTTCCAGCGGGCGTCGACGTGGTCGCGGATGTAGCGGCGGACCGGACCCTTGTCACGGGCCGGGAGGTGGGCGTCATCGCCGGTCGCCATGGCCTGGCGCTGCAGGAGCTGGGCCTCGCGACGCTTGGCGCGGTCGAGGTTCTTGGCCTCCTTGCGGTCGGCGACGACCAGCGGGCGACGGTTGGCCGCCTCCTGGTCCCTGCGCTTGGGCGTGGGCCGGTTCTTGGCGCCCTCGCGGTGCTCGCGCGCGATGGTCTCGGCCTGCTGGTCGTTGAGGGTCTTGCTGCGTCCAAACACGTGCTCACTGTATGCCGTGCGCCTGGGTTCCCCGGAATCGCGACGGCGTGCGCGCTCCCGTTAGGCTCGCCGCCGTGACCGACGACGTTCTGAGCCCCGACCAGGTTTCCGCCCTCAAGGCCACGGTGGCCGACCTCATGCCCGGCCTGCGCGCCGACCTGGAGGCACTGACCCGCATCCCCAGCGTCAGCCTCGACGCCTTCGACCAGGCCCACGTCGAGGCCAGCGCCGAGGCGACCGCCGAGCTGCTCCGCGACGAGGGGCTGGAGGTGGAGATCGTCCGCGAGGGCGGTCGTCCGGCGGTGATCGCCCACGTCGACGGGCCCGAGGGTGCGCCGACGGTGATGCTCTACGCCCACCACGACGTGCAGCCCCCCGGCGACGACAAGGACTGGGACAGCGCTCCGTTCGAGCCGACCGAGCGTGACGGACGTCTCTACGGGCGCGGCGCCGCCGACGACAAGGCCGGGATCATGGCCCACCTCGCCGCCCTGCGCGCCCACCGCGGGCGGCTGCCCGTGGGCGTGACGGTGTTCGTCGAGGGCGAGGAGGAGATCGGCTCCGACTCGCTCCCCACCATCCTCGAGCGGCACGGGGAGAAGCTGCGCGCGGACGCGATCGTCCTCGCCGACTCGACCAACTGGGCCATCGGTGAGCCGGCCCTCACCACGACGCTGCGCGGCCTGATCCGGGTCGTGGTGACCGTGACCACCCTCGACCACGGCATCCACTCCGGCATGTTCGGCGGCGCCGTCCCGGACGCGATCACCGCGCTGGTGCGCCTGCTCGCGACCCTGCACGACGACGCCGGCGACGTGGCGATCGCAGGCCTGCGGTCGGGCACCGCCAGCGACCTCGACTTCGACGAGGCGCGCCTGCGTGAGGAGTCCGGCCTGCTCGACGGGGTCGAGGTCATCGGCACCGGTTCGCTGCTCGACCGCATCTGGGCCAAGCCCACGGCCACGGTCATCGGCATCGACGCCCCCTCCGTGGCGAAGTCCTCGAACACCCTCGTGCCCACCGCGAGCGCCAAGGTCTCCATCCGCCTCGCTCCCGACGAGGTCCCCCTCGACGCGTATGCCGCGGTGCAGCGCCACGTCGAGGCGAACATCCCGTGGGGCGCCAAGGTGGAGGTCCACCTCGACGACCAAGGTGCCGGGTTCGCCGCCGACGCCGACGGGCCGGTCTACGACCAGACGCGGGCCGCGTTCACCGACGCCTGGGGTGTCGAGCCGGTGGACATCGGCGTGGGGGGATCGATCCCGTTCGTCGCCGCGTTCGCCGAGAAGTTCCCGCAGGCGGCGATCCTCGTCACCGGCGTGGAGGACCCCGACACCAGGGCGCACGGCGCGAACGAGTCGCTGCACCTCGGGGAGTTCGAGAAGGTCTGCGTGGCCGAGGCGATCCTCCTGGCCAGGCTGGGCGCCCTGCCGCGCTGACCGGAACCGGTTAGGTTCAGGGCATGGCGCAGAGCAAGGGTTACGTCGAGCCGTCGTTCGAACGCGACACCCGCTACATCAACGACCGCATCACCACGACCGGCGACGGTGAGGGGGAGTGGCCCGTCGAGCCGGGGCGGTACCGCCTCGTCGCGGCCCGGGCCTGTCCCTGGGCGAACCGCACGATCATCGTCCGGAGGCTGCTCGGGCTGGAGGACGTCCTCTCGCTCGGGCTGTGCGGGCCGACCCACGACCAGGACAGCTGGACGTTCGACCTCGACCCCGGCGGCGTCGACCCGGTGCTCGGCATCCCGCGGCTCAAGGACGCCTACGAGGCGCGCCAGCCCGGGTACCCGCGGGGCATCACCGTCCCGGCGATCGTCGAGGTCGAGAGCGGCAAGGTCGTCACCAACGACTTCGCCCAGATGACCCTCGACTTCTCGACGCAGTGGCGCCAGCACCACCGTGACGGCGCCCCGGACCTCTACCCCGAGGCGCTGCGCGAGGAGATGGACGAGGTGATGAAGCGCGTCTACACCGAGGTCAACAACGGCGTGTACCGCTGCGGCTTCGCCGGGACCCAGGAGGCGTACGACCAGGCGTACGACCGGTTGTTCACGGCCCTGGACTGGCTGGAGAACCGGCTCGCGGACCGTCGCTACCTCATGGGCGACACGATCACCGAGGCCGACGTGCGCCTGTTCACGACGCTCGCGCGGTTCGACCCGGTCTACCACGGGCACTTCAAGACCAACCGCTCCAAGCTGAGCGAGATGCCGGTCCTGTGGGCCTACGCGCGCGACCTCTTCCAGACGCCCGGGTTCGGCGACACGACCGACTTCGCCCAGATCAAGCGGCACTACTACGTCGTGCACCACGACATCAACCCCACCGGCATCGTGCCGGCAGGGCCCGACCTGTCGGGCTGGCTCACGGACCACGGTCGCGAGGCGCTCGGCGGCAGCCCGTTCGGCGACGGGACCCCTCCTGGTCCGGTCCGCGACGGCGAGGCCGTGGCTGCCGAGGGGCGGGCGTGAGGGTCCGGGAGCACGACGTCGTCGTCTACGGGGCCACGGGCTTCGTGGGGCGGCTGCTGGCCGCCTACCTCGCCGAGCACGCGCCCCTCGGGACGAGGGTGGCCCTCGCCGGTCGTTCGCGGGCCAGGCTCGAGGAGGTCCGTCGCGGGCTCCCCGCCGCTGCGCGTGACTGGCCGGTGGTCGTGGCCGATGCCGCCGACGAGGACGCGCTGCGCGCCCTGGCGGAGTCCACCACCGTCGTCGCCACGACCGTGGGTCCCTACCTGCGCTACGGCCTGCCCCTGGCCCGCGCCTGTGCCGGGGCGGGTACCCACTACGCGGACCTGACCGGCGAGATCCTGTTCGTGCGCAAGGCGATCGACGAGTGCGACGCGGTGGCCAGGTCCAGTGGTGCGCGCATCGTCACCGCCTGTGGTTACGACTCCGTGCCGTCCGACCTCGCCGTCCACCTGCTGCACGAGCGTGCGCGGCACGACGCTGCCGGAGGCCTGCTCGACACCACGCTGCACGCTCGGGCGAAGGGTGGCGTGAGCGGTGGCACCGTGGACTCCTCCCGGGCCCAGCTCGAGGCCGTCGCGACGGACCGCCGGGCCGTGAAGACGCTCTTCGACCCCTACTCCCTGAGCCCCGACCGCAAGGCCGAGCCGGACCTGGGCAAGCAGCGCGACCCCATGTCCGTCTTCCGTGACGCCGACACCGGCGACTGGGTCGGGCCCTTTGTCATGGCGAGCTTCAACTCACGGATCGTGAGGCGCAGCAACGCCCTTCGTGAGCACGCCTACGGTCGTCGCTTCCGCTACCGCGAGCTCAGCGCCTATGGCGACGGGTTCGTCGCCAGGCAGCGTGCGAACGTCTTCACCGCCGGGCTGGGTCTGGCGATGAAGGCGATGGCGGACCCGCGGACCCGTCCCGTCTTCGACCGCCTCGCGCCCTCGCCGGGCGAGGGCCCCAGCGAGAAGGCCCGTCGCAGCGGCTGGTTCTCGATGAAGGTGCGGACCACGACCGAGACCGGTCGCCGCTACCTCGCCACCGTGACCGCCCAGGGAGACCCGGGGTATGCCGCGACGACGGTCATGCTCGGGGAGGCCGCCCTGTGCCTGGCCCTGGACGGCGACCGCCTGCCGCCGGCGGCCGGGGTGCTCACCCCCGCCACGGCCATGGGGGACGCGCTGGTCGACCGCCTGCGCGCCCGCGACTTCACCCTGCGGGTCGAGGAGATCCCGGGCGCCTGAGGGGACGTCCCCCGGGTGGTGCGGACGCGGCACCCGGGGTCGGCTGTCAGGGGAGGCAGCCGCGAACCGATAGGGTGGTGCCACCGGCCCGCACAGTTCTGCCTCGGGCCGTGGCACGTGATCAAGCTCTTGCGCTGCGAACCCATGTCGGTTTCGCGCCGGGCGGAACACCCCTTTGACTGCTCTGGAGTACCCCTGTGTCTGTCGACACCACCTTCCCGAGCCTCGGCGTCCCCGACGCCCTGGCTTCTGTCCTCGCGGCTCGCGACATCACCGTCCCGACCCCCATCCAGACCGCGACCCTGCCCGACTCGCTCGCCGGTCGCGACGTCCTCGGCCGCGGCCGCACCGGGTCCGGCAAGACCTACGCGTTCCTGCTGCCGATGCTGGCCCGGTTGTCCGCGTCGAACGCCCCGCGCCAGTCGCGCCGGCCTCGTGCGCTGATCCTGGCCCCGACGCGTGAGCTCGTCACCCAGATCCAGGCCGCCATGGCCCCGCTCGCCGAGCCGCTCGGCATCTCGTCGGTCACCATCTTCGGTGGCGTCGGCCAGAACCCGCAGGTGTCCGCGCTCCGCAAGGGCGTCGACGTCGTGCTCGCCTGCCCCGGACGCCTCGAGGACCTGCTCCAGCAGGGCGCCCTCACCCTCGACGGCATCGAGGTCACCATCCTCGACGAGGCCGACCACATGGCCGACCTCGGCTTCCTTCCCGGTGTGAAGCGCATCCTCGACAAGACGCCCCGGAACGGCCAGAAGCTGCTGTTCTCGGCGACGCTGGACGCCGGCATCGACGTCATCGTCAAGCGCTACCTGTCCAATCCCGTGACGCACCAGGCTGATTCGGCGCAGTCGCCGATCTCGACCATGGCGCACCACATCTTCCACGTGCACCGCGACGCCCGCCTCGAGGTGCTCCTCGACCTGACCTCGGCCCCGGGCCGCAAGGTCGTCTTCACCCGTACCAAGCACGGTGCCAAGAAGCTGGCCAAGCAGCTCAACGCCTCCGGCGTCCCGGCGGTGGAGCTGCACGGCAACCTCGGCCAGGGTGCGCGTGACCGCAACATGGCGGCCTTCCACGAGGGCAAGGCCTCCACGCTGGTGGCCACCGACATCGCGGCCCGCGGCATCCACGTCGACGACGTCGCGCTCGTCATCCACGCGGACCCGCCGGTCGAGCACAAGGCCTACCTGCACCGCTCGGGCCGCACCGCCCGCGCCGGCGCCGACGGCACCGTCATCACGCTCATGACCGACGACCAGGTCGCCGACGTGCGCGTCCTCACGAACAAGGCCGGGATCCGCGCCAAGACCACGAGGCTTGGCCTCGGTCACCCCATGCTCCTCGAGGTCGCCCCGGGCGAGCGCGTCACGACCGGCCCGCTCGTCCTCACCACCCCGACCCAGCCCTCGGGCGGGTCCGGCGGGGGACAGTCCCGTCGTGGCGGCTCCGGCCGCTCCGGTGGCGGCGCCCGTTCGGGCGGGGCCCGCTCCGGCGGCCCGCGCAGCGGTGACGGCGCGCGCTCCGGGGACGGCGCCCGGTCCGGTGGTGGCCGCCGCGGCGGTCGTCCGGCCGGTGCCGCGGACTCGACCGGCGGCCCGCGTTCGGGCAGCAGTCGCTCCGGTGGCCAGGGCTCGGCAGGTGGCCAGCGGTCCGGCGGGCAGCGCTCCGGCGGTCGCCCGGCCGGTGGGTCGACCCCGACCTACTCGACGTCCACCGGTGGAGCGGCAGGCTTCTCCGCGGGCAGCAGGCCCGGCGCGCGCCGGGGT
This sequence comes from Pedococcus soli, assembly GCF_054782575.1. NCBI lineage: Bacteria > Bacillati > Actinomycetota > Actinomycetes > Micrococcales > Intrasporangiaceae > Pedococcus > Pedococcus soli. The sequence continues at coordinate 818,502 of NZ_BAAGSF010000006.1, read as the reverse complement.
CGCTGACCTCACGGCACGGCACCACCTCGCCTGACGGGGACCAGCGCACGATGCTGGTCCCCGTCACGGTGTCGCCCCTGCGACTCCGTGACGGGGACCATGCCCCCCTGTGGTGGTCTCCGGTCCGGGATGAGTCGGACCGGGGCGCCCCCTGTGCTCTGTGCCGGCGTCACGCCCCTCCCGCGCGACGCCGGTGGTCCTACAGCCGGTACCTCCAGACCTCTCCGCCGCCCGGGCAGACCGAGCAGGTGGAGACGTAGGCCGAGCCGTCACGGATCGCCAGGCCGTAGGGCGCGGGCAGGTCGTCGGCGACGACCTTGTGCGCGCCGGTCCGCGAGACCTGCAGCAGCGAGCCCGACGGCAGCGCGTCACCGACGGCCAGCAGCCCGGTGTCGGCGAGCTGCACGGCATACAGCCGGCCGTGGCGGTCGAAGGCCAGGCTGGTGACGTTGGTCAGGCCGGTGGCCCACACGGTGGGGGCCTGGCCCTTGACGACGCGGTAGATGTTGGCGTGGCCCACGGGGAACGGGAAGCCGGTGAGCTGGCTGACGTACCAGGCGCCGTCAGGGCCACGGACGACCGCGGTGGGTACCGCCTGCGACGGGATCATCGTGCCGGGAGGCAGCCCGAGGAACGGCGGTGCCTCGGCGAGCTGGTCCTGGAAGACCGCTGTCGTGGTGACCTTCCCGTGCTTGACGGTGAGCAGGTCGTTCCCGCCGGCGTCGGTCACCACGAAACCGGAGCCCGACCGCTCCACCGAGCTCGGGTTGCTGTCGGGGTCGTGGATCGGGTTGGCCGTGGCCTCGTGCGCGGCCAGGTCGGCGAGCGTGGTCGTCCACCCGGAGCCCTCGCGGGCCAGCTGGAGGGTGCCCAGGCGGGCCGCCGAGTCGGGCAGTCCGTCGCGGGCCGCGGGAGGTGCGCCGAGGCCGACGAGCACGGCGAGCCGTCGCCCGCCGAGCGCCACGACGTCGGACGGGCCGATGGCACTCGTGCCGTCCGGTGCGGCCAGTGACGGCAGCCCCGTGACCACGCGGGTCTGGTGGCCGCGCTTGCCGATCTTGGTGACGGCTCCGGACGTGCCCAGGCACGCCTGACCCTCCGGCCCGGCGATGCACGGTCCGGCGCCCCCGCGGCCCGCCTCTGCGACGTAGACGTCACCGCGGCCGGTGACGGTGAGCTGGCGTGGGTTGTCCAACCCCGAGGCGACCCTCGACGGGCCCTTGGCGCCGTGGTGGTCGTCGTGCGCGCCTGCGGGTCCGGCGGTCGCGCCGACCGTCCCGGCGGCCAGGGCTGCGCTGGCCGCCCAGGTCACGAGGACCCGGCGGCGGTATCGTCCGATGCTGCTGGTGGTGGTCATACGGTGACTCCCTGCGGTAGGAATCCCTGCAAGTCACCCAGTGTGTTGATCTGTGAACGAGGTCGCCTCCCGCACGAGGACTAGTCCACGTGCGGACCGGGACTAGTCCTTGTGGGTCTCCCCGGGCAGTGCGAGCATCTGGTCGAGGGCGATGCGGGCGTGGTGCGCGACGTCGGGGTCCACGCGGATCGGGTTGACGACCCGACCCTCGACGAGCGACTCGAGCGTCCAGACGAGGTGGGGCAGGTCGATCCGGTTCATCGTCGAGCAGTAGCAGACGTTCTTCTCGAGGAACGCGATCTGCTGCTTCGGGAACATCGTCGCGAGCCGGCGCACGAGGTTGAGCTCGGTGCCGACCACCCACGAGGTCCCGTCGGGGGCGGCCGCGATGGTCTTGATGATCTTCTCCGTGGAGCCCACCTCGTCGGCTGCCTCGACGACCTCGTGGCGGCACTCGGGATGGACGATGACCTGGACGCCCGGGATGTCGCGACGAGCCTGCTCGACGGCCTCGAGGCTGAACCGGCCGTGCACGGAGCAGTGCCCGCGCCACAGGATCATGGTGGCGTCCTGCAGCTCCTGGCGGGTCAGGCCGCCCATCGGCTGGTGCGGGTCGAACACCACGCAGCCGTCGAGGGAGCCCCCGAGGTCGCGCACGAAGGTGTTGCGCCCCAGGTGCTGGTCCGGCAGGAAGAGCACCTTGCCCCCCTCGCCCTTCTCCGCCAGGGCCCACTCCAGGGCGGTCCTCGCGTTGGAGGACGTGCAGATCGTGCCGCCGTGGCGACCGGTGAAGGCCTTGATCGCCGCGGACGAGTTCATGTACGTCACCGGCACGGTCCGGTCGGCGACGCCGGCCTCGACGAGGTCCTCCCAGGCGTCCTCGACCTGCCGGATCGCAGCCATGTCCGCCATCGAGCAGCCGGCCGCGAGGTCGGGCAGGATCACCGTCTGCTGGTCACTGGTGAGGATGTCGGCCGACTCCGCCATGAAGTGCACACCGCAGAAGACGATGTAGGGGGCGTCCGGTCGCGCCGCCGCGTCCTTGGCGAGCTTGAACGAGTCGCCGGTGACGTCCGCGAACTCGATGACCTCGTCACGCTGGTAGTGGTGGCCGAGGACGAAGACCCGGTCGCCCAGCGCCTCCTTCGCCGCTCGCGCGCGCTCGACCAGGCCGGGGTCGGACGCGGCCGGCAGGTCGCCCGGGCACTCCACCCCGCGCTCGCTGTGCAGGTCCCGGCCACGACCGAGGACCAGCAGGGGCAGTGGCGTGGTGGGGGAGGCGTCCGTCGAGGTGCTCACGCCCAGATCGTATGCCGTGGGCCGACGTGCAGCCGACTCACACCTGACCCCCAGCCTCCTGTCAGGCGTCCGGCGCAGGCTGCCCCCATGGGTGGGCCGTGCACGCGCCGCGCGTCGGGGAGTCCGCCGTGTCCCTGACGTCGACGACGCTGCCCGTCGTCCTCGCGCTGGCTGCGGCCGCGGTCTTCGCCCTGCTGGCGTCCGGCCGTCCCCGGGTCAGGCGGCCCTGGGCCGCCACCGGTGCCCGCGCCGCCGGCCTCCTCGTGCTCAACGTGCTCGTCGTCGCCCTCGTCGGCGCGGAGCTGAACGACCACTTCGACTTCTACGTCAGCTGGTCCGACCTCGCCGGTGCGCAGGCGGCGACCACGGTGACGCACCACGGGGCCACCGCCCGGTCCGCCGCCTCCACCCGGCTGCCGTCCGGGCTGCGCCCCGCCACGAGCCTCCCCGCCCTGCCGAGCCCCGGGGAACGGGTCCAGCACTACACCGTGACCGGCGCGCGGAGCGGGGTGCGTGGTCAGGTCGACGTCCTCCTCCCCGCGGGCTACTCGACCGCGACGGCCACGAGCTACCCCGTCCTCGAGGCCCTGCACGGCTACCCCGGCACCACCGACTCCTGGCTCACCGGGATGGGCGTGGAGGGAGCGTTGGACCGGGCCGTCGCCGACCACTCGATCAAGGACGCCGTCGTCGTGCTCCCGCAGATCAACCTGCCGTATGCCGTGGACTCGGAGTGCGTCGACGGTCCGGCGGGCACACCGCAGGTGGAGACCTGGCTCGCCCAGGACGTGCCGCAGTTCGTGGTGGACCACTTCAGGGTCCGGACCGACAGGTCGTCGTGGGCCGTGGCCGGGTACTCGGAGGGCGGCTGGTGCGCCGCGATGCTGGGGCTGCGCCACCCCGCGGTCTTCGGGGGTGACATCGTCTTCAGCGGTTCGTTCACCCCGGAGTTCAGCCGTGGCTACCGACCGTTCGGGTCGAGGGTCCCGGGCCGCTACCAGCTGGCCGCGGTCGTGCGCCGCGACCCGCCCCCGCTGGCGATGTGGGTGCAGGCCAGCAAGAAGGACGGCTACGCCTACCCGCCGACGGCGGCGTTCCTCAGGTCGGTCAGGGCGCCGCTGTCGGTGACGACCGACCTGCTGAAGACCGGCGGGCACCGCGAGCAGCTCTGGGCGGGGGAGCTCCCGACGGCCCTGAGCTGGCTCGGACGCAGCGTGCCCGGCTTCTCGCCCTGAGCGGACCGTGGGGGCCCGTACGCTCGGCGCATGGACGACACCGCGACCCTGGCCGCGCTGCGCGGGGCCACCACCGCGATGGCGGGGACGGTGGCCGGGCTCGATGCCGCTGCGCCCGTGCCGACCTGCCCGGGCTGGGACGTCACCAGCCTCGTCGACCACCTGGGCCGGGTGCACCTCTGGGCGGAGGCGGCGGTCCGCACCGGAGCGTCGCCGGAGCCCTACCCGAGGCGGGACCGTGACCGGGCGCTCGGCGACTGGTACGCCGACAGCGCCGCCCTCCTCGTGCAGACGCTGGCCGGACGGGACCCCGACGAAGCGGCGTGGAGCTTCTCCGCCGTCCCGCACCACGGGACGGTGCGGTTCTGGCGGCGCCGCCAGCTGCACGAGACCACCGTCCACCACGTCGACGCCCTCGTCGCTGCAGGGGCGCTGGACCTGTCAGGGCGCGTGGATGCCGTGGCGGGGTTGTCAGCCACCGAGGCCGCCGACGGCGTGGACGAGGTGCTCGAGGTGTTCGTTCCCAGGGTGCTGGTGCGCCGGGCGGACGAGCCACCGGAGGTCGTCGTGCCGGCACCGCACCCGGTCGCCCTCGCCTGCAGCGATGTCGACGCCTCGTGGACGCTGCGGTTGGTCGACGGCGTCCCCGTGGTGCGCCCGGGGGTCGGCGGCGATGCGGTCGCGCTCGTCCGTGGACCGGCGACCCACCTGTACCTCTCGCTCTGGCACCGCGCCGACGCGGGGGTGCTCGAGGTCGAGGGGGACGGGGCAGCGGCGAGTCGCCTCCTGGGCGCCTCGCTCGTGCCCTGAGGCCGGGTCTGGCCTAGAGGGGGTGGATCTTGGTGCTGTTGAGGGCCACGCTCACGGTGCTGGCACCGAAACGGACCTCCATGCGGTCACCGATGATCCGGACGACCGAACCCAGGCCGTGCCGGTCGTGGGTGACCCGGTCGTCGACCGCGAAGTCGTGCAGCTCGGGTGCCGGCTTCGCCTGGAAAGGGCTGTTCTTCAGGACGGGCTTCTTGGCGGGCTGTCGGGGGCGCATCAGTCCAGTGTCCTCCTATTTGGCGTGTCCTGGGGACCGCCGTGCCGTCCGATCAGCGCCTTTCCGGCCGGCTACCCTGCTTTTCGGGGCGCCGACGAGCTCCTGACCTGCGCAGATGGGCTCCGCTGCCGGTCGTGGGGCTGGTCAGCACTTCTCCCGGTGACCGGGCGACGACTGCCTGGGGGTGGCGGTGCAGAACGAGACGTGGAGCCCGAGGTCCTGCTGGGAACCGACGCCCGGGGCGTGGCCGTCGGCATCGCTGCCACAATGCCCGTGTGCACGTCGTCATCGCCCCGGACTGCTTCACCGGCACCCTCACGGCCCAGCAGGCCGCCGAGGCGATGGCTGCGGGGTGGCGACGGACCGCACCGCACGACCTGCTCACGCTCATGCCCTTGTCCGACGGCGGCCCGGGGTTCCTCGACGTCCTCGCCGCGGCCATCCCCGAGGCCCGCACCCTGGCCGTCACCGTCGCCGACCCGTTGGGCCGCGAGGTACCCGCCGCGATCCTGCTCGTCGACGGCGAACCCGGCCCGACGGCATACCTCGAGTCGGCGCAGGCTGCGGGCCTGCACCTGCTCGCCGCCGACGAACGCAACCCCGCCGTGACGAGCACGTGGGGGGTCGGGCAGCTGCTCGACGCGGCCCTGGCCGCAGGGGCGACCCGCGTCGTCGTCGGCCTCGGGGGCAGCGGCACCAACGACGGGGGAGCGGGCCTGCTCGCGGCCCTCGGCGTGGGTGGGCCCTCCGAGCTCGCGCGCGGGGGCATGGCGCTCGCGGACCTCGCCGACGACGCCCTGACCGGGCTCGAGGACGTGCGTCGCAAGCTCGCCGGGGTCGAGCTCGTCCTCGCCAGCGACGTGGAGTCCCCGCTGCTCGGGCTCCAGGGTGCCTCGGCGGTGTTCGCCCCGCAGAAGGGTGCGTCGCCGGAGCTGGCCCAGGCCCTCGAGGGTGCGCTGGGGCGGTACGTCGAGGTGGTGCGCCGGACCCTCCCCGAGACCACGGACCTGCTCACGGGGAAGCCGCTGCGGCTCGACAAGCAGCCGGGTGCCGGTGCGGCGGGCGGGCTCGGTTACGCCCTCTACCTGCTGGGCGGACGCCGGGTCAGCGGCGTCACGGAGGTGCTCACGGCCGTCGGGCTGCGTGACGTCCTCGCGGCCGCCGACCTCGTGGTCACGGGGGAGGGCAGCTTCGACTGGCAGAGCCTGCAGGGCAAGGTCGTCGCCGGGGTCGCCGAGCTGGCCCTGGAGACGGCCACGCCGAGCGTCGTCATCGCCGGCCAGACCCTGGTGGGGCGCCGGGAGGCGATGACCCTGGGGCTCTCCGGGACGTATGCCGTGGCCGAGTCGGCGCGCGAGGTGGAGGCCGCGATGGCCGACCCCGTCGGGACCCTCGCGGCGCGCGCTGCCCGGGTGGCGGCCACCTGGTCCCCCCAGCAGTGACCACGACGTACAGTGGTGAGCAGCGGGTGGGAACATATCCCGCAGACCGTGGGTTGGCAGAGATGGTCAGCCGACCCCCGACCACCGACATGAAGGACGTTCCACGATGAGTGTTCAGGACCAGACCGCTCCGGCCACCACCACGGCACCTGCCGAGGCCGCCGAGACGACCCACGGCGTCCTCCTCTCCGACGTCGCCGCTGCCAAGGTCAAGTCGCTGCTCGAGCAGGAGGGTCGTGACGACCTGCGCCTGCGCGTCGGCGTCCAGCCCGGCGGTTGCTCGGGCCTGATCTACCAGCTCTACTTCGACGAGCGCACCCTCGACGGTGACCTCGTCCGTGACTTCGACGGTGTCGAGGTCGTCGTCGACCGCATGAGCGCTCCGTACCTCGAGAACGCCAGCATCGACTTCGCGGACACCATCGAGAAGCAGGGCTTCACGATCGACAACCCCAACGCCGGCAGCTCCTGCGCCTGCGGCGACTCCTTCAGCTGATCGGCTGCTGAGTCACCGCGGCACCTGCCGCGCGACCGAACGGGCCCCCGCCACCGGTGGGGGCCCGTTCGTCGTCAGCGGTACTCGGGGTTGGGGTGCTCCTCGTAGTCGAACCGCGCGCCCGCGTCCCACTCGGTGCGCTGGTTGCCGCCCACGGGGAAGCCGCCGGCAGCCTTGAACATCGCGGCGAGGTGCATGAGGTTCCAGGTCATGAACGTCGTGTTCCGCTTCGTGAACTCGTTGTCGGGGCCGCCGCTGCCGGGGTCGAGGTACGACGGTCCGGGCCCGGCCTCGCCGATCCACCCGGCGTCGGCCCCCGGCGGGATCGAGTACCCGATGTGCTGCAGGCTGTAGAGGATGTTCGACGCACAGTGCTTGATGCCGTCCTCGTTGCCGGTGATGATCGCGCCGCCGACCTTCCCGTAGTAGACGTACTGGCCCATGGCGTTGGTCATCGAGGACCCGGCGTACAACCGCTCGATGACACGCTTGGTCACGGACGAGTTGTCGCCGAGCCAGATCGGGCCGGCGACGACGAGGATGTCGGCCTCGACGATCCGGGAGAACAGCAGCGGCCACTCGTCGCGGTCCCAGCCGTGCTCGGTCATGTCGAGGTAGACGCCGGTCGCAATGTCGTGGTCGACGGCTCTGATGAGCTGCACCTCGACCCCGTGCCGGCTCATGATCGCCGCGCTCGCGTCGACGAGGCCCTGCGTGTGGCTCTGCTCGGGGGAGCGCTTGAGGGTGCAGTTGACGAACACCGCGCGCAGGCCCGTGAAGTCGTGCTGGAGGTCGGTCATGGCAGGCATGCTCCTCCGCCGGGGCCGGGTGGGGCAATGGGTGCCGGGGTGGTGGCGACCGGGTAGGTTTCCCGATTGTGCAGATAGCCATCACCGGGTCCATCGCCACCGACCACCTCATGACCTTCAAGGGCAGGTTCCGCGACTCCCTCGTCGTCGAGCAGCTCGACAAGGTCTCGCTGTCGTTCCTCGCCGACGACCTCGAGGTCCGACGCGGAGGGGTCGCCGCCAACATCGCCTTCGGCATGGCGGGCCTGGGTCAGCGGCCGATCCTCGTCGGCGCCGTGGGCGAGGACTTCGCCGACTACCGCAGCTGGCTCGAGCGGCACGGCGTCGACTGCGCCTCGGTGCACGTCTCGGACTCCAAGCACACGGCCCGCTTCGTCTGCACCACCGACGAGGACATGGCCCAGATCGCGACGTTCTACGCCGGGGCGATGAGCGAGGCCCGGGCGATCGAGCTCGGCCCGATCGCCGACCGGGTGGGCGGCCTCGACCTCGTCGTGGTCGGGGCGAACGACCCGGAGGCGATGCTGCGCCACACCCGCGAGTGCCGCTCCCGCGGCATACCCTTCGCCGCCGACCCCAGCCAACAGCTGGCGTTCGCCGACGGCGACACGATCCGCCAGCTCATCGACGGCGCGGACTACCTGCTCACGAACGAGTACGAGGCCGCCCTCACCTCGCAGAAGACCGGCTGGAGCCCCGAGGAGATCGCCGACCGCGTCACGACGCGCGTCATCACCAAGGGCAAGGACGGGGTGACCATCGAGCGCCGCGGTGAGGAGCCGATCGAGGTCCACGTCGCCCGCGAGGTGCGGCGTGCGGACCCGACCGGCGTCGGCGACGCCTTCCGCGCCGGGTTCCTCACCGGCCTGGCCGCCGACCTCGGGCTGCGGCACGCCGCCGAGCTCGGGTCGATGCTGGCCACCTACGTCATCGAGACGATCGGCACGCAGGAGTACACCCTCGGCAAGCGCAGCTTCCTGCAGCGCCTCGCCGACGCCTACGGCCAGGAGTCCGCCGACGCCATCGAGCCGCACATCGCCTGCATCGCCCCCTAGCCCGTGAGCGAACCCATCGAACCGCTCCCGACACCCTGGGAGTTCGACCTCACGGAGGTCGACGACGGCGAGGACCTCGTCGCCGTCGGGGGAGACCTGCGCGCCGGCACCCTGCTCGAGGCCTACCGCAGCGGGCTGTTCCCCATGGGGTTGGGGGAGCACGGCGACCGGCCGATGGGCTGGTGGTCGCCGGATCCGCGGGGGGTGCTGCTCCCCGGTGGGGTGCACGCGAGCCGTTCGCTGCGGAAGTCGTTGCGGCAGTTCGAGATGCGGGTGGACACGGCGTTCGGCGAGGTGGTGGCGGCCTGCGCCGACCCCAGCCGTGAGGGGCGGTGGATCACCCAGGAGATCGTCGACGCGTACACCGAGCTGCACGCCCTCGGCTGGGCCCACAGCATCGAGACCTGGCGCGACGGCGAGCTCGTCGGGGGTCTCTACGGGATCGCGGTCGGCGGGCTGTTCGCGGGGGAGTCGATGTTCCACCGCGTCACCGACGCCTCCAAGGCCGCTGTCCTCGCCATGGCCGGGTACGTCTTCGCCGACGGCGACGACCGGCGGATCATCGACGTGCAGTGGTCCACCGACCACCTCAGCACCCTGGGGGTCGTCACGGTGTCCCGGCGCGACTACCTGGAACGCCTCGGACGTGCGATGGAGCTGCAGCCCCCCACCTTCGGCGCCTAGGGCACCTCAACCCGGTGCGACCACCCGCACCACGTATGCCGTGTGGTCGCCCCGGGGACCGTCCTCGCGGCCGTCATCGCCCTCGGCCACCTCGCGGCTGCCGAGGTACTCCTGGCCGCGCATCCGGCACCACGCCGGGACGTCCGCGGCGGCTGCCGGGTCGGTCGCCCACACCTCGACGACCGTGCCGGGCTCGAGGTCGCGGACGCGCTGGGCCAGCCGGATCACGGGCAGCGGGCAGCGCAGCCCGCGCGCGTCCACGACGACGGCGGCCCTCACAGGTGCGTGGCCCCCAGCTCGGCGCGGACGGCGGCGACCACCGGGGCGATGCGGGACGCGAAGGCGCGGACGTCTCGCTCGCGGTCCGGGGCGACGGCCGCGAGGGGAAGGGTGATCCGCGTGTTGCCGTGGGTCAGCACGCCCATCGCCGCGAGCACGTGGCTCGGCTCGAGGGTGCTCGAGGTGCAGGCCGACCCGGAGCCGACGGCGAAGCCGTGCCGGTCGAACTCGCGGACGAGGGCCTCGCCGTCCGCGTAGAGCGCGGAGAACGTGAGCACGTGGGGCAGCCGGTCGACCGGGTCGCCGACGACCTCGACGTCGGTGACGCCCGCAGCGACGGCCCTCAGCTCGTCGACGAGGGCAAAGGCCTGCGCGGCGTCCGAGTCCCGGGTGGCCGCGGTCTGCTGCCAGGCCTCGGCGGCGGCCAGGGCCAGGGGGACCCACGGGAGGTGGCGGCTCGGGCCGTGCAGGGCCGCATCCGGGTCGGCGGGTCCGGGCAGGAGCCAGCGGGTGCGGTCGGGCACGACCAGGACACCGAGGCCACCCGGGCCGCCCCACGACGTCGCGTCGCCGGCGAGCACGTCGAAGGCCCGTGGTGGAGCCACGCGCCCCAGGGACGCCTGGGCGTCGACGCCGAGCGGCACCCCCGCCGCACGACAGGCCTCGTGCGCCGGGCCGAGGGGCTGCAGCGTGCCGACCTCGCCGTTGGCGTGCTGCAGCAGGGCCGAGACGGTGCCGGGCACTGCCACCTCGCGGGCCCAGGCGTCGAGGTCCACCCGGCCGAGCCGGTCAACGGGGACGACGCGGGCCAGGGTCCGGTCGCCGGCCTGCGCGGCGTCGTGGCGGGCCGGCAGGAGCACGGCCGAGTGCTCGACCGCGGAGGTGACGACGCGGGCGCCACGGCGGCGCGCGGCATACGACAGGCCCTGGGCCATCCACCGCACGGCGGTGGGGCCGTCAGGGGAGAAGGTGACCTCCTCCGGGCGCACACCGAGGCCCTCGGCGAGGACGGCCCGGGCGTCGTCGAGCAGCCGGCGCGCCGTCCTGCCCTCGGCGTGCAGCCGCCTCGGGTCGGCCCACCCGGCGTCGACGGCGGCGGCCAGCGTCCGGGCCGCGACCGGGTGGAGCGGGCCGGGGGCGGCGTCGAGCACGGCCCGGCGACGGGGGCCGGCGCCGGGCTCGTCGGGAGCCCCGGGAGGGGCCTCGGGGGAGGGGTTCGCCACACCTCGACGTTAGCCGCCCCCTGACCGGAACAGCTGTCCGGGCTGGAGTAGGGTTTGCGCTTGATGGCCCATCACTGTTTCGAAGAAGGTGCACCGTTGCGTCAGCTCGACGTCTCTGCGCCGCGCCCTCACCGGCAGCGGTCTGTTAGCAGGAGATCCGCCACCGGCGTAGGCCTGGCGATCACCACGCTCGTCCTGTCGGGGTGTGCCGGTCGCGCCCAGGACGGGTTCCTGCCGCGCGCGGTCACCGAGGGCGGTGAGCGCGTCACGTCCCTGTGGAACGGCGCGTGGATCGCGGCCCTCGCGGTGGGCGTCATCACCTGGGGTCTGATCCTCTGGTGCGTCGTGGCCTACCGGCGCAAGAAGGACGACACCGAGCTCCCGGTGCAGCTGCGCTACAACGTGCCGATGGAGATCCTCTACACCGTCGTCCCCGTCTTCATGATCGCGGTGCTCTTCTACTACACCGCCCGTGACGAGGCCGCGCTGCTCGACACCTCCAAGCCCGCCGACGTGGTCGTCAACGTCGTGGGCAAGAAGTGGAGCTGGGACTTCAACTACGTCAAGGAGCAGACCTACGAGACCGGCACGCAGGCCGAGCTCACCGGTGAGCCGGGCGCGGAGGAGAGCCTCCCGACGCTCTACCTCCCCGTGGGCCAGCGCACCGAGTTCGTGCTGACCTCCCGCGACGTCATCCACTCGTTCTGGGTGCCGGCCTTCCTCCAGAAGCTCGACATGATCCCGGGCCGCGTCAACAAGTTCCAGGTCGTGCCCACCGAGGTCGGCACGTTCAAGGGCAAGTGCGCCGAGCTGTGCGGCGCCTACCACTCGCAGATGTTGTTCAACGTCAAGGTCGTCACACCGGCCGAGTACCAGGCGCACATCGCCGAGCTGAAGGCGCAGGGCAACACCGGTCAGCTCGACAACAGCCTCAACGTCAACAAGCTGATGAACGAGGACAAGAACCTCGTGCCTAGTGCAGGGAGCAACTGATGGCAGCCGCCACCGAGTCGACGGGGACGTACTTCCGTTCGACGGAGGCCACTGCGACGCGTCGGCTCACCAAGGGCCAGACCGTCGTGAAGTGGATGACGACGACCGACCACAAGGTCATCGGCAACCTCTACTTCATCACGTCGTTCATCTTCTTCATGTTCGGTGGGGTGCTGGCGCTGCTCATCCGCGCCGAGCTGTTCCAGCCGGGCCTGCAGGTCGTCGACAACCCCGACCAGTTCAACCAGCTGTTCACGATGCACGGCACGATCATGCTGCTGCTGTTCGCGACGCCGCTGTTCGCCGGGTTCGCCAACGCGCTCATGCCGATCCAGATCGGCGCGCCTGACGTCGCGTTCCCGCGGTTGAACATGTTCGCCTACTGGCTCTACCTGTTCGGTGGCCTCATCGCCTCGGCCGGCTTCCTCACCCCGTCGGGTGCGGCGTCGTTCGGCTGGTTCGCCTACGCCCCGCTGTCCGACGCCTCCAACAGCCCCGGCCTCGGTGGCGACCTGTGGGTCTTCGGCCTCGCGCTCGGTGGTTTCGGCACGATCCTGGGTGCCGTCAACTTCATCACCACCATCATCTGCATGCGCGCGCCCGGCATGACGATGTTCCGGATGCCCATCTTCACCTGGACCATCCTCATCACGTCGCTGCTCGTGCTGATGGCCTTCCCGGTGCTCGCCTCCGCGCTGCTCGCGCTGGGCGCCGACCGCAAGTTCGGAGCCCACGTGTTCGACCCCGGGAACGGTGGTCCGATGCTGTGGCAGCACCTGTTCTGGTTCTTCGGGCACCCAGAGGTCTACATCATCGCGCTGCCGTTCTTCGGCATCATCTCCGAGATCCTGCCGGTCTTCTCGCGCAAGCCGATCTTCGGCTACAAGACCCTGGTCTTCGCGACGATCGGCATCGCGGCGCTGTCCGTGACGGTCTGGGCCCACCACATGTACGCCACGGGCCAGGTGCTCCTGCCGTTCTTCGCGGTGATGACGATGCTCATCGCCGTGCCCACGGGCGTGAAGTTCTTCAACTGGATCGGCACGATGTGGGGCGGCAAGCTGTCCTTCGAGACGCCGATGCTCTGGTCGATCGGCTTCCTCGTGACGTTCCTGTTCGGTGGCCTGACGGGCATCATCCTGTCCAGCCCCGCCCTGGACTTCCACCTCTCCGACAGCTACTTCGTCGTCGCGCACTTCCACTACGTCGTCTTCGGCACGGTCGTGTTCGCGATGTTCGCCGGGTTCTACTTCTGGTGGCCGAAGTTCACCGGGCGCATGCTCGACGAGACGCTCGGCAAGATCCACTTCTGGATGCTCTTCATCGGCTTCCACACGACCTTCCTCATCCAGCACGTGCTCGGCATCGACGGCATGCCCCGTCGCTACGCCGACTACCTGCCCGAGGACGGGTTCACCGTCCAGAACCAGATCTCGACCTTCGGCGCCTTCCTGCTGGCGGCCTCGACCCTGCCGTTCCTCTACAACGTGTGGAAGACGTGGCGCACCGCGCCGCTCGTCGAGACCGACGACCCGTGGGGGTATGGCGCCTCGCTCGAGTGGGCGACCTCCTGCCCGCCGCCGCGCCACAACTTCGACACCCTCCCGCGCATCCGCTCGGAGCGTCCGGCGTTCGACCTGCACCACCCCGAGGCGGCTCCCGCCGGTGGGCTGCAGGCCGACCCCGACACCCTGACGCGGATCATCGGGCCGGCCGAGGTCGGGGTGGGCGAGCACGCCCACGCCACCGGTTCGCTGGACCACGACAAGCACCCCCGGTTCCACGAGGAGCGCGACTGACCATGAAGATCGAGTACAAGCTCTTCGTCATCCTGGCCGCGTTCTTCGCCCCCGTGGGCCTGGCGTACGGCATCTTCACCCACTGGAAGGAGCCGGTCGGTCCCGCCGGGCTGTTCCTGTCCTCCGGTCTGGGCCTGATGATCGCCTTCTACCTCTGGGCGACCGCCCGGCGACTGCCGGAGCGCCCCGAGGACAACCCCAGCGGCGAGATCGCCGAGCAGGAGGGCGAGTACGGCTTCTTCAGCCCGCACTCCTGGTGGCCCCTGCCGCTGGCCGCTGCCGGTGCCGTCGTCTTCCTGGGCCTGGCCGTCGGCTGGTGGCTGTTCATCATCGGCGCCGCGTTCGGTGTCGTCGCCCTCGTGGGGTGGACCTTCGAGTACTTCAAGGGCCCGCACGCGGTCTGACCGGCACCTCCCGACCCTGCGCGTCCGACCGGCGCCCCTCCCGCTCGGCGGGCGGGGCGCCGTCGTCGTCCCGGTGGGAAGGTACGATGTGGGGGCGGCCCGAGGGGTGGCCGTGGCGGTCCAGGTGGGTCGCCGCTCTCCGAGGGGGCCCGGCACCTGCCAGGCCGATCAGCGTTGCGCAGCCGGGCTCGGTTGTTCCAACATCCCGGCTGCGTCGTCGCGGCCGACCACAGACCCGACACGACCGACAACCTCCAGCGGTCCTGCGGCGTCTGTCGAGCAGGGGCCCGTCCGATCGGCCCCTGGTGACGAAGCACGAGCAGGATGCGCGGCCCCGGCCGCGCACAGGGACACAGGGAGTTCACACGTGGTGCGTACGACACAGCGTTCGCGGGGCCTGATGGCAGTGGTGGGGGCCGTGGCGGCCGTCGCCCTGCTGGCCGGGTGCTCCGGCAACGCCGCCAGCCCGGCGACCGACCCCGTGGCCGGTAGCCCGTCGGCGAGCGGGAGCTCGTCGTCCAGCTCGTCGAGCACCACCACCAGCACGCCGGCCGAGCTCACGGTGACGCCCGCCGACGGCAGCAAGGGCGTCAAGCCCGACCAGCCCGTCGTCGTCAAGGCCGTCAGCGGAGCCCTGGGCACCGTCTCGGTGACCGACGCCAAGGGCCGCAAGGTCGCAGGCACGGTCGCCGGCGACGGCACGTGGACGTCCACGGCCCGACTGGCTCCCAGCGCCTCCTACACCGTCACCGCGGCAGCCAAGGGCGAGGACGGCACGCCGTCCACCACGACCGCCAGGTTCTCGACCCTCAAGCCCAAGGTCACCGCCACGTACGGCATCCTCAACGCCGGCGCCACCGTCGGGGTGGGCATGCCCGTGGCGATCCAGTTCGACTCGGCGGTGACCACCGCCCAGCAGCGCGCGGAGATCGAGAAGCGGGTCAAGGTCACGACGAGCCCCAAGCAGGCCGGCGCGTGGGGCTGGCTCGACAGCCGCCAGCTGATGTGGCGTCCGGCCAGCTACTGGAAGCCCGGCACGACGGTCACCGTCGCGGCACCCCTGACCGGCGTCCAGACCGGTCCCGACAAGTGGGTCGGCAACGACGACAACGCCAGCTTCACGGTCGGCTCTGCCATGGTCTCCACGGTCGACATCAAGGCGCACACCATGACCGTCCGCCGCGGCGGGCAGGTCATCAAGGTCATCCCCGTGAGCACCGGGCGTCCCGGCAAGCTCACCGAGACCCGCTCGGGCACCAAGGTCATCATCCGCAAGGAGGGGGAGGTCACCATGGACTCCACCACCATCGGGATCGCCAAGGGCAAGCCCGGGTACTACAAGATCGACACCAAGTGGAACCTGCGGGTCACCTGGACCGGTGAGTACCTGCACGCAGCACCGTGGTCGGTGGGCGCCCAGGGCAACTCCAACGTCAGCCACGGCTGCGTCAACATGTCCCTGGCGAACGCGCAGTGGATGTTCGAGAACTCCAAGGTCGGTGACATCGTGAAGTTCACCGGCTCCAACCGCCCGTTCCTGCCGACCGAGGGCATCGGCGTCTGGCAGTACTCCTACAAGGGCTGGAAGGCGCAGAGCGCCCTCGTGTGAAGGTCCTGACGTCGTGCGCCGCCTGGTCGAGATGTCACCGGCGGTGACCCGTCTCCTCGTCGTCCTCGCCTGCGCCCTGGTCGCGGGGGGCTGCGTCGGCGCCCCGGGCGCGCCCTCCGCAGGCACCGCCACCTCGGGCAACAGCACCTCGGGCACGGCCACCTCGGGCCCGGCCACCTCGGGCACGGCCACCTCGCGGCTGCGCTCCGGTCCGGTGACGACCACCACCCCCGCCACCACCCCCACCCCCACCTCCACCCTCGCGTCGACGTCCAGCACCGCCCCGCCTCCCCGGGCCGGCGCGGCGGCCCTCACCGCGCCCGTGGTGACCAAGCTGCTCGTCGTGGTGGTCGAGAACCACTCGCTGGCCCAGATGCGGTCAGCGATGCCCTACACGTACTCGCTGGCCCAGCGCTACGGGTACGCCGACCACTACACGGCCACCCGTCACCCCTCGCTGCCGAACTACCTGGCCATCGCCTCGGGGAGCACGCACGGCGTCACCGACGACGGCGGTCCGGCCGTCCACCGCCTGCACGGCCCCAGCGTCTTCGGGTCGGCCCTGGCCCGGGGTCGCACGGCCGGGATCTACCTCGACGCCATGACCACGCCCTGCCGGCTCACCGCTGCGGGACGCTACGCGGTGAAGCACAACCCCTGGGCGTACTTCGTCGACGAGCGGGCCGCCTGTGGGCGCTACGACCAGCCCCTGGCTGCCTTCGACCGCGCGGTGCGCGCCGGAACGCTGCCCGACGCCGGGATGCTGGTGCCCGACCTGTGCCACGACGCGCACGACTGCTCGCTGGCCACGGCCGACCAGTGGTTCCGCGCCCGGATGGCGCAGGTCCTGACCGGGCCGGACTGGCGGTCCGGCCGCCTGGCGGTGGTGCTCACCGCGGACGAGGACGACCGCACGGCGGGCAACCGCGTGCTGACCGTCGTGGCGCACCCGTCCCTGTCCCACGTCGTCGTCCACACGCCGCTGACCCACTACTCGCTCACCCGGCTCTATGCCGAGGTCACCGGCACGCCGCGTCTGGGCGAGGGGGCGAGGGCCCCGTCCATGGCTGCCGCGTTCGCGCTCCGGACGCGGTAGCGGGGCCGCTCACCCCCAGCCGAGGGCGTGCAGCTTCGCGTCGTCGATGCCGAAGTGGTGGGCGATCTCGTGGACCACGGTCACCGCGATCTCGTCGAGCAGCTCGTCGCGGTCCTCGCACATGCGGCACAGCGGGCCGCGGAAGATCGTGATCCGGTCCGGCAGCGCACCCGCCCAGGCGTCCCCGCGCTCGGTCAGGGGAGTGCCGTCGTAGACGCCCAGCAGGTCGGGGTCCTCCGGTGGTGGCTCGTCCTCGACGAGGAACACCACGTTGTCGAGCAGCGCCATCGGCTCGCCCGGCACCTCGTCCAGGGCGTCACCGACCGCCAGCTCGAACTCCCGTGCCCCCATCTCGACCACTCGCCCAGCCTGCCACGCAGCCCGGCGCCGGCGGGACACCACCCCCGGACACCGGTATGCCGCCCGCTCCAGGGGGAGCGGACGGCATACCGGTGGATCGGTGCCCGGGAAGGCCTCAGGGACGCTTGCGGGGCTTGCGGTGCGAGCTCTCGAGAGCCGGGCGGGACGCCTCCTCGTGGGGAGCCTCCTCGATCGCCTCGAGGGCGTGGCCGTCGTGGTGGGCGGCAGCGAGCTCGGCCGGCGTGACCGGATCGATGCGGTCCTTGAAGTAGAACTCCGACAGCGCGACCCGCAGCTTGTCCTTGCGGGCGGTGGGGGAGGCGACACCGTGCTCGTCGACCCCGGCCGTGAGCTGCAGGGGCTCCTGCTTGTCGTGCTGCACCAGCAGCCAGCGGGTGTACTCGTCGAGCGGCTCGTGCTGCTCGAAGAACTGGCCGTCGGCGGTGCGGACGATGCGGCCGGTCTCGCGACCGTGCAGCACGAGGTCGCGGTCGCGGCGCTGCAACGACAGGCAGATCCGCTTGGTGACCCAGAAGGCGATCGGTGGGGCGACGAAGAACGCCGCACGCAGGATGTGGGTGATGTCGTTGATCGACAGGCCCAGCTTGATCGCCATGATGTCGTTGCCCGCGGCGAACATGAGCACGCCGTACATCGTCAGCGCCGCCATGCCCAGGCCGGTGCGCGTCGGGTTGTTGCGCGGCCGGTCGAGCAGGTGGTGCTCCCGGTCGTCGCCGGTGACCCAGCGCTCGAGGAACGGGTAGGCAGCCATCAGCCCGTACATCACGGGGATGAGGAGGATGGCACCGATCATGACGTTGAAGGAGAACGTGAACCCGAAGGCCGTGAACTCCAGCCAGCCGGGCAGCAGGCGCAGCGCACCGTCGGCGAAGCCCATGTACCAGTCCGGCTGGGAGCCGGCGGTGACCGGCGACGGGTCGTAGGGCCCGTACGCCCAGATCGGGTTGATCGTGACCAGCGCCGCGATGAGGGCGAGGACGCCGAAGACGATGAAGAAGAAGCCACCGGCCTTCGCGGCATACACCGGCATGACCGGGAAGCCGACGACGTTGTCGTTGGTCTTGCCCGGGCCGGGGTACTGCGTGTGCTTGTGGATGAAGACCAGGCCGATGTGGGCGACGAAGAGGCCGACCAGGATCGCGGGCAGCAGCAGCACGTGCACGGAGTACAGGCGGGGGATGATCGCCTCGCCGGGGAAGGCGCCGTCGAACAGGAAGTACGACATGTACGAGCCGAGGACGGGGACCGAGCGCATGAAGCCCTCGGCGGCACGCAGGCCGGTACCGGACAGCAGGTCGTCGGGGAGGGAGTAGCCGGCGAAGCCCTCGACCAGCGCGAGCATCGACAGGATGCAGCCGATGACCCAGTTGATCTCACGGGGCTTGCGGAACGCACCGGTGAAGAACACGCGGAGCATGTGCACCGACAGCGCGACGATGAACATCAGCGCGGCCCAGTGGTGGATCTGCCGGATGAGCAGGCCGCCACGGATGTCGAACGAGATGTCGACGGTCGAGCGGTAGGCCTCGGAGACGGTGACGCCACGCAGCGGCAGGTAGGAGCCGTCGTAGACGACCTGGCCGGCGCTGGGCACGAACCAGAACGTCAGGAAGGTGCCCGAGATCAGGCAGATGATCATCGAGTACATGGCGACTTCACCGAGCATGAAGGACCAGTGGTCGGGGAACACCTTCTTCATGAGGTACCCGACCGGCTTGGCAGCACCGGTGCGGTCGTCGAGCCAGCCGGCGACACCGCCGACGGCCTTCATCCCGGGGTTGGCCGGGGCCTCCGGCTGCGGGTCCTCGCGGCGAAGGCGATCGATCGGGTCGTCGGAGGACCCGTTGCGGTCGTTGCTCATGCGGAACCACGCTCCCAGAAACTCGGGCCGACAGCCTCGCGGAAGGCGGAGTCGGCCACCAGGTAACCCTCGGAATCAACGGTGATCTTCAGCTGCGGCAGCGGGCGCTTGGCCGGGCCGAAGATGACCTTGCAGTCCTGCGTCACGTCGAACGTCGACTGGTGGCAGGGGCAGAGCAGGTGGTGGGTCTGCTGCTCGTACAGGCCCACGGGGCAGCCCACGTGGGTGCAGATCTTGGAGTACGCGACGATGCCCTCATGGCCCCAGTCACGCTCCTTCTTGGGCTTGATGTCCTCGGGGTTGAGCCGCATCAGCAGGACGGCGGCCTTGGCCTTGTCCTCGAGGACGTGCTCGGAGTCCTTGATCGACTCGGGAAGGACGTGGAAGACCGAACCGATCGTGACCTGGTCGGCGCGGATCGGCGTGCGCTCCGGGTCGCGGACGAGCCGGTCGCCCTTCTTCCAGATGGTCTTGGAGAGCGCGTCCTTGGGCACCGGGCCGAGGCCCGCGACGAGCGGAACGACCAGCGTGATGGGCGGCAGCGCGAGCGCACCGAGCAGGGAGTACTTGATGAGGGGGCGACGACCGAGCTGGGCCTTGTCCCCACCGGCCGTCAGCTCCGAGACCACGCGTTGGCGGTCCTCGTCCTTGGCCCGCTGGGGGTGGCGGTACTCGACCGACTCCGCGTCGGGCATGAGGGTCTTGGCCCAGTGGACGGCGCCGACGCCGACGCCGAGCAGGGCGACGGCCATCAGCACGCCGATGACGACGTTGTAGAGGCTCGCGTCACCGATCCCGGGGATGTAGGTGCTGCTCTCCTTGTCGATCGCGAAGAAGGCGATGATGAAGCCGACCGTCGCGAGGCTCGAGAGGCCGAAGAGCGTGGCGACCTGCTTCTCGGCGCGCTTGGCGGCCTTCTCGTCGAGGTCGGCCATGCGCGCGACGTGGGGCGGGAGGCCGGGGTTCTCGAAGCGCTCGGGGAGACCCCCGGTGCCCTCGATGTGACCCTGGTCCAGCCGCACCGCCGAGGCGCCGTAGCCGTTCGAGCCCGTGCCGACGACCTCGCCGTGGGGCGTGCCGTTTTCGCTCATCGTGAGTTCGATCCTGTCGCGTTGCGGTCGTGAGTTCCATGGTGCGCCTTCGGCGCGGATGTGGCCACCGGATGTGACATGCGCATCAGGCGGCCTTCTTGCCCAGCCAGACCGCGAAGGCGACCATGATGCCGAGCCCGAAGACCCAGACGAAAAGTCCCTCGGAGACCGGCCCGAGGTTGCCCAGGGCCATGCCGCCGACGTTCTCCTGCTTGTCGACCGAGTGCAGGTAGGCGACGATGTCGTTCTTGGACTCGGGGGCGATGTTGGTGTCGCTGAAGACCGGCATCGACTGCGGGCCGGTGACCATGGCCTCGTAGATGTGCTTGCCCTCGACGTCGCGCAGCGACGGGGCGTACTTGCCGCGGGTCAGCGCGCCACCCGAGCCGGCGAAGTTGTGGCACATGGCGCAGTTGACGCGGAACAGCTCGGCGCCCTTGGCGACGTTGCCGCCCTGGCCGCTGGAGACGTCGCTGTCCGGCACGGTGGGGCCGGGGGCCAGCGAGGCGATGTAGGCCGCGACCGAGGCGATCTCGTCGTCGCTGAACTGGACCCGCTTCTGCGGTGCCTGGACCCCGGGGGCCGCGAGCGGCATACGACCGGTGCCCATCTGGAAGTCGACGGCGGCCGCGCCGACACCGGCGAGGCTCGGGCCGGCCTTGGTGCCCTGGGCCTGCAGGCCGTGGCACGTCGCGCAGTTGGCGAGGAAGAGCTTCTTGCCGTCCTGGACCGAGCTGGCCGAGGCGGTGGCGGCGTCGGCCTGCTTGGGGGCGAAGGTGGCGTAGGCGACGCCGGTCACGACGAGGCCGAGCAGGATGAGCAGGGCGATCGCGGCGGGGTGTCGGCGGCGGGCGGCCAGGGCGTTCACGGTGCGGTCCTGTCGGTGGGTGCGGGCAGGGCGGTCAGGGGACTGGTCGGCAGCGACGTCATGTCGGCGCAGGTCACTTCAGGAGGTAGATGGTCGCGAACAGCGCGATCCACACCACGTCGACGAAGTGCCAGTAGTACGAGGTCACGACGGCGCCGGCAGCCTGTGCGTGGCTGTAGTGCCGGGTCGTGAAGGTGCGGCCGATGATGAGCAGGAAGGCGAGCAGCCCGCCCGTCACGTGCAGCGCGTGGAAGCCGGTCGTCAGGTAGAAGACCGAGCCGTAGGCGTCGGAGGAGAGCGTGATGTTCTCGTGGACGAGCTCGGAGTACTCCAGCACCTGACCCGACACGAAGATCGCGCCGAAGACGTAGGTGAGGACGTACCACTCGCGCATGCCCCACTCCTTGAGCGACAGGAGGCTCGCGCTGCCGCGGTGCGGCTTGCCGTGCTCCGCGGCGTGCACGCCGAGCTGGCACCACACCGAGGAGATCACGAGGATGATCGTGTTCATCGTGGCGAAGGGGACGTTGAGGACGTCCGTCTTCACCGACCAGAGGTCGGGCTCCACCGAGCGGATCGTGAAGTACATCGCGAACAGGCCCGCGAAGAACATCAGCTCGCTGGAGAGCCAGACGATGGTGCCGACCGACACCATGTTGGGTCGGGACACGGGCCCGTGACCGGGAATGCTCCCGGTCGCTCGGGGGACGTCGGAAGTCACGGATGCTGTCGCCACGAGCGCCATTATTGCCCATTCCCGGACGGGCACACCGCCGACCCCCCGACGGATGCCCGACAGATGCCGGACAGCCGCCTGACAGGTGTCGCAGAACACCTGTGCGGGGTCCGCGACGTCGGCTCGAAGGACGTGCGACAGGCCGCCGGGGCCGCACCGGTAGCATCTGCGTCATGACCGCTTCGCACGCGACCGCCGCCGACCCGACCCCCTCCACGGGGTCCTCGGCTCGTCAGATCTCGGTGCTCCTCTACAGCGACGACCGCACGACCCGTGACGCGGTGCGCGTCAACGTTGGCCGGCGCCCGGCCCGCGACGTCGAGGTCACCCTGTGGCGCGAGTGCGCCACGGCCGCCGCCGTGGTCGAGGCGGTCGAGTCGACGCGCTTCGACGTGCTGGTCCTCGACGGCGAGACCTCGCCGATCGGTGGGCTGGGCCTGTGCCGCCAGCTCAAGAGCGAGATCTTCGACTGCCCGCCCGTGCTGGTCCTCACCGGACGCCCGCAGGACGGCTGGCTCGCGACGTGGTCCCTGGCCGACCTGGCCGTCCCGCACCCGCTCGACCCGATCGCCCTGGCCGGTGCCGTGGCGGAGCTCGGTCGACGCGGGCGCCCGAGCGCGTCCTGACCGCCGTGTCCTCACAGGTCGGGTCCGCGTACACCTGGCCGGACCTGCTCACCCTGCTCCTCGCGGGTGAGCACCTCACCGGTGACCAGGCGTCCTGGGCGATGGACCAGGTGATGAGCGGTGAGGCCTCGGCGGTCCAGGTCGCCGGCTTCCTCATCGCCCTGCGCGCCAAGGGGGAGACGGTCGAGGAGCTGCGCGGCCTCGCCGACATGATGCTCGCCCACGCCAACCGCATCGTCGTCCCCGAGCCCAGCCTCGACATCGTCGGCACGGGTGGCGACCGTTCGCACACGGTCAACATCTCGACGATGGCGTCGGTCGTCATCGCCGCCAGCGGCATCCGCGTCGTCAAGCACGGCAACCGGGCCGCGTCCTCGTCGTCGGGGTCGGCCGACGTCCTCGAGGCCCTCGGCGTGAGCCTGACGCTCTCGCCCGAACGCGTGCAGCAGGTGGCGGGCGAGGCCGGCATCACCTTCTGCTTCGCCCAGACCTTCCACCCGGCGATGAGGCACGCCGCCGCGGCGCGCAGCGGTCTCGGTGTGGGCACGACGTTCAACGCCCTGGGTCCGCTGACCAACCCCGCGCAGCCCACGTATGCCGCCGTCGGTGTCGCCGACCCGCGGCTCGCGACGCTGATGGCCGGGGTGTTCGCCGACCGCGGCAAGGACGCGGCGGTCTTCCGCGGTGACGACGGCCTCGACGAGCTGACGCTCAGCACCACGTCCACGGTGTGGTGGGTCCGCGGGGGCACGGTCACCCAGCGCACCCTGGACCCCCTCGACCTCGGGCTCGAACGGCAGCCGATCGAGGCCCTCCGCGGCGCCGACGCGGCCTTCAACGCCCGGGTCGCCCGTGAGCTCTTCGACGGCAGCCGTGGGGCGGTCCGGGACGCTGTGGTCCTCAACGCGGGCATCGCGCTGGCGCTCACCGAGCCCGACCGTGGCACCTCCGACGCGGACTTCCTCGCGGGCATCCGCACAGGGATGGATCGCGCCGAGCAGGCCCTGGACTCCGGTGCGGCGGCGGAGAAGCTCGCCGCCTGGGCCGCAGCCACGACCGCCTGACCGTCCGCCCCCTCGCGTGGGCGCTCGGGCGCGTCAGGACATCTGGCTCAGCCAGCTGACGGCCTGACGGGCTCCTGCCCGGCTCTGCTCGTAGCGGGCGCCCACGAGGAGCAGCGCGACCCCGACGGTGCCGAGGGTGAGGTACCGCGGTGCGTGCAGGGTCACCGGCCCGAGCTGGGTCACCGCCACCAGCGCTGCGGCGGCGGCGCCGAGCACCACCAGCGCCTGCCAGCGGCGCCACGCGCCGAGGGCGAGGACGGCGGCGCCCAGCGTGACGGTGACCAGGGCACGGGCGAGGTCGTCGCCGACGGCCGTGGCCAGTGCCGACGGCAGCAGCCCGACGGCCAGCGCCGGTCCGGCGACGGCCCAGGACCGGTCACCCAGCTCGCGGTGCGACCACAACCCGGCAGCGAGCAGCACCAGGGCCAGGGGCACCGTGTACGCCTCCAGCCGGGTCACCTCCGCCTCGAGGAGCTCCAGCCACACCGCGGTGGTGAGCCCGAGGACGGCGGCGGTGACGACACCGCGGCGGTGCGGGAGGGCGGCATACCCCACCGCGACGAGACCGTATGCCGCGGCGGCACCCGCCGCTGCGTGCGGCCAGCCGTGGTCGAGGGCGACGGCCACGGCGGCGAACGACGTGAGCACCGCGCCGGACCCCAGCACGAGCTCGTCGAGGGCGCCGCGGCGCCAGGCGGACAGCGCTGCCAGGGCGGTGGCCGTCAGGGCCAGCAGGGTCCACTGCACCTCGGGGGAGACGAGTCCGCCGGCCAACCAGACCGCTGCGGTGCCGCTGACGGCGGCCAGGCCCTCGGCCGCCGGTCGCACCGCGGGACGCAGGACCGCGGCGACCGCAGCGGTGGCGGCGAGGGCGGCCAGGACGGTCGCGGTGACCGCCTCCGGCAGCTGCTGGCCCGCTGACGTGACGAGGGCCAGGACGAAGCCGAGGCCGGCGACGGCGGCCACCGGCAGCTCCTCGGCCCGGTGCGGACGGGCCAGGGCCGCCGAGGCCAGGACGACGGCGAGCGCTGTGACGGCCAGGGCCTGGGTGGTGGGCGAGACGAGTCCGGAGGCCAGCGCCACGGCGCCGAGGAGGGCGAGCGCGCCGACACCCGAGGCGACGGACCGCCCGCGGGGGCGCAGGACGGCGGTGGCGGTGGCTGCCACGGTGACCGCGGCCAGGACGGTGGCGGTGACCCCGTCGGGCAGCCGCTGACCGGTCGCGCCGGCCAGGGCGAGGGCGAAGGCCAGGACGGCGACGGCGGCCACCGGGACCTCCTCGGCCCGGGCGGGGCGGGCCAGCGCGGTTGCGGTCAGGGCCAGCCCGAGCGCGGTCAGCGCGAACACCTGCACCACGGGGGAGCCCAGACCCGAGGCCAGCGCGACCGCCCCCAGCAGGGCCAGTGCTGCGACGCCCGAGGCGACGGCCCGCCAGGCGGGACGGCGGGCAGCCGCGGTCGTGGCGACGGAGGCGACCGCCAGGAGGGTGATGGTCGTGGCGACGTCGGCCCCGTGGGCCGCGCCGACGACGACGAGGAGCAGCTGCGCGAGGCCCAGCTCGCCGAGGAGCCACAGGTCCCCGAGGGACCGGCTGGGGCGTCGCAGGACGAGCAGGCCGGCGCCGACCGCCGCGACGAGCACGGCGAGCACGGCCGTGCCGGTCGCGCCGACCTGGAGGCCGAACGACAGCACCGCGGTCGGCGCGGCCAGGGTGGCGGTGACGGCCACCACGCCGAGCGCGCGCCAGTCGCCGGTGAGCGCCCGGGCCGACCAGTCGGCGCGCACGGCAGCCCGCGAACCGAGGACGGCCGCACGGGCAGCGACGACCCGGCGGACGACCTCTGCGCCCGCGGCGCAGACGAGCAGGAGCAGGCCCACGCTGGCCGCGCCCGAGAAGGTCACCGAGGCAGGGCCTCCCGGCTCGGCCCCGGCGAGGGCACCGGCCGCGGCAGCGAGGAACGCCAGCACGACCCAGCCGGACGCGGGCCCCGTGGCGGCTCGCCTCGTCAGTCCCAGCGACTCGGGCAACAGCAGTCGTGCTCCGCCGAAGACTGCCGCACCGAGGAGGGAGAGGGCTGCCACGGGAGCGGGGTCGTCGGCCAGGGCGACGACACCGGCCCACGCGATCGAGGCCGAGGTGAGCGACAGGAGGGCGAAGGCCGCGATCCTGCGGTCGCGGCGGTGCAGCGCCGCGAGCAGGCCGGCGACGAGCAGGCCGGTGACCGTGGCGTACGGGCGCGAGTCGAGGCTGGCCAGGCCCAGCAGCCCGAACCGGCGAGCAGCGGTCGTGTCCAGCAGCAGCAGGCCGCCGGCCACGAGCGCGAGCGCCTCGGCGGTGCTGGACAGGCCGCGCCGGGAGAGCCGCAGGGAGACGCCCGCCGCCACCGCGGTGAGGCCGCCCATGACGACCATCTGGCCGTAGGGGCCGATGAGGAACCAGGCGACGGCGAGGGCGATGGACGAGGCCACCAGGACGAGCAGGACGCCCACTCCGAGCAGGGTCTGCTGAGTGGTCCAGCGCCGACGCGGTGCGGCGGCCGCTGGTGGTGCGGCGGGCGGTGCGATGGCGGCGGGTGGTGCGGTGACGGGTGGTGCGGCGGCGGTCGTCGGTGTCGGACGGGCAGGGGTGGGCGAGCTCGAGGCGAGGACGTCTGCTCCGGAGCCCGCCGCCGTGGCGACGCTCCCTGCCTCGAGCACGCCCGTGGTGCGCAGCGCCAGCAGGACCTGTGCTCGTTCGGTCCGCAGGGCTGCGAGGCGCTGGTCGAGCTCCCACAGCCGCGCGGCGTCGGGTCCGATCAGGGGCAGTCGGCAGGCGGGGCACTGGACCGGCTGGGCCGGGAGCGGGGCGCCGCAGGACGGACAGGGGATCGGGGGCATCGGTCCTCCAGGGAAGGGCGCGCACCGTGCGCGGTGGCACGAGTGTGGAGGGTGCGCCCTGCCGCCGGATGGGTTCTGCTACTCAGATCAGCCGGACGGGTGTCCGTACTCCCGGGTGGTCGCGCGGACGGCCCCCTGACGACCGGGATGGCCCGTGGGCTCAGTCGCCGTCCAGGCCGAGGCTGAACGCCGCCTCGAGGTCGTGCTTGGAGTACGTGCGGAACGCGATGTGCGTGTTGGTGCCCGTGACGCCCTCGACCTTGTTGAGCCGTCCGGCGATGACGTCGTGCAGCTCCTCGTGCGCGCGGACCCGCACCAGCGCGATGAGGTCGGCGTCGCCGGCCACCGAGTAGACCTCGCTGACCCCGTCGAGCTCGGCGATCGCCTGGGCGACCTCGGGGATCCGGTCGACTTCGGCGTTGATGAGGACGATGGCGGAGATCACCTGCCCACTGTATCGGCGGGCGCGGGTCCGCGGCGTCAGGATGCGGCGACGAAGGCGGAGCGCTGGGACCGTTCGGCCGTCCCCTCAAGCGCGGCGCGGGCACCGGCTGCGCCACCGACGGGGCAGGTCCACTCGCCGTCGACGTCGACGACCCTGACTCCGGGCTGCTCGAGCCAGCGCAGGATCTTCTCGGTCTCCTCGGGGATCGCGGCCGGTGCCGGCCACGGTGCGGGCAGGACCACCTCGGCCGCCTGGCGCATCGCCTCGACGTAGGGCATCGGGTCGGCGCCGCGCGGGGAGATCGTGGAGGCGGCGAGGCGTCCGTGACGGACCACGACCAGCTCCCACCCGCCCGCGGCGGCCCGGCGGGCGGCGACGATCTCCGGGCTGGCGGCGAGGGGCGCGATGCGCTGCGCCCGCGCCATACCGCGGACGAGCGCGAGGAGGCGGTCACGCAGGGTGCCGGCGTCCTCGTACCGCTCCTGCTCGGCGAGGGAGCCCATCCGGCCGCGCAGGGCGGTGACCACGTCCCGGGAGTCGCCGACGAGGGCGTGCACGGCGTCCTGGACGACCACGTCGTACTGCTGGACGGACTGGGCGCCGGTGCAGGGCGCGCCGCAACGGCCCATGTCGGCGAGGGCGCACGACCCGACGAACCTCGTGGGGGAGAGCCGCTGGACGCACTGCCGCAACGGGATCACCTCGTGGACGGCGGCGACGGCCGCCTCGGCGGAGGAACGGCTGCCGAAGGGGCCGATGTACTTCGCGCCGTCGGCCCGGACCTCGCGCACGATCGACAGGCGGGGGAAGGCCTCGACGGTGAGCTTCACCCAGGTGGCGCGCTCGGGGGTCTTCGATCGCCGGTTGTAGCGCGGCTTGTGCTCGGCGATGAGGCGCAGCTCGCGGACCTCGGCCTCGAGGGTCGTGGCGCACACGACCGGGGTGACGCTCTCGGCGAGGCGCACCATCTCGGCCATCCGTGAGCGGTGCTCGGACGCCGTGAAGTAGCTGCGCACCCGGGTCCGGATGTTGACGGAGGTGCCGACGTAGAGGACGCGGCCGGCGCCGTCCTTGAACAGGTAGACCCCCGGTTGGTCGGGCAGCCCGTCGGCGAGCCAGCGCTTGCGGCGCTGCGCCGGGCTGACCCTGGAGGTGTAGCTCGAGAGCTCCTCGAGGGTGTGGACCCCGAGGCTGCCGACCCGGCCGATGAGGGCGTGCAGGACGTCCACGGTGGCGCGCGCGTCGTGCAGCGCCCGGTGGTCGGGGGTGGTCTGCGCGCCGAACAGCGCCGCGAGCGTGGACAGCTTGTGGTTGCGGGCCTCGTCGCGGGGGACCAGCTGACGCGCCAGGTGGACGGTGTCGAGGACCGTGTGGCGGGGCCACTCGATGCCCTGCAGGGACGCGGCCATCTTGAGGAACCCGATGTCGAAGCGCGCGTTGTGCGCCACCAGCACGGTGCCGGCGGCGAACTCCATGAACGCGGGCAGGGCCGACTCGATGCGCGGGGCGTCGGCCACCATCGCCGTCGTGATGCCGGTGAGCGCCTGGATGAAGGGGGGGATGGGCAGGTGCGGGTTGACCAGGGTCTGGAACTCGCCGAGCACCTCGCCGCCGCGGACCTTCACCGCCCCGATCTCGGTGATCGCGGAGTCGGCCGGGCTGCCACCGGTGGTCTCGAGGTCGACGACGACGAACGTGACATCGGCCAACGCCGTGCCCAAGTCGTCGAAGGTGCCCTGGACCATCTGCATGTCCCCGACGGTATGCCGGTGGTGTGACAGCCCGACGCAGGCGCGCGGGTCCGGACGGTGCGGCGTCGGGGGCGACGGGGAGAGCAGCCCGGATGGCGTCGGAGGGCGCTGTCGGTGGCGTCTCGTAGCGTCGTCGTCAGGTGGAAGTGGTCCACCGGGTACACCGACAGCTGACGACGAAGAAGGGGTGATCGCGATGATCATCGACTGCCAGAGCTGCCCCGTGCGTGACCTGCACTGCGACGACTGCATGGTCACGGCGCTGCTCACCCCCTCGAGCGCGGAGCTGCCGCTCGACGCCGCCGAGCGGCTGGCCGTGACGCGGTTCGCGGCGGCCGGGCTGGTGTCGGCGCACGAGGCCGGCGACGTCAGCGCTCGGCGCGAGCCGTGGGCCGCCCACGTCCGCGCCGTCGGCTGAGCGATCCCGTCCCGCCGTCCTGCCTACGATGGGCCGGTGCGGACCAGGGCGGGACAGCGGCGAGTCGCCTCGGTGGCGACCGGCCTGACCTGTGTGACCTGCCTGATCCTGACGCTCTCGTCCTGCTCGGACGACGGGCCCCGCTCCTCCGGGTCCTCGTCCGCGTCTTCTGCGCCGTCTGCGTCGGGGGTGACCACCCAGCAGGGTTCGGGCACCCCGACGGTCGACCGCGAGGAGGCGCTCGCCGCCCTCCTCGACCGTCGGGCGCGCGCCGTCAGGGAGCACGACCGCGCAGCCTTCCGGGCCACCCTCGACGACCCGGCCTCGGGGTTCGGGCTGCGACAGCTGCAACAGTTCGACGCGCTCACGAAGCTGCCGCTCGGGACCTTCCGGTACGGCACCCCCGAGCCCGCGCCGCCGCTGTCGACCGACCGCGTCGCCCAGCTCGGTCCCGATGCCTGGGTCTCCAGGGTCGGCGGGCGCTACAGCCTGGCCGGGTTCGACACCGGCACCAGGGAGTTCGAGTCCTACTTCACCGTGGTCCGGCGGGCTGGCGGGTGGAAGCTGGTCGACGACACCGACGGTGGCACCCAGGTGCAGGTGTGGGACCTGCCGGACCTCGCGGTGGCGCGCAGCGCGACGACGCTGGTCATCGGGTCGGGGCCGGCCAGCCGGTTGCGGCCCTACCTCCAGCTCGGGGACCGCGCGGTGGCGGGCGTGCGCGCGGTCTGGACGCCCCGCTGGAACGCCCGACTGGTCCTCGTGGTCCCGGCGACCTCCGGCCAGATGGCCGAGCAGGTCGGACAGGACCCCACGGCGGTGGCCCAGGTGGCTGCCGTCACCGACGGCCCCTTCGACCCGACGGGGCGGACGGGGACCGACCGGGTGGTCATCAACCCGGAGGCGTTCGCGACGCTCGAGCGGACGGGCCAGCAGGTCGTCACCACCCACGAGGCCACGCACGTGGCCATCCGGGCGACGACGACCAGGCAGGTGCCCCTGTGGCTCTCCGAGGGGATGGCGGACTACGTCGGGTACCGCGACGTCGACGCCACCCGACAACGGATCGCTGCAGCGCTCCTGCAGAAGGTCCGGGCCGGCACCGGGCCGACCGCGCTGCCCACCGCCGGTGACTTCGACCCCGGACGTTCCACGATCGCCCCGAGCTACAACGCCGCGTGGCTCGCGGTGTGCCGCATCGTCGACCGGCACGGCGAGGCCGGGCTGGTGCGGTTCTACCTCGACGTGGCGACCGTTCCCGGAGCCGCGAGCGGCTCGACGAACACCTCGGTCGACCCCGACGCCGACGCGCGGGTGGCCTTCACGACCATCCTGCGGACCACCGAGCCCGCCTTCACCCGCGACTGGCTGGCGTACCTGCGCCGCCTGGCCGCGTCGTGACCCGCGAGCACGTCGGCACCGACCGGGCCGGGGACGACGACGTGGCGGAGGTGGTGCACCGGCGTGCCGCGCGGGTCGTCGTCGTGGATGCCGACGGGTACGTCCTGATGATCAAGGGGTTCGACCCGCACCGCCCGGAGGACCCGTACTGGTACACCGTGGGCGGGGGCGTCGAGCCGGGGGAGAGCGACCGGCAGGCGGCGGTCCGGGAGGTCTGGGAGGAGACCGGAGCCACCATCACCGGTGACGACCTCCTCGGGCCGGTGCACGCCGACCGGGGCACCTTCTCGTTCGAGGGGCGCACCATCCACCAGGAGCAGGTCTTCTACGGCTGGGTGACCGAGCGGTTCCCCGCGGAGCCGTCGGCGCTCGAGGAGCTCGAGGTGCGCTCGACGATCCGGATCGACTGGATCGAGCCGGCGCAGACCAGGGCCGCAGGTGAGGCGGTCTACCCCGTGATCCTGGAGCAGCTGGTGGAGGACGTCATCGAGGCCGCGGCGACGCGCTCCTGACCTTCCAGACCTGCCGCACACGCGGCATACGTCGATCTGTCGGGCTCTGGCCAAGCCTTGACCCGGACATTTCGGGCAGCCGAACTCCCGCCGGTTAGGAATGGAGGAGTGCCGCCGGCAACCGGCCGACGACACCGACCTGACACCGATCCCACCAGGAGCCTGGACATGTCGAAGTACCGCCTCACCCTCGCCGCGGCAGCCGCCGCACTCGCCTCCGGAACCGCGTTCGCCGCGGCGCCGGCCCCGGTCGGTGCAGCAGCGGCCCCTGACGGCGCGGCCACCGTCGCCCGGTCGAGCAGCTACCTGCCGAACGAGCGTGAGAAGGCGCAGAACGAGCGGCTCCAGAGGAACCTCGACGCCGCGATCGCCAAGGCGGCCAAGGACAAGGCCGCCGGCCGTCAGTCCGCCGCCTCCGCCGTGACGACGATCTACTACGACGACGCGAACGCCCCGTCCTTCAACTCCCTCATCGACCAGGGCGCGGCGATCTGGAACTCCCGCGTCAGCAACGTCCGACTCGTCCAGGGCAACTCCTCGAACGCCAGCCTCGCCTACTACGAGGGCAGCGACCCGAGCGGCTCCTACTACTCCGGCGACGGCCACGGGAGCGGCTACATCTTCCTCGACTACGACCAGGCGAACACCTACGCGCCGCAGCGCATCGTCACGCACGAGACCGGTCACGCGCTCGGCCTGCCCGACCGCTACACGCAGCCGTGCTCCAAGCTCATGTCCGGCGGTGGCCCCGGCCCGTCGTGCACCAACCCCTACCCGGACTCCGTCGAGGCGTCCGAGGTGAACACCCTCTGGGCCAACGGCTTCGCCGCCGTGGGGACCTTCGCGAAGGTCGGCTGACCCTCAGGGAGCCGCGGCCTCTCGCGACGACCGGGCGCGCCCCCCACCCACGTGGGCGGGCGCGCCCTGCTGCGCCCCGTCGCCCGGCACCGTGGCCGCTGCAGGCACGCGCACGGCGAGTGAGACCACGACCAGCGCGCCGACCAGCCAGAACTGGTTGTAGAAGGCCTGTTTGTTGACGAGGTTCGCCACGAGCAGCACCAGGGCCAGCCAGCGCAGCACCTGACCGAGGTCGGGCTGGCGCCGCCGTACCGTCCAGACCACGGCGGCGAGGGTGCCGAGGACGACCACGCCCGTGACGTAGAACGGCAGGGTCACACCAAAGGTGTTCAGCGCCAACAGGTACAGCGTGTTCGCGAACTTGATGGGGTGGAACGACAGCAGCAGCGTGATGGTGTCGTGCACGAAGTCGGGAGGGCTCGCGAGGAACCACGGCGCGATGAGGACCCCCGTCAGCGCGCCCGTCGCGAGGGTCCGCTGCCAGCCGAACGGCCGCCACACGAGCAGCACGGGGAGCAGCAGCGCGAGGTGCTGCTTGCTCGCGCACGCCAGCGCCAGGGGGACGACCGCCCACCACGCCTTGTCGCGCTGCACGAGGACGGCCCACCACACGATCCCGGTGAGCAGCAGCGGTTCGGTCCAGGCCTGGTCGAGCTGGGTGAGGGTGCCCGGGGCCAGGAGCAGCAGGGCGGTCGCCGCCGCCGCGGTCCAGGTATGGCGCGCCAGCAGCCAGACCCCCGTGACGCCGACCAGGGTCCAGACGGCCAGGGCCCAGCGGACGTCGCCGGCGATCCAGCGGCCGGGGGCGAGCAGCACCGCCGTCCACGGCAGGTAGGTGAAGGCGTCCTGGATGCCGGGGGAGCCGGTCCAGTTCATGGCATAGAAGTTCTCGCCCCTGGCGATGCCGTCGCTGGCCTGCTGGAGGGTGATCCAGACGTCGATGCGCGGGCGCGGTGAGGAGATGACGGCGGTCGCGGCGGCGACGACATACGCGAGGACCGCGGTGGCCCCGGCCGCCCGCGCGGCGCGCACCGCGCCGCGGCCACGGGACCACAGCAGCGCCGCGCACACAAGGGGTCCGGCCACGAGCGCGCTGGTCGCGACGGCGAGGCCGGTGGGGGCGAGGTAGCTGAACAGCGGGACCGCCAGTGTCGCCAGCGCGGCGCCACTGAGGGCGAGGGCGACAGCCGGCCCGGTCAGGCGCACCTGCCAGCCGCGCCACTGCCACAGCGCCAGGGCGACGGTGGCCAGCGTGAGCGTGGCGACGATCGGGATGCGGTAGCGCACGACGCTCCACTGCAGGACCGTGAAGAACACCAGCCAGGCCACCGCGAGGACGGTGGCCCGGCTGGACGGGCGCGTGCGGGTGCCGGAGGGCATGCCTAGACCGTAGAGGTCACTCCCGTGCGCCGGAGTACAGGCCCTCCACCTGGTCGTGGAAGTCCTTCATGACGATGTTGCGCTTGAGCTTCAGGCTCGGGGTCAGGTAGCCGTTGTCCTCGGTGAAGTCGCCCTCCAGGACGGCGAACTTCCGGATCGACTCCGCCTTGGAGACCGACTTGTTGGCGTCGTCCACGGCGTCCTGCAGGGCCTTGAGCACGGTCTCGTCGGTGCGGGCCTGCTCGAAGGTCACCCCGGGGATGCCGTTGTTCTTGGCCCAGGCGGGGTACATCTCCTCGTCCAGGGTGATGAGCGCGGCGATGAACGGCTTCTGGTCGCCCACGACGATGCACTGCGACACCAGGGGGTGGGCCCGGAGCCGGTCCTCGAGGGCGGCAGGGGCGACGTTCTTGCCGCCGGCGGTGACGAGCAGCTCCTTCTTGCGACCGGTGATCTTGAGGTAGCCGTCCTCGTCGAGCTCGCCGATGTCGCCGGTGTGGAACCAGCCGTCCTGCATGGCGCCCGAGGTCGCCTCGTCGTTGTTGTGGTAGCTGGCGAAGACGTTGTTGCCACGGATGAGGATCTCGCCGTCGTCGGCGATGCGGATGCCGACCCCGGGCAGCGGCGCGCCGACCGTGCCGATCTTGACGCGGTCCGGGACGTTCACGGTCGCGGGAGCCGTGGTCTCGGTCAGGCCGTAGCCCTCGAGGACGGTGACGCCGATGCCGCGGAAGAAGTGGCCGAGCCGGGTGCCGAGCGGGGCGCCACCGGACACGGCATACATGACCTGGCCGCCCATCGCCGCACGGAGCTTGCCGTAGACGAGCTTGTCGAACACCCCGTGCCTGACCTTGAGGGCCAGGCCCGCGCCACCGGTGTCCTGCGCGGTCGACCAGGCGATGGCGGTGTCGGCGGCGGTCGCGAAGATCTTGCCCTTGCCGTCGGCGGTCGCCTTGGCCTCGGCGGAGTTGTAGATCTTCTCGAAGACGCGCGGCACGGAGAGGATGAAGGTCGGCTTGAACTCGCCGAAGTCCTCGAGCAGGTTCTTGATGTCGGCGCTGTGGCCCATCTTGGCCTCGCCGGTGACGCAGAGGACCTGGATGAAGCGCGCGAAGACGTGCGCGAGGGGGAGGAACAGCAGCGTCGAGGCGTTGTCGGCCTTGACGACCTCCTTGAGCTTGGTGATCGCGTTGTCGGCGAGCGCCATGAAGTTGTCGTGGGTGAGCTGGACGCCCTTGGGGCGGCCGGTGGTGCCCGAGGTGTAGATGATCGTGGCGGTGCTGGCGCGGTTGACCCCCGCCGTCGCCGCGGCGAGCGTGTCGTCGCCGACGTCGCTCCCGGCCTTCTTCAGGTCGGCGATCGCGCCCGCGTCCACTTGCCAGACGTGGTCGAGGCCGGGCAGGTCACCGCGGACCTCGTCGAGGGTGGCCTGGTGCGACGGCGTCTCCAGCATGATGGCGCGGGCGCCGGAGTCGGCGAGGATCCACGCCACCTGCTCGGCCGACGACGTCTCGTAGATGGGGACGGTCACGCCACCGGCGGTCCAGACGGCGAAGTCGGTGAGCGTCCACTCGTAGCGCGTCTTGCACATGATGGCGACGCGGTCGCCGGGCGTGATGCCCGAGGCGATCAGGCCCTTGGCCACCGCCCGCACGTCGTCGTTGAACTCACCCGCCGTGACCTCGACCCAGCCGGAGCCCTCCTTGCGGGAGAACGCGACGTTCTGGGGGTTGTTGGCCGCGTTGCGGGCGGGCAGGTCGGCAAGGCTGCCCTCCGTGGTGGGCTCGACGAGTGGGGGCGCGACGTGTTCCTGCACGGAGTCTCCTTTGACGGCGGCATCACTGGCCTGAGGGGCCAGGGCCCTCAGGACCACAGCCTACCGATGGGTAGCTGCCGTGGGGAGGGCGCGTCGTGACGAGTCACGTGAGGTGCGGAACACTGGCGGCGTGAAGGACTCGCGCATCGACGTCGTGGACGAGACCTTCGTCGACGCCCCGCCGGCCGTCATCCGTCAACGGGTCGGCGACGAGGCGTGGGCGCAGCAGGTCTGGCCGCACGTCCGGCGCGAGGTCGTCCGCGACCGGGGCGTCAAGGGCATCCGCTGGGCCGTGACGGGTCAGGTCTCCGGTGAGATGGAGGTGTGGATCGAGCCCTGGTGGGACGGCGCCATCGTCCACCACTACCTGCGCGGCCACCGCCAGCCCGGTGCACCCCGTGACGTGGCCACGCGCCACACGCTGCGGTGGAAGCGGGCCGTGCACGGACTGAAGGACGGGCTCGAGGGGAACTCGTTGTAGCCTTCGGCGCATGGCCGACCGCACCGAATCCAGCATCGACATCGCCGCCACCCCCGGCGAGGTCCTGGACGTCATCGCCGACTTCGAGAGCTACCCGGAGTGGGCCACCGAGGTGAAGAAGGTCAGCGTCCTCACCGAGGAGGGCGACGGCTGGGCCGACCAGGTGCAGTTCACCCTGGACGCCGGCGCGATCAAGGACACCTACGTCCTCGACTACGAGTGGGACGTGACCAAGGACGGCACCGGGGTCGTGTCCTGGTCGCTGGTCGAGGCCAACGTCCTCAAGGCCATGAACGGCTCGTACACCCTTGCAGCGCAAGGGAAGACGGGTACGACGGTGACGTACCGCCTCGCCGTCGACGTGAAGATCCCCATGCTCGGGATGCTCAAGCGCAAGGCCGAGAAGGTCATCATCGACACCGCGCTCAAGGAGCTCAAGAAGCGCGTCGAGGGCTGACCCGGCGCCAGCCGGGGCACACCCATGCGCGTCATCCTCTTCACCGGCAAGGGCGGGGTGGGCAAGACCACGACCGCCGCGGCGACGGCCGTCCGCGCGGCCCGCGGCGGCGTCAAGACCCTCGTCATGTCGACCGACGCCGCGCACTCCCTCGGTGACGCGCTCGGGGTCCCGCTCGGGGCGGCCGAAGCCGGCCAGCCGGTCGAGGTGGAGCCCGGGCTGTCGGCCCTGCAGATCAGCCCACCGCACCTGCTGGGTGAGTCGTGGCGGGTCGTGCAGGACTACCTCCTGTCGGTCCTCGGCACCCTCGGCATCGACACCGTCGTCGCGGAGGAGCTGACCCGCCTGCCCGGCGCCGAGGAGGTCGCGGCGCTGCTCGAGATGCGGGCCCAGGTCGACTCCGGCCCCTGGGACCTCGTCGTCGTCGACTGCGCGCCCACGGCCGAGACGTTGCGACTGCTCGCCCTCCCCGAGGCGCTCGCGTGGCACCTCGACCGCCTGCTGCCCGCGCAGCGGGGCCTGATCCGGACCCTGCGCCCCGCGGCGGCAGCGGCAGCCGGGGTCCCGCTGCCTGCCCCCGAGGTCATCGAGGCGGTCACCGGGTGGCAGCGCCAGATGCGCCAGGTCCACCGGATCCTCACCGGCGAAGAGACGTCCGTGCGCCTGGTGCTGACCCCCG
This sequence comes from Pedococcus soli, assembly GCF_054782575.1. Taxonomy (NCBI): domain Bacteria; kingdom Bacillati; phylum Actinomycetota; class Actinomycetes; order Micrococcales; family Intrasporangiaceae; genus Pedococcus; species Pedococcus soli. The sequence continues at coordinate 781,975 of NZ_BAAGSF010000006.1, read as the reverse complement.
AGCGCGTCGTCATCGCCGAGTCGCGCCGGACGTGGACGTCCTTGTCGTTGTACGGGTTCGTCGTCGACGCCGTCGTGGTCAACCGCGTGTTCCCGGACGCGGGGGTGCCGGAACGGACCTCGACCGACACCGTCCCCGACCCGTGGCGCAGTGGCTGGAACACCGCCCAGCAGGCCGGTCTGGTCGAGGTCCGCGAGTCGTTCGCCGGCCTGCCTGTCGTCGTCGCGCCCTACCTGGCTGCCGAGCCCATCGGCGTCGAGGCGCTCGCCGCGCTCGGCCGGTCCCACGGCGACGGCACGGACGACGCCCGGGACCTGCTCGCGCCCGTCACCCACCGCGGCATGACCGTCGAGCGCACCGACGAGGGCTTCACCCTGACCCTGCCGCTGCCCCTCGCGCACGCCCGCGACCTCGGCCTCCAGCGGCGCGGCGACGAGCTGCTCGTCGCCGTGGGCGAGCACCGCCGGGTCCTCACCCTCCCCGCGGCTCTGCAACGATGCGTGGTCGACGGAGCCTCCGTGCGTGACGGGCTGCTGCGGATCCGCTTCGTCCCCGACGAGGAGGTGTGGCCCCGTGGCTGACCGGACCGAGCACGAGGACGGCCGTCCCCCGGTGGGTTCGGTCGCGGACGAGGCCGCTCGGCTGCTCGACGCCCTGGGGGGCTGGGTGAGCACGAGCGGGTATGCCGCCGGACCACCGCGTGCCGCCGGGCCGCCCCGCGCCTCTGCCCCGACCGGGGCGGGTGGCCCTGACGACCCCTCCGACGGGGCGCCGGGACCGGTGCCGCCGGAGGATGCGCCGTCGCACCCGGTCGGCCACTGCGACCAGTGCGGTGCCGCCAACGGAACCGGTCAGGCGCTCACCTGCCAGTGGTGCCCCGTGTGCCAGGGCATCGGCCTGCTGCGCTCGGTGCGGCCGGAGACGGTCGAGCGCCTCGCTGACCTCGCGGGAGCGCTGGCCAGCGCCCTGCGTGACGTCGCCGGCCACACCCGCGGCGCGGGTGGGGCGACCGACGGCGCGCCGCCACCGCACGACCCGCGGGCCCGCGGCACGCGGGTGCAGGACATCACCATCGAGGACGAGGACCAAGGGAGCGCGACGCGATGAGCGTGACGATCGGCGTGGACATCGGCGGCACGAAGATCGCGGCCGGTGTCGTCTCGGCGACCGGCGAGATCCTCGCGAGGGCCCGCCGCGACACCCCCGCGCAGGACCCCGACCAGATCGCGCACGACGTGGCCGACCTCGTCACCGAGCTCGCCGGGCCGCGCGGTGACGTCGTCGCCGTGGGGGTGGCGTGCGCCGGCTTCGTCGACCGCACCGGCTCGACGGTCCTCTTCGCCCCGAACCTGGCGTGGCGCGACGAGCCGCTCAAGCGTCGGCTCGAGGCGCTCGTGGAGTTCCCCGTCATCATCGAGAACGACGCCAACGCGGCCGCGTGGGGCGAGTTCCGGTACGGCGCCGCCCACGAGGCCGACGACATGGTGCTGGTCACCGTCGGCACCGGGATCGGTGGCGGCGTGGTCGTCGACTCGCGGCTGCTGCGCGGTGCGTACGGCGTGGGCGGCGAGCTCGGCCACATGCGGGTCGTGCCCGACGGCATCAGGTGCGGCTGCGGCAACCGCGGCTGCTGGGAGGTCTATGCCTCGGGCAACGCCCTGGTCCGCGAGGCCCGCGAGCTGGTGGCGTCCGGGACGCCGCACGGTGCCGCTCTCTCCGAGGCCTGCGGCGGCGACCCGGCGGCCCTGCGCGGCCACGACGTCACCACCGTCGCGCAGGCCGGGGACGCGGCGGCCGTCGAGCTGCTCGCCGACCTCGGGCGCTGGCTGGGGGAGGGCGCCGCCTCGGTCTCCGCGATCCTCGACCCGGAGCTCATCGTCATCGGTGGGGGCGTCGTCGCCGCGGGCGACCTGCTCATGGAGCCGGCGCGGGCGGCATACGGGAGGCAGCTGACGGGCCGCGGGCACCGACCGGTGGCAGAGTTCGTCCCGGCCGCGCTCGGCAACGACGCGGGTCTCATCGGCGCCGCGGCGCTCGCGGCGGAGGGGATCGGTTCATGAGCGAACGGCTCGCGGTCGGCATCGACATCGGTGGCACCAAGGTCGCCGGCGGCCTCGTGGCCGAGGACGGCACGATCGTCGCCCGTGCCCGGCGCGACACCCCGCACCGCTCCAAGAGCCCCGGGGTCGTCGAGAACACCATCGTCGAGGTCGTCACCGAGCTGCTCGACCTGGCGCGGGACGAGGTCGTCGCGGTCGGCATCGGTGCTGCGGGCTTCGTCGCGGCCGACCGGGCGACCGTCGTCTTCGCCCCCCACCTGTCCTGGCGCGGGGAGCCGCTCGAGGCGAACCTGCAGCGCCGGGTCCCCGTGCCGATCTCCGTCGACAACGACGCCAACGCGGCGGCCTGGGCGGAGTGGCGGTTCGGTGCGGCGCAGGGCGAGACCCACCTGATGATGATCACGCTCGGCACCGGGATCGGCGGCGCGCTGCTGTTCGACGGACAGGTCGTGCGCGGCAAGTACGGCATCGCCGGGGAGTTCGGCCACATGCAGGTCGTGCCGGGCGGCCAGCGCTGCGAGTGCGGCAACCGCGGCTGCTGGGAGCAGTACGCCTCCGGGAACGCCCTCGTCCGGGAGGCGCGTTCGCTGATGACCGCGAACAGCCCGGTGGCCTCCGACCTGCTGGCCCGGGTCGAGGGTGACCCGCTGGCCCTCACCGGCCCGCTCATCACCGAGGCCGCCCAGGAGGGGGACCCGACGGCGACCGAGCTGCTCGGGGAGATCGGCACCTGGCTCGGTGTCGGCATCGCCAACCTGGCCGCGGCCTTCGACCCCGGGACGTTCGTCATCGGTGGTGGCGTCAGCGCAGCGGGCGACCTCCTGCTCGACCCGGCGCGCACGACGTTCCGTCGCCACCTCACCGGTCGCGGCTACCGGCCGGAGGCGCGCATCGTCGCCGCCCAGCTCGGCAACGACGCGGGCCTGATCGGGGCGGCCGACCTGGCCCGTCGCGACGCATGACCACGATGCGGGTGGCGTCCTACAACCTCAAGGACCTCACCCTCGACCGGCACGCGGCCGCCCGCGTCATCCGGGCGATCGACCCCGACGTGCTGTGCCTGCAGGAGGTGCCGCGTCGCCTGTTCGGGTCGTGGCAGGTGTCGTCCTTCGCGGCCGAGTGCGGCCTGTACTGGTCGGGGCGTCACCGTGGCAGCGGCGGCACCACCATCCTCACCTCCCTGCGCGTCGACGTCCGGGAGTCGCGGCACCACCGGTTGCGGGTGGCCGCGCTGCAACGCACCCGTGGGTATGCCGTGGCGCGCGTCGCGCCCGCGGGTCACGAGCCGCTCGTGGTCGCGTCGGTCCACCTCAGCCTCGACGCGGCCGAGCGCGAGCGGCACGCCGGGGTGATCCTCGAGGGGGTGTCCGGCGGTGGCCCGGTCCTGCTCGCCGGAGACCTCAACGAGGGAGAGACCGGTCGCGCGTGGCAGCTCTTCGCCGCGCCGCTGCGCCTCGTCTCGCCGACGGCACCCACCTACCCGGCCAAGGCTCCCCGCACGCTGCTCGACGTGGTGTTCGCCTCCCGCGACGTGACGGTCCTTCCGCACCGTGCGGTGCCGCTGGACGAGGCCGACCTCGTCGCGGCCAGCGACCACCGACCGACCTGGGTCGACCTCGAGCTGGACCCGGACCCGAGCCAGGTGCCCGACCCGGCCTGAGGCAGGGCGAGGCAGGGAAGGGAGGCGTGGCGAGCGCCTCGGTCAGACGCGGGCCCCGTTGTCGGGGTCGTGCTCGTCGCGGTCGTGCGGCTGGCGCAGGACGAGCAGGACGAAACCACCCACGGTCAGCACGACGGCTGCGAGGGTCCACCAGCCACTGACCTGGGGGCGGAACAGCACCAGCCAGAGCACGAGCAGCGGTCCGACGACCAGCCCGACGACGATGCCCCAGAAGTGCAGGTCCTCCTGCGGAGGCAGGGGGGCGGTGGGGCCGGGCTCGAAGTGCTCCTCGTCGTCGAGGTCGACGAGCTCGGCCGGTGGGGTGTCCTGCTCGGGCTCCGGGGTGACGGGAGGCGGCTCGACCTCGGCGCCGCGCCACACGACGAACGGACGGGTCGGCGGCGGGTTGACGTGGGTGTCGGGCTCGAGCGGCGGGTTGACGCCGCTGTGGTGCGGCTTGTCCGGCAGCGACTCGACGTCGTCCCAGTGCGCGACGATGTCCGCGAACTGTGCGTCGACGTCCTTGTCGCCCATGACGGTCCTGCTTCCTGCTGGGGAGGGCTGCGCGATCAGCTGAGCCGCTCGATGAACTGCACCGACTCCTCAAAGATACGTGGCGCGTCGTGGTCGAGGGTAGCCACGTGGAAGCTGTCGTGCAGGACGTGCTCGGTGACGTCGGTGCTCGACGTGCGCGAGAGGAACAGCTCGGAGCTCGAGGCGGGCACGACGTGGTCGTCGGCGCTGTGCCAGAGCACCACCGGCTGGGTCACCTCGGGCAGGTCGCGGACCACCGTCGCCCACAGCTGGGTCTGGGAGTAGAGCGCCTTGAGCGGGATGCGGTCGTAGCAGATCTCGTCCTCGCCCGGCTTCTTGATGTCGTTGCCGATCCCCGGCAGCGACGGCAGGACGGCCTGCAGGACCGGCAGGGCCTTGAGGCGGACGTCCTCCACCTTGTACGCGGGGTTGACGAGCATCAGGCCCTTCACCCGCGGGCCGTGCTCCTGGGCGAGCCGGGTGGCGAGGGCACCACCCATGGAGAGGCCGCCCACGAACACCTGGTCGCACTGCTCGTGCAGCTCGCGGAAGGCACGGTCCACCGCGGCATACCAGTCCTGCCACCTGGTGCGGTTCATCTCCTGCCACGTCGTGCCGTGGCCGGGCAGCCGGGGGACGCGCACGGTGTGGCCGGCGTCGGCGAGGAACTGGCCCCAGGGGCGCATGCTCGCGGGGCTCCCCGTGAACCCGTGGGCGAGGACGACGCCGGTGCGGCCGAGGTCGCCCGTCCCGTCGTGGGAGTAGGGCTCTGCACCGGGTCGGACGGACAAGAGGGGCGCTCCTAGGGCGGGCCACGGACGGACGTTGGCGCGCATCCTCGCACGCACCACGACGGGCGTACAGAGTGCCGTAGAGTTCACCGCGTCACATGGAGGTGAACGGTTGTTCTACTGGGTTCTGAAGACGGTCGTGCTCGGCCCGATCCTCAAGCTGTTGTTCCGCCCGTGGGTCGAGGGCGAGGAGAACATCCCCGAGGAGGGGCCCGTCATCTTCGCGAGCAACCACCTGTCGTTCTCGGACTCCATCTTCCTGCCGCTCGTCGTGCCCCGGCGGATGACGTTCCTGGCGAAGTCGGACTACTTCACCGGACGGGGGATCAAGGGCCGCCTCACGGCGGCCTTCTTCCGCGGTGTGGGGCAGCTGCCCGTCGACCGTTCCGGGGGTCGCGCGGGTGAGGCCGCGCTGCGCTCCGGACTGCGGGTCCTGCGTCGTGGCGAGATGCTCGGCATCTACCCCGAGGGCACCCGCAGCCCCGACGGCCGGCTCTACCGCGGCCGCACCGGTGTGGCCCGGATGGCCCTCGAGGGTGGTGTCGTCGTCCTGCCCGTCGCGATGATCGGCACCGACAAGGCCCAGCCGACCGGCAAGAAGATCCCCAAGCTCATGCGGATCGGCGTGAAGATCGGCAAGCCGCTCGACTTCTCGCGGTACGAGGGCATGGAGGACGACCGCTTCGTTCTGCGCTCCATCACCGACGAGATCATGTACGAGCTCATGCTGCTGTCCGGCCAGGAGTACGTCGACATGTACGCGACGTCGATGAAGGACCGCATCCTGGCCGCCGCCAAGACCAAGGCCCGTGAGCTGCAGGAGGCAGCCCTGCCGGGGTCGGCTGCGAAGGAGCTCGAGGAGGCCCTCGACGCGCACGACGACGAGGCGATCCGTCGGGCCCGCCGCCGCGTGGACGACGCCGCTGCCGACATCGACGAGACCACCGAGCGCGGTGGCGGCCCCGAGGTCGGCGACGAGGACGAACCGCGCGGGCGCCGCCGCCGGCGCGAGGCCAGCTGAGCCGTTGACGTCGGGGGAGGGCGTGGCAGCGGGGGAGCGCGGCGTGCGCGGAGCGGGTCGCCGGGTGTGGCCGGTGGCCGTGCCCGACTCCGAGCCCGCCGTCGTGTCGGCGTTCTGGAAGGGCATCGACGTCTTCCGCCCCATCGCGCTCGCGTATGCCGCGTACTCGCTGTGGGACCGGCCCCAGGACCTGGTGCGTCCCGCCCTGGCCTGGACGGTCCTGGGCGTCCTCGCCGTCTGGACGGTGTTCCTCGTCCTCTACCGGCGACGTCGCCTCTCGCTCGTGGTGGTGGAGCTGCTGCTCGGTGCGGGGGCGATCCTCGCGACCCGGCTGGTGGACTCGGCCGCGTCGATCGAGGCGGGTTCGCGGACCCTGCCGACGTTCTGGCCTGCCGCCGGCGTCGTCTCGGCCGCGGTGCTGTTCGGCCGCAGGGGCGGACTGGCCGCCTCGGTCCTCATCGGCCTCGTCGACCTCGTCGAGGTGGGACGGGCCACGCCCAACACGATCAACAACATCGTCCTGCTGCTGCTCATCGGCACCCTCATCGGCTACGCCGTCGACCTCGCCAGGGAGGGGCACGCGAGGCTGCGTGAGGCCATCGCCCTCGAGGCCCAGGTGCGCGAGCGCGAACGCCTCGCCCGCACGGTCCATGACGGGGTCCTGCAGACCCTGGCCTTCATCAACCGGCGCGGGGCCCAGCTCGGGGGCGAGGCCATGCAGCTCGGCGAGATGGCAGCAGACCAGGAGCGCCTCCTGCGGGCCCTGGTCAGCGGTGCGACGCCCGACGAGTCGGCCAGCGCCGTGCACGGGGACGTCGACCTTCGCCAGCAGCTCGGGCGGTACGCCGAGGGCCGGGTCCACCTCGTCGCCCCGGCCGATCCCGTGCTCGTGCCACCCCGCGTCGCGGGAGAGCTCGTGGCCGCGGTCGGTGCCGCGCTGGACAACGTGCGCCAGCACGCCGGCGACGACGCCCAGGCGTGGGTCCTGGTCGAGGACGAGGGGGAGACCGTGGCCCTGACGGTGCGCGACAACGGCGCCGGTATGCCGCCGGGTCGCCTCGCAGAGGCCGCCGCGGCAGGACGCCTCGGTGCCTCGTCGAGCATCCGCGGACGGCTGGCCGACCTCGGGGGAGAAGCGGTGTACTCGGGCCGGGAGGGCTCGGGGACGACGGTGACGATGCGGGCACCCAGGACGGGTGCCCCGGGTGGAGGAGTCGCATGAACGACCAGCAGGAGTCCGCAGCGGTCACCGGGACGTCGGACCCGCTCAGGGTGGTCGTCGCCGACGACCACCCGCTGTGGAGGGACGCGGTCGCCCGCGACCTCGCCGAGGCCGGGATGACGGTGCTCGCCACCGCCGACGACGGGCCGTCCGCCGTCAACCGGACCAAGGCGACCCGTCCGGACGTGCTGGTGCTCGACCTCAACCTGCCGGGGCTGCGCGGCCACGAGGTGTGTGCCGCCCTCGGGTCGCTGGAGACCCGCGTGCTGGTCCTGTCGGCGTCGGGGGAGCAGCAGGACGTCCTCGAGGCGGTCAAGGCCGGGGCCACCGGGTACCTCGTGAAGTCGGCGACCCGGGAGCAGATCGTGGCCGCGGTGGAGGCCACCGCCCGCGGGGAGGCGGTCTTCACCCCGGGACTCGCCGGGCTGGTGCTGGGGGAGTTCCGCAAGATGTCGACCCAGCCGCAGGCCGACCCCTCGCGACCGATCCCCGAGCTCACAGAGCGGGAGACCGAGGTGCTCAAGCTGGTCGCCACCGGCATGTCCTACAAGGAGATCGCGGCAGAGCTTTTCATCTCCCACCGCACCGTGCAGAACCACGTGCAGAACACTTTGGGCAAGCTCCAGATGCACAACCGGATCGAGCTCGTCCGGTTCGCCATCGCCCGGGGACTGGACACCCCCGAAGCCTGAGGCGGGCGCCATACCGCGGCCGTCGGTGACCGCGATGCGGGCTGGGGGACGGGGCGGTCCGGCGCGCACCTATCCTTGGCGGGTGAGCACCACGCACCAGGACGCCCTCGCCAGCCTCGCGGCCGGCGCCGACCTCCCCGCTGCCCAGCAGCCGGTCTGGCCCGACGCCGCCCGCCTCTCCAGCGCCGTCGCCGAGCTCGCGTCGTATCCGCCCCTGGTGTTCGCCGGTGAGTGCGACGTCCTGAAGTCGCGGATGGCTGCTGCCGCCCGCGGCGAGGCGTTCGTCCTCCAGGGCGGCGACTGCGCCGAGACGTTCGCCGCCGCGACCGCCGACAACATCCGCGACCGCGTCAAGACGATCCTGCAGATGGCTGCCGTCCTCACCTACGGCGCTTCCGTTCCGGTGGTCAAGGTCGGCCGGATGGCCGGTCAGTACGCCAAGCCGCGCAGCAGCGGTGACGAGACGCGCGAGGGCGTGACCCTGCCGGCCTACCGCGGTGACATGGTCAACGACTTCGAGTTCACCCTCGAGTCGCGCACGCCCGACCCGCAGCGCCTCGTCAAGGCCTACCACGCGAGCTCGGCGACGCTGAACCTCGTGCGTGCCTTCACCATGGGTGGCTTCGCCGACCTGCGCCACGTCCACGACTGGAACAAGGGCTTCGTCTCCAACTCGGCCAACAGCCGCTACGAGCACCTGGCCAAGGACATCGACAAGGCGATGAAGTTCATGTCGGCCTGTGGCGCCGACTTCGACGCCATGCGCACGACCGAGTTCTTCTCCGCCCACGAGGCGCTGCTGCTCGACTACGAGCGTCCGCTGACCCGCGTCGACAGCCGCACCGGCGAGCTCTACGACACCAGCGGCCACTTCATCTGGGTCGGGGAGCGCACCCGCGACCTCGACGGCGCACACGTGGACTTCGTCTCCAAGGTGCTCAACCCGATCGGCGTGAAGCTGTCGGCGAAGGCGGAGGTCGACGACGTCCTGCGCCTCATCGACAAGGTCGACCCCGACCGCGAGCCGGGGCGCCTGACGTTCATCACCCGGATGGGCGCCAAGACCGTCCGTGAGGCGCTGCCGACCCTGGTCGAGAAGATCACCGCCTCGGGCGCGCAGGTCACCTGGATCTGCGACCCGATGCACGGCAACACCTTCGAGTCGGCCAGCGGGTACAAGACGCGTGACTTCGAGGACGTCGTCGAGGAGGTGCGCGGGTTCTTCGAGGTGCACCGTGGGCTCGGCACCGTTCCCGGCGGCATCCACGTCGAGCTCACCGGCAACGACGTCACCGAGTGCATCGGCGGCGCCGAGAAGATCCTCGACGCCGACCTCAACAAGCGCTACGAGACGGTCTGCGACCCCCGCCTCAACCACCAGCAGAGCCTGGAGCTGGCGTTCCTCGTCGCCGAGATGCTGGCCAAGGACTGACCGCGCTGATGAGCACCCCTGTCGACGTCGACCTGCTGTCCGACACCCTGACGCGGCCGACGGAGGCGATGCGCCACGCCATGGCCACCGCCGCCGTCGGTGACGACGTGTTCGGCGAGGACCCCACCGTCCGCGAGCTCGAGGAGCGCGTCGCCGGGCTCCTCGGCCACGAGGACGCGCTCTTCACGCCCTCGGGCTCGATGGCCAACCAGCTGGGGCTGCGCCTGCACGTCAACCCCGGCGAGGAGCTCGTGGCCGACTCCCTCGCGCATGTGCTGCGTGCCGAGATGGGCGCCGCCGCCGCACTGTCCGGGCTGTCGTCGCGGTCGTGGGTGGCCGAGCGCGGCCTGCTCGACGCGGCGGACCCGCTCGCCCTGATGATCCCGGACGGCGGCACCTACCAGGTCAACACGCGGCTCGTGGTCGTGGAGAACACCCACAACTTCGGCGGGGGCACGGTCCAGCCGCTCGACCAGATCGTGGCGCTGCGCGCGGGCACCCAGCCGCGCGGCGTCGCCATGCACCTCGACGGGGCCCGCCTCTGGAACGCCCACGTGGCCACCGGCGTCGCGCTGTCCGACTACGGCCGGCACTTCGACACCGTCAGCGTCTGCCTCTCCAAGGGCCTCGGCGCCCCCGTGGGTTCGGTGCTCGTGGGGTCGCGGGACCGGATGGCCGCGGCGCGCATCTGGCGCAAGCGGTTCGGTGGCGGCATGCGGCAGGTGGGCATCCTCGCCGCGGCCGGCCTGCACGCCCTCGACCACCACGTCGAACGGCTCGCCGACGACCACGCGCGGGCGCACCGCTTCGCGACCGCGGCGGCTCAGGCGGTCCCGGGGTCGATCGACCCGGCCACGGTTCAGACCAACATCGTCGTGCTCGACGTGTCGGTCGCGGGGTGGAGCTCGGCCGCCTTCGTCGAGGAGGCGGGCCGTCGCGGCATACGCCTCTATCCGGTGAGCGCCACCGGGGTCCGGCTCGTCTGGCACCTCGACGTCGACGACGCCGGCACCGCCCGTGCGACCGATGCGCTGGTGCCCCTGCTCGAGCAGGGCCCCTCCGCGGCCTGACCACCCGCCGCGCCGGACCCTCAGACCCAGCGCCGCACCCGTCGGGCGTAGTCGTCGTACTGCGCGCCGAAACGCGCGCGCAGGAACCGCTCCTCGGGGGCGATGGCGCCCCAGCGCACGAGCAGCACCGCGACGGGGAACAGGACCAGCCCCCAGGTGGTCGACCCCAGCAGGGCCAGCGCGAGGTACAGCGCGAGGAGCCCGACGTACAGGGGGTTGCGGGAGAGCCGGTAGGGACCCTCGACGATCATCGCGTGCGTCTCCTGGCCGGGGAGCAGCCCGGTCCCGTGGCGACCGAACAGCCACAGCGACCAGCCGTTCCACCCCAGGAAGAACACCACGAGGGCCCAGCCGACCGGCACCCGCCACCCGCCGAGGTCGACCGGGTCGCCCCACCGCGCCGTCGCGAGCCACCCCACGAGCAGGGGTGCACCGATGGCGACCGGCGGCCAGAGCCGGAAGGCCACCACGTCCTGTGCGCCGCCCATGTCGTCATTGTCGTGCGCGCTGCCACCGCCGACCAGCAGTGCGGTGTCGGCGTCGTGTGGGATGCTCGCGCGGACGATGACCGCCCCAGGGAAGGCACGACCCCGATGCAGATGAAGCTCGAACTGATCCCCGTCCCCGTCTCCGACGTGGAGCGCTCGATCGCCTTCTACACCGAGCGGCTCGGCTTCACCAAGGACGTCGACGTCGAGCCCGCCCCGGGTATGCGCATCGTGCAGGTGACGCCCGACGGTTCGGGCTGCTCGATCGGTTTCGGGACGGGCCTGCCCGTGTACGACGGTGAGCCGGGCAGCATGCGTGGCCTGCACCTGGTGGTGGAGGACCTCGACGCCGCCCGGGCCGAGCTCGTCGGCCGGGGTGTGGAGGTCGGCGAGATCCATGACTTCGGGGGCGGGGTCAGGGGCGCGGACTTCACCGACCCCGACGGCAACGGGTTCGAGCTGCAGGAGATGACCTGGCGCAGGGGTGACACCTTCTAGGAGCGCCTTTCCTCTGGTGCCTGCGGGCACCCCTCCCGCGCAGTCGGGTCAGACCTCGTGGTGCAGCAGCTCGGCCGGGCGGTCCTGCTCGGCGGTGGCGCCGGGGGACCGCCTGCCGAGGATCTCCACGACGTACATGGCGACCAGGACGAGCCCGCCACCGACGAGCATGCGCGCCGTGAGGGACTCGCCCCCGAGCAGCACCGCGAACAACGCCGCGAACACCGGCTCCATCGTCATGACGATCGCCGCCCGCGTCGCCGGCAGGTGGGACTGCGCCCAGGTCTGCGCCCACAGCGCGACGGCACCCGCGACCAGGGCCATGTAGAGCAAGGATGCCCACTGGCCGCCGCCCTGCGGCAGCGTGATCCCGCCGGGGACGGCCCCGACCAGCGCCACGGCCGTGATGACGAACGCCTGCACCGTCGCCAGCCCGGTGGCCGAGCCCGCGGTGGAGAAGCGACCGAGGCCGATGATGTGCAGGGCGTAGAGGACGGCGGCGGCCAGGGTCACCGCCTCACCGAACCCCACCGACATCCCCCGCAAGGACAGGACCCCCAGTCCGATCGTCGCCAGGGCGACGGCCAGCCAGGTGGACAGCGGTATGCGGTCGCGGAGCAGCACCGCGCCGAGGACCGGCGTGAGCACGACGTAGGTGCCCGTGACGAAGCCCGAGACCGACGCGTCGGTGTGCTCCAGCCCGACGGTCTGCAGCAGCTGGGCGAGCCCGTAGAGGACGCCGAGACCGACCCCGATCCCGACCTCGCGTCGGGTGAGCGCCAGCGTCTGGCGACGGAACACCACGGCCATGACGACGGCCGCGATCGCGAACCGCACGGCGAGGAAGTCGGCCGACGGGACGTGCTGCACGAGGTCGCGGATGAGGAAGAACGTCGAGCCCCAGACCGCCGTGACGGAGAGGAGCAGAAGGGTGGCGAGACGGCTCGCAGACAGGTTTCGCACAGGGTGCCCCGGGGGTGGTCGGTCGTCGGCTCGGTCGTCGGCGAGAGAGCGTCAGACGATGACGAGCGTGACGGTGCTGTTCTTCGGCTGCTCGGTGCCGGCGGCGGGGTTCTGGCTGCGGACGGTGCCGAAGATCCCACCCATGAACCGGTCGACCTTGACCTGGAAACCCGCGTCCTTGAGCATCTGGACGGCCTCGGCCTCCTGCTTGCCCTGCACGTCGGGGACCTTGACCAGCTCGGGTCCCTTGGAGACCACGAGGGTGACCTTGTCGCCCTTGAAGAGGTTGCCGCTGGAGGGGGTCTGGGAGATGACGGAGCCCTTGGGCACCGTGTCGTCGTTCTTCTGCTGCGTCGCGTCGACCTCGAGGCCCTTGCCCGTCAGGTCCTTCACGGCGTCGTCGGCGGGCTTGCCGGTGAAGTCGGTGACCTCGATCGGCTGGCGGCCCTTGCTCACGGTGATGGTGACCTTCGTGCCGCGCTTGAGGGAGGTGCCCTCCTTGGGATCCACGCTGATCACCAGGCCGGCGGCCACGGTCTCGTCGAAGGCCTGCTTGGTGTCGCCGACGACGAGCTTCTCGGCGGTGATCCTCGCCGTCGCCTCGTTGGCGCTGGCCCCCACGACCTGGGGCACGGCATACCGCTCCGGACCCTTGGACACGGTCACGGTGACGTCCTGGCTGCGGCGCAGCTCGGTGCCGGCACCCGGGTCGGTGGACATGACCACGCCCTTGGGGATGGTCTCGTCGAAGGCGTCGACCCGCTTGGCGGTCAGGTGCGCGGTCTGCAGGGCGCTCTGCGCCTGGGTGTACTGCTGGCCGGTCACGCGGGGGACCGTCGTCGGTGAGCCGGGGCCGGCGAGGAACCACCACGCCGCGATGCCGGCGATCGCCAGGACCGCGAGGGCGGCGACGACCCAGCCCCACGGGGCGCCGCGACGCGCGCCCACCACCCGGCCCTCGAGGGCGCGACCGTCCGAGGCGTAGGGGTCGGGGCCCGGGGGGACGGTGGGGGTGTGGTCGATCGGCAGGGCCACCGGGCCGACCGGGCGTGACTGGCGGGGCTCGTGCGAGGCCTCGACGGGCAGCGCGCTGGTGCGTTCGACCGCGACGGTGCTCGCCCCCGGGCCCAGGGCCGACGGACCCTCCGGTCGGCGGTCGAGCTCGGTGGGCGTGAGCATGGCCCGGGACCTGCGCACCTCGGCCAGGAAGTCCGCGGCGTCGGCGGGGCGCTGGTCGGGGTCGCGGGAGGTCGCCAGGGCGACGAGCGCGTCGAGCTCGGCCGGCACCGTGGTGACCCGCGAGGACGGCGCGGGCACCGAGCTGTGCACGTGCTGGTAGGCGATGTGGATGGGGGTGTCGCCGGTGAACGCCTTCGAGCCGGTGAGCATCTCGAACAGGATCAGGCCGGCGGCATACACGTCGCTGCGGGCGTCGGCGATGCCGCGCTCGACCTGCTCCGGGGACAGGTAGGCGACCGTGCCGAGGAGCACGCCGGTCTGGGAGTGCGACGTCTGGTTGCTCACGGCGCGGGCCAGGCCGAAGTCGGCGACCTTCACGGTGCCGTCGTCCTCGCGCAGGATGATGTTCTCGGGCTTGACGTCGCGGTGGATGATACCGGCGCGGTGGGCGGCGCCGAGCGCCTGCAGGACCGGCGCCATGATGTCCAGGGCTGCCCTCGGGGTGAGTGGGCCCTCGGCCTTCATCACCTCGCGGAGGGTCTGCCCGGGGACGTACTCCATCGCGAGGAACATGTGGCCGTCGTCGTCGCCCTGGTCGAACACCGACACGACGTTGGGGTGCGACAGGCGGGCCGCGGACCGCGCCTCGCGCCGGAACCGGCTGACGAACGCCTCGTCCTGGGCGAGGTCCCTGCGCAGCACCTTGAGGGCGACGTCACGGTCGAGGCGGGTGTCCAGAGCGAGGTACACCGACGCCATTCCGCCGTCGGCGATGTGCGACTGGACGCGGTAACGCCCGTCGAGCACACGGCCGAGCAAGGACTCGGTGACACCGGAAGACACCCGCAAAGTGTAGGAGGTCGAGCCGGTCAACTGATGCAGGCGGGTCCGGGGGAGGCCTCACGAACCCCCTCAGAAGCGGGCGCGGTGCGCCTTCACGGCCTTCACGTAGACCTTCGTGTCGGCGTACATCCCGTGGTGCTGGACCGAGTAGAGGCCCTGGTAGTAGCCCGCGATGGCCTGGTCGACGTTCTTCGCCGACCGGGTCAGGGAGCGCAGGATGACGACCCCGGCGGTGATGTTGTCCTGGGTGCGCATGAGGTTCAGCCTGCGGCCGCTCATCTGCGAGGCCCACTCGCCGGAGGACGGGATGACCTGCATGACGCCGATGGCGTTCGCGACCGAGACCTGGCGCTGGCTCCAGCCGGACTCCTGCCACGCGACGGCGAGGGCGAGGCGCGGGTCGACGCCGTGGCGGCGGGCCGTCGCGATGATCATCGCCCGCGTCTGGTCGCGCGTGGGCACCGAGGAGCGGGCGAGGGTGTCGCGGTTGCGGTTCGCCGCGCCGACGGTCGAGCTCGGGTAGGTGCGTCCGGCGAAGGTGTTGGCGCTGCTCGCCGTCGAGGCCTTGCGGCCGGGGAGGCGCAGCTTCTGGCCGACGCTGAGGTGGTTGGCGTTCGCGAGCCGGTTCGCCTTGAGCAGCGCGGCGAGCGAGACGCCGTGGCGGGTGGCGATGCCGCTGAGGGTGTCGCCGCTGCGCACGGTGTACCCGGAGGTCGAGGTGCGCGAGACGGCGGTCGTGCCACGGACCTTGAGCTTCTGCCCGGGGTAGATGGTGCTGCGGCTGTTCAGGTGGTTCAGCGAGTAGAGCTTGGCCAGGGGGGTACGGGTGCGGCTGGCGATGGCGCTGAGGGTGTCGCCGCTGCGCACGGTGTAGCGCGTCGTCGACATCGTCCTGCCACCACCCGAGGGTCGGTGGGCGCTCGCGGCCCCGGCTCCGGGGATCCGCACCTTCTGGCCGATCTGGAGCACGGACCGGCTGGACAGGTGGTTGGTCTTGAGCAGCGCCGCCAGGGAGACGCCCTTGCGGGCGGCGATGCCGCCGAGGGTGTCGCCGGACCGCACGACGTACGTGCTGCGGGCGATGGCGGCCGCACGCGCCTTGGCTGCCGCGCGGGCGCGGGCGGCCTCGGAGCGGGCCTGCGCGGCGGACTTGGGGACGGACAGGTGCTGGCCGATCGACAGGTGGCTGCCCCCGCCGGAGAGGCGGTTGCGGGACACGAGCACGCCGGTCGTCGTGCCGAGGCGGTCGGCGATGGCGGCGAGGGTGTCGCCGCTGCGCACGGTGTAGGAGGTCCAGCCGTGGGGAGCGGGCTTGGCCTTCTGGACGACCGCGGTGACGACGTGGGTCGACGCCGAAGGGAGCGCCGCGGGAGCGATCACTGGGGACATCGGGTGCCTTTCGGGGTGCCCACCGCGTGCGGAGCGGTGCTGCAGTGGGGGGAGGTGCTCAAGTGGGGGGTGGGGCGACTGTGACGAGAGTGAAAGGTACACCACGCAACCGGTCCCATATCGACTTACATCGATGTAATTTGCAATGCTCCCGCGTGCTGGCAGGCTGTCCCCGTGACCGACCAGACCCCCGCATCGCCCGAGACGTCCCTGGAGGACCTCGTCGGGTCCTGGCTGACCGTCCCCGACATCGCCGAACGCCTCGGCATCCCCCTGTCCAGCGTGCGGCGGCTGATCGAGGAGCGCGAGCTGATCAGTGCCCGGATCGGCGAGCGCCGCGTCGTGGCGGTGCCCGAGCAGTTCCTCCTGGAGTCGGTGTACCCCTACCTCCGTGGCACCTTCACCGTGCTGACGGACGGTGGCATGGACGACGAGGAGATCCTCACCTGGTTGTTCACCCCCGACGAGACCCTGCGGGTGCCCGGCACGCCCGTCGACAACCTGGCCGCCGGGTTCAAGACCGAGGTGCGTCGCCGCGCCATGGAGCAGGCCTTCTAGTCGCCGTCTCGCGCGGGGCCCGCGGTGGTGCCCCGCCGTGGCGTCCGTCCGCGCCTGGCCGGTCGGGGCCGGGTATGGCGCTCAGTGCTCGCGGGTGGTGGCGCTGTCGATCAGCTGGTCGAGCACCGCGACGGCCTCGGGGTCGAGGCCGCGCGTCGACTTCAGCGCCATCCGGGCCGAGTCGGCGAGGCGGGCGATGTCGGCCTCCACGGCGTCCACGGCCCCGCTGGCCGTGATGACCTCACGCAGCCGGTCGACCGTCGCGCCGTCCAGGTCGGCGTCGCCGAGGTGCGCCTCGACGAGGGCGACCCCGGCCTCGTCGGCCCCGGCGAGGGCGTGGGCGACGAGCACGGTCCGCTTGCCCTCGCGCAGGTCGTCGCCGGCGGGCTTGCCGGTGGCCACGGGGTCGCCGAACACCCCGAGCAGGTCGTCGCGCAGCTGGAACGCCTGTCCGAGGTCGAGGCCGTAGCGCGACAGGGCCGCCAGGTCGTCACCGTCCGCGCCACCGGCGCTGGCCCCGATGAGCAGGGGGTGCTCGACCGTGTACTTGGCGCTCTTGAACCGGATGACGCGCTCGGCCCGTTCGATGCGCTCCGCCGTCGGCACGCCGTCCCAGGAGCGGACCGACTCGACCACGTCGAGGAACTGCCCGCCCATGAGCTGGGTGCGCATCAGGTCGAACACACCACGACCACGGGCCAGGTGGGTCGCGTCCAGGCCCGAGGTGGCGTACAGCTCCTCGGTCCAGTTGAGGCAGAGGTTGCCGGCGAGGATCGCACCGGCCACGCCGAACCGTCCGGCGTCACCGGACCACGACTCCTCCTCGTGGCGCGCGGCGAGCGAGCGGTGGGCGGCAGGCATGCCGCGCCGGGTGTCGCTGTCGTCCATGACGTCGTCGTGGATCAGGGCGGCGGCCTGGAAGAACTCCATGGCGGTCGCCACCCGCACCAGGGCGTCCGAGTCGGGCTGGCCCGCACCGCGGTAGCCCCAGTAGAGGAAGGCTGCGCGCAGGCGCTTGCCGCCGGTGAGGAGGCGGGCCACCGCTGCGAGCAGCTCCTGCGCGTCCGGGCCGACCTCGGCCAGGACGCCGGACTGGTGGGCGAGCACGTCATCGACGCACCGCTGCACGCGCTCGCGCAGCTGCGCGGCATCGAGGGGGCTGACCACCACGCGCTCCTCCTGTGCCCTGTCGTCTCACCGTGTGCTGGTCCTGAGCCTACGGTGTGGGTGCTCGACTAGTCTCACCGCCATGGCACTGGGGCAGCCCTCTCGTCTCGAACGTCCGGCGCAGCTGACCCGGTCGATCCCCGGCATGCTCTCCTCGCCGGCGCCGTCGATGAGCTTCGAGTTCTTCCCCCCGAAGGACGATGCGAGCGAGGCGGTCCTCTGGGACGCGATCCGTCGGCTCGAGTCGGTGCGCCCGGACTTCGTGTCCGTGACCTACGGCGCCGGCGGCACCAACCAGGACCGCACCGTGCGGGTCACCGAGCGGATCGCCCGGGAGACGACCCTGACGCCGTTGGCCCACCTCACGTGCGTCGGTGCGTCCGTGGCCGCCCTGCGCCAGGTCGTGGGCCTGTATGCCGCCTCGGGTGTGCGCAACATCCTCGCCCTGCGCGGTGACCCGCCGGGCGACCCCGGCGGGCAGTGGGTGCCCCACCCCGAGGGCCTCAACCACGCCACCGACCTGGTCGGGCTGGTGAAGTCGTTGGGAGACTTCACCATCGGTGTGGCTGCGTTCCCCGACGTCCACCCGGCCTCGCCGAGCTTCGAGCACGACGTCGAGGTGATGGTGCGCAAGGCCGACGCGGGCGCGAGCTTCGCGATCACCCAGATGGTCTTCGACGCCGAGAGCTACCTGCGCCTGCGGGACGCCGTCGCAGCCCGTCGCCCGGACCTGCCGATCACCCCCGGGCTCATGCCCGTCACGAACTTCAAGCAGGTCGCCCGGATGTCCCAGCTCATGGGGACGCCGCTGCCCGAGACGGTCGTGTCACGGTTGGAGGCGGTGTCGGGGGATCCTGCCGCCACCCGTGAGGTGGGCGTCCAGATCGCCACCGAGCTGGCCAACCGCATGCTCGGCGAGGGCGCGCCCGGGCTGCACTTCATCACCATGAACCGCTCGACGGCGACCCTCGAGGTGCACCGCAACCTCGGCCTGCACTGACCCGGATCTGACGGGGCACGAGCCCGACGCGGCCTCCCCTCCTGACTGCGCCCGCGGCTCGTACCCCGCGCTGTCGCATTCCCCCGACTGCGACGCGTCGAGCCTGCCGTCGACCGGCAGGGTCCGGCATCCGTACCCGTACTCAGATCGCGGTGGTCAGTCCCGCGTGGTGAAGCGGCGCAGGAGCGCCGCCGCGGCGGAGAGCACGGCGACGACGACGCCATACACGGTCGCGGTCGTCTCGAGGCCGAGGTGCGGCACCGCGAAACCCGCTGCCACGGCAGGGAGCCCGAAGGCGAGGTAGCTCACGACGAAGACCGAGGAGAAGAGCTCGCCGCGCTGGTCCGGGCCCACGGTGGGGGTGACCGAGCGCATGATCCCGAGGAACGACGTGCCGAAGCCGGATCCCGCCACGACGACGGCGAGCAGGAACCCGACCAGCGACCCGAGGTGCATCGCGACCAGGGTCAGCGCCGTGCCGACCGCGAGCATGACGGTGCCGTAGAGGGTGACGGCCCGCGCGGAGCGGGCTCGCGCGAGGTAGGAGCTGAGGCCGCCGGTGCCGGTGAGCAGCGTGACCGCCGCGCCCTGCGCGATGTGGTCACGGCCACCGAGCGAGGCGACGAGCGGGGCGCCGAGCGAGAGGTAGAGGCCACCGGTGGCCCAGCCGGCGACGAGCGCGGAAGCGCTGCGGTTGAAGGCTTTTCGCGCGGAGACGGGGATGCCGACCTGCGGCCGCAGGGAACGCAGCCAGCCGTCGTGGCGGGGTGAGGTCTCCGGCAGGGCCAGGGTGACGAGCGCGAGGACGAGGTAGGCCGCGGTGAGGGTCCCGAAGACGACGGGCAGTGCGCTGGGGGACCAGTCGAGGGCGGCACCCGCGGCGAGGGCGCCCGCGGCCAGGCCCACCATCGGGGTCACGCCGTTGACGGTGGCGGCGAGCCCGGGACGGGTCGGGGGTTCGAGGTCGACCGCGGCGGCGGAGACCGTCGACATGAGCAGGCCGGCGGCGACTCCCTGCACGGCACGGGACACCATCAGCGTCGTGACGTCGTCGGCGTGCCAGAAGCCGAGCATGCTCACCGCGAGGACGACGAAGCCGACGGCCAGGACCGGACGACGGCCGACGTGGTCGGACAGCGACCCGGTGACGAGCAGGGTCGCGAGCAGGGTGAGGGCGTAGACGCCGAAGATCGTCGTCATCGTGCCGGCAGAGAAGCCGATCTGGGCCTGCAGGACGGGGTAGAAGGGGGAGGGGGCGCTGGCGCCGACCATGAGGGCTGCGACGGCACCGACGGCGGTGGTGAAGGCGGGGCCGCGACCCAGTCGGCCCGGTCGGTGGGGTCGGCGCGCTCGACGCTCCCGGCGCGACGGCGCGGCGGGTGTCGTGGCGGGCAGGAGCGTGGTGGGGGTGGTGCGCTCGGCCATGACGGCAACCTCTCGGGACGACACTCGGGGGACTGACATTGGTTCGACAATTGTCGAACGGTGTCAGCAGGTGGGGCATTCCCGATCGCGCGAAATCAGTTCGAGTATTGTCGAACCATGAGTGGAACGCCAGAGCTGGTGCACCCCGACCTCGGTGACGTCGCGCTGACCGACGTGCTCTTCGCGCTGAGCGACCCCGCCCGGCTGCAGATCGTGCGTGACCTCGTCGACGGGCCCCTCGAGATGGCCCAGTGCGGGGCGACCAACCCGGCCCTGCCCAAGTCGACCAAGTCCCACCTCATGAAGGTGCTGCGCGAGGCCGGGCTGATCCGCAACGAGCCCCACGGTCGACAGCGGCTGGTGTCCCTGCGCCGCGACGAGGTGGACGCGGCCTTCCCGGGGCTGCTCGACAGCGTCCTCGGCCCCCGCCAGGACGGTCCGTCGAGCAGGCTCCGTCAAGACGGTCCGTCGAGCAGGCTCCGCTAGGACGGTCCGTCGAGCGGGCGCAGCTCGGCCACGAGCGGGACGATGTCGGCGACCGAGTCGACGACGCGCGTCGGCTGGTAGGGGAACTGGTCCACCTGGTGCCGCTGGGTCGATCCCGTCAGGACGAGGACCGTCCGCAGGCCGGCCTCGAGGCCGCTGATGACATCGGTGTCCATCCGGTCGCCGACCATCACCGTCGACTCGGAGTGCGCGTCGATCCGGTTGAGGGCGCTGCGCATCATCAGCGGGTTGGGCTTGCCGATGTAGTACGGCTGGCGGCCGGTGGCGGCGCTGATCAGGGCGGCCACCGAACCCGTCGCGGGCAGGGAGCCCTGCGGGCTCGGCCCGCTGACGTCGGGGTTGGTCGCGATGAACCGTGCCCCGCCCTCGATCAGCCGGATCGCCTTGGTGATGGCCTCGAACGAGTAGGTGCGGGTCTCGCCGAGGACGACGTAGTCGGGGTTGCGCTCGGTGGTCGTGTAGCCGACGTCGTAGAGCGCGTTCGTCAGGCCGGACTCGCCCACGACGAACGCGCTCCCGCGGGGTCGCTGGTCGTCGAGGAACTGTGCGGTGGCCAGGGCCGAGGTCCAGATCGACTCCTCGGGCACGTCGATGCCGCTGGCCAGCAGCCTGGCCCGGAGGTCGCGCGGGGTGAAGATCGAGTTGTTGGTCAGCACGAGGAACCGGCGCCCGTGCTCGGTGAGGGCGGCGAGGAACTCGGCGGCCCCCGGGATGGCGCTCTCCTCGTGGACGAGCACCCCGTCCATGTCGGTGAGCCAGCACTCGACGGGCCTGGGTCTGGTCATGTCGCCCATTCTGGCGCAGAGCGATCACCACTTTGGTGGATCGCCAGGGCTCGGACGGGGAGGACGCTGGGAGGTGCCTGAAGGAGGTGCTGGTCATGTCACTGGCCATGAGTGCAGTTGCGACGATGCTTCCCGTCACGGACACCGATCGCGCGAAGGAGTTCTACTCCGACCGGCTGGGCCTGCCGTTCCAGGGGACGAACGCCGAGGGCAGCCTGATGTACGAGCTCAGCGGCGGCACGGTGCTCATGCTGCTGCCTCGGGAGACCGGCTCGCAGAACCCGAGCACCGCCCTGACGTGGGAGGTCCCGGACGTCGCAGCCGAGATCGCCGAGCTCGAGGGCAAGGGCGTGGTGTTCGAGGACTACGACCTCCCGGGGTTGCAGACGCAGGACCACATCGCGGACTTCGCGGGGGAGCGGGCCGCGTGGTTCGTCGACCCCGACGGGAACGTCCTGTGCATCCACGAGGCGCACCGCACCTGAGCGGCCGGGCGCGCCCGTCGGCGGTATGGCGCGGTCAGGCCACTTCCATGGCGTGCCCGGCGGTGACGCGCAGCAGCTCCTCGTAGGTGGTGCGGTAGACGGTGTGGCTGTGGCCGGCGGCGGCCCAGACGTGGCGGTAGCGGCTCAGCGACACGTCGACGACGGTGCGGATCGGGGCCGGGTGGCCGACCGGGGCGACGCCGCCGATGGCGAACCCGGTCGCGGCGCGGACGAAGTCGGCGTCGGCGCGGTCGACGTGGTCCACGCCGTCGAGCAGCTCGGCGACCTTGACGAGGTCGACCTGGTGGGCACCCGAGGTGAGCACGAGCAGCGGGGTGATCGTGCCCTGCTCGTCGTGGGCGCGGAAGATCAGTGAGTTCGCGATCTCGGCCGGGGTGACGCCGATGGCCGCGGCGGCCGCGGCGGCGGTGCGGACGGCGTCGGGCAGGCTGACCAGCTCGGGGTCGACGCTGTGCACGGCGAGCGTGGCCAGGACCCGCTGCACGGCGGGGTGGCCGGTGAGGTCGCGGACCTCGGCGGGGGGTGGAGCGACCGGCTCGGGCGGGCTCATGTCCGGAGCCTAGGGGTGGCTGCCGACGGCCACCAGCGCTGGAGCGTCGACGGCGACGCGCCCGGGTGGCGACGACGCGCCGTCGCTCTTGACGAGCTGTCCGAGGGCAGGTGTACGGTTCTTCATATCGAACATCTGTTCGAATGGTTCCACCGAAGGACCGGGCGACCAGCAGGGCGGACGACTCCCGCCACCTGCCGTCCGCGCCCAGGGACCACCGTGGGGCTCTGGCCCGCAGCGGGCGCCTCGACCCCGTCCCCTGCAGGGCCAGAGCAACACCATTCCACCCTGCCCTGACGAAGGAGCCTGCTCGTGGTGCGCCGGTACGAAGAACCCATCGAGGTCCGCCAGACGGCGACCGGTGCCCCCGGTGCTCCCGGTGCCCCCGGTCCCGAAGGCGTCCACGGTGTCCCCGTCGAGGACGGTCCCACGACCCCGGGACCCGAGGCGTTCGTGTGGCGGGGTCGGCTCTACGTCGTGCGGGCGGTCCTCGACCGCTGGCAGGAGCGTCGGCCGTGGTGGCGCGAGGCGCGCGAGCAGGGCAGCAACGACGTCCTCACCGACGCCCGGGAGCGCCAGGTGTGGCGGGTGGAGGCCAGTGCCGGCCGGTGCGCCGCGGTCGGTGTCTACGACCTCGGTGCGGACCACCAGGACCGCGGCCTGCGCTGGCGGCTGCTGCGCGTGGCGGACTGAGATGGCGACCATCACCGTGGACGCCTCCGCGACCGGCACCAGGCACAGCGCGGGCGCCAGCCTCGACCTGCTCGACCGGTCCCGGCACTCCCTGCTCGAGGCGTGCCAGAGCCGGGAGGTGTCCCAGCGCTACCTGCAGGCCCAGCTCGGTGCGTTGCGCGCCGCTGCCGCCCTCGTCGCCGCCCGCGCCACCCCGGACGGCCACTGCGGGCCGCGCTCCCTGTGGGAGCTGCTGCCGACGGTGGCCCCGGAGCTCGCGGAGTGGGCCGAGTTCTTCGAGCTCGTGACGGCCCGGCGCGGCCAGCCCCACAGCGCCCGGGAGGCCGACGACCTGATCCGGCAGTCCGAGGTGTTCCTCGACCTGGTCTGCCGCAGCCTCGGGCTGCCGGTCCAGCCGGGCAGCCACGACGAGGTGCTCGTACCCACCGCCCTCGCGACGACCTCCGCCGGCTCGAGCTCTGCCGGCTCGACGCGCGCAGCGCCATGAGCGGCGGTGCCGGCCCGGCGGCGGAGTTCGTGCACCTGCACGTCGCCTCGGGGTTCTCGATGCGCTACGGCACCTCCACCCCCGAGGCGCTGGTCGAGCGCGCCGCCCAGCACCGGCAGCCGGTCCTCGCGCTCACCGACCGCGACGGCCTCTACGGCGCGGTCCGGTTCGTCCAGGCCGCCACCGCGGCGGGGATCGCCCCGGTCCTCGGCGTCGACCTCGCCGTGGGGCCGGACGCCCCGGGCGACCACGGTGGGGCGGGTGAGGGACGACGCGACCACGCCGCATACTCCTCCCGGTCCGCCGCCCCCTCCTCCGCCCAACAGCCACTGCAGCAGCCACCGCAGCAGCCGAGCCGTCCGCCGCGCACCCCCGCCCGGGGTGGCGCCGACCGCGACCCCCGCCACCCGCGGGTCACCGTGCTGGCCCGGGGCCGGGCCGGCGGGGTCCCGGCAGGAGTCGGGTGGGCGGCGCTGTGCCGGTTGGTGACCGAGACCCACCTGCGCGGGGAGCGAGGGGTGCCGGTGACCTCGGCCGCGGTCGTCGCCGCAGGCTGCTGGCGTGGCGGCGACCCCCGGTCCAGCCGGGACCACGCCAGCCCGCTGCTGGTCCTGCTCGGACCCGACTCCGACGTGGGCCGGGCGCTGCTGGTCAAGCGCGTCGACCGGGCGCGGGTCCTGCTCGACGCGTGGCGACGACGGCTGCCGGCGGGCGCGGTCGCGATCGAGGTGGTCTGCCACGGCGGCCCCGAGGGCACCCCGGCGTCCCGCAGCCACGCCCGCCGGCTGCTCGGCCTCGCCGACGAGCAGGGTGTCCCCGCGGTGCTCACCGCCGCGGTGCGCCACGTCGACCCGGGGGAGTCGGCCGTGGTCGACCTGCTCGACGCGGCGCGGCGGCTGGTCGCCCTCGACACCCGTCACCTCGACCGGGTCACCGACGCCGCCCACCTCGCCGCGACCCCGAGCATGCATGCCGTCGCCCTCGAGGTCACCGGCGGCGACCGTGGTCGCGCCGACGAGCTGCTCCAGCGCACCCTGGCCGTGGGGCTGTCGTGCGCCCAGAGCGCCCGGCACGACCTCGGCATCGGCTCGGTCCACCTGCCCGAGCCCCATACGTTGAAGATCGAGCCGGGGGAGAGCCCGCAGGCCAGGCTGGAGCAGCGCTGCCGCGCAGCCGTCGGGGGCCGCTACCCCGGCATCGGGGAGAAGGAGTTCGCCGCGGTCGAGCGCCGGCTCACCGAGGAGCTCAAGGTCATCGCCGAGCTGGGCTACCCCACCTACTTCCTCACGGTCGCCGAGGTCGTCGACCTCATCCGGGAGATGGGGGTCCGCGTCGCCGCGCGCGGGTCGGGGGCGGGGTCGCTGGTCAACTACCTGCTCGGCATCAGCGGGGTCGACCCGATCCGCTACAACCTGCTCATGGAACGGTTCTGCTCGCCGCTGCGGGCCGAGCTGCCCGACATCGACATCGACGTGGAGTCCGCCCGCCGTACCGAGGTCTACGAGCGCATCCTCGACCGGTTCGGCGGTGAGCGTGTCACCTGCGTCTCGATGATGGACACCTACAAGGTGCGCCACGCGATCCGGGACGTGGGCGCGGCGCTCGGCCTCCCGCCGACGGAGATCGACGAGATCGCCAAGGCCTTCCCGCACATCCGGGCCCGGGACGCACGCAGCGCCATCGCCGAGCTGCCCGAGCTGCGCTCGCGCGGGCTGGACAGTCCCCGGATGCGGGTGCTGTTCGACCTCGTCGAGCGCCTCGACGGGCTCCCTCGCCACATCGCGCTGCACCCCTGCGGGGTGGTGCTGTCCGACGGCGGGCTGCTCGACCGGACCCCGGTGGAGGCGAGCTGGCTGGGGTTCCCGATGAGCCAGTTCGACAAGGACGACGTCGAGGCCCTGGGCCTGCTCAAGCTCGACGTGCTGGGGATCCGCATGCAGTCGGCGATGGCCCACGCGCTGCAGGAGGTGCAGCGGGTCGACGCCGTGGAGGTGGACCTCGACGACCAGCGGCAGGTGCCGCTCGACGACGAGGCGACGTTCCGGCTGATCCGCACGAGCCACACGCTCGGCTGCTTCCAGATCGAGAGTCCCGGCCAGCGCGAGCTGATCGGCAAGTTCGGGCCGGAGCGCTTCGAGGACCTCGTCATCGACATCTCGCTGTTCCGGCCCGGACCGGTGAAGTCCGACATGATCACGCCGTTCCTCGAGGCCAGGCACGGGTGGAAGGAGCCCAGCTACCTGCACCCCACCCTCATCGAGGCGCTCCGGGAGACCGAGGGGGTCGTCGTCTTCCACGAACAGGTGCTGATGATCGTCGCCGAGACGACCGGGGTGTCCCTCGCCCAGGCCGACGAGGTGCGCCGCACCCTGGGCACCCCTCGAGGTCAGGTGGAGATCGAGGCCTGGTGGCGACCTGCGGCCCTGGCCCGCGGCTACGACCCGGCCGACGTCGACCGGATCTGGGAGGTGCTCAAGGCGTTCGCGTCGTTCGGTTTCTGCAAGGCCCACGCGGCGGCCTTCGCCCTGCCGACCTACCACTCGGCGTGGCTCAAGACCCACCACCCGGCGGCGTTCCTGTCCGGGGTGCTCACCCACGACCCCGGCATGTACCCCAAGCGGCTCATCCTCGACGACGCCCGGTCGCTCGGCATCGCGGTGCTCGGGCTCGACGTCAACGCCTCGACCGGTGCCTACCGGGTCGAACGCCTCGACGACCTCGCCACCGACGTGCAGGTGCAGGACTTCGACGAGCCGTCCGTGGCCTTCGAGGGGGTCGGGCACGGGTCGTTCGACCCCGAGCGACCCGACCCCGACCTGCCCGACGCCCGCGGTTACGGCATCCGGTTGTCCCTGTCCGACGTCCGGGGCATCAGCGACGCCGAGGTCGCCCGCATCGTCGCGGGCCAGCCCTACGCCGGGCTCGCCGACTTCTGGCACCGCGCGCACGTCTCCCGACCGGTCGCGGAGCGGCTCGTCCTCGCCGGTGGGTTCGACGCGCTCTACGGCATGGGTCCGCTGGGTGGTCCCGGGGGAGTGCCGAGGGCAGGAGGCGGCGGTGCCTGGGGTGGAGGAGGCGGTGCCGTGGGATCACGCGGCATGGGCAGTGGCGGCCTCGGGCGCCGCGGGCGCACGACCCGCCGTGACCTGCTCCTGCACGTCGCCGAGCTCGACCGCTACGGCCGGGCGCTGGACCGGTCGGCCAAGCGGGCGGCCCCTCGGCGCGGCCGGGGGACCCGCGGCATACCGGTGGGGGGACGGTCCCCGGAGGCGGGAGTGAGCGACGGGTCGGGCGTGCGGGCCCTCGCCGCGGGACAGTCGCAGGCCGCCCTGCCGGTGACGGCGGCCGCGGATCAGCCGACCCAGCTCACCCTCGACCTCGGCGACCGGCCGGAGCTCACCTCGGGCACCGGGCTCCCGGAGCTCACCGGTCCCGAACGCGTCCGCGCCGAGCTCGACATCCTCGGCCTGGACGCCAGCGCCCACGTCGTCGACTTCTACGCGCCGCTGCTCGAGGCGCTCGGGGTGACCCGCAGCCGTGACCTGCTGCGATCCCGCAGCCGGTCCACGGTCTGGGTGTGCGGGGTCAAGGTCGCCACCCAGACGCCACCGATCCGGTCGGGGCGACGGGTCGTGTTCCTCACCCTCGACGACTCCACGGGACCGGTCGACGCGACCTTCTTCGAGGACGTCCAGGGGCCCTACGCCGCGACCGTGTTCCACTCCTGGATGATGCTCGTGCGGGGGGTGGTCCGGCGTACCGGACCACGGGGGATCTCGCTGCGGGCCACGGGTGCGTGGGAGCTGACGCCGCTGTGGGAGGCCTGGACCCGCGGGGGGATCGAGGCCGTGCATGCCGCGATGGAGGACAGCGAACGCAGCGCCACGGAGCAGGCCGAGGCTGCCGAGGAGGTCCAGCGCGCCGCAGGTCCCGCAGGACGCCGGGTGCTGGTGCACGCGTCGGGCTTCAAGCAGTCGCCCTACGCCGACATCAAGCCGGCCGGTGGGGACGTCCGCGGGTCACGGGCGCTGGCCCAGGGCGCCGAGGTGCCCGACGACACCGGCCTGGGACAGCTCGCCGCACCACGCAAGCTGTGGCACTCCAGCCCCGGCAGCTCCGGCCACTAGGGTGAGCAGGACGATCCAGCAGGAAGCACAGGAGGTGGCCGCGGTGGCCGACGAGCAGTGGCGGACCCGACGCGGTGGCGTCGAGACGGCATTGCGGACCTCCGCGGTGTGGACCGCGGTGACCGGTCTGCTCGCCGCCCAGCAGGCTGCCCGCGCCGACGGTGACGTCCAGCCGTTGCGGGTCCTCGACCTCGGTGGCGGCACCGGCGGCCTCGCCGTCCCGCTCGCCGAGCTCGGCCACCAGGTCGTCGTCGTCGACCCCAGCCCCGACGCCCTGGCGTCGCTGTCCCGCCGCAGCGCCGAGCGCGGGGTGGCCGACCGCGTCACCGCCGTGCAGGGCGACGCCGACTCCCTCGCCGCCATCGTCGGCGACCGACTGGTCGACCTCGTCTGCTGCCACGGCACGCTCGAGGTCGTCGACGACCCCCAGGCCACCCTCACCGCCCTCGCCGGGGTGGTCGCCCCCGGTGGACACCTGAGCATCGTCGCGGCGCAGCGCCTCGCCGTCGTCCTGGCCCGCGTGCTCGCCGGCCAGTTCACCCAGGCCCACCAGGCCCTCGTCAGCGAGGACGGGCGCTGGGGAGCAGCCGACCCGCTGCCGCGGCGGTTCGACGCCAGCACCCTCCGGTCGATGGTCGAGCAGACCGGCCTCGTCGTGGAGGACGTCCACGGGGTCCGCCTGTTCAGCGACCTGGTGCCCTCCGCGCTCATCGACTCCGACGCCGACCGTGCCGCGCTGCTCGAGCTCGAGGCGGCCGCCAGCCGGCACCCCGAGTTCGCGTTCCTCGGGCAGCTCGGCGCCGCGGTCCACGTCCTCGCCCGCACGTGAGCCGTCGCCAGTTCACCCTGCCGTCGCGCAGTGCGGACCGGCCGCCCGACGACACCGGGTGCACCGTCCTGCACGTCGACATGGACGCCTTCTACGCGTCCGCATCCCTGCTCAGTCGTCCCGACCTCGTCGGCACCCCGGTCATCATCGGCGGGGGCGGCAACCGTGGCGTGGTGCTGTCGGCGACCTACGAGGCCCGCCGTTTCGGGGTCGCATCGGCCATGCCGATGTCGCGGGCCCGCCGCCTGTGCCCGCAGGCCACCGTGATCGCCCCCGACCACGCGCTCTACAGCCAGATCTCGGCCGCCGTGATGGCCACCTTCGACACCATCACCCCCATCGTCGAACCCCTCTCGCTCGACGAGGCCTTCCTCGACGTCGCGGGCTCGGTCCGTCGGCTCGGCAACCCGGCGCGGATCGGCCAGCTGGTCCGCGACACGATCCACGACGAGCAGGGCATCACCTGCTCGGTCGGCGTCGCCCCGACGAAGTTCGTCGCCAAGCTCGCCTCCGGCCTCGCCAAGCCCGACGGCCTGGTCGTCGTCCCCCGCGACGAGGTGGTCAGCTTCGTGCAGCAGCTCCCCGTCGGCGCGCTGTGGGGCGTCGGCGACAAGACCGAGGAGACGCTGCTGCGGCTCGGGCTGCACACCGTCGCCGACATCGCGCACACCCCCCTCGACACCCTGCGCCGGGCCCTGGGGGAGTCGGCCGGCCCGCACCTGCACGACCTGTCGTGGGGTCGGGACCCCCGAGGGGTCGAACCGGTCCGCCGCGAGCGCAGCATCGGTTCGGACGAGACGTTCGAGTTCGACATCGACGACCCGGTGCAGATCCACCGCCACCTGCTCAAGCTGAGCGACCGCACCGCGGCCCGGGTCCGCTCCGCCGGCATGCTCGGACGCACCGTGACCGTCCGCGTGCGGTTCTCGGACTTCACGACGATCACCCGAAGCAAGACCCTGCGCGACCCCACCGACGTCAGCCGCGAGATCTACGAGACCGCGCGCGGCCTGTATGACGCGCTGGGCCTGCAGCGCGCCCGCATCCGCCTCGTCGGGGTGCGGATGGAGGGCCTGGTGGACAGCGCGGGTGCCCCCATCCAGGGCCTGCTCGACGAGCCCGACCACGGCTGGCGGGAGGCGGACCGGGCGGTGGACCGGGCCAGTGCCCGGTTCGGCGCCGGCAGCGTCCGCCCGGCGGCCCTGATCAGCGACAAGGACCGCGACCGACGTGCTCCGGGACGTCCCAGTGACCCCCCTGCGACGGGTCGTTGACCGGGTCCTTGGTCCCTGACGCAGATCACCTCGACGGGTGCCGGCGAACGGATGGTGCAACACCGCTGCGCGACATATCCTGATGGTGTCGGCGCCACGCCACCGACCGGCAAAGATGCTCCTTCGCAGGCGCAACGAATCGGCGGCCTGGCGCGTTGGAGCACATGCACGCCGATTGCCAGGAGGTCACTGTGCCGCTCTCAGAGCACGAACAGCAGCTGCTCGAGCAGATGGAGCAGGCTCTGTATGCCGAGGACCCCAAGTTCGCGTCGCAGATGCAGGGTGCCGGTGCTCGTGCGGCTGCCCGACGACGGGTGGCCATCGGCGTGGTCGGTGTGGTCCTCGGCCTCGCCCTCGTGCTCGTGGGGGTCAACACCACGATGTGGATCGGGGCCATCGGCTTCGCCATCATGGTCGCCGCCGTGGCCTTCGCCCTGACCCCGCCCCGGCGCGGCAAGGCGGCCCTCGGCGCGGTCCAGCCGGACGGAACCGTCCGCCACACGATGGCCCGGCCCAAGGCCGGTCAGGGCAAGGGCCCCAGGTCTCGTCGGACCGCCGGGTCGTTCATGGACCGGATGGAAGAGCGCTGGGACCGTCGCAAGGACGGCGGCGCAGGCGGGTACTAGCCGTCAGGTCGTGACGAGCACGGCGACCACCCACGTGGTCGCGATCGCCAGCCCGGCCAACAGCTCGATGCCGATCGACAGGAAGACCGCCCCGAGGGCGGCCCTGGTCGAGGCCCACGCGGCATACCTGTCGCGGGAGTGGCCCAGCTCGACGAGGTAGATCCCGCCCACAAACCCCACCGCGGCGCCCACCACCGGGATGACGAAGAACCCGACGATGGCGAGCAGGACCGCCAGCAGCAGCGTCGAACGACGGACCCCGGCCGCGCGCATGCGCCGACCGGGGAGGGCGTACTGCAGGGCCATGCCGGCCACGTAGAGGGCCGCACAGAGCGCGAAGACCCACCAGCCGGCGGTCGTACCCGTGTCGAAGGCCCAGATGAGCACGGCCGCGAGCACGAGCAGCAGCCCGGGCAGCACGGGGACGACGATCCCCACCAGCCCGATCACGATCAGGACGGCGGGGACCCACAGGGTGGCCTCCACGAGGGAGGGGTGGAGCGGCCGGTCTACCGGTCCTCGTCCGGCACGGTCGCGGGCGTCTCGTGGAGCCGCTCGCTCTCGTCCTGGATGTCGGCGTGCTCGCGCAGCTTCGGCAGGTGCTCGCGTCCGTGGTGGGCGCAGAACAGCAGTTCCCCACCAGCGTGAAGGCGAGCGCGCACGTAGGCCTGGGCGCCGCAGCGGTCGCAGCGGTCGGCCGCGTTCAGAGAGGGTGCCAGTGCAGTGGTCACGTCAGCCTTCCTTCATTCGTCTGTCTCCATGAGACGTCCTCCGCCGGTTCGGGGTTGTCACAGGGGTGAGACAACTTTCCGGGTCCGGCGCCGGTTAGAACAGTCAAGCACGCCACGTTCTTCCCGGCTCGTATTGGGTCACCATGTGGGTCATGTCATGTCGCAACAGGTGATTCGTAGGTCAGGTGTCCGGTGGATGGGTCCGGACGGGTCCAGATCGGTCCGGACGGGGCCCTGGGCCAGGTCCGTCGCCCCGCGATGGGACCAACGCCCACCGACCCCGGGACGTGCCGCGTGCCTGCGCGGCCCTGTCCGCGCCGCGGGTTACCCTGCGGGGACCGGTCAGCGACCTGGCCGCCAGAGCACCGAGAAGGGAACCCCGTGGCTGAAGCCACCACCGCGAAGAAGGCCGCGACGACGAAGTCCACGTCGGACTACAGCGCCCACCACCTGCAGGTCCTCGAGGGCCTCGAGGCCGTGCGCAAGCGTCCCGGCATGTACATCGGGTCGACCGACGGCCGCGGCCTCATGCACTGCCTGTGGGAGATCATCGACAACGCGGTGGACGAGGCGCTCGGCGGTCACTGCGACCGCATCGAGGTGATCCTCTACCGCGACGGGTCGGTGGAGGTCCGCGACAACGGTCGTGGCATCCCGGTCGACATCGAGCCGCGCACCGGCCTCACCGGGGTCGAGGTCGTCTTCACCAAGCTGCACGCGGGGGGCAAGTTCGGCGGCGGTTCCTACACCGCGTCCGGTGGTCTGCACGGCGTCGGTGCGTCCGTGGTCAACGCCCTCTCGGCACGCCTCGACGTCGAGGTCGACCGGACCGGCAAGACCTATGCGATGAGCTTCCGCCGCGGCGAGCCCGGGTACTTCCCGGACGTGGCGACCGCCGACAAGGCGCCGGACCACGCCTTCACGCCCTACGAGCGCTCCAGCGAGCTGGCCGTCGTCGGCAAGGCCAGGCGGGGCGTCACCGGCACCCGGGTGCGTTACTGGGCCGACGAGCAGATCTTCCTCAAGGACGCGGCGTTCGACTACCCCAGCCTGGTCTCGCGCGCGCGCCAGACCTCGTTCCTGGTCCCGGGGCTCACCATCGTCATCCGCGACGAGCGTGGGCTTCCCGGCACCCCGGGGGCCGACGGGCCGCACGAGGAGACCTTCGTCCACGACGGCGGCATCTCCGAGTTCGCCGAGTTCCTCGCCCCCGACACCGCGGTGACCGAGGTGTGGCGGCTGCAGGGCACGGGCACCTTCACCGAGACGGTGCCGGTCCTGGACGGCAAGGGGCACATGACCCCGACCGCCGTCGAGCGCGAGTGCGGCGTCGACATCGCGGTCCGGTGGGGCACCGGGTACGACGCGAAGGTCAGCTCCTTCGTCAACATCATCGCCACGCCCAAGGGCGGCACCCACATCGCCGGCTTCGAGCAGGCGCTGCTCAAGGTGTTCCGCAAGCAGCTCGAGGTGAACAGCCGTCGCCTCAAGGTCGGCAGCGACAAGCCCGAGAAGGACGACGTCCTCGCCGGCCTCACCGCCGTGGTCACGGTCCGCTTGGCCGAGCCGCAGTTCGAGGGGCAGACCAAGGAGGTCCTCGGGACCAACGCGGTCCGCGCGATCGTCTCCAAGGTCGTCGAGCAGGAGCTCACCAGCCTCCTGACCTCCACGAAGCGGGGCGAGAAGGCCCAGGCGGCCCTGCTGCTGGAGAAGGTCGTCTCCGAGATGAAGTCGCGGATCAGCGCCCGGCTGCACAAGGAGACCCAGCGTCGCAAGAACGCCCTCGAGTCGTCGACGCTGCCTGCCAAGCTCGCCGACTGCCGGTCGTCCGAGGTCGAGAAGTCCGAGCTGTTCATCGTCGAGGGCGACAGCGCCCTCGGCACCGCCAAGCTCGCCCGCTCCAGCGACTACCAGGCGCTGCTGCCGATCCGCGGCAAGATCCTCAACGTCCAGAAGGCCTCCGTCTCGGACATGCTCAAGAACGCCGAGTGCGCCGCGATCATCCAGGTGATCGGGGCCGGTTCCGGGCGCTCGTTCGACCTCGACGCGGCGCGCTACGGCAAGGTCATCATCATGACCGACGCGGACGTCGACGGCGCCCACATCCGGACGCTCCTGCTCACCCTCTTCTTCCGCTACATGCGCCCGCTGGTCGAGGCCGGGAGGGTGTATGCCGCCGTGCCCCCGTTGCACCGGATCGAGGTCGTCAACAACGGTGCCAAGAAGAACGACCTCATCTACACCTACTCCGAGAAGGAGATGCGGACGACGGTCGCCTCCCTCGGCAAGCGCGGGAAGAACATCAAGCAGCCGCTGCAGCGCTACAAGGGCCTCGGCGAGATGGATGCCGACCAGCTCGCGGAGACCACGATGGACCCGCGGCACCGGACCCTGCGGCGCGTGACGCTCGCGGACGCCGAGATGGCCGAGAACGTGTTCGACCTCCTCATGGGCAACGACGTGGGTCCCCGGAAGGACTTCATCGTCGAGTCGGCAGCCGAGCTCGACCGGGAGCGCATCGACGCCTGACGGCGCCGCCCACCAGCGTTGCTCGTTGCCGAGGTGGGCGAACTGCGTCAGTGTGGGGCCCTGCAGGGGTCGTGAAGGGCGGCCTCCGCGACCAGGAGGTTCTGCATGTCCACGACCATGAACGTCGACACCGGGGAAGAACAGACCGAGCTCAAGCGGGTGATGGGTCCCAAGCTCCTGCTGCTGTTCATCGTGGGCGACATCCTCGGCACCGGTGTCTACGCCCTCACCGGCAAGGTGGCCCAGGAGGTCGGTGGGGCGGCGTGGGTGCCGTTCATCGTGGCCTTCGGCATCGCCATGATCACCGCGTTCTCCTACCTCGAGCTCGTGACGAAGTACCCGCAGGCTGCCGGGGCGGCGCTCTACACGCACAAGGCGTTCGGGGTGCACTTCCTGACGTTCATCGTCGCCTTCACCGTGATGTGTTCCGGCATCACGAGCGCCTCGACCGCGTCGAGGGCGTTCGCGTCCAACATGGCCAAGGGGTTCGGGCTCGACAGCGCCAACACCTCGCTGATCCTCGTCGTGGCGTTGGCGTTCATGGCCCTCGTCGCGGTCGTGAACTTCCGTGGCGTCGGTGAGAGCGTGCGCGCCAACATCGTGCTCACCCTCGTCGAGCTGTCCGGTCTGCTGCTCGTCATCCTCGTCGGGTTCTACGCCCTGTTCGCCGGCAAGACCGACTTCAGCCGGACCATGGTGTTCGACAGCCCGAGCGACAAGAGCGCGTTCCTGGCCGTCACGGCGGCGACGTCCCTCGCGTTCTTCGCGATGGTCGGCTTCGAGGACTCGGTCAACATGGCCGAGGAGACCAAGGACCCGGTCAAGAACTTCCCCAAGATGATGATCACCGGCATCAGCGTCACCGGGGTCATCTACGTGCTCGTCGCGCTCTTCTCGGTGGCCATCGTGCCCGTCGGCATCCTCGGGGACAGCGAGACCCCGCTGGTGACCGTCGTCGAGCGGGCCGCGCCCGGCGTGCCGATCGACACCCTGCTGCCCTTCATCTCGATGTTCGCCGTGGCCAACTCGGCGCTGATCAACATGCTCATGGCGAGCCGGCTGCTCTACGGCATGGCCCGCCAGGAGGTGCTGCCGCCCTTCCTGGGCAAGGTCCACTCGTCGCGGCAGACGCCGTGGGCGGCGATCATCTTCACGACGCTGCTCGCCTTCGGCCTGATCACCTACGTCTCCGGGGCGAGCACCTCGGCCACGGAGACGCTCGGTGGGACGACGTCCCTGCTGCTGCTCGGCGTCTTCACGATCGTCAACATCTGCGTCCTCGTGCTCCGCAAGGACACCATCGACCGCAAGCACTTCGTCGCACCGACCGTGCTGCCGGTCGTCGGCGCCCTGCTCTGCTTCTTCTTCGTGCTGCCGGTCACCGGCCGAGCGGGGGAGCAGTACAAGATCGCCGGGATCCTGCTGGCCATCGGCGTGGTGCTCTGGGCGATCACCTGGTTCGCCAACCGGGCGCTGCGGGCCAAGAAGACCTACATCCGCGACCCGGAGGAGCTCGGCGAGCGCGAGGGCTCGGTCAACTAGACGACGGCCGGACGGGCCCGAGAAGGCCCGCGCTGGGCCGACCAGGGCTCAGGCAGGCGCCTGCACGGCACCGAGGGCACCGGACCTCGGTGCCGTGCGCGCCCGCGTCGGGCGGTCGGTCCGCTTCGCCCGGGAGCGCGAGGGCGGTGCCGTCGAGCCACGGACCACGAGCTCGACCCCGAGGACCTCGTCGTGCGTGCTGCTCACGTCGTGGCCGTGCAGCGCCGAGAGCATGAGCGAGCCGGCGTGCCGGCCCTGCGCCTCGACGTCCTGGCGCACCGTCGTGAGGTCGTGGATGCGGGAGTGGACGTGGTCGTCGATGCCGATGACCGACACGTCGCCGGGGACCTGCAGGCCGCGCCGACGGGCGGCACTGATCACCCCGAAGGCCATCTCGTCGGAGGCGGCGACGACGCAGGTGGGTCGCTCCGCGGCGGCGAACAACCGATCGGCGTGCTCGGCGGCACCGTCAGCGGTCCAGTCGCACCGCAGGGTCCACTCCGGACGGTTCGGTATGCCGTGCCGGGCCAGCACCTCGTCGAACGCCTCCCGGCGGTCGAACGGGGTCTGCAGGTGAGACACCGAGGCCGGCACCGTCCCGGCATACGCGATCTCGCGGTGCCCGAGCCCCACGACGTACTCGACGGCCATCGCCATCGCGGCCCGGTCGTCGATGCGGACGGACGGCCACCCCGGCTGGCGGTTGCCGACGGTGACGACGGGCAGGCCCAGCCGGTCGAGCAGGTCGCGCTCCTGCGGGTCGGGCGGCACGTTGAGGATGATGACCCCGTCGACCCGTTTCCAGAGCATGTTCTGGGTGATGGGCAGGCGGGCGTCGAAGGTGTGGCTCTCGAGGTCGCACAGCAGCACGTGGTGCCCCTCGTCGCGCAGCGCCTTCTCGATGCCGGTCACGACGGTGGCGAAGAACCACCGGTTGAAGTACGGCGTGATGACCCCGATGCCCCGCGTCCGCCCCGAGACCAAGGAGGTGGCGGCGGGGGAGGCGACGTAGTGCAGCTCGGTGGCCGCCGCGAGCACGCGGTCCCGGGTGCGCGGGCTGACGCGGTCGACGCCGCGCAGCGCGCGCGAGACCGTCGCCACGGACACTCCCGCGGCCTTGGCAACGTCGCCGATGGTTGTCATGACACCCGTCCTGGAGGCTCAGACTCCGGTGTTCTTCCGTGCTCGCCAGACCGCGTACAGGATCGCGAGGAGGACCGCGAGGAGCACGGCGGATGTTCCCGCCGGCTCCCCGCGCACCTCCAGGACGACCGTCTGCACGACGGCCATGAAGGTGAAGACCCCGATGATGCCGAGCAGCGTGTCGAGTCGTTGGGCCCTGGCCCGCTGACCGCCAGTGCCGCTACCTGGGTTGAACAGTCCCATTGCAGATGTGGGGGATAGGCGCAGGGCCTAGCCCTTCACACCTCCGGCCGTCAGACCGGACACGATGGCCCGCTGGAAGATCAGCACCATGATGATGAGCGGCACGGTGACGATGGTTCCTGCCGCCATGACGGCGGTGTAGGGCTCCTGGTGGGGCTGGGAGCCGGTGAACTGGGCGATGGCCACCGTCACCGTCTGCGTCTGCGCCGTGGAGAACTGCGAGGCCAGGAGGAACTCGTTCCAGCTGGCGATGAAGGCCAGGATCGCCGTCGTGAACAGACCCGGCGCCGCGAGCGGCAGCATGATCTTGCGGAAGGCCTGGCCCGGGGTGCAGCCGTCGATGCGCGCCGATTCCTCGAGTTCCCACGGCATCTCTGCCAAGAACGCCGTCAGCGTGTAGATCGTCAGCGGTAGCGCGAACGAGATGTTCGGGATGATCAGGGCCTGGTAGTTGGCGCCGTCGCGCCAGCCGAGGTTCGTGAAGAGCTGGAACAGCGGCGTCACCAGGGCCACACCCGGGAACATGGAGGACCCGAGGATGACACCGAGGACGACGTACTTGCCCGGGAAGTTGAGCCGGGCCAGCGCGTAGGACGCGAAGACGCCGACGAGCATGGCGACCACGGTGGTGACGACGCCGATGATGACGGAGTGCACCAGCGCGGCACCGAAGTGGTTGCCACGGCCGGTGGAGAACGCCGTCCGGAAGTTGTCCAGCGTCACGTGGGTCGGCCACGGGCTGGTGTCGAACGTGTAGCCCACGTCGCGGAAGGCCGTGACGACCATCCAGTAGAACGGGGCCAGACCCCAGATCACCAGCGCCGCGAGTCCGATGTACATCCGGATCTTGGCGTTGCGGTTGCTCTTGAAGTGGATCTCCTGGGCCTCGGTGCGCCCGCTGGTGGGGGGTGCCGTGGTCGAGGTGGTGGTTGCCGCGGTCATGTCAGGCTCCCGTCGAGGTCGCGTTGGCGGCGACGGGGTTGCCCACCTGGGCAGCCTGGCCGCGGGTCGGAGCGTCGTCGTCCTTCTTCTTCGAGGTCGGCGGTCGCTGGATGACGTCGGCCCCGCCGAACCGGATGAAGAGGAAGGCGACGATGGCGATCAGCAGGAAGATGATCGTCGAGAGGGCGGAGGCGTTGTTGAACCCGCCCTGGCGGATCTGGTCGATCACGAGCATCGACAGGGAGGTCGTGCCTCCACCGCCGTTGGTGAGGATCGCCGGCAGGTCGTAGATGCGCAGCACGTCCAGGGTGCGGAACAGCACGGCCACCATGAGCGGCACCTTGACCAGCGGGAGGGTGATGCGCACGAACGTCTGCCACTTGGTGGCGCCGTCGATCTGGGCGGCCTCGTAGACGTCGCCGGGGATGAGCTGCAGGCCGGCGAGGATGAGCAGCGCCATGAACGGCGTGGTCTTCCAGACGTCGGCGATGATGATGGCGAACTTGGCCGCCGTCGGGTCGCTCGTCCACAGCTGGGCCGGGATCCCGACGAAGCCGAGGAGCTTGTTGGCGATGCCGTCGAAGGCGAAGATGAAGAACCAGAGCTTGGCGGTCACAGCGGTGGGGATGGCCCACGGCACGAGGATGGCGGCGCGGACGAGGCCACGGCCCTTGAAGTCGCGGTTCATGATCATCGCGAACCACATGCCGAGGCCGATCTCGACCACGACGCTGACGACGGTGAAGAAGAGGGTGACCCAGAAGGCGCTGTAGAACTGTGCGCCGAGGGTGCCGGGCGGGCAGTCGACGTTGCCACACTGCTGCAGCAGCCAGTGGGTGTAGTTGGAGACGCCGGCACTGCCGCCCTGGACGAACAGGCCGGTGGCCGGGTCGAGTCCTTCGTCCTTCTTGAAGGAGTCGAACACCGCTCGGACCAGGGGATAGAGGATGACGGCTGCGAGGAAGGCCAAGGTCGGCAGGACCAGCAGGAGGCCTTGACGTCTCTGGGCGTCGTTGAGCCCCTTGGGCTTCTTGGTGGGGGGCGATTTCTTCGTCGACCCCTGCGTCGACTGTGCGACTGCGCTCATGCCTGCTCCTTGCCCGGAAGCGATGGTGGAAAGACCGTGATGTGTTTCGCGCTCGGCGACGTTCGGTGCGACGACGTACTCGACGATGGTGCGGCCCGGCCGTGGGGACGGTTCCCGGAGGAACCGTCCCCACGACTCGGGTCAGGCGGCGTGGATCAGCCGGAGGCGGCCTGCATGGCGGCCTGCATGTCCTTCACGGCGGCCTCGGGGGTCTTCTGACCCTGGATGGCTGCGTAGAAGTTCTCCTGGATGGCCTTGCTCACGGCCGGGTAGAACGGGGTGACGGGACGCGACACCGCGTTGGAGATGGACTCCTTGAGCGTCGGCAGGTACGGGTACTTGGCGACGAGGGCCTGGTCGGTGTAGATCGACTCGATGACCGGAGCCAGCGAACCCTTCTCCATGTTGGTCTTCTGCTCCTCGGGGCTGGTCAGGAACTTCAGGAAGTCCAGGGCCGTGGCCTTGTTCTTCGAGAAGGCGCTGATCGCGGCCATGTGGCCACCGAGGGTCGAGGTGCCGGGGCCGTCCACGCCGGGCAGCGGGGCGACGGCGAACTTGCCCTTGACCTTCGAGGAGGCGTCGGTGCTGGCCAGGTTGTAGACGTAGGGCCAGTTGCGCAGGAACAGCAGCTTGCCGTCCTGGAACGCAGCGCGGCTCTGCTCCTCCTGGTAGGTGATGGCCTGCTTGGGGATGTCACCGTTCTTGTAGTGGTCGGCCAGGGCCTTCAGGCCGGCAGCCGCCTCGGGGGAGTCGACGGTCGGCTTGCCGGCGTCGTCGACGACCTTGGCGCCGTAGGCGTTCATCCACTCGGTCGCGTTGCAGGTGCCGCCCTCGTACTTGGCGAACTGGCCCGCGTAGCAGTCCATGCCGTTCTGCTTGGCGATGGAGCACATCGACCACATCTCGTCGAACGTCTTCGGCGGCGTCTTCACGAGGTCGGAGCGGTAGTAGAGCATCGCGCCGTCGGAGGAGGTGGGTGCCGCGTACAGCGTGTTGTTGTACGTGGCGGCCTTGACGGTCGGGGCCAGGAATCCGGTGGTCGGCAGGGCGAACTTGTCCTTGAGGGGGGTCAGCCAGCCCTTGGCGGCGAACTCCGCGGTCCAGACGACGTCGACCGAGACCACGTCGTACGCCGTGCTCTTGGCCTGGAAGTTCTGCACCAGGTCGTCGTGCTGCTGGTCGGCCTGGTCGGACTGCTCCTTGATCGTGACCTTCTCGGTCGGGTGGGCCGCGTTCCAGCGGGCCGCCTGCGGAGCGAGCAGGTTGCTGTTGTCCTTGCCCTGGACGTAGGTGATGGGGCCGCGGGCGTCAGCCCCGGAGGACGCAGCAGCGTTGCCGCCGCCGCCGCCGCCACCACAGGCCGCTGCGACGAGCGCAACGGACACTGCACCGGCAAGCACCGTGAAGGTGTGCCGCTTGTTCATTCGGAGGGCCATGCGCCCGCCTCCATTTCTCGCGTCGTGCTGAGGCGGACGTGCCTCAGCGCTGAGGTAACGGCCCCATGTAAACGTTTGCGCTCGCCTGTGGCAATCGCTTCATGAGGACAAGGCGGTAACGATTGCGTAACTGCCGGGAAACCGAGCGTGGACGACCGTCGCTCAGGAGGCGACGCGGGTGTCCCAGACCGACACGTGGACAGGGTGCTTGCCGCACGACTCGGGCAATTCCCCTGCGAGCAGCAGTCTTTCGCAGTGCACGACCCAGCTCCGGCCGTCCTCGTGGACCACCTCGAAGGTGCTTCCGACCGTGCCGACCGCTGCCTGCGGGGTGCCGTCGGGGGTGTCCAAGGGGGTGTCTGCGTGGGTGCCTGCGGGGGGTGCCGAGACCCGCGCCAGCTCGGTCACGGTGAACGCGGTGAGCGAGACCTCCGAGACGAGGTGGCGCACGTGCGACTCCGCCGCCTGGGCGCCGGGTGCGAGGGCGCTGCGCCCACGGTCGTGGGCGGGGCCGAGCAGGCCGAGCGGGAGGGCCCCGTGCCCGGCCGCGGCCAGGACCTCCCCGGCCAGCGTCGCGTCGAGGCGCGCCAGCGTCGCGCCGTGGGGGAGCAGCACGCCGGTCGGGGCGAACCGGTGGCCGCCGGTGTGCGAGGCCTCCCAGACCCGGCCAGGCGCCTCGGCGGCTGCGTCGAGGGCGACCGGTCGCCCTCGTACGGCGCAGCAGACGTCGCGCCGCCCGTT
Organism: Pedococcus soli; assembly: GCF_054782575.1. Lineage (NCBI taxonomy): Bacteria > Bacillati > Actinomycetota > Actinomycetes > Micrococcales > Intrasporangiaceae > Pedococcus > Pedococcus soli. The sequence continues at coordinate 741,205 of NZ_BAAGSF010000006.1, read as the reverse complement.
GGTGCAGACGAGGAGCACCGGCGGGCACGGCGCCATACCGGGCAGGGACCGCGTCACGGCGTCTCGGTCGCCGCGGGCCAGGGCGTCGAGGTCGACGTCGAGGAGGACGGAGGGGTCGGCGACGCGTCCGGTGAGCAGCCACGGCTGCTCACCCGCCCAGGCGAGGTATGCCGTGTGGCCGGCCGGCGCCGGGTCGTGCGAGTCGTCGGGGTGGCGGCCCGGGCGTCGGATCAGGCTGAGCCGCCCGCCCCTGCTGCTGCAGGCCTCGGCGAGGGCCGACCCGAGGTCGGCAGGGAGGTGCGACTGGGTGGCGGCGTCGCGGCCCCAGGGGCCCGGCTGCTCGAGCGCCACGAAGAAGTCCGCCCGGGCTGCGGTGCCGTAGGCGGAGACGCCGGCCCGGTCGAACCCGACCGAGCAGGCGTCGGGAGCCAGGGTCCCGTGCCCTGACCCTGACCCTGAGGTTGACCTTGAACCCGTCGGGGTCACTGCGGGGGACCCGCGATGCGGGCGATGGCGGCCGGGGCGGGGACGCCGGAGCCGTCGCGGCGACCGGTCGGCTCCGGGAGCTCGAGGGCGACGCCGTTGGCGCCGGAGGCCTTGGCGGGCAACGGCCCGGCCCAGGCGAGGACCAGCGTGTCCTCGCCGCGCAGGAACCGGTGGCAGCGCACGCCGCCGGTCGCCCGACCCTTGGGCGGGTACTCCGAGTAGGGCGTGGCCTTGATCGAGCCGGGCTCGGTGCCGGGGAGGGCGCCGGAGGAGCCGGAGGACGTGACGACGACGGCGTCGGCGCCCTGCGGCACGGCGCCGAAGAAGGCGACGGTGGCGCCGGCAGCGAGCTTGATGCCGGCCATCCCGCCGGCGGCACGTCCCTGGGGGCGCACCGCCGAGGCGCCGAACCGCAGCAGCTGGGCGTCGGTGGTGATGAAGACGAGGTCCTCGTCACCGCTGGTCAGGCCCACGGCGCCGACGACCTGGTCGCCGTCCTTGAGCGAGATGAGCTCGAAGTCGGTGCGGCTGGGGTAGTCGGTCGTGACGCGCTTGACCACGCCCTGGGCCGTGCCGAGGGCGATGCCCGGGGCGTCGGCCACGAGGCTGACGATGGTCAGGGGTTCCTCACCGGGCGGCAGGTCGACGTATGCCGCGAGGGGCGCACCGCCGGACAGCGAGGGGGCCCCGTTGGTCGGGGGCAGCGTCGGCAGCTCCAGGGCCGAGAGGCGGATGAGCCGGCCACGGGACGTGACCAGCCCGACCTCGCCGCGCGCGGTGGTGCGGACCGCTCCGACGAGGGCGTCGTGCTTGCTGCGCGCGGCGTCGGCGGGGATGGGGTCGGCGCCGTTGGTGCGCGCCATCAGCCCGGTGGAGGAGAGCAGGACCCAGCACGGGTCGTCGGCCACCTCCAGCGGCGACGCCGTGGTGGCGGGGACGCCGGCCGACTCGAGCAGGACCGTGCGGCGGGGCGTGCCGTGGGCCTTGGCGACGTCGGCGAGCTCGGTCGACACCGTCCTCAGGAGCAGCTTCTCGTCGCCCAGGATGGCCTCGAGCTCCTCGATCTGGCGCTCGAGGTCGGACTTCTCGGTCTCGAGCTCCATGCGCGAGAACTTCGTGAGCCGGCGCAGCTGCAGGTCGAGGATGTAGGTCGCCTGCGGGTCGGTGAGGTCGAAGACGTCCATGAGGCGTGCCTTGGCGGTGTTGCCGTCGTCGGAGGTCCGGATCACCTGGATGACCTCGTCGATGTCGAGGATCGCGATGAGCAGTCCCTCGACCAGGTGCAGGCGGTCCTTGCGCTTGCCGAGCCGGTACTCGGTGCGACGCCGGACCACGTCGGTGCGGAAGTCGACGTAGACCTTGAGCAGGTCCTTGAGCCCGAGGGTGCGCGGCTGACCACCGACGAGGGCGACGTTGTTGATGGAGAACGAGTCCTCCATGGGGGTCAGCTTGTAGAGCTGCTCGAGGACGGCGTCGGGGTTGAAGCCGTTCTTCACCTCGATGACCAGCTGCAGGCCGTGCTTGCGGTCGGTGAGGTCCTTGACGTCCGAGATGCCCTGGAGCTTCTTGGACTGGACGGCGTCCTTGATCTTCTCGATGACCTTCTCGGGGCCCACGAGGTAGGGCAGCTCGGTGACGACGATGCCCATCCTGCGCGGCGAGGTCTTCTCGATGCGGGTGGTGGCGCGGGTCTTGAAGCTGCCGCGGCCGGTGAGGTACGCGTCGCGGATGCCGTCGAGCCCGACGATGCGCCCGCCCGCGGGCAGGTCCGGACCGGGGACGAACTTCATCAGGTCGTCCAGCGAGCAGGTGGGGTTGGCGATGAGGTTGCGGGCCGCGCCGATGACCTCGACGAGGTTGTGCGGGGCCATGTTGGTCGCCATGCCCACCGCGATGCCGCTGGCGCCGTTGACGAGCAGGTTGGGGAACGCCGCCGGCATCACCTCGGGCTGCAGGAGCTGGTCGTCGTAGTTGGGGACGAACTCGACCGTCTCCTCGTCGAGCCCGGTCGTCATGAGGACGGCGGCAGGAGCGGGACGGGCCTCGGTGTACCGGGAGGCGGCCGGCCCGTCGTCGAGCGAGCCGAAGTTGCCGTGCCCGTCGACGAGGGGCAGGCGCATCGTGAACGGCTGCGCCATGCGGACGAGGGCGTCGTAGATGGCCGTGTCGCCGTGCGGGTGGTACTTGCCCATGACGTCGCCGACGACGCGGGAGGACTTGACGTGGCCGCGCTCGGGGCGCAGGCCCATCTCGTTCATGGAGTACAGGATCCGTCGCTGGACCGGCTTGAGGCCGTCACGGGCGTCGGGCAGGGCGCGCGAGTGGATGACGGAGACGGCGTACTCGAGGAACGCCCCCTGCATCTCCTCGCGGACGTCGATGTCGACGATCCGCTCGACGAACGGCTCGTCCACGGGTGCTGACGGGGTCTTGCGGGCCATACCTGGGTGCCACTCCTAGCAGTCGTCCCGCGGGGCGCGGGGGTCGTCCCAATCTTGGACCACGGCTAGACGGGCTCGGTCGCCGACTCGCCGGGGCCGGTTCCCCGACCACCCCCGAAGCGACCCCGGTGCACGACCTCCTGCTCGCTGCGCCGGCCGCGCCGCAGCGACGGGGACGTGGTCCGCCCCCGCTCGTGCCCCAGCGCGACCACCCCGACGAGCCGCCGGTCCTGCGGTATGCCGTGGGCCCGCCTCACCTGCGGGTGCCGGTCCGGGGGCACCCCGAAGAAGAGGGCGCCGAGGCCCTCGTCGACCGCCGTGAGCAGCATGAGCATCGCCGCCATGCCGGTGTCGACGTCCCAGTAGGGCACCGGCCAGCGAGCCGGGTCGCGGTCGGTCCAGCCCTTGTCGGGCTCGGCGTAGCGGTCGAGGTAGGCAGTTGGGTCGGACAGGCAGAGGACGAGGACGGGGGCCGCCGAGACGCCCTGCAGCCACGCGTCCGGCTCGCGATCACCGTCGCGGGTGGCGGCCCAGAAGGCCTCGGTCTGCGACGGTCCCTCGAGCACGACGAAGTCCCACCCCTGGCTGAACCCGGCGCTGGGAGCCCGCTGCGCGGCATACAGGATCCGCTCGAGGACGTCCCCCGGGACCGGGCGGTCGCGGTCGAAGCGACGCACCATCCGACGGCGACGGACCACCTGCGAGAGCTCCATGACCCCATCCTGTCGCGAACGGCCGACGAGACGCTGACAGGATGGGCCCAACCACGCGCGGGGGTGCGGCGTCCACCAGGCATGACGACGATGACCGCCGTGGCTCTCAGGGGAGGGGTGGCAGTGGCGACGCGGGACCGGGTCGACGTCGAGGCTGCCGTCCGCGAGGTCTACGACGTCCACTACGGCCGCCTCGCGGGGTGGACGGCCCGGTTGGTGGGCGACACCGACCTCGGGCACGACGTGGCCACGGAGGCGTTCCTCAAGCTGTTCCGGGAGTTCGGCAAGGTCGACGACCCCAGGGCGTGGCTCTACACCGTGGCCGCCAACCTCGTGCGCGACCACTGGCGCAAGCGCGGCCGCGAGGCGGTGGCGTACGAGCGGCACCAGGCCGGTCGCGACGACTTCACCCCGGCCCCCGACCTGGCGACCGCGCTCACCGTCCGCGACGCCGTCCAGCAGCTGCCGGACCGGCTGCGGGTGGTCGTGCTCCTGCACTACTTCGCCGACCTGCCCGTGGCCACCGTGGCCAGACAGCTCGAGAAGTCCGAGGGCACCGTGAAGCGGGACCTGTTCGACGCACGCCAGCGCATGGCGAAGATCCTGGGAGAGACGAGATGAACCGCGACCCCCTCGAGGACTTCTTCGCGCGCGAACGCGCCGACGTCCGCGAGCTCCCCGCAGGCGAGGAGCGCTGGGAGGCGATGGTGGCCGAGTCGCGCCGCCCGCACCGCCGCGGCGCCCTCGTCTGGCTCGGTGCCGCCGCTGCCGCTGTGGTGGTCGCCGGCTCCGTCGTCGTCGGCACCGGGAACGTCCCGGACCTGCAGACGGCGTCGGACACCCCGACGAGGACCGTCGCCACGACCTCCGGGACCCCGCAGCCCACGGTGACCGTGACCCGGACCGTCCAGCCCGGCCCGCCCGCCACCGGCGAGGCCACGACGTCGTCCCCGAGCCGTACCTCACCGGCCACAAAGATCCTGCCCGTGCCGGTCGGCTTCGGCCTGGCCTCGATGACCAACGCGGGCGGTGGTCACCTCTACGCCCTCGGGGCGGGGGTCTGCGCCACGGGCGACTGCACCGCCGTCGTCGGCTCCGACGACAACGGGCGGACCTGGTCGACCCGCGCCTCCTTCACCGACCTCACGACCCGCGGACCACTCGTCACCCCGGCAGGACCGCACCAGCTCGTGGGCGTGCGGTTCGCGAACCCGCAGGTCGGGTACGTCTTCGGCACCGAGGTCCGGCGCACCACCGACGGCGGACGGAGCTGGACCCCCGTCGACGTGGGTGGGCGCACCGTGCTGTCGCTGGAGACCGACGGCTCGCGGGTCTGGATGGCCACCGCGGCCCGCTGCACCCACCAGGGTGCGGCGGCCACGCTCGGGTGCTCGGACCTGCAGGTCCGCACCGGGTCGGTCACCGACCGGACCACGACGGCGGTCCGGGTCGACGGGCTCGCCAAGGCCGTCGAGAACGCCTGGATCGCGATGGACGGACCGGACGCCTACCTCAACGGCACGTCCACCGGCGCCCAGCAGCCACTGCCCGCCATCCGCGTCTCGGGCACGCCCACGGCGCTGCCCGTACCCGAGGGCTGCGACCAGTCGCAGGGACTGACGCTGGCGGCCACGGCCAACACCCGTGGCACCCTCGTCGGCCTGTGCCCGTCCGCCGACGCCCCCGACAGCCGCTGGACCGTCGTGACGTCCACCGACCGGGGCGGCTCCTGGCGCTCGCGGCCGGCGCCCGGGCTGGGCACCCCCACCCGGGCGGGGGTGTGGTTGACCGCGACCGATGCCACCCACCTCGTCGCCGTGCGACAGGCCCTCCCGGCGAGCACCGGGGAGGTGCCGTCGCCGACGACGATGCTCGCGAGCAGCACCGGTGGCGCCGCATGGGCGCCGGTCGCACCGGGTGGTTCGACGGACACCGCGTGGGCCGGGGCGGCCGGGGGCGGGCTGGTCTACGCCTTCAGCGGAGGTGGTTCGTACTGGCTCAGCACCGACGCCGGCTCGACCTTCGAGACGGTGCCGCTGCGGCGCTGAGCCGGTCACCCACCCGGGTGCAGGCTCGTGCCATGCTTCGTGCATGAGTCGGGCCGCGAGCGAGGCCGCATGACCGAGGCCGCAGGGCGCCCTGTCGGGTACCCGACGCAGTGGGAGGCCGACGTCGTGCTCCGCGACGGCTCGGTCGCCCACCTGCGGCCGATCACGCCGTCCGACGTCGAGGCCGTGCACCGGTTCCACGCGGGGCAGTCCGACGAGTCGATCTACATGCGGTTCTTCGCGCCGCTGCGCAAGCTCAGCGACCGCGACGTCACGCGGTTCACCAACGTGGACTACCACGACCGTGTTGCCCTCGTCGCCACCGTGCGTGGCGCGATCATCGGCATCGGTCGTTACGACAAGATCACCGCGACGAGCGCGGAGGTGGCCTTCAACATCTCCGACTCCTTCCAGGGCAAGGGGATCGGCTCGGTCCTGCTCGAACACCTCGCGGTGATCGCCTGGGAGTCGGGCATCGAGGAGTTCACCGCCGAGGTGCTCCCGCAGAACCGCAAGATGATCTCGGTCTTCAGCGAGGCGGGGTACGAGGTCAGCCGGCGCTTCGAGGACGGCGTGGTCTCGGTGCGGTTCCAGATCCGGCCCACCGAACGGTCCGAGGCCGTGCGGCTGTCGCGGGAGCACCGCGCGGAGTCGGTGAGCATGCGTTCGGTGCTCTTCCCCGACACCATCGCCGTGGTCGGCGCGAGCCGGCGCAGCGACTCGATCGGCCACCACATCCTGTCCAACATCCAGTCGGCCGGCTTCAACGGCGCGGTGTACGCCGTCAACCGCGAGGCCATGGAGGTGCTCGGGCTGCACGCGCACGCCCGTGTCTCCGAGATCCCCGACGAGGTCGACCTGGCCGTGGTCGCCGTGCCCGCCGAGGAGGTCCTCGACGTCGTCGCGGACTGCGCCGAGGCGGGCGTGAAGACGCTGCTCGTGGTGTCGGCCGGGTTCGCCGAGGCAGGACCGGCGGGGGAGGAGCTGCAGCGCGAGCTGCTGGCCACCGCGCGGGCCGCGGGCATGCGGGTCCTCGGACCCAACTCCTTCGGCGTCATCAACAACCACCCGAGCGTGCGCCTCAACGCCTCCCTCGCCCCCGAGCTGCCCCCGGCCGGACGACTCGGGCTCTTCGCGCAGAGCGGGGCGCTCGGCATCGCCGTCCTCGCGTCCGCCGCCCGCCGCGGGCTCGGGATCTCGGTGTTCGCCTCCGCCGGCAACCGCGTCGACGTCTCCGGCAACGACTTCATGCAGTACTGGATCGACGACGACGACACCGACGCCGTGGGGCTCTACCTCGAGTCCATGGGCAACCCGCGCAAGTTCTCGCGCATCGCGCGCCGGCTCGCCACGACCAAGCCGGTCATCGTCGTCAAGTCCGGGGTGTCGTCGTATGGCGTGCCACCCGGCCACCGGGCGCGGCCCACCCGGGTGCGCCCCGAGGCGTTCGACGCGATGCTGCGCCAGGCCGGTGTCATCCGGGTCGAGAACGTCCACCAGATGTTCGACGTGGCCCAGCTCGTGGTGCACCAACCCCTGCCCCAGGGCAACCGGGTCGCGATCGTCGGCAACTCCGACGCCCTGGGCGCGCTCACCGCCGAGGCCTGCGTGAGCTGGGGGCTCGAGGTGGCGCACGGACCGGTGTCGTTGCCCAGCGACGCCAGGGGTGAGCACTTCGCCGCCGCCCTGGCCGACGCGTTCGGCGACCCAGAGGTCGACAGCGTCCTCACCTGCTTCATCCCGCCCCTGGTCACCGAGGACGCCGAGGTGGCCGCGGCGGTGCGCGATGCGGCGATCGCCTCCGACAAGCCCTGTCTCGCAACGTTCCTAGGGATGCGGGGTGTGCTCGACCGGTTGTCCGACCAGCCGGGCGCAGGACGGGTCGAGGTCGTCCCGGCCTATGCGATGCCCGAGGACGCGGTGCGGGCCCTGGCCGCAGCCACCCGGTACTCCGAGTGGCGCTCCAAGGACCGGGGGGTGCAGGTCAACCCCGTCGGGATCGACCGCGAGGCGGCCGAGGCCCTGGTCGAACGCGTCCTCACCGAGTCGCCCGAGGGGCGCCGCCTCACCCATGCCGAGGTCACCTCGTTGCTGTCGGCCTACGGCGTCGACCTGTGGGGGAGCGTGCCGGCCCGCACCGTCGACGACGCGGTGGCGGCGGCCGAGGCCGTCGGCTACCCCGTGGTGATCAAGTCGGTCGCCCCCCTCATGCGCCACCAGCCGGGCCTGTCGGGGATCAGGGTCGACCTGCGCACCGAGGGCCAGGTGCGCGAGGCCTTCGCCGGTCTCACCGAACGGCTCGCGCCGCTGTCCGCCAACTCGTTCGTCGTCCAGCGGATGGCCACCCCCGGCGTCTCCTGCGTGGTGCGCTCTGACGAGGACCCGCTGTTCGGGCCCGTCGTGTCGTTCAGCATCGCAGGGCCGCCCACCGACCTGCTCGGCGACATCGGCCACCGCATCCCGCCGCTCACCGACGTCGACGTCTCCGACCTCATCTCCTCGGTCAAGTCCTCGCCGATGCTGCACGGCCACCGGGGGTCGACCCCGGTCCACCGCGCGGCGCTCGCCGACCTCATCGCCCGCGTCTCGGTGCTCGCGGACAACCTGCCCGAGGTCTCGAGCCTCGTGCTCAACCCGGTCAACGCCCACCCCTCCGGGGTCGACGTGCTCGGCGCCGAGGCCGTGGTGGCCCCCACGCCCCGGCGCAAGGACCCGGGCCGACGCACCCTGACCTGACATCACCGCAGGTCACGCTGGTGCGGGACCCCCGGCACGGGCCGGCCACCGGCAGGGGGCCGCGTACTAGGGCAGGATGGGCGTTATGGGCTCCACCTCCTCCCACCCCGCACCGCCGCCGCTGGCTCTCCCCGACGACCTCACCCGAGCGATCCAGCAGGCCGGCTACTACCCGGCCCTCGTCGGTGACGTCGTCCGCGCGGCCCTCGGTGGGGACGAGGTCGTGTCGCACCTCGTGCACCAGGAGACGACCTTCGACCACGACGTGGTGCGCCGCCACATCACGGTCCTGGCCCTGACCATGAGCCGCCTGGTCATCGCCCACGCGGACGACCACACCGACGGCGGGCCGGGCCAGGAGGACGTGGCGACGGCGACCACCGAGAGCGTCCCGCTGAGCGCGGTCCGTGGAGTCATGGTCACCCACGTCGTCGCGCGCCCCCAGGACTACCAGCCCGGGTCGCTCGGTCGCGAGATCACGCTCACCCTCGGCTGGGGAGCGGTGAGCCGCATCGACCTGATGCCCGCCTCCTGCGCCGACCCCGACTGCGACGCCGACCACGGCTACGAGGGCAGCGTCGCCTCGGACGACATCTCCCTGCGGATCAGCGCCGACGCCGAGGGTGAGGTCGCCCTCCAGCAGGCACTGGACTTCGCCCAGGCGCTGTCGACGAGCATCGGCAGCTGACCCGTGCCTCCTCCCACGTCCGTGCCCCGCCGCCGGCCGGTCTCCCTGACGGCGACGGCGTAGGCCGTGCCCCACGAAGGTCTGCTCCACCCGCGCTACGACGCGGCGGGACTCGCAGGAGTCCTGCCGGCGGTGGCGGCGACGCTCGGAGTGGACCGGTTCGCCGGTGCCCTGGCCGGCAGCTCGACGCAGCCGACCGGCCCTGCCAGCACCGGCCCGGACGGGCTGGACGAGGCCGGCAACTCCGGCCTGGCCTTCGGCCCGTCGCGCCGTGCCGTGGTCGTCCTCGTCGACGGGCTCGGGTACGAGCTGATCCGTCGCCGCGGAGGTCACGCACCGTTCCTGCGGTCCCTGCTCCCCGCGGCATACCGGATCACGGCGGGGTTCCCGTCGACGACGGCGACGTCGATGGGGACGTTCGGCACCGGGCTCCCACCGGGCAGCCACGGGCTGCTCGGGTACGAGGTGCTGGTCCCTGGGGAGGACCGCCTCGTCAACCAGCTGTCGTGGGAGGACGGACCCGACCCGATGACCTGGCAGCCGCAGCCGACCGTGTTCGAGCAGGTCGAGCGGGCGGGGGTGTCGGTCACCCGCATCGGTCCCGGGTTCTTCGACGGGTCCGGCCTGACCCGGGCGGCGCTGCGCGGCGGCCGGTTCAAGGCGGCCGACACGCTCGAGTCGCGGGTGGACGCCTCGGTGGCGGCCGTGCGGGCGTCGAAGCGCTCGCTGGTCTACCTGTACTGGGGTGAGCTCGACAAGGTCGGGCACGTGCACGGGTGCCAGTCGTGGGAGTGGGGCGACGAGCTCGAGGCGATCGACGCCGAGCTGGCCCGCCTGTGCCGCTCCGTCCCGTCGGACACCGCCGTCTACGTCACCGCCGACCACGGCATGGTGGACGCCCCGCACGCCCTGCGCATCGACCTGGCCCACGACCCCGAGCTGGCAGCCGGGGTGCGCCACGTCGGGGGCGAGGCCCGGGCCCTGCAGCTCTACTGCGAGGACGGCGCGGCGGCCGACGTCGAGCAGGTCTGGGTCGAGCGCGTGCGCGAGCGGGCCTGGATCAGGTCACGGGAGGAGGCGATCCGCGAAGGGTGGTTCGGACCGGTCAGCGGCGAGAACCTGGCCCGCATCGGTGACGTCGTCGTCGCCATGCGTGACAACTTCGCCATCGTGGACTCCCGGCGGGCGCGGCCAGAGCTGCTCGCGCTGGTGGGACTGCACGGTTCGCTCACGGCGGACGAGTCCGCCATACCCCTCTTCCACGTGCCGGCCCGGGACACCGCCTAGGGTGTTCCCTCGTGGCTGAGCTCGTCTTCTTCTCCGGGACCATGGACTGCGGTAAGTCGACCCTTGCCCTCCAGATGGACCACAACCACCAGGCCCGCGGCCGGTCCGGCCTGATCTACACGAAGATGGACCGCGCCGGGACCGACGTGCTCTCGTCGCGGCTCGGTCTCTCCACGGCGGCCCACGAGGTGGGCGACGACCTCGACTTCTGGGACGCGGTCGTCGAGCACGCCACGAACGGCGTGCGGGTGGACTACCTCATCTGCGACGAGGTGCAGTTCTACACACCGGTGCAGGTGGAGCAGCTCGCCCGCCTCGTCGACGAGATGGCGATCGACGTGTTCGCGTTCGGCATCACCGCCGACTTCCGCACCCAGCTGTTCCCGGGTTCGCGCCGCATGATCGAGCTCGCCGACAAGGTGCAGGTGCTCCAGGTCGAGGCGCTGTGCTGGTGCGGGAAGCGCGCCACGCACAACGCGCGCGTCGTGGACGGCGTCATGGTCGTCGAGGGCGAGCAGGTCGTGGTCGGTGACACCAAGCCGGGCAGCGAGACGCTCGTGGAGTACGAGGTGCTGTGCCGGCGCCACTTCATGCGGCGGATGAACTCCGCCGCGGCCCGGGCCGCAGCAGAGTCGCCCGACGTGCTGCCGTTCGACCTCGACCTGTGCCCGGTGCCGCAGCAGTAGTCCAGTCAGTCCCGGGTCCTGGCCCCGAACATGACGTCGTCCCAGCTCGGGACGCTGCGTCGGCCGGCCTTCTTCGCCGGGCGCGGCTTCGCCGCAGGCGCGTCGTCCTGGTCGGCCTTCTCCGCGGCAGGCCCGACGTCCTCGTGCCGGTCGTCGGCCCCGGCCTCGACGGCGCCCAGGCGGTCGACCTGCTGGGCCGGTTCGGGCTGGGCCGCGGGTTCGGGCGCAGGAGTGGGTTCCGGAGTCGGCTCGGGGGCGGCAGCGGTCTCGACTGCGGGGTCGGTGACCGTGGCGACGTCCTCGACCTCCACCTCGGCCTCGGCCTCGAGCGAGGGCTCCACCCCCGGGTCGGGGACGACCTCGTCGGGTGCCTCGAGGACCACCGCGTCGTCGCGTGACCCGGCGGACTCCTCGACGGGGTCGAGCGGGTGCGGGCCCCGCGCCGCGGGCGGCGGCGGCATCGTCTCGGGGTCGTAGGCGAGGTCCTCCAGGGGGAGCGCGTCCTCACGAGGGGCGTCGTCGCCGGGGGTCTGCGTCGCCGACGCCTTGCGGCGGCGCGGGCGACCCCGGTGCGACGCGCGCTCGCGCATCGCGGTCATGAGGTCGAGGGGCTCCTCGGTGCGCTGGGGAGCAGCGCGGCGCGGGGTGGCCTGCACGCCGCCCTCGGCCTCCACGTCATACACGGTCGTGGCGCGGACGGGCGGGGTCGCGAGGTGCGGGGTCGGCAGGGGGGAGGCGCCGCTGCCGGTGTCCTCCTCGCTCAGCCAGCGCGCCTCGTCGTCGGCCGCGGTGACGGTGCGGGCCGGCACGTCGAAGTGCCAGCGCGCCTCGCGCTCGCGGCCGCCGGCCGGGAACGTGACGAGGACCGTCCACTCGCCGGCCTCGTTGCGGGCGGAGTCCCACAGCGCTGCCGCGGGGTCGACGCCACGGCCGGAGAGCCGGGCGCTGACGCGCGCCGAGAGGGTGGGGGTGGTCGACCCCGCACCGGCGCGACCGCGGAGCCTGACGGCGCGGGCGAGGCCGGCGACGTACTCGCGCTCGGCGAGGATCGGGCCCTCGTAACGACGGACCTTCTCCACCGTCCACCCGGAGCGGTCGGCGACGTCGTCGGCACTCAGGCCGGCGCGGATCATCGCCTGGACCTCGCGGGGCCGCATGCCTCCGTCGATCTCGATCTGGAGCTGGCCGAGGCGCGGACGGTCGCGTCGGACCGCCGCTCGCAGGGGCTCGTCGAGGGGGACGCTGAACTGCTCGCCCCCGGAATCGGACAGCAGCAGCTGCTGACCGTCCTCATGGACACCGATCAGCCGCAGGTTGCGCATTGCCTTCTCCCGTATCGCCACATCGTGGTCGACTCTGCCACCACGGGCCTCGCCGAGGAAGCGACCACGCCGCGAGGGTAGTTTTGACCTCGCGATGCTCACCTTCGACCCCCACCTCCAACTGGCCCTCGACCTGGTCGGCGTCTTCGCCTTCGCGTTGTCCGGTGGACTCGTCGCGGTGAAGAAGCGGCTCGACCTGTTCGGGGTCCTCGTGCTGTCCGGTGCGGCCGCCCTCGGCGGTGGGGTGATGCGGGACGTCCTCATCGGTGCGCTGCCCCCGGTGGGCATCTCCGACTGGCGACTCCTCACCAGCGCCCTGGTCGCCGGGCTCGTGACGTTCGTCTACCACCCCGGGATCGAACGCATCTCGCGGTTCGTCCGGGTGCTCGACGCGGCCGGGCTGGCCGTGTTCGCGATCGGCGGGTCGCTCAAGGCCCTCGGTGCGGGGATGGACCCCCTCACGGCCGTGATCGTCGGCGGCATCACCGCCGTCGGCGGCGGCATCGTCCGCGACGTCCTCGCCGGGCAGGTGCCCGAGGTGCTGCGCCGGGAGATGTATGCGCTGCCCGCCCTCCTGGGGTCCGCCCTGGTCGTCACCGCCCACCACTTCGACCGGGTCGGCCCGGTGGTGATCTGGGGCTGCGTCGCCCTGGTCTTCGCCGTGCGCATGATCGCCGTCGTCCTCGATGTGCACGCCCCCAAGCCCCTGCGAACCGGAGAACTCACGTGAGCACCCCCCACCCCGACCCCACTGCCGACAACAGCCCGGAGGCCTCGCCGCTGGAGCCCTACGACGGGATCCTGCTGCTGTCCTTCGGCGGCCCGGAGAAGCCGGAGGACGTCCTGCCGTTCCTGCGGACGGTCACCGCGGGCAAGAACATCCCCGACGAGCGGCTCGAGGAGGTCGGTGAGCACTACTACGGGTTCGGCGGCCGCAGCCCGATCAACGACCAGAACCGTGCCCTCATCGCGGCGCTGCGCGGCGAGCTCGACCGTCGGGGCATCACGACGCCGGTCATCTGGGGCAACCGCAACTTCACGCCGTTCGTCCCGGAGGCGCTGCGCGAGGCCCACGACCAGGGCCTGTCGCGGCTCGTCACGGTGATGACCAGCGCCTACTCCTGCTACTCCTCCTGCCGCCAGTACCGCGAGGACCTCGCCGGGGCGCAGGCGGAGGTCGCCGAGGCCGGCATCGACATCGCCATCGACAAGATCCGCACCTACGCCAACCACCCGGGGTTCTCGCGCACCAACAGCCGGCTCGTCACCGAGTCCGTGCGGGAGGTGCTGCGCGGCGGGACGGACGCGGGCGCCATACGGCTCCTGTTCGTCACCCACTCCATCCCCACCGCCATGGACGAGACGTCCGGCCCGGGTGACGAGGACGGCAGCGCCTACAGCCGCCAGCACATCGCCCTCGGTGCGGCGATCACCGACGAGGTCAACGCCACGCTCGACACGGACCTGTCCGGTGAGCTCGTGTTCTGCTCGCGGTCGGGTCCGCCGAGCCAGCCGTGGCTCGAGCCCGACGTCAACGACCGGCTCGAGGAGCTGGCGGCCGAGGGCGCGCAGGTCGTCGTCGTGTCGCCGATCGGGTTCGTCTCCGACCACATGGAGGTGGTCTACGACCTCGACACCGAGGCGGCTGCCACGGCGGAGAAGCTGGGCATCCAGCTGGTGCGCGTCCCCACGGTCGGCATCGACCCGGAGTTCGTCTCCGGCCTGGTCGACCTCGTCGAGGAGCGCGCCGCCGTGGCCCGGGGGGAGCAGCCGGTCCAGCCGTCCTGGCCGGGTCGCGACCCGTTGCGGTCGACGTGCGCGCCGGGGTGCTGCCCGAACCTCCGGGTCGCCAAGCCGGCGTTGTGCGGGCAGGACTGACCGTGTCCGCGCTGACCGTCCCGGACGCCGCGGTCCTCGTCGAGCTCGAACGCGTCGCCGTCGAGGTCGCCCTCGAGGCCGGTCGCCTCATCGTCGACGACCGGCCCGCCGACCTCGGGGTCTCCAAGACCAAGAGCACGGCCACCGACGTCGTGACCGTGATGGACCAGCGCTCCCAGGACCTCCTGCGCTCGCGGCTGCAGGCCGCCCGCCCGGGCGACGGCTTCCTCGGCGAGGAGGAGGGCGGCACCGACCGCGAGTCCGAGATCACGTGGGTCGTCGACCCCATCGACGGGACGGTCAACTACCTCTACGGCATCCCCTCGTATGCCGTGTCCGTCGCCGCCGTCGTCGGCGACCCCACGACCCCGGGGGCGTGGCGCCCGGTCGCGGGTGCCGTCGTGAACCCGGTCACGGGGGAGCTCTTCCACGCCCGCCTCGGTGGGGGTGCCCGGCTGCGACGAGGCGACGGCGACGCCCGCCGGCTCGTCATCGCCGACCCGCCCGGACTCGGCCACGCGCTCGCGGGCACGGGCTTCGGCTACGACACCCGTCGTCGGCTGTGGCAGGCCACTCTGCTCGTGCAGGTGCTGCCGCACCTGCGCGACATCCGCCGGATCGGCAGCGCGGCGCTGGACATCTGCGCCGTGGCCGCAGGCACCCTCGACTGCTACTTCGAGCGCGGCCTCAACCCGTGGGACATGGCGGCCGCGTGGCTGGTGCTCACCGAGTCCGGCGGGGTCTTCACCGGGCTGGGCGACCTCGCTCCCGACCAGGACATGGTCGTGGGGGCGGCGCCCGCGCTGCACGCCGAGCTCGAGCCGCTCGTCCGGCGGGCTGTGGAGTCGGTCGGCGCGGAGTAGGCCGGCTCGGAGTGGGCCGGCGCGCAGCAGATCGGCGCGGAGTCGGCCGGTCGCACGTCCCAGCGAGAACGGCGCGACCGCGGTGGCGGTCGCGCCGTTCGTGGCGTCGGGCTGGGTCAGGCGGCGTCAGGCTGCGTGGTACCCCGCGAGGTCGGGGATGCGCAGGCCGTGCTCGTCGGCGAGGCGGGCCAGGTTCTCCAGCTCGGCCTCGCGGACAGAGGCCAGGTAGTCGTCGCCGGCCTCCTGCGCGGTCCGCAGGGACTGCACTGCGCGGCTGGCGCGGCGGGTGATCTCGGTGTGGAACTCGGTCATTGCTGCACCCCTCTCTGAGTCGTGTCACGAGTCGGTTCGGGTGGATCCAGGTGGATCCGGGTCGGGCCGGGGTCCTGTGTCTCGGGGGCTCCGAGGTGCTCGCGCACCCTCGGTCCCGGGTCGGGCGGAGACAGGACTCTACGGTGGCAGACGCCCCGGAGCCCACTCGGGGTTGCGTCCCTTGGGTGAACCTTGGATGAACCGAGACCGGTTCTTGGGCCGGCACGGCGCCGGTTTGGGCCGGTTGCCGACGGTCTGGGGAGGCGCTGCGGACGCTGTGGTGGACGCGATGGTGACGGCGCCAGCGAGATAGGGCACAATCCCCGCCGGCGGTGGGCACAAAACCACGACGATCAGCGTTAACACCGGCGACTTGCCTTCTCGATCATCGAGCGGGCACAGATGCGACTGAAGAGGGAGAGCGACAGCGACTATGGCGACTGACTACGACGCGCCGCGCAAGACCGATGACGAGCTGTCCGAGGACTCGATCGAGGAACTGAAGTCCCGCCGGGTCGACAAGAGCGCTTCGAGCGTCGACGTCGACGAGACGGAGCAGGCCGAGGGCTTCGAGCTCCCCGGTGCAGACCTGTCCGGCGAGGAGCTGTCGGTGCGGGTGATCCCGCGCCAGTACGACGAGTTCACCTGTTCGCGCTGCTTCCTCGTGCACCACCGCAGCCAGCTGGCCAAGGAGGTCAACGGGCAGATGGTGTGCCGGGAGTGCGCAGCCTGAGCACGCACCAACCACCGATAGGGTCAGTCCACGTGACTGGCCCTATCCGCGTCTCCGTCCCCTTGCGCCGGCTCGACCCAGACCTGCCGGTCCCGTCCTACGCGCACCCCGGTGACGCCGGGGCCGACCTGCACGCCGCGACCGACGTGACCCTCGCACCGGGGGAGCGGGCCCTGGTCCCCACCGGCGTCGCCCTGGCCCTGCCCGACGGCTACGTCGGCCTGGTGCACCCGCGGTCCGGCCTCGCGGCCCGGCACGGCATCACCATCGTCAACGCCCCGGGCACGGTCGATGCGGGCTACCGCGGAGAGGTTCTCGTGAACCTCGTCAACCTCGACCCGCGCGAGGAGTTCACCGTCCACCGCGGCGACCGGATCGCCCAGCTCGTGGTGCAGCAGGTCGCCGTCGCCGACTTCCTCGAGGTGGATTCGCTCGAGGACACCTCCCGGGGGGACACTGGTCATGGTGCCAGTGGCGGCTTCGGCAACCACCCCCAGACAACGAAGGACTGAACACTCCAGTGGCCATCTTCCGACGAGGCAAGAAGTCCGAGCAGACCGACGAGGTCGACAAGACCCTCGACCCGGCGCTCGACGCGACCGAGCTCGACGAGCCGACCGATGCAGCGAACGCCGACGGGTCCGGCTCGACCGACGGCGCGGTTGACGACACCGCCGCGGCCCCGGCTGCCAAGGCGGCCCCGGTCGACCGTGAGGGCAACGGCCCGCACGACAGCTCCGAGGTCGACACCACCGACGACGGCAGGCTCGACCTCGGTGCGCTGCGCATCCGCGGCGTCGCCGGCATGGAGCTGCGGCTCGAGGTGGACGAGGCGGCTGACCAGGTTGTCGGCGCCACTGCCGTGATCGGCGACTCGGCCGTCCAGCTGCAGGCCTTCGCCGCACCGAAGACGATGGGCATCTGGGACGAGATCCGTTCGGAGATCGCCGAGTCCATCCTCACCCAGGGCGGCACCGCCGACGAGGTGCACGGCGCCCTCGGCACCGAGCTGCGCACCCGGATGCCGTCCGCCGGACCTGACGGCCGCACGGTCTTCGCCCCCGCCCGGTTCGCCGGCGTCGACGGACCGCGCTGGTTCCTGCGGGCCGTGTTCTCCGGTCGCGCCGCGATCGACGACGAGGCAGCGGCCCCGCTGCTCGAGGTCGTCCGGAGCGTGGTCGTCGTCCGCGGTGACAACGCGATGGCCCCACGGGAGATGCTCACGCTCACGCTGCCGGTCCAGCCCGACGCAGAGTCCGACGGCGACGTCGACCCCGAGGCGTCCGAGGACGCCGACACCACCGTCCACACCGACGACCTCAAGCCGTTCGAGCGTGGCCCCGAGATCACCGAGGTCCGGTAACCACCATGGCCCACGACGTGCAGACCACCCCGCCCCGCGGCACCAAGGGTCCTCAGGGACACCACAAGTCGGCGATCGCGCGGCTCGGTGAGCGCCTCACCAAGTCGGTCACCCAGATGGAGGCCGACGAGCTGCGCGAGGACGCGGCCCGCCTGGGCTGCACCCCGATGTGCGACCTGCTCGACCGTCAGCAGGCCACCGTGTCCGGCACCGTCCGCGCCGTGACGCTGCGCCCGCGCGTCAACGTGCCGGCCCTGGTCATCGACCTCTACGACGGCAGCCGCACCATCAACCTCGTCTGGCTGGGCCGACGGTCGATCGCCGGGATCGAGCCGGGCACCTACCTGCGGGCCCAGGGCCGGGTGACCTACTACCGGGGCATCCCCACGATCTTCAACCCGTCCTACGAGATCGTCCCGCTGCGTGCCCACTGACCGCGAGCTCGGAGCCCACGACGGTGTGACCGGGGTGGACGAACCCGCGCCGACCGGGGCGCCGGTTGCGCCCGCGACCGTCGAGGAGGTCATCCGCCAACGGCTCTCCAAGGCCCTCGGCGGGTGGCGCGGGTCGCTCGAGACGGCCCTGCCGACCGTCGCGTTCGTCGTGGTGTGGACCGCGACCAAGGACGTGCGGACGGCCGTCATCGCTGCCGCGGCCGTCATCGTCGTGCTCGCCGTGGTGCGGCTGGCCCAGCGCCAGAGCCTGCAGTTCGTCGGGTCGGCCGCCCTGGCCACGGCGATCGCCGCGTTCTTCGCGCTGCGCAGCGGCCGGGCCCAGGACGCGTTCCTGCCGGGCATCCTCACGAGCGCGGCATGGGGTGTCGCCGCCCTCGTCTCGGTCGTCAGCCGGTGGCCGCTGGTCGGGTTCATGGTCGGCGCCGGCGACCCCCGCGCTGCCGAGGACCCCTTCTCCTGGCACCGCGACCGGGGCCTGGTCCGCGTCTGCCAGCGCCTGACGATGGTGCTCGTCGTGATGTATGCCGTGCGCGTGGCCATCATGCTCCCGCTCTACTTCGCGGGTGAGGTGGCTTGGCTCGGTGTGGCCAAGGTGGCGCTGGGCTGGCCGTTGTGGCTCGCCGGGCTCGCCGTGATGGGGCTGATGCTCGTGCGCGGCCAGACGCCGCAGGACCTGGAGGGGTCCACCGCCGAGAGCGGCTGAGCTCAGGCCTCGCCGCGGGGGTTGCGGTCGCCGGGGCTGAGCATCGCCTCGAGCTCGTCCTCGAACTCCGGCGTCGAGATGAAGAGCAGCTCGTCGTGCGGCTCCAGCGAGTCGTCGCGGCTGGGGGCGATCGGGTGGTCCTCGCGGATGATGCCGACCAGGACGGTCTCGCCGGGGAAGTCGACGTCGCCGACCCGCTTGCCGGCGTAGGGGCTGTCCGGCGGCAGGGTCAGCTCGACCATCGTCGCCTTGCCCTGCTGGAACTGGAAGATGCGCACGAGGTCGCCGACGCTGACGGCCTCCTCGACGAGGGCGGTCATCAGGCGCGGGGTCGAGACGGCCACGTCGACACCCCAGGCCTCGTCGAACATCCACTCGTTCTTGGGGTTGTTGACGCGGGCCACCGTGCGGGGCACACCGAACTCGGTCTTGGCCAGCAGGGAGACGACGAGGTTGACCTTGTCGTCACCGGTCGAGGCGACGACGACGTCGCACTCGGCCAGGCCGGCCTCGTGCAGGGCCGTGATCTCGCACGCGTCCGCCAGCAGCCAGTTGGCCTCGGGGACGCGGCTGGACTGGATGTCCTTGCGGTCCTTGTCCATGAGGAGGACCTGGTGGCCGTTGTGCAGCAGCTCCCGGGCGATGGAGCGCCCGACGCTCCCGGCCCCGGCGATGACGACGCGCATGTGGTTCCTTCTGCTCAGTGCCCGGACGGGGCGGGCGGGGCGTCGAGGGTGCGCTCCGCGGCCGGGAGCTCGGACGCGAGGGCGGCGACGTGCAGCAGGTCGCCCTCCTGGAACACGGTCTCGGCGGTCGGCAGGATGCCGGAGCCGAGTCGCGTCAGGTAGGCGGTGCGCGTGCCGGTGACGCTCTCGAGCTCGCTGACGAGCCGTCCGACCCACCCGGGGTTCACGGTGACCTCGGCGATGACGACCTTGCCCGACGGGTCCACCAGCTCGGGCACGTGGCCCTGGGGGAGCAGGCGGCGCAGCATCTGGTCGGACGTCCACTTCACGGTGGCGACGGTGGGTATGCCGAGGCGCTGGTAGACCTCGGCGCGGCCGGGGTCGTAGATGCGCGCCACGACGTGCTCGACGCCGAAGGTCTCGCGGGCCACCCGGGCCGCGAGGATGTTGGAGTTGTCACCACTGGACACGGCGGCGAAGGCGTACGCGTCGGAGATGCCGGCCTCGGCCAGGGTGTCGCGGTCGAAACCGACACCGGTGACCCGGCGACCCTCGAACGCGGAGCCCAGGCGTCGGAACGCGGACTCCTCCTGGTCGATCACCGCGACGTCGTGGCCCTGGCTCTCGAGGCTCAGCGCGAGGGACGAGCCCACTCGGCCGCAGCCCATGATCACGAAGTGCACGACGGTGACGCTACACCGCGGCATACCCCCTCGTGCACGCTGCCGCGCAGGTCCGCGGCAGGGTCTCGCACAGCGACCCCGTGCGCCGCCTAGAGTGTTCGCCGTGGCAACTCCCGGACGCGTCCTCAAGCGTGTGCTTGTCGGTCGCGCGATGCGCAGCGACCGCCTCGGCGACACCCTGCTCCCCAAGAAGCTGGCGCTGCCCATCTTCGCCAGCGACGCGTTGTCGTCCGTGGCGTACGCGCCGGACGAGATCTTCCTGACCCTCGGCCTCGCCGGTGGTGCGCTCGCGCTGACGCACTCGTGGCAGATCGGGTTGTGCGTCGTCGCGGTCATGCTCGTCGTCGTCGCGTCCTACCGCCAGAACGTCCACGCCTACCCCTCGGGTGGTGGCGACTACGAGGTGGCCAACACCAACCTCGGTCCCAAGGCCGGCCTGACGGTGGCCTCGGCGCTGCTCGTCGACTACGTCCTCACGGTCGCGGTGTCGATCTCCTCCGGTGTCCAGAACGCCGCTGCTGCACTGCCGTTCATCCGAGGCCACGAGGTGATCGTCGCCGTCGGGCTCGTGGTCCTCCTCACGGCGATGAACCTCCGCGGGGTGCGCGAGTCGGGGCAGGCGTTCGCCGTCCCGGTCTACCTGTTCATGCTCAGCGTCATCGGCATGGGCATCGTCGGCGTCGTCCGCGAGGTCACCGGCAACCTGCCGCAGGCCGAGAGCGCGGGGCTGACCCTCGTGCCGGAGGACGGGTACGGGCAGCTCGGCAGCTTCGCGATGCTGTTCCTCCTGCTGCGCGCGTTCTCGTCCGGCTGTGCCGCCCTCACCGGGGTCGAGGCCATCTCCAACGGTGTGCCGGCGTTCAAGAAGCCCAAGAGCCGCAACGCCGCCAGCACGCTGCTGCTCATGGGCGTCATCGCCATCACCATGCTCATGTCGATGCTCACCCTCGCGAAGTGGACCGGCATCAAGTACGCCGAGGACCCGGCGACCCAGCTGCTCCGCGACGGCAAGCCGGTCGGCCCCGGGTACGTGCAGGACACGATCATGGGCCAGGTCGCCAAGGCGGTCTTCCAGGGTTTCCACCCCGGCGTGATCCTCGTGTCGATCGTCGCGGGCCTGATCCTCATCCTCGCCGCCAACACGGCCTTCAACGGCTTCCCGGTGCTCGGCTCGATCCTGGCCAAGGACGGCTACCTCCCGCGCCAACTGCACACCCGTGGTGACCGGCTCGCCTTCTCCAACGGCATCCTCATCCTCGCCGGGGCGGCTGCCTTCCTCATCGTCCTGTACAACGCCGAGGTCACGAAGCTGATCCAGCTGTACATCGTCGGTGTCTTCGTGTCCTTCACGCTCAGCCAGACGGGGATGATCCGCCACTGGAACCGCCACCTGCGCCTCGAGCGCGACGCCTCCGAGCGGTCGCGGATGAAGCGCAGCCGCGTCATCAACGCCGTCGGCGCCACCATGTCCGGCATCGTCCTGGTCGTCGTGCTGCTGACGAAGTTCACCCACGGCGCCGGTTACGCCATCGCCGCGATGGTCGTCCTGTTCTTCCTCATGCTCGGTATCCACAAGCACTACGAGCGGGTCCGTGCCGAGCTGCGGGTCTCCGACGACGACGTCGACGCGCAGATGCTCCCCAGCCGGGTGCACGCGATCGTGCTGGTCTCCAAGATCCACAAGCCGACGCTGCGGGCCTTGGCCTACGCGCGGGCCACCCGTCCCTCCAAGCTCGAGGCCATCACCGTCAACGTCGAGCCCGACGAGACCAAGGCGCTGCAGGACGAGTGGGACCGCCGCGACATCCCGGTGCCGCTCAAGGCGCTCGACTCGCCCTACCGCGAGATCACCCGTCCCGTCGTCGACTACGTGAAGTCGCTGCGCTCCGGCCACCCCCGCGACGTCGTGGTCGTCTACATCCCCGAGTACGTCCTGGGCAAGTGGTACGAGCAGGTCCTGCACAACCAGAGTGCGTTGCGCCTCAAGGGCCGGCTGTTGTTCACCCCCGGGGTCATGGTCGCGAGCGTGCCGTGGCAGCTCGCGTCCTCCGAGGGCCAGGAGGAGCGGTTCGACGGGCCCACCGCCGGTTCGGTCCGGCTCGGCCAGTGACCGTCACCGAGCAGGCTTCAGGGCAGGCCGACCTGCGGGTCGGCGACGAGGTCGAGGTCGAGGTCGGCCCGATCGCCCACGGCGGCTTCTGCATCGCCCGCCACGAGGGACGTGTCGTCTTCGTCCGGCACGCGCTGCCCGGCGAGCGGGTCCGGGTGCGGGTCACCGAGGCTCGGGACGGCCAGCGGTTCGTCCGCGCCGACTGCGTCGAGGTCCTCGACGCCAGCGAGCACCGCGTCGCCGCCCCCTGCCCGTATGCCGCGCCCGGCCTGTGCGGCGGCTGCGACTTCCAGCACGTCCGGGTCGCGCACCAGCGCGACCTCAAGGCCACCGTGGTCCGCGAACAGTTCTCCCGCATCGCCAAGCTCGACGTCGAGGTCGTCGTCGAGCGGGTGCCCGGCGACCACGACGGGCTCGGGTGGCGCACCCGCGTCGAGTTCGCCGTCGACGAGGTGGGCCGGGCCGGCCTGCGCCAGCACCGGTCCCACGACGTCGTCCCGGTCGACACCTGCCTCATCGCGGACGAGCGCATCCTCGCGACCGAGGTGCTGCGTGGGCACTGGGACGGTGAGGACGCGGTCGACGTCGTCGCCCCCTCGCGAGGGGAGGCCGTCGTCGTCCGCGTGCCGTCCGGCGAGGCCGACGCCCCGACCGTCGTCGAGCACGTCGAGGCCGCGTCGTTCGTCGCCGACTTCGAGGTGTCGGCCCGGGGGTTCTGGCAGGTCCACCCCGGTGCCGCAGCGACCTTCGTCGAGACCGTGCTCGGCATGCTCGGCCCGCGCGAGGGCGAGATCGCCCTCGACCTCTACTCGGGGGTCGGCCTGTTCGCCGCCGCCCTCGGGCGGGCCGTCGGCCCGCAGGGCAAGGTCGTCGCGGTCGAGTCCGACGCGGGTGCCGTCGCCGCCGCGGCCGGCAACCTCGCGGCATACCCGTCGGTCCTGGCGGTGCGGGCCCGGGTCGACGACGCGTTCGGGGTGCCTCGAGCGACGAAGTCGGGTCCTGCCGGCCGTCGCGGCCAGCGGTCACGCAAGCTGCGTCGCCACCCCCTCCTGCCGCTCACCGCCGACCTCGTCGTCCTCGACCCGCCACGGACGGGTGCGGGCAAGGACGTCGTCGGCCAGGTGACCCGGTTGTCCCCGCGCGCCATCGCCTACGTCGCGTGCGACCCGGCGGCGCTGGCCCGTGACACGTCCTACCTGCGCGAGGCCGGCTACGAGCTGAGGGAGCTGCGCGCCTTCGACGCGTTCCCGATGACGCACCACGTCGAGTGCGTCGCCCTGTTCGAACGGTGAGCGGGAGCGCACCTCACGCCACCACGGGGTCGGTGTGGCGGTTGCCGGGCATGCCGGCGCTCGGGATGCTGTCCGTCCTGGGCTTCAGCGGGTACGCCGCCCTGCTCTCCGTCGCCCCGCTGTGGGCCGTCCGCGGCGGCGCCGACGAGGCCGGATCGGGGCTGGTCAACGGTGTCCTGCTCGCAGCCACCGTCCTCACGCAGTTCGCCGTGCCCGCGTTGCTGCGCCGGTTCGGGCACGGCCCGGTCATCGCGGTCGGCGTGGTGCTCATGGGGGTGGCCTCGCCGCTCTACCTGCTGTCGGACGCCCTCTGGTCCGTCCTCGCCCTGTCCGCGGTGCGGGGTGCGGGGTTCGGCATCCTCACGGTCACCGGGTCGGCGGTGGCCGCCCACCTCGTGCCGGCCCACCGGAGGGGCGCGGCCATCGGCGCCTACGGCCTCGCCGTGGCCGTGCCGAACCTCGTGCTCCTACCCGCCTCCGTCGCCGTCGCCGACCGGTGGGGCTTCGGGTGGGTGTTCGCCCTCGGCGCCCTGCCCGTCCTCGCCGCGCCCTTCGCCTTCGCCGTGGCCCGGGCGCTGGGCCCGCTCGACCGGGTCACCGAGCAGGCGCCGCGGCTCGACCGCGCGGGTGTCGTCGCGGTCGCCCGCCCCACCGGCGTGCTGTTCGCCGTGACCATGGCCGGGGGAGGGTTGCTCACCTTCGTGCCCCAGATCGTCCGGTCGGGCACCGCCTCGGCTGCCGTCCTGCTCGTCCTCGGCGTGGGGACGGCCGCCTGCCGCTGGGGCGCCGGTCACCTCTCCGACCGGTATGGCGCCGAGCGCTTCCTCGCGCCGCTGCTCCTCACCGGGGCGGCTGGGCTTGCCGTCTGCGCCTGGGGGGCCGCCAACGGGGGAGACCTGGCGTTCCTGCTCCCCGGTGCCGCACTGGTCGGCGTCGCCTACGGGGCCCTGCAGAACCTCACCCTCGTGGTCGCCTTCGCCCGGGTGGACCCGGCGCACATCCCGGTGGCCAGTGCCGGCTGGAACGTCGGGTTCGACGGTGGGACGGCCGTCGGTGCGGTCCTGGTGGGGGCGATCGCCACGGCGGCCGGGTTCCCGGCCGGGCTGCTGTTCCCCGCAGCCGTCTGTCTCGCCGCGCTCCTGCTCTGCGTGCCGTCCCGTCGGTGACGGTCGCAGCGACCAGGCCCGCCTCCACACCTGCCCCTGCGGTGCCGGGCCGTGGGGGTAGGTGACCTAGGCTCGCTCGTCGTGTCGATCCCGCCTGAGCCCCAGACCGAGTCCCAGCGTGAGTCCCAGGGTGAGTCCCAGCGTGAGTCCCAGATCCAACCCCTGAGCGAGCCCCAGGGCGAGCCCCCGACCCAACCTGCGAGTGGGTCCCGGGGCGAGCCCGCCGCCTTCACCCACCACGTGGAGGTGCACTTCTACGAGGTGGACCAGGTCGGGGTGGTGTTCAACGCGTGGTACCTCGCGTGGTGCGACGACGCGCGGTTGGCCTACCTCGCCTCCCGTGGGTACGGGTTGGAGCAGGCCCGTGCGGCCGACGCCCTGCCGCTCGTGCGGCACGCCGACATCGAGTGGCTGGCGAGCCTGTCGGCGGGGGACCGGGCGGACATCGTCGTGCGGCCGGTGCGGGTGGGCACGACGAGCTTCACCCTGCGGCACGAGATCCACCGTGCCTCCGACGGCATGCTCTGCGCCGTCCTGACGATCACGTACGTCGCGGCCGGTCTCGCCGAGCGGACCAAACGGGAGCTGCCACTTTCGCTGCGCAGCGCATTGGACGAGGATCGAGTCCGAGCCTGACCACGCGACCACGCACGGCCGACGTGATATCTTGACGTCAAGATAAATCGAGATCGACATCAGAGTGCAACGACGCACACAACTGAGCATCGAAGGAGCAGGCAGTGGCCAGCACGAACAGCTTCAACGCCCACGGTGAACTCACGGTCGGCGACCAGTCCTACGAGGTCTACCGACTGTCCACGGTCGAGGGCAGCGAGACCCTCCCGTACAGCCTGAAGGTGCTCCTGGAGAACCTCCTGCGCACCGAGGACGGCGCCAACATCACGGCCGACCACATCCGTGCCCTCGGTGGCTGGGACGCGAACGCCGAGCCCGACACCGAGATCCAGTTCACGCCGGCGCGCGTCCTCATGCAGGACTTCACCGGTGTCCCGTGCATCGTCGACCTCGCGACCATGCGCGAGGCGGTCAGCGACCTCGGTGGCGACCCGGCCAAGATCAACCCGCTCAGCCCTGCCGAGATGGTCATCGACCACTCCGTGATCATCGACGTGTTCGGGCGCAAGGACGCCTTCGAGCGCAACGTCGAGATCGAGTACCAGCGCAACGGCGAGCGCTACCAGTTCCTGCGCTGGGGCCAGACCGCGTTCGAGGACTTCAAGGTCGTGCCCCCGGGCACCGGCATCGTCCACCAGGTCAACATCGAGCACCTCGCCCGCACCGTCATGGTCCGCGACGGCGTGGCGTACCCCGACACCTGTGTCGGCACCGACTCGCACACGACGATGGTCAACGGCCTCGGCGTGCTCGGCTGGGGCGTCGGCGGCATCGAGGCCGAGGCGGCCATGCTCGGCCAGCCCGTGTCGATGCTCATCCCGCGCGTCGTCGGCTTCAAGCTGTCCGGCTCGATCCCGTCCGGTGCCACCGCGACCGACGTGGTCCTCACCATCACCGAGCAGCTGCGCAAGCACGGCGTGGTCGGCAAGTTCGTCGAGTTCTACGGCGAGGGCGTCGCCCAGGTGCCGCTGGCCAACCGCGCCACCATCGGCAACATGAGCCCGGAGTTCGGCTCCACCTGCGCGATCTTCCCGATCGACGACGTGACGCTGGAGTACCTGCGCCTCACCGGTCGCTCGGAGCAGTCGGTCGCGCTCGTCGAGGCCTACGCCAAGGAGCAGGGCATGTGGCTCAAGGCCGGCCCCGACCAGCCCGAGGCGCGCTACTCGGAGTACCTCGAGCTCGACCTGTCCACCGTCGTGCCGTCCATCGCCGGGCCGAAGCGCCCGCAGGACCGCATCGCGCTCACCGACGCCAAGACCTCGTTCCGCAAGGTCCTGCCCACCTACGTCTCCCACGACGAGGGCGACGCCGGTGTCGCCAGCAGCTTCCCCGCCAGCGACCCGTCGCCGCAGGGCGCGACCGACGGCACCAACGGTGGCGACAAGCCGGCCGACCAGGGTGACGGCGCCGGTCGCCCGTCCCGCAGGGTCTCGGTGACCTCGGCCGAGGGCACGACCTTCGAGATCGACCACGGCATCGTGTCCATCGCGTCGATCACCTCGTGCACCAACACCTCGAACCCGTCGGTGATGATGGCGGCGGCCATGCTGGCCAAGAACGCCGTCGACCGCGGCCTCGCCGTGGCGCCGTGGGTGAAGACCTCGATGGCTCCCGGCTCCAAGGTCGTCACCGACTACTACGAGAAGGCCGGCATGTGGCCCTACCTGGAGAAGCTCGGCTTCCACCTCGTGGGCTACGGCTGCACCACCTGCATCGGCAACTCCGGCCCGCTGAGCGACGAGATCTCCAAGGCCATCAACGACAACGACCTCGCGGTCGTGTCGGTGCTGTCGGGCAACCGCAACTTCGAGGGGCGCATCAACCCCGACGTGAAGATGAACTACCTGGCGTCGCCGCCCCTCGTCATCGCGTACGCGCTGGCCGGCACGATGGACTTCGACTTCGAGACCCAGGCGCTGGGCACCGACACGTCGGGCAACGAGGTGTTCCTCAAGGACATCTGGCCGACCCCGGACGACGTCGAGCGGACCATCGCCTCCTCGATCAACCAGGAGATGTTCACGTCCGACTACGCCGACGTCTTCGCCGGTGACGAGCGCTGGCAGTCGCTGCCGACGCCCGAGGGCAAGACCTTCGACTGGGACGCCGAGTCGACCTACGTCCGCAAGCCCCCGTACTTCGACGGCATGTCCATGGACACCACACCCGTCGAGGACATCACAGGAGCGCGCGTCCTCGCCAAGCTGGGTGACTCGGTCACGACCGACCACATCAGCCCGGCAGGTTCGATCAAGGCCGACAGCCCGGCGGGCAAGTACCTCGCCGAGCACGGCGTGGACCGCAAGGACTTCAACTCCTACGGTTCGCGGCGCGGCAACCACGAGGTCATGATCCGTGGCACCTTCGCCAACATCCGCCTGAAGAACCTGCTGCTCGACGGTGTCGAGGGCGGGTTCACCCGGAACTTCCTGTCCGGCGGCGAGCAGACGACGATCTTCGAGGCGTCCGCCGCCTACCAGGAGGCCGGTGTCCCGCTCGTCATCCTGTCGGGCAAGGAGTACGGCTCGGGCTCGTCGCGCGACTGGGCGGCCAAGGGCACGCGGCTGCTGGGTGTGAAGGCCGTCATCGCCGAGTCGTACGAGCGCATCCACCGCTCGAACCTCATCGGCATGGGTGTCATCCCGCTGCAGTACCCGGCCGGCGAGAACGCCGACTCGCTCGGCCTCGACGGCACCGAGACCTTCGCGGTCTCCGGCATCACCGCCCTCAACGAGGGCACGACGCCGAAGACGGTCAAGGTCACCGCCACCCGCGACGGTGCCGACCCGGTCGAGTTCGACGCGGTCGTCCGCATCGACACCCCCGGCGAGGCGGACTACTACCGCAACGGCGGCATCCTCCAGTACGTCCTGAGGTCGCTCGTCAACAGCTGAGTTCGGTTCTCTCGCGCAACACGACCGAGGGGTATGCCGCGTGGTCACCACGCGGCATACCCCTCGTTCGGTCTGCATCGACCCGAACACCGCGCGCGGGCGGTCCGCTTGTGCCACCCTGCGCCCATGGGTATGGACGTGTACGTCGGTCCGTTGTCGCGCTACCTGTCCGGCGACTGGTTGACCTTGGTGCAACAGGTGGGGGCAGCGGCCGGCCACCACGTCGAGGTGGTGCGTCCGGAGGGCAGCCGGCTCTCACCGGAGGACGCGGCGACGGCCGCTGCCACGTGGCGGGACGAGCTGTGCGCGGCGTTGCCCTGTGGCCCGGCGTGGCGCGAGGGGACAGAGCTGCCGTACTGGACGGACAAGCCCGACTGGGACGGTTATGGCGGACTGGTCCTGCTCGCGTCCTACGTCGAGCAACCGGACCTGGCCCCGGGTCGTGGCGGTGGGTTCCTGCGTCGCGGACGCACCGACGACCCGCGCGACTTCACGTCGGCGCCGGCGTTCGTCGAAGCGGCGAAGGCGCCGAAGCGGTTCCCCAGTCTCCTCAAGGGTGCTCAGTGGTGGCTGCCCGTGGACACCGGCCCAGTGCTGTTCCGGTCGTCGACCCCGTCGGGGCCGATGCTGATGATGGCCAGGATCAGCGCGCTCCTCGTCGAGCTCAAGGGGCTGAGCGAGGCGGTGGGTCTCACCGACCGCGCGGAGCAGGCAGCGGTCCGTCAGGCCGGGCCCCCGAGGCCCGGTGCGGACGCGCAGACCTGCGGCCGGTTCGGGCTCTCGACGTTCCTGCCGTTGGCCGGCAAGGCCTACGTCGACAAGCAGCCTCTCGTGCTGGACCATTGACCCACTCCGCCATCGGGAAGGCATCGACCGCGAAGTTCGACGCGTCGTTGCGCGCCTGTGACCCCGCCGGGGCGGGGTGTGGGGCGGGGTCAGGGTCGGTCGGGGTCCGGTGGGCCCTGCAGGGCGCGAGCGCCCGGGCTCGGGGTGCGCCGGGTGTCGTAGGAGCCGGGCGCCAGGTCCCAGACGACGGTCGGTCCGCGTCGGGTGTCGACCACGGCGCCACGCAGCCGTTCCCGGTGGACGACCGTGTGGTGCGCCCGGCAGAGCAGGGCTGCGTTGTCGATGTCGGTGCGTCCGCCGTCGGCCCAGTGCACGAGATGGTGCGCGTCGGTCCACCGGGCGGGCTTGCTGCACCCCGGGAAGGTGCAGTGCCGGTCGCGCAGCCACAGGTGGCGGATCTGGGCGGTCGTGAACAGCCGCACGGCGGTGCCCTGGTCGAGGACCTCTCCGCGACTGCCGAGCACGACCGGGACGACCTCGGCGTCGCACGCCAGTCGCCGGACGGCGTCGGTGGTCAGGACGTCACCGGTGAGGGTGAGGCCGGCGCCCCGAGCCCGCCGCTGCAGCACCTCGAGCGGGACGGTCACGAGCATCGTGGTCCTGGCCTGGCGCGGCAGCCCGTCAGGGGCCGACACGGCGCGGGTCACCAGGTCGACCAGGGCATCGGCGCGTCGCGCGGCAGGAGTTCGGTGGTCGAGCTCGCCGGTGTCCTCGTCGCGGTGGGGCCGGGCAAGGGCCTCGACGGCCGCGTCGACGACAGCGGCGCCCTCGTCGTCGAGCAGGAGGGTGTAGCGGGAGAGCCCGACGGGACCGCGGGCCTTGGTGAGGGAGCGGTGCGCCCGGACCGTGTCGGCGTCGCGCTCGACGAGCTCGTCGGGGCGCAGCAGGTCACCCGTGCGGCGCACGCAGATGGCCAGGTCGCGCTCGCTCAGGCCACGAGAGCCGGTGGCACCGTCCAGGAGCGTGCCGAGGGCGTCGTCGAGCTGGTCGGGATCTGCCAGCCCGGCGACGGACCGGTGGAACCGGACGAGCTGGGCCGCCTTGCCGACCGGAAGCACCCCGGTCGCCGTGTCGCTGTCGCCGATTTCCCTGGCCGCGGCTGCCGTGGCGGCCTCGACGACCGGACCGAGCCGTGGGTCCCGAGCAGCTCGGGCCACGGTGTCGGCGTCGGTCAGCGTGCGCAGCGGCAGCAGCGGGGCCAGGGACCGGGCCCAGTCCACCGGCCCCCAGCCATCACCCGTGCCGAGGCCGCGGGCCTTGGCTTCGGCGAGAACGGCGACCAGGTGCGCGTCCACTGTTGCCGACAGCTCCCCGAGCGCCCGGACCGCCTCGACCACCTCACCCTCGGACAGCGCCCACAGCCGTTCCGGCTGGGAGTCCGTCAACGCGACGAGGGCTGAGGACAGGGCGCCGAGGACCGGCCGGGCGGGGTGGTCCCCGCGCTGCCCGGCATGCTCCTGCGGTGCAACTGCCATGAACTCACTGTAGGTGCGACCACTGACAGTGCCTCAGTGCCAGATACGTCTGAAACCGTTGGTGCACAACAGCATTCGTGTGACGCGCGAGGTCTGTTCCCCGATGTGCAGGGCCTCAGCCCATCGTCTTCTGGCCGTCCAGCGACTCACGGATGATGTCGGCGTGGCCGGCGTGCTGGGAGGTCTCGGCCAGCAGGTGCAGGACGGCGCGGCGCACGGACCAGCGTGCTCCCGGCTCGAACCACGGCGCCTTGGGCAGCTCGTGGTCCGTGTCGAGGTCCAGGGTCTGGACGAGCTCGTCGGTGTGACGGGCGATCTCGTCGTAGCGCGCGAGCTGTCCCGCGAGGGTCTCGTCGTCCTTGAGCCGGTGGGAGTCGGCGTAGGCGGCGATCTCCGCCGGCGGGTTGCTCCAGTCGATCGACTCCCAGTCGATGTCCGGGGCGCTCCCGGCGCCCTCCGTCATGAAGGTCGCCCACTGGACCTCGGTGTCGGCCACGTGCTTCACGAGGCCGCCAAGGGTGAGCTCGCTGACCGTGGTGCGCTGCCGGGCCTGCTCGTCGTCGATCCCTCGCACGGCGAAGCGCAGGAAGTCGCGGTGCCTGCGCAGTGCCTGCACGAGGTCGGCGCGCTCACGGCTGGAGGCGGACTGCTGGGTGCTGGACTCTGGTGTCGTGGTCATGACGCCAGCGTAGGAAGGGAAGCGGTCAGTTCCTGACCGCTTGGACCTCCGAGGTCGACTCGAGCCACACCCGCTCGGAGAATCCACCGCGCACGATGCGCTTGAACGAGGCGGCCTGCTCGACCTCGTCGAGGGTGAACCCCAGCTCGGTCACCACCGTGGTCAGCACCTCCCAGACGTCCGCGAGCTCGTCGAGCTGCCCGCGGGTCGGCGCCATGCGCAGCTCCACGCTCTCCTCGACGAGCTTGTCGAGGAGGGCCGGGGTGAACTCGGCCGGCGCGAGCACCGTGGTCTGCGCCTCCTCGCCCTTCGATCGGATGATGGCGGGGACCCGGTCGCGGACGAGCTTCCGGTGGCGCTTCTCGTGCATGGGAACACCCTAGGTCCTGCCCGACGCGCTGCTGCCCACCGGTCGCCCGTACCGTGATCCCATGCCCCCCAACCCCGCTGCCCGTGCCCTCGACTGGGCCATGGACAAGTCCCTGGTCCTCGGCTACACGCGGCTGGGACCACGGATCCGTCGCTCGTGGTGGCCCGCGGACCCGCGCCCCGCCTGCCTCGCCGGCCGGCACGTCCTCGTGACGGGTGCCAGCGGCGGGCTCGGCCTGGCCGCGGCCCAACAGCTCGCCGGCCTGGGCGCGACCGTGCACCTGTTGGGGCGCAACGCCGAACGCCTGAAGTCGGCTCGTGTCGAGCTGGTGGCGGCCGAGCCCTCGGCCCGTGTGGAGATCGCGCCCTGCGACCTCAGCGACCTCGACGCGGTGCGCGAGTTCTGCGCTGACTTCACCAAGCGGGTGCCGGAGCTCCACGCCCTCGTGCACAACGCCGGCGTCCTTCCGCCCGAGCGCCGCACGACCGCGCAGGGGCACGAGCTCACCCTCGCCACCCACGTGCTGGGCCCGCACCTGATGACCGCCCTGCTCGCCGACAGCCTGCGCGGCGGACGGGTCGTGGTCGTGTCCTCCGGCGGCGCCTACGGGCAGAAGCTCGCGGTCGACGACCTCGAGTACGCCGAGGGCGACTACTCCGGGGTCACGGCCTACGCGCGCACCAAGCGCATGCAGCTCGTCATCACCGAGCAGTGGGCCGACCGGCTGCGCGGCCGCGTGTCCGTCCACAGCATGCACCCGGGCTGGGCCGACACCCCGGGCGTCACCGAGTCCCTGCCCGGGTTCAACAAGGTCATGGGCCCGCTGCTGCGCTCACCGTCAGAGGGGGCCGACACGGTCACCTGGCTCGTCGCGACCGACGACCCGATCGGCACTGGTGGCTTCTGGCACGACCGCAGCCGTCGGCCCACCCACTACGCACCGGTCGGGGTCGAGACCGCCCCACAGCGCCAACGGTTCTGGGAGTTCGTCGTCGGAGCCACCGGCGAGAACCTGGCCTGAGCGCGGGGGCCGGCCACGCGGCAGACGGGCGAGCGTCAAAGGGGTATGCAGCAGGGCTGGCCGCGCGCGCCGTGGCCAGCCCTGCTGCTGCCAGAATCATCGCGCGTCAGCGCGGGTGGTGCGACTCCTGCAGCCCGTAGACGGGGGTCTCGAGACCCTCGTACCGCGCCCGGAGCTGGAGGGCGAGGAACTGGCTGTAGTGGCGTGACTGGTGCAGGTTGCCGCCGTGGATCCACAGGTGGTCGACGTTGGTCGGCTTCCACATGTTGCGCAGCTCGCCCTCCCACGGGCCCGGGTCCTTGGGGGTGTCGGAGCCGAAGCCCCACACCTTGCCGACGCGGTCGGCGACCTCGGGGGAGATGAGCGTCTCGAGCCAGCCGTTCATCGACTGGTAGCCGGTGGCGTAGACGACCACGTCCGCCGGGAGCTCGGTGCCGTCGGCGAGGACGACGGAGCTCTCCGTGAGGTGGTCGACCTGGCCGTTGACCACGGGGATCCGGCCGTCGATGACGAGCTGGGAGGCGCCGACGTCGATGTAGTAGCCGGAGCCCCGTCGCAGGTACTTCATGAACAGCCCGGACCCGTCGACGCCGAAGTCGAGGTCGAACCCGGCCTCGCGCAACGCGTCGTAGTAGTCCTTGTCGCGGACCTGCATCTCGTCGTACGCCGGCTTCAGGACGCCGGGCATGATCCGGTAGGGGAGTGAGGCGAAGACCAGGTCAGCCTTCTCCGTCGTCACGCCGTTGGCCAGGGCGCGCTCGGAGTAGAGGTCGCCCAGGGCGAGGTCCATGAGCGACTCGCTGCGCACGATGTGGGTGCTCGACCGCTGCACCATCGTCGGCCTCGCGCCGACCTCCCAGAGGGAGGCACAGATGTCGTGCGCGCTGTTGTTGGAACCGATGACGACGACGTCCTTGCCGGCATACGCGTCGCCACCGGGGTGCTGGGAGGAGTGGTGCTGCTCGCCGCGGAACGTGTCCGCGCCGGGGAAGGCGGGGATGAACGGGTACCCGCTCACGCCGAGCGCGATGACGAGGTGCTTCGGCCGCAGCGTGACGTCCTTGCCGTCACGGTTGACCTTGACCTCCCACTCGCCGGCAGCCTCATCCCATTGCGCCCGAAGGCATTCCGACCTCGTCCAGTAGTTCAGCTCCATGAGCGCGGTGTAGTGCTCGAGCCAGTCGCCGATCTTGTCCTTGGCGGCGAAGACCGGCCAGTGGTCGGGGAACTTGAGGTAGGGGAGGTGGTCGTACCAGACCGGGTCGTGCAGGTGCAGCGACTTGTACCGCTTGCGCCACGAGTCACCCGGGCGGTCGTTCTTCTCCAGGATCACGGTCGGTATGCCGTGCCGCTTGAGGCGGGCGCCGAGACCGATGCCGCCCTGGCCGCCGCCGACCACCACGACGTACGGCTGCTCCGTGTCGCCGAGGGCGGCTTCGTCGGCGGTCTTCTTCTCCAGCCAGCTCTGCCGACCCTGGTGGATCTCGTGCTCGACGCCCTTGACCCGCCGCGGACCACCCGGCTCCTCGAAGCCCTTGAGCTCGGTCATCGTCGTGAGCAGCGTGAACGCCTTGCCGTCCACGAGGCGCAGGTGGCCGTGGCCCCGGGCGTCGGCCGTCTCGAAGTCGATCCACGCCTCGACGGTCCCGTCGGCCTCGGTCGCCGGTTCGGCGAGCGCCCAGCCCTTGGGTTGCACGCGGCCGAGCGTCGCCGTCAGCATGTCGGCGATCTGCTCCCGGCCCTCCATGGTCCTGATGTTCCAGGTGAAGGCCACGAGGTCGCGCCAGTAGCACTCGTCCGCGAACAGGTCCGTCACGGCGCCGACGTCCTGGGACTGCAGGGCCTGGTCGAACGACGTGAGCCACGCCTCGGCGACGTCGCTGGGGGAGGTACCCATGGTTGCTCCTTTGCATCCGGGGAGGCCAGTCCACGACACGGTGCGTTGCACCGGCGTTGCACGGAGCCCTGGTGAGGCGTGAGGGGGACGCGCGGGACTCCCGAAACCGGCGTGTGCGTGCGAGAGTGCAGCCATGGGCCGACGCAGCGTCGCGGGGCTCCGCGAGGCGCACGACCGGGTCCTCGCGGGGGAGGACGACGCGCGCGTCAGCGACCAGATCGCCGCCTCGTGGCGGCGGGCGGTGGCGCAGGGCATCGACCCCGAACGCCAACGCCCCCGCCGGTTCCACGAGGTCGACGACACGGTGCGGCTGCGTGCCGAGCACCCGCTCGCGCCATACATCCCCGTCGTCACGGGCCTGCTCGGGGACTCCTCGATCAGCGACGACCACCTCGTCGTGGTCACCGACGTCTCGGGGGAGGTGCTGTGGCGGATCGGTTCGGCGGCAGCGCTGCGGGTGGCGGAGTCGATCGAGTTCGTCGAGGGGGCGAACTGGTCGGAGGGCGGGATCGGCACCAACGCGATCAGCCAGTGCCTCGTGACGGGTTCGGCGGTGGACCTCGTCGGGGGGCAGCACCTCGTGCACTCCCACCACGGCTGGCTCTGCTCGGCTGCCCCGATCACCGACCCCGGCACCGGTGACATGGTCGCCGTGCTCGACGTGTCGGCGCCGGTCGGGCTCGAGCCTGTCGCCGCAGGGGCGTTGGTGCGCACCGCGGCCCGGCTGATCGAGGAGATGATGCGTGGCGACGCGCTGCGGCGACGGGCGCAGTCCCAGCCGGCGCTGCGGGCCGTGGCCCAGATCGGGGTGAACCTGCTCGGCGCCAGGCCCACGGTGCGCGTTGGCGGGGTGGTGCACGAGCTGACCCCGCGCCGCGCCGACATCCTCGCCCTGCTGACGTCGCGCGAGCCGGGCTGGAGCGCCGACGAGCTCGCCGGTGCGCTGTACGGCGACCGCGGGGTGCCCTCGTCGGTCCGGGCCGAGGTGCACCGCCTGCGCGAGGTGCTCGGCCCGCGGCTGGAGTCCTCGCCCTACCGCCTCGGCGGTGACGGGGTGTCCGTCGACGTGTGGAGCGTGCGCCGGGCGCTGGCCGCCGGCGACCTGACCCGCGCCCTGGAGCGGTATGCCGGGCCGCTGCGCCCCGGCTCCGGATCGCTGGAGGTGGCCCTCCTGCGGGCCGAGCTGCACGAGACGCTGCGCGGGGCGGTGCTGCGGTCGGGGGGCGCCGGGCTGCTGGCACGGTGGGTGGACGGTGGGGGAGCGGACGACGTGGCCGCCCTCGAGGCGCTGCTCGCGGCGCTGCCCGTGGGCAGCCTCGCCAGCTCCCTGTATGCCGCGCGGCTGGCCCGGCTCGACGCGACGTTGCGCTGAGGTAAGGCTTGTCGGCGCCACCCTTCATGGCCCCGGAGCCAGGAATGGTCGTGGGTCGCCCTCGCTGAGCACCATCCGTGGCCGCGGAGCCACGAACGGTCGCGAGTGGCTGTCGGCACAGCCCGGCATGACCTAGACTCGAACACATGTTCGAACGCGGCGACTCCCACACCCGGTCGTCCGCCACGCCGCCCGGAGCTGGTCGTGCCGAGCCGCGCCCGCCGGGCTGAGGTCCTCGGGGCGGTCCCGCCGGGCTGGCCGCCGCTCGTGCCGCCGCCGGAGAGCCCCGGGTGGCAGGTGCCGGCCGTCTCGTGGCTGCTCGACCACTGCCCGTCGGACTACCGCTCCTACGCGGGGTGGCGCCGCCAGCCGGTGGCCCTCGCCTGGGTGGCGACGCGGCACATCGACGCCCAGCTGGTGGCGATGAGACAGGCGTACCGCGAGGTGCGCGTCGAGCTCGGCGACCACCTCACCAGCGAGGGGCTGACCCAGGTGCTCGCGGACCTGGAGGCGGAAGGGGTACGGCTGTTGGCGGCCCGCCGCAGCGCCGGGCTCGTGTACGACGCCCTCCAGGGCAAGCGCTACGTCCCTCGGTTGTGAGCCAGCCGCGTTCTCGGTTCGGCCTGCAGCACGTCTGAACAAGCGCACTCTCTCGAGAACCTGCCCCATCCCGCCCAGAATGCCCCAGCCGTCCGCAGGCTCGCCGGCACTGCCGGAGGCTGGGGCCTGTGTGCGAGCGAGGTGCTAGGGGCCCTCTTCTGGAGGACATTCCGACGGGGGCGCCCATCTTTGGGTGCGCAAGCACTTTGGTCCTGAAACCCCCAGTTCGACCCCACCCCGGTTGGTGCTGTGATTACCCTGGTCAATCTGCCCAACTGAACACAGGCTCACGCGAGTCGAGGTCGGGACGCCACCAGTCCAAGCCGAGTCTGCGACGACACGATTCCTCGGCAATTCCGCTGAGTCCCCGGCCGGGGCCGGCCCTCCAGATGTTGTCGTCGTCCATCCACGGCAAGAAGAGATCGCGACCCGTCAATAGCAGCGGAAATGCCACTGTCGGTCTCCCGAACTCGTCTTCGCGCACGGCCTGCCTTTGACAGTGGTCACGAAGCAACGCGCGTTCCTCGTCGCCGAAGTCGTCCTTAGTCGTCGCGAAGAGCAGTTGTGTACGCATGCTGTCGAGACGCACATTGTCCCGTAACCATTCGAGATTCCCAACATCTTTGGCATCAACACGGTTCCGACTCTTCACCTCGCCGAGAACCAATGCGGGCTCCACGCCCGGCAGGATCGCAACCACGTCCGCCTCGGCACGGCGCGAACCCTTCATAACCATCAGGCCCAGGTCGTGGCAATCCAAGCCGCCTTCAACTTGAGTCAGGTGGGCCAACTGTCCCACTGTCGCGAGGACGGGGATCATTGCCTGTACCTGCGCCTGACCAAGGTGCCCTGCGAGCCGGAGCTGCCAAGTATGTGCGCGTGACGCCAAGATTGGAGCAAGCTTCACGTCTTGGCCACAAAAGTCACAGTGCACCTCATGGGCCAACGCTTGCGGTTCTAGGTACATCCAAGCCCTGCAATACAGGCACTTGGCCTTGAGTACGGCGTTAATCATCCCGCTTCGCATCAAGTGATTGAAGACATCGTCCGCGTAGTCTTCATCGGTGGCGCGCCAGAGGTCGCCCGGCCACGAACCCAGGTTGCCAGCGATCTCATTCTTGATGCGCTGAGGCGGGACGCCAGTTGGGTGCCCCGCGAGGAGCCGGAGGGCCGCAGCCATGCCGGGCTGACTCAACGCCCCCGAAGCCGACCCCCCCAGGAGTTCGCCAGCTCGTGTCTGGAAGAGCCCATCGTCCGACTGGCTCACGTCGCACCCATCAACAAACAGGCGCGAGAAGACGTCGGCCTTGCGATGGAGTTGCAAACGCATTCTTCGAGTAGAGGCACGAACGCCGGCTACATATCCATCCTCAGTTGGGCGAAGGGCGCGCGGCATGTCATCGGTCACATGTTCAAGCAGGTCGCTGAATGCGGGGTCCGCTGGGACGCGACCAACCAGCCGAGGATCTGAGCCAACGACACGCTCGATCTGAACTTCCGCCGCCACTGTATGAAACTCGAGAAGCGGGTGGTTGGGGCGCGCAGCGAGTGGGATGGCGGGAAGTGAGAGAGACGTACGCATTGCCCCGTAGGGCAGGCTCACCTGAAACGGCTCCTCAAAAGGGGTCGTGACGGTGCACTGGCGTAGAGGCGGAGGTTCGAGGCCCACCATGTAGTTGACCTGGACAGAATCGGACCTATATGCGACCGCCTTGGCCAAGTCATAGGGCGCTTCGGAACTATCGGCTGTCAGATCCCAACATACGAGGACCGCCGTGCCTCCCGCATCTTCGGCCGTGAGATCGAAAGTCGACAGAATATCGCCCCATTGCTCCTCCGAGGGAGGAGTCATTGCCTGATCAATAAGGGCAATAGGCACGCCAAGCGACCGGACGTTCCAAGCCCAACGCATGTGCTCAGGTTCGGTTCTGTCGACTGCTAGGACAACCGGGACGCCGAAGGTGCTTGAGCGAGTGGCGAAAGCCGCAGGCAAATCCGCCATTTTCTGGCCCATAAATGGATTCTGTGGGCCGCTCGCTCTGAACCAACTCAAAAGAGGATCATCCTCAATCAGCCCGGAAGTGCCCTCGATAGAGCGCCAAGGCAACATGCCGTGGGAGTACCGAGTCTTGCTCGAGAACGGGCCATATTCGTCCCAACCGCGCCAGAGAAGGTGCAGTTCGCGTAGTTCTTCGGAACCCCCCTTCTCAGCCGTGGTGTCCCATAGGGCATCCAACTCGTAGGCCCGAAATGCGCCTTGGATCCGCGGCGTGCTGAGCGAGCTGGGAAGGACTGGGCAATAGCATCCACCCCAACGTGAGGTGAGCTGGTCGAGGACATGACCCAGCTCCGAGACGGAAACGCAACCCGTGATCACCCCTAGCCGAACGGGCCGTAGACGAACCGCCCCTTCGACATGCGTGCTGCTGTGAACAGACAAGACTGTCGCTCCTCTGGCTCTATCTCAAGCGGCAACTGTAAGCGTCTGGCTCCTGAAACTGACCTGTTCGTCGCTGCTCCTCCGAGTCAGGAGGTCTGGCCCAGTAGTTGTAACCGCTGTCGACGAAGCGGGATGCGCTCGGAAACCATTTGCTGTGTTTCTCTTACGTGCGCATCATGGAGCACCCGACCTCTTCAGCGACATGGACGACCCACTACGACTCGCCGCCGAGCAACGCACCAGGGCTGCAACAGGCAGTTACTTCGAGATGCTTGCCAGGCGGAAGTTCACCAGCGGGGTCGTTGATCGGGGCGCCGTGAAGTTCGACGAGTTCCGGCAGCTAGTGCGGCGTCACCGGCCGTCAGTGCTTTTGCCAGCGCTGGCAGCACTCACTCTCAGTTCCGGAGAGCCATTCGACAGGCCCAAGTTTGTCGAAGCCTGTCCGCCATGGGCTGTTGCCTTGGCCGCTCGAGAGTCAATCCTCTGGAGCAACGAACACCGCGGTTCCGGAGAACTCGACGGTGACGACCTGCGCGTCCTGTTCAACTCACACAACAACCTCTACGAGGGAGACCACCCTGCCGTCTCGCAAGCAGTCCTCGGATTGCTGACGCGCGTCACGTACGAGCAGTTTCCCTACGGTGAGTCGATCTTCGAGGAGGTCACCCGCTCCCACGCCATGATGGTCGACTACCCAACGGGGACCCCTCTCGAAGTGCTCAGCGACGCCGACGCTTGGACGCGAATGCTCGGAATGGACCTCGGCATGGCGGTCGGCGTCACGTTCTTCCTCCAAGTTGCGGCCAACGTCAACGCGGGGTGGTACGACCCGACCTGGCTGAACCAGAGCAACTTCTCCGAGGTATTGCAGCACTGGCCAAGGGCGGCGATCGAGCAACGGATGTCGGATCTTTCCTCGACCTTCGCTGAGTTCAAACAGGACTACGCGCGAATGCCGAAACCCCCGGCCGGCCTCGAACGATACGCGTACAATCCGTTGACGCGACGACCGTTCATCCTTATGCCTGACGGCAGGTACCTCGCCCCGCAGCCCCGTTTGATCCTTCGAACCATCACGCCTGGCGGTCTCTTCCAGGTCGGTAAGGATTCACTCGGCGCGCCGTTCCCGCGAGATCTCGGGGAACTAACGGAGGCATACGTCGGCCGCCAGTTGCGGCTTCTTGAACCCGAAGCGTCGGTATTCCCCGAAGTGGTCTACGGACCCGAGAACGTCAAGTCTATCGACTGGTTTCTGGTGCTCCCGTCAGTCGTGGTCATGTTCGAGGTCAAGTCCGCTCGGTTCGGAATTCTCGAAAAGGCAGGTCTGCTTGGATTCGAGGAACGCAGCCGGAACCTCATCACAAAAGCCAACGACCAACTGCAGCGAACATCTGACGCCCTCGACGCTGGAAATCCCGAGCTTGCTCGAATACCAACTGACCGTCCACGTATCGGCGTCATGGTCACCGCCGAGCCTCACTACCTGAGCAATAGTCAGTTCATGCGTCAGATGGTGTCCGCGGCTGGCTTTCCAACCCTGGTGGCGTCAACGCGTGAGGTTGAGCGGCTGGTGACAATGCCTGTCGCCGAGATCGAACGTCAACTAGTCGCCGTCACGGCAGATCCGGAGCGCTCCACCTGGAGCCTGGGAAGCGCTCTCAAGGACGATCCAGCACATCGAAACCCGATCCTCGAACAAGCGTGGGCGGCTTACCCGCTGCTTCATGGGCTCGACGATGTGGCGCCTTAACGTAGCGTCCGTGTAGTGGGGCTGGCCCCAGCTCGCGTCCTGACCCGGTTCCATGGTCGTAGCCGACAACCTCAAGGCCGTATCCCTCCATACGCATATCGTCAGGTGTGGCGCCGGCAGCCGTCGGCGAAACGGCCGCAAGGCGCAACTGAGTGCGTCACACCGCCGCCTAGGCCGACGCCTACCCATCAGCTCTAGCTGGCGAAAGATTGGCTCCGAAGCGTCTCCGACTTGGTCACCATGACGAGTTTGTACAACTTTGCGAGCTGACCATGGCGCTTCATGAGTTGCTTGAAAAGGGTGGAAGGGCGCCCGTAATGGTTGGCGAGCCACGCGACGAGGATGACCTCCAACGCAGCCCCTTCCAGCCAATCCACTTCTTTGCGGTATCCGACCAACGCCTCCACGCCCGTCGTCTCGACGAACGCACGAGCCTCGCGCTCGTTGAACAGAGTCAGGCACGATCCAAGGTAGACATAGCAACCCTTTGCCGAGTCGCCCAGTAGCGCCGCCAGTTCCTCCAAGCTCGTCTGGTTACCCCGAGACCATTGGAGCAGGCCCTTGTCACCGTGAGTGGATAGATAGAGCACATAGAAGTCCCTATACCGCGGCTGCCCCCAGGCTTTCAGGTAGTGCTCCAACTCGGGAAGCGTGGCCACATCGCGATGTATGGCCTTGATCTCCCCGAGTCGCTCCAGCAGTTCGAGAACAGGCAACACAGTCGCTCGCTTACGGAGATCCGCATTCCATTCGCCCTCAAGGCAGAACACCCCATTCGCGGTCACTCGCGCCCTCCACTCCCTCAGTCTGCCCCCGATCCGATAGTGCCAGTCTGTCGCCGATCGCAGCAGGAGGCTCGTATGCGCCTCGGCGTGGCCGTGCGAGCTCTACCTAGCCTGGGTCCTTCCGCCGCCGATTGCGCCGCATGGTGGCGTCGGCGGCGGGTGGACCTAGGAGTAGATCAGTAGCCGAGGTTCTTGCCGTCGCGCCATGCGATGACATCGAGAACACGTAGCGGGCTTACCGTCTCTGGGAGTCCAGCCTCGTCGCGCAGCGCCAACAGGCGGTGGTGGAGTGCCTGTCCATCCGCTCGCAGGGCGGTGTTCAAGGGCGCCCAGTGCGACTTCTCGAGCCCCATGACTTGCCGAAGTACCTTGTCGTAGATCGGCACCAAGCGTGGACGTTTGCGTGCCATGAGCTTGCTTGCAATCGTCCGCCCAACGTCAGGGAGTTCCCGCAAGGCAGTCTCTAACTGCCAGGCCGGAAAGTCGGGCGTGATATCCGTCGGTGCGATATCTACGAAGTCGCGGTCCGGACCAACAGCCTCGAGAAGTTCGTTGAACCGATCGGCCCTGCTCGTCAAGAGGCGGTGTGCTGCCCGAGGCCCGACTCCGACTGACAGGAACGTGACCGCCACCAGATCATCGGCGGTGAACCGGTTCACGTCGTCAAACTTTGCTCCTGTGCTGTCCCAAGAGTCGAAGGCAGCGCCGGTGAAGTAGTCTGAGGCATCGAAGGCCGGCTTGTAGTACCCACGCAGCTGCGACAGAGCGAAGTCGTTGGTCTCGTGTTGCAAGCTTGGGGGCAGTTGGAAGGTCATGCTCGGCGAGTATGCACCTGCACAGTGGGTGTCACCGGGAGGTGGGAGGGTGCGCCCCATGCCAGAACCCTCCGCTGAGTTCCTCCACCGAGATGGGCAGATGATTGCCGGCGGATCTGGCTACACGCTGGCGGAGTTGTCTCTCCTAGACCCACTGCCGGTGCATCCGTGTGGTTTCGCCGCGCTGGACCAGCTCACTGGCGGCGGGCTCGCGCCAGGCGCCGTTTGGACGGCTGCAGGTCCGGCCGGAGTGGGAGTGACGAGTCTGCTCTCGGCGATGGCCGCCACCGTCGGAAAGCGTGCGCGAGTTGCCTTGGCGAACGACCACTTGGCTACTCACCTGCTACGTGATCGACTGCATTCTCCTTCGGGGCAAATCGACATCGCTTCCTGGGTTCCGCTTCCGGACTACCGCTCGGCTGAGCTCACTTGGTTCGGCGCTACTTACGACCTCCTGATCATTGACTGCCTTGATGAGATGCTTCGGCCTGGGGCATGGCCAAATCGCGGCTCAGCCATATCTCATGGCCGCTGGCTTCGAGAACTAGCCCGCCGCAGCGATACTGCCCTCGTCCTCACAGCTCGTGCCGAACGCGCCCGGTCATCCGGCCGCCAAGCATTTGAACGCAGTTGGCACAGTCACTGGTCCCGCCGAGTCTTCGACGACATCGCCGACGTGCAGGTCCAGCTCTGGCCCGATCGAAGAGGGGGCAACCGATTCCTAGCGACCGCGCGCGGCTGCGGTCAGGTGTCCGGCACGGCTCGTTTCCGCGGAGGCATCACCACCTTGCAGCCAGACTGAAGGCAGATGACTGAGTCTCTTGGCTGACTGCGTCACATCGCCGCGTCGGCTCGCCCCATAGGCTCGACAGACCCGGCGGGCGCGTATTGCAGCGGTTCTTCGCGAGTCCATCGATCGTGGTTGCCGAGCTGCACGTTGCTGCCAGAGGGACCCTGCTGGAAGCCCGCACCGGTCCGGCCCTACGAAAACGCGCCAGAGGGTGTGCCCCCGCCCGCGCCTGAGTCGGTCGGCGTTCTGCAACCGCACGGGTCTCGACTAGATCGGTGGCGGCATGTATTCACTCGATTGGGGCTCGGCTGTGGCAGCGAGGCGGTCTCGCGCCTCCCACACGATGCGCACCGCACCGATGGCGACCAATGCGGCAAGAGTCAATACGGCTGGTGCGAAGAGGGCGGGAGCAACGATGACACCCGAAGCTGCGGCGGCGATGAGTCGATCTGCGGCTAGCCGGTGGTGGTCGCGCCAGCGGTAGGCGACGTCGCCTACGTAGGCAAGGGCAACTCCCCCGGTCAGGGCGACGGCGTGGAGCAGCGGGAGCGGATCGAAGACCTTGTCAATTGCCCGATGGAGTCCCAGCGCGAAGAACACGATTCCGGCCACGATGAGCAGGTGTAGGTAGCTGTAGGCGTCGCGGGCCAGCCGGGTCTGCGCTAGTCCGGGAGTGGACACGAGTCGTGCTTGGGCTGCGTCGGTGAGGCCGAAGTAGGACCACCAGAGTTGGCCAGCGATGAGCAACGCCAGGACGACCGCTGTGATCACACCAGCGTCGCTGAGGTGTGGGTGGGCTCCTGTCCCGACCTGGAGGATGGTCTCGCCGAGGGCGATGATGATGATCGATCCGTGCCGGTCGACGAAGTAGCGCGGTAGTACGCGAAGTCCTCCGACCCCGAGCACCAGCGGGCCGCCTAGGTCGATGAGCGCCGCGAGGACCCACGCCCACTCACGGTAGGGGGTGTCGAGGAACGCTGCGATCACGAGAAGGCAGGCGCCGGCCAGCAGGGTGGGCAGCAAACGCATGGCGGCTGAACGCTGCTCGCGGTTTTGCCCCGTATCAAGAAGCAGAAGCACCAGATGCACGAGCCGCACACACAAGTAGGCGACTGCAAACAGCAGGGCCCGAGAACCGAACGCATCTGGCAGCGCGGTGGCCGCGACCAGCATCGCTGCCATCGCGGCAAGGGTCAGAATCCGTGCCGCCACTCCGGCATCTGCGGTGGTGTTGGTCAACCACGCGTAGCAGACCCAGGCCCACCACACCGCAGTCAGCGCCAACGCGCCTCGTCCGAGTCCAAGCCACGAGCCCTCGGCGAGCATCAACTGGGTCACCTCGGACATCGCAAACACGAAGACCAGGTCGAAGAACAACTCGAGGGTGTCTGTGGTCCGGTCGTCCTGGTCGATGCCCGGCTCGGCATTTACGTCCATTGGCAATCCCCTGACGGATCGGACAGCACCAGCTTCGTTGCGCACCCGGTGAGCCGGGCTACTCCAGGTCGGCCCAGGTCGAAAGCGTCCTTGTCGGGGCGT
This sequence comes from Pedococcus soli, assembly GCF_054782575.1. NCBI lineage: Bacteria > Bacillati > Actinomycetota > Actinomycetes > Micrococcales > Intrasporangiaceae > Pedococcus > Pedococcus soli. The sequence continues at coordinate 696,642 of NZ_BAAGSF010000006.1, read as the reverse complement.
GGCCGAGTTGGACGTCGCAATCGCCAAGCATCGCTGCCGACATGCCGCCTCCTGCAGCTCGGGCACCACAACGTTGCACGCGCTCGACGAACCCCTTCGATCAGGGGACCGGGGGCCCGTCGAGTAGGCGCCCGGGAGATAAGGGTCACTCGGCGGGGGCGGGCCGCACCGTGCCGAACAGGAGGGAGTACTCCTCGAGCCCTCGTACGGCCAGGTCGGCGGCGGCTGCGGTGTCGACCCTGATGGCAGCCGCCACGCTCCGGCTCTCGGCCAGCGCGGCCTCGTCGCTCCATATCGTCTCGCTGACGGTGCGGCCCGTGCGCTGCTGCGCGACGAAGAGCGCTCCGCAGAAGCCCGCAGTCTCGGTGAGCCACGGGACGGCGGTGTCCTCGTAGGCGGCGACCACCGAGTCGAGCCGGGACGGGTCCGCGTCAGCTCGGGTCACCCGGACCGCGGCCCCCGACACCCAAGGGGCCACCCGCACCACGCTCGCAACCCGGTAGGTCTCAGCGGAGACCGTGCCGCTCGCGCGGTGGACAGCGGTCTCCCGGGTCGAACGCACATGCTTGTCACTCTCCCGCATCGCGTCGGCTGACACCCAGAAGCTGTTCACCACCGCGACTCCGAGCGCACGGTTCACCTTCAGCGACATGCCGAGATTGCCGGCCAGGTCCTCGACGATTTTGCGTGCGTCGGTCTCGATGAAATGGACGGCATCCTCGAGCCGTGCGGGGTCGGCCGTGATCAGGGTGGATCGCACATGCATCTCGACTCCCGGTGACGATCCCGACCGCTGGCCGGGGGGGAGACTTCAGCGTGCCGGTCGGGCGGCCCGCCTGTCATCCCCGGTACGGGGGATGACCGGAGCCGTGCCGGTCGTGCCCGGGCGCGACTCTCCAACTTGCCGCTGCCCTCTGACTGGAGTTGGACAGTGGAGCGCCGTACCCGATGCCCGGCTGGCCGCGACCGGGCGTCCGTTCCTGGCGCGATCCACACTGGTCGGCGTTGGTCGCCAGCTCAGGGCTGCCGGTTTGACGATGGCAACTGCCGCCGTCCTGACGGCCGTCCCACCGCTGTGGTTGTGCGTGGCCGCCTCGAGCGCGTCCGCAGCCCTGATCGACACGTTGGCACTGCTCTCCGACATGGTCGACGTGGTGCTGTTTCTGACCATTGCCTGGTTCGCTGCGGCGTGCGCTCGCGGGCTTCTCGGCCCGTCCTGGCTGCGACGGACCGCGCTCGGCGTCGCAGCACTCTGCACGCTGAGGGCAATCGAAATTGTGCTCAGGGGTTGGGTTCTCGCGATAGCCGGTCCCGTGTCCCTGATCCTGTTCGTCGTCGCGCTCAGCGTGTACCTATTGCGGACTTCCCAAGGTCACCCCCAGAGCCTCCGCTCGTCTCACTGACCCCGCAGTGGGAACCGCGGGGATCCTCCCGCAGGAAGAGCCAATGAACGCAGCGCTGGGCAAGGCGCCAGATCGCCCGGTGCGCCAGATCTCAGGTGGGGAACACGCCGCTGGAGAGGTACCGGTCGCCGCGGTCGCAGACCACGAAGACGATCGTCGCCCCCTCGACCTCTTGGGCGACCTGCAGGGCGGTCCAGCAGGCGCCGGCCGCGGAAACACCGCCGAAGATGCCCTCCTCGCGGGCCAGCCGGCGGGCCGTCTCCTCGGCGTCGGTCTGGGTGACCTCCATGGTCCGGTCCACCGCCGACGGGTCGAAGATCTTCGGCACGTACTCCGGGGGCCAGGCGCGGATCCCGGGAATCTTGGAGCCCTCTGCGGGCTGTGCCCCAACGATCTGGACGTCGGGGTTGCGAGACTTCAGGAACCGCGAGACCCCGGTGATCGTGCCGGTGGTGCCCATCGCGGACACGAAGTGCGTGATCCGTCCATCAGTCTGACGCCAGAGCTCCGGGCCCGTCCCGTCCTCGTGGGAACGGGGGTTGTCCGGGTTGCCGAACTGGTCCAGGACCCGGCCGCGACCATCCCGTTCCATCCGCGTCACGACATCGCGAGCCTCTTCCATGCCGCCATCTGCCGGGGTGAGGACGAGGTCGGCTCCGTACGCCTTCATCGTCTGGATCCGCTCGGTGGAGGCGTCCTCGGGCATGACGATGACCAAGGGGTAGCCGCTGATCGCCGCCGCCATCGCCAAGGCGATCCCGGTGTTGCCCGAGGTGGCTTCCAGCAGGGTGTCGCCGGGGGAGATATCCCCTCGCAACTCAGCGCCCCGGATCATGGCGATCGCTGGCCGGTCCTTCACCGAGCCGGCCGGGTTGTTCCCCTCGAGCTTGGCGAGCAGCACATTGCCGCGACGTTCGTTCTCCGGTCCGGGCAGACGCTGCAGACGCACGAGCGGGGTGTCGCCGATGACGTCCTCCATCGTGGGGTACGCCGGAGGGTTGCTCACGCGCCGGAGTCTACGGCGGCGCAGAGCCGAAGAGCCGCAAGCCAACTGCTCGACCCCGGCTCGAGGTGAACCTGCGTCTTTCCGCCGCGGATGCCGTGAAACGATCGGCGGATTCTTCCTTCCCTTCGGACGATCGGCTTGTGGTGGCCAAACCCGCCGGATCCGCTTGGTATAGCGTCGCGGGGTGACGCTGAACCATGTTCGACGCGGAAGCGGAAGTCCGTTGCTACTCGTGCACGGTCTGGGAGCAGGGTGGCAGTCCTGGGCTCCGATCATCGACGACCTGGCCGAGCACCGTGAGGTCATCGCCGTCGACCTTCCGGGGTTCGGTGAGACACCTTCGCTGACCGGTGAGGTATCGATCACGACCTTGACCGACTCCGTCGCGGACTTCATCCGGGAACAGGGGCTTGACGGGGTCTCCACCGTGGGCCAGTCGATGGGCGGCCGCATCGTGCTCGAGCTCGCGCGGCGGGGAGTCGGCGGCGACACCGTGGCGTTGGACCCGGGCGGCTTCTGGAGCGACCGCGAGCTGGTGGCCTTCGGTGCCACCCTGCGGCCGTCGATCGCTCTGGTCAGGGCGCTGCGGGGCGTGCTGCCGTCACTGCTCGGCAACCCGGTCGCCAGGACCGTGCTGCTGGCGCAGCTGTCGGCGCGGCCCTGGGCGCTCTCGCGCGACACGGTGCTGCCAGACGTGCGCGGCCTGGCCGACTCCCCGGCGACCGCAGCGGCCATGGACGCCCTGACGAAGGGGCCCAAGCAACGGGGCGCCCCGGCTGGCACAGTGCCCGGCCGGGTCACGATCGGGTGGGGGCGCCGTGACTTGGTGACCGTGCCGAGACAAGCCGCACGCGCCACGGAGCTGTTTCCCGACGCGGTGCTGCACTGGTTCGAGCGGTGCGGTCACTTTCCGCAATGGGATGCACCGCACGAAGCGGTGCGACTCATTCTCGACAGCACCAGCTGAGAGCAGTTGCTCTCCCCAGCCAGGCGACATCCGTTGCCGTAGGCGGATGGCGCGGCGGCCATCGCTGTGACTGTGGCACCGCGCCACCGTTCGTCGCACCGGTCAACTCCGTGCCCTGGGGTGTGGTTTGGCTGGGTCGGCCGTGCGACGCTTGTCAGGGCGGGGGAAGGCTGAGGAGAGGGACGTGGCAGCAACCGGTATGGAGGTCATCCGGCAGATGGTCGAGCGGACCAACGCCCACGACCTCGAGGGCATGGCGGCACTGATCCATGAGGACTACCAGAGCGAGCAGCCCTTTCATCCGGCCCGAGGCTTCGGCGGACGGGCGCAGATGAAGGCGAACTGGGGTGCGATTCTCACTGGGGTACCGGATCTGCGCGCCGAGGTTCCGGCTTCGGTGCAGGACGGCGATGTGGTGTGGAGTGAGTGGCACTGGTGGGGCACGACCGAGCAGGGTGAGCCGTTCGACCTGCGCGCGATCACTCAGTTCACGGTGCGGGAAGGTCTCGTCGTGCGTGGGCGGCTCTTCGCGGAGCTCGTCGAGAAGGGTGGAGCCGACATCAACGACTCGGTGCAGGCCCAGTCGGGCCACCGCCCTCAACTGCAGGACTGAGCCGGAATCCACCTGCAAGGCGATTCAGCTGGGTAGGGCAGCGACTGCCGCGATCGTGCGGTGCGCCATCCCGCCTGAGGCCGAGCGCGCGATGGCCGCCAGGGCAAGGGCGCACACCGTCGAGATCAGAAGCTCGCACGTCGCGATGATCAGCCACCCGGTGGTCGTCACGAACCTCATCCTCAACGCCATCAAGAGCACCCGCTCCTGACTCAGCGCGGCAGTCGGTGCCCGATCGGTCGCCCGGTCGGGCACCGACTGCGTCGTTAGCCTGATGGCTAATGCTCCAACACCTGAGCTGGGGCAGCTGCGCCGGGTCATGGCGACCTGGGCGTCCTGGTGACCGCTCAGCGCACGTTTGTATCCAGACTGCGAAGCTCTCTGGCCGACTGGGTCGCATTCGTCGGGGAGGCGGCCATGCTTCGGCTAGGAGGTCGAGAGATGCCCCGCCAAACCGGTCGAAATGAGCACGGCGCCACCGGCACGGTGGGGGGACGCCCTTCGTGGGCGCTCCAAACCACAAGGACCGCTGGAGCGTCGGTCCTCAGACCCGGGGGCCCGGGGCGCTCGCTCGGTGAGGAGCCCGAACCACAACGGAGGCAGAACGCACCATGAGGTCGACCCAGGACAGCCTTCCTGCCTCAGCCCAACCGGTCGACCCAGCCGCTCTTCAGGCGCTGATGTGCCGCTCCGGGCTTGCTGTCGCAGTCCTCGGCGGTGCCGGATGGTTGTCGATGCTGAGTCCGGGCCTCGAGCACCTGCTGCATCAGCCGTTCGCAGCCGTGCGGGCCGAGTCGTTGGCGGAGGTGTTCCACCTCTACACCGAGGGCGGTGACCGGGTCCTCCAACCGCATGAGGTGCCGATCGTGCGGGCCTCGAGAGGAGAGGTGGTCGAAGACGCCACCGTCACGGTGAGGGCTCCGGGGCAGCCGGTCCGTCACCTTCGGGTCAACGCCACGCCGATAGTGGGGCTCGACGGCGAGCAGCAGGGCGCTTGGGCGGTCATCACCGACGTCACCAGCCTGGTGGCGGCCGCCCGCGGAGAGCTGAACCGGTCCATGGCCGAGACCGTGAACCACAACCTTCGGACACCACTGACCACGATCCTGGGTCACGCCGAGTTGCTGATCGACCAGCAGGACGAATTCCCCCCGGGAGCCGCTCGTTCCCTTGAGGCGGTGTGGCGGGCGGGTCACCACCTCAAAGACGTGGTGACCTCGATCTCCGAATGGATCGACCTCGCCTACCCATCTGAGGGCGAGGGCGAAGCAGTCGACTTCGCCGAGTACGTGGATCGAAAGGTGCACCCGTAGTCCCGACACCCGCGCCATCGACACTAAGGCGAGACCCGACGGACATGGCTCGTCATCGAGAGAAATGATGGCTCCCCACCGGCCGTGTCGCGGGTACGTCAAGGCCGCTCCCACCATCCCACCCCCCGCGCGATGTCGTGGTCGCATTAGCAAGGAAGGCTGCACAGTGACGACGTTGGAGCAGGACCACGCCCGAGTCGCCGAGCTCGCGAACTACAAGGTGATCGAACAGCCAGCTCGCAGCGACCTGGTTGCCGTGGTCGAGGTGGCGGCGCAGATGGCCGACATGCCGATGGCGGCAATCAACCTGTTCACCGACATCGAGGAACATCCGGTCGCGACGCACGGCTACGCCGCCGGGTCCGGCGCCCGGGAGAACTCGATGTGCAACGTGCTGCTGGATCTCGAGCACCCGGTGGTCGTGCCGGATGCCAGTAAGGACGAGCGTTTCAAGAACAGTCCCAACGTCGACGGCACCACCGGTGCAGTCCGGTTCTATGCCGCCCATCCGCTGATCACCCCGCAGGGGGTCACGATCGGGGCGTTGTGCGTCTTCGATACGAAGCCGCGCACCATGAGCGGCGAGCAGGCGCAGGCCCTGGGAGGCTTGGCTGAGCGGGTGGTCGACCTGCTCGAACTGGATTTGCGCACCCGCAGGCTGAGCGAAACGGTGGCAGAGCTCGAGTCGGCTCAGGCGGAACTGCGCCGCTCGAACGAGCGGCTGACCGCCTTCGCGGGCCAGGTGAGCCACGACCTGCGCAATCCGTTGACAGCGGTGTCGATGGCGCTGCGAATGATCGATGAGGCAATCGGCAGCGATGGGCTTGCAGGCGACGCCCTCCAAGACATCGGGTGGTTACTGCATCGCGCGATCAGCGGCTCGAACAGGATGAAGCGCCTGATCGACGACCTGCTGGCCTTCGCTCGTCTGGGGGGTGAACTCGTCCGGGTCCCGGTCGATCTTTCTGCGGTGGCGAGGGGGGTGGTCGAAGACCTGGCGGTCGCCTTGATGGGCGCTACGGTCGAGGTGCGTGACCTCCCCAGGGTCACCGGTGACCCTGTTCAGTTGGGGGCCGTGGTACAGAATCTGGTGGCGAACGCGGCCAAGTTCACCCGGCCTGGGGAGAAGGCGAACGTGGAGGTCGCTGCCCATCGAATCGCCGGTGGGTGGCGGGTCGAGGTGTCCGATCGTGGACCGGGGATCGCGGAGGCAGATCGCGAACGGGTCTTCGAGCCGCTGGCGCGGGTCGATCCTGACGTTGAGGGTTCGGGGATCGGTCTGACGACGTGTCGGCGCATCGTCGAGGCGCACGGAGGTCGGATCGGTGTGAAGCCTTCTCCGTGGGGTGGCACCACGGCGTGGTTCGAGCTGCCGGACTAGCTGGTCAGCGTTTGAGGGCGCGAGGGGAGCCCCCCGGCAACTCGGTCACCGGCACCTTGTCGGCGTTGATGACGTCGGGATCGATCGCTTCGCTCGAGATGCGCCTGCGCCGGGGTGCTGGAGCGGTACAGCTGCACCAGCGGCTTCCCTTCGACGGTGACCAAGACGGCTCGGACGTTCGCGACCGCTGGAAGGGTCGTTCCCTGCGCAACCGCTGACCATCATCACAGCAGCCAGCGCGGCAGCCATGACCACAGCCCGACGCCGGGTCACCTCGCACGTGTCTGTAGGGATGTCAGGAGCAGAAGGCTGCGGGTGCGAGATCATGCGCACCTCCGGGGTACGACCCGAGATTCCCCCGAGCAGGCCGACTGGGAAGGGCCACGAGCCCGCGATGACAGGGTCCATTCGTTTCGATTCGCACGATGAACTGATCGGGGGAGGAGAAGATCCGATTCCCAAGGAGGGGCGGTCATGCTCAGGAACGAGCTCGGCGAGAACCACGGCAGCAGGTCAGTCAAGGAAGTGGTGTCGCCCGCCTCTTGACGGATCACCCGGGTACGAGAAGCGTTGGTATCTCACCAGCGAGGCATCAGTGTCTGCGGTGTGAAGGGGGGCCCGCGCTGACAGAGTGGGCGGACGCGTCGTACCAGCGCAGCACCCGCAGCGCCCTCAAGGTGTTCCACCGGCTAGGTCCGCCGTCGGGTTCCTCGAACCGGAAGTGGACTTCGCCGGGATGGGTGTTCTCGAGCAGCCAACGCCCGTCGGGCTGGCGCTTGGCGCGGACGTGTTCGACCGCTTCGTCCACCCGCGGATCCGGAGTGCCCCCACGCCGCGCGAAGTACTCCGTGGCCTTGAGCAGATCGTAGTACCAGCGTGGGGGGTAGGAGAACAGTCCCCACTGCGGGTTGACCACCTCGCCCGTGCGCAATGACCGGAGGAGGTTGCGCCGGAGCAGGTACTCCTCTCCCGCCTGGCGAGCTCGACGGACCTCTTCGGATCCGCCCGTCTGGCGCTCCCACCGCAGCAGAGCGTCGATCACATCCAGGGTGCTGGCGAAAGATGACGGCGATGTGCGCGTCGTGGGCCAGCAGTTCCAGCCACCATCAGGCATCTGGTCAGCCACGAGCCGATGCACCGGCCGGTCGATGTTGACGCGCAGGTAGGTACCGATCAGGATCGTGCCGGCGTTGATGCAGCAGTCCACCTCACCGTCGAAGAACGGCAGCCCGTCATACTCCCAGCGGCAGTTACGAGCCACCAAGCGCGCGGTCTCCTGCATCACCGGACTGCTGGGTGGTGCGCCCAGGTGGCACAGGTCGAGAAGCACCGGGTACGTCGCGGTCCAAGGCTGGCCCGGCTCGGCACCCGACCCATCGCTCGGTACCTCGGCCGGCTCCGCGTCGGTGGACGGGAAGGGCGGCGGCGGCTCACCGGCAGCCAGGGCCTGCGCGGTGGCCTCTGCGAATGTCGCGGTACCGGGAAAGCATGCCCCGTTCGCCCACTGGCCATCAGGTGCCCGCAAGGCCAGCAGCCGGGCGCCCCAGCCCTCGTGCCCGACACGCGCGCGCTCGGTCGCCACCACGGTCTCGGAGGCATCCACGAGGTCACGCAGCACCTGCCAGCGGATCGCTGGATCGCCCCGCAGCAGCCACTGCACCACCGGATCGTCCTCGGACAGCGGCGCCGCTCGCGGTTGATAAGAGCGTTGGTGCTCCATCGGCCCCATCCCGCAACCCCTCCTAGGTGACGTCTGTCCTTCGGAAGATAGCAATGCGTCAACGCGGGAGACATCCACTCAGACCACTACTAGTGCGGCGGGTGAACAGTCAGCGCACAGATACCGGATCGTGCAGCATGTGGGGATGGCTTTGGATCCGAGTCGCTTCCTGACCGCCCACGACGAACGCAGCACCTACCCGACGGCGCTGGCTGAACTGCGCGCGGGGCGCAAGCGCAGTCATTGGATGTGGTTCGTCTTTCCACAGATCGCCGGGCTCGGCAACAGCCCGACGTCGCAGTTCTACGCGATCTCAGGACTCGACCAGGCCCGGGCCTACCTCGATCACGCGGTCCTGGGCCCACGGCTGGTCGAGTGCGCCAACGCGCTGCGGGACCTACCCGGCGACGATCCCTCAGTGGTCCTGGGCGACGTCGACGCCCAGAAGCTCCGTTCATCGATGACCCTCTTCAAGCATGCAGCGGAAAGCGATGAGGAACGCGCGGTGTTCTGCGCTGTCCTCGAGCAGTACTTCGGTGGCCACGAAGACCCGGAAACGGTCAGCCGACTTTGAGGTTCGTTGGTTCAGCATGAAACCCATTGCGTCGCAAAGCAATCCAGGTCGACTCGGAGCCTGATTCGGAAACTTGAAGCAGGTGGTCGGCAGGTTGAATCTGTCGAGCACCGCCACGTTGTCTGACTTCGCCGGATGCTGGACATTGGTCTCTAGTCAAAGCCTGACAGTTCGGGTGATGGTCGACAGTTACTTCGACCGATACCCGTCACTCGTCCCGACCACGGGCCGAGCCATCCACGGAGCCGCGCCAGGGGATCAACTCAGGGGACCCACGCTCCCGAGGCGACCGTGCGTCTTACCGCCGCTACCCGTCCCGGTCGACCGGCCGTGCAGTTCCCGGCGAAGCCGCCTCCACACTTGTTCCAGGTCGTCTCGCAGCGCTACCTCAAGACCAGGATCGGCCCGCCTGTGCCGACTCGTCCGCCACTCCCACCCGATCGAACACCACGTAGTGCCGGCGCAAGACCCCGCGCGCGTCCTTCGAACCGGCCCCGCTTCCCCAAGCGCCCACTGCTGCATCGCCGGCGTGCGCGACCACGCTGGCTGCGATACTGCCTGCTCCCCCAACTGCTGCGCCCATCGCTCCGTCGAGCAGGCCGCCGACGGCACCGCCGAGTGCTCCTGCTGCGAACGCCACCAATCCGGACCCCTGGGGCCTCAGGTGCTTGGCCTCGTCGGTGAGTCCACGTCGCGCCACTCGCAGCGTCTCGGCGACCAGGGGTGCCACCTCGACGCCGTCGCCCAATTCGGCTCGCATCGTGTGCGCCCGGTCCAGACCCAGGCTCAAGTCGGTTCGCCACTGCTCGAAGGCGTCGCTGAGGCGACGAATCTTCACCACGTCGCTGACCGCCAAGCCATCCAGGCGCGGGACCTGAACGGCGGCCAACTCCTCGACGCGTTGGCGTACTACCGGGTCGTCGGTCCCCAGGTACAGCAACTGCGCATGGAGCCGGGAGTTGCACAGCACGTCCGCGCGACCCCTGAGCATGCCCACGTCTTCGAGAGCGGAGGCCACAATCGCCACCGTGTTGTCGATGACGGCCGCGGGCCGAATCGACGACACCACGTCGACGAAGATGCGCAGCATGTCCGCGTCCTCGCGCGCCGCCTGCTCAGTTATTCCCCTGTCCGGGTTGCGGTCCCCACTGCGGATGCGTCGCCACAACTCGCGCAACGACGGCTTGAGTCCTTCGATGTAGTTGGCCTCGAACGCGTCCCACACGTCGTCGACGCTGAGTGGACCCTCGTCCAAGCCGGCCCGCATCACCTCGGCGAGGCGGGTCTGGCGCCGCACGTCTGTCGGCACGAAGTAGGTCTCCACCACGCCGGCATCAAGCAACTCCGCTATCTCGAGCAGCGACGTCAACGCCGCGTGCACGAACAGCTGTGAGTACGGCCTGGTCTCGCGAGGCGCCAAATGATGCAGCTCAGCTGCCATCGCCAGCGGGTCCTCCAGCACTAGCCCGTGGCTGTACAGCAACGCTCGCATCACGCCCGCTGAGAACGTGTTGCCGCCGATGTCTCGCGGACTCATCGCCGCCATGATGTTGACCCCAGACGGACCAGCGCCCTGCACGGCAGTAGCCATCCCTCCGGCGCCCGCTCCCCGCGAAAGCATCGATGCCCGCGCGTTCACCAGGGGCCACAGCTCGTTCTCCGGACGGTCAGCCTGGCCGGGGCGCGTCTGCTCAGCCTGGCCAGCAACCCGTGCCGCCTCCCCGACGATCCCCTCGGCGAGCCGGTCGACGGCGTCGAGCGGGAGGCCCTCAACAGCCCGGGCCAGATCGGGTCCGTCGGTCCCGCAGAACTCACGACACTGTTGCAGCGCAGATAGGGCGGACGCTCCGGGATGAGAGGACACAGCCAGAACCTACACAGACAGAAGCGGCCAAATGAGCCTTCCCAGGCCTGCCCGAGACTTCGTCGCGGCTCGTTCTTCGTGGCGGTTCCCTTGTTCAACAACGAGCACCCGCACGGATCGATCTACGACCTGACGGTCATGACCCTTACCGCCGCGAGGCGGGGACCGATCAGGACCGCCCATGCATATGAGCGAGCCCCGGTCACGGGTCTCGTCCTGAGGCTCTGACCGATCACTGGAGTCCAAACGCGGAGCAAGCCAGAGCCCCCCGGACGGCCATGCCCTCACACATGCGGGCGAACGCTGTCGACGATGCCCTTGAAGCCTCCGGCAATCAGGCCCTCGCCGGCAAGTCCGTAGGCGATGGCTTCTTGTGCCCCATTGACGTCTCCGAGAAGAAGGGCCGTTCCGCCTCCAAGGGCAATGAAGAACAGCCCGATGAGACCCGCTATCACGACTTTTCTGAGGGGGGTCTTGTTGGCCTTTGTTGTGTAGTACGCCCGCAGCAGTTCCGGCAACGCGAACAGCACGATGTAAGCCAAGAGCCCGCCCAAACAGCCCCACAGGAACACCAACGGGGGTGCCAATGTGTTGCCCTCAGCAACACGCGCCATCACGCGCGGTCCTCAGCGATAGCCAGTGTCCCCATGGGCTCGTCGCGCAGAAGGCTGAGACCACCGGAACTGAGGATCGCCCTCCATGAGGTCGGTGCCGGTTCTCTCGAGAGCGACTCGAGGTCATCGTCGGACCTCAGAAGGCTCAAGCCTCCGGTAGCCGCGACGCGTGCGAGAGCTCGTCCGAGTCTCCCTAGAGCCAGAATTGAGATCGCCATCAGCGCCAGGGCCGCGATCAGCAAAGCCACAGCGGCGGCAAAATGCGAAACGGCGCTCCAGAATTCGCTGTCCACGTACCGCGCGGTGGCTTCGAACACGCCGGCGAGCAGGAAGGAGGCTAGCCCTAGGCGACGTGCTGAAGTCATTCGATCTGGACCCATGACCCCTCCTTGCTCGCCATCGTAGAACCGTCAAACGTGACGCACCAGAGGCGTAATCGCAGCTGGTACTGGCTCTGGCCCCCACAGTGGGAATGGAGCAATGTCCCTCTCGCATATCCGATCAGCCCTGCTCAGGCGTGCGTCTCTCCGCCGCGAGCGGACCGTCCTGGGCCAAGTGGGCGGTGCATTTCCCATCACCCACCTGGCCGCCTCCCGGTTCGCCATCTGAGCGACGCAGGTGTCGGCGGACACGGTTAGCGTGTTGCGCATGGCAACCCTGCTGCCCGAGCTGCTCGTGACTGACCGGGCCGCGTTGCGAGCATGGCTGGAAGAACACCACGCGACTTCGCTCGGCGTGCGGTTGGTGCTGACCAAGAAGGGCGGCTCGGACACCACGATCACGTGGGCGAGCGCGGTCGAGGAGTTGCTCTGCTTTGGCTGGATCGATGGCCAGACTGGCAAGCGCGACGAGCACAGCTACACCGTGCGCATCACTCCGCGCCGGTCCAAGGGCAGCTGGTCCCAGCGAAACGTCGCGCTCGTGACGAAGCTCGAGGAGCAGGGACGGATGACCGACGCCGGTCGCGCGGTGGTCGAGGCCGCGCGCACCGATGGGCGGTGGGACGCGGCGTACGCCGGACCGGCGACCCGCCGGGCGCCAGACGACCTAGCGAAGGCGATAGCGGCGGCGCCGGACGCGCAGGCGATGTTCGACGTGCTCACGAGCGCCAACCGGTTCGCGCTGATCCATCGCGTCGAGAGCATGAAGCGCCCTGAGAGCCGCACCCGCAAGATCACCGAGATGGTGGAAATGCTGGCGCGCGGCGAGTCGCTCCATCCGCAGAAGGCAGGTCACCCCGGGCGGGCAGGCCAACACGTGACGCCCGTCGATGGGGTCGCCCATGACCGAGCGGAAATTCCTGACGACGTCGATTCGAGGTAGCTGGCGGAAGCCGCGGCGAGTGAGTTCAGGTCGGCCTGCGTCACGTCGCCGCTAGGGGGGTACGCCTGGAGGGCGGACCCTCCAGCGTCGATCTCTGCTGCTGACTCAGGTGGTCGTTGCACTGAGGGATCCGCCGTTCCACCATCGGAGTGTGAGCGATGAGGTGCAGGACCCGGCCCTCGAAGCTGAGAGGGCGCTCATGGGTGCGCTCTTCAGCCCGGACGGACGGAGCGACCCGGCGGCCACGGCGCGTTCGGTGCCGGTGGCCGGATGCAGTTATGCCTTCGTGACGGAGGCACTCCACGACCGGCGGCTGATGGCGACACCCATACCCCCGTCGGAGGATCTGATGTTCCAGGTCGCCGCACGGTTCATGTCGCGCGTCGACGGCGAGCGTCACACGGCGTCTCGAAAGGCGTTCAGCGGCCTGTTCTCGCCACGACGAGTTGAGCGGTACCGCGCACAGATCCAAGCCACCGCCGCCGAGCTGCTCGAGGCTCTGCCAGCCACCGGGCCAGTGGACATCGTGACCACGTTCGCTCACCCCCTCCCGTTCGCCGTCATCTGTCAGATCCTTGGCGTGCCGAAAAGCCAGCAGCCCTGGTTGGCCGAACGCATGGACACGTTCGGTCGAGGAGTGGCGGGCCAACGCGACCGGGCCAACATCGACGCCGGAAATGCGGCGGCGTCACAGATGCTCGCCTTCTTCGACGACCTCCTGCGCCAACGCCAACTCCGGCCCCAAGGCGACTTGCTCACCCTGCTCGGGGCCAGCGCAGCATCGGACGGGGCCCACGAGGACCTGCTCGCCAACTGCATCTTCTTCGTCCTCGCCGGACACGCAACCACCACAAGCCTGCTGACTGCCGGGGTTCACATCCTGTCGTCGCACCCCCACCACGTCACTGACCTCCAACAAGACCCTGCGGGCCGGATGCCGGCGGTCGAAGAGCTCCTGCGCCTCGTCTCACCAACGACCTTGACAGGTGTGACCGCAACTGCCGACGTGCAGATCGCCAGCTGTGAGGTCCCCGCCGGCGCCAACCGTGCCGTGGTCTTCGCCGCCGCCAACCGAGATCCGAGCACGTTCACAGACCCCGACACCTTCGACCCGACACGAACCCCGAACCCGCACGTGTCGTTCTCCGCCGGCGTCCACTACTGCTTGGGCGCACCGCTGGCTCGCCTCCACGCAGAAGTCGCCCTCCCCATGCTGTTCGGCTGCCTCCCAGGCCTGCGCACGATCGGCGACCCGACATGGTTGGGCAGCGTGCCCATCCGACAGGTTGCCAGCCTCGAGATCGACTGGGACGCGCACCGACAGGCACCGGCTGCTAGCCCGCTGCGTCCCGGATGACCTCCTGCAGGGCCTGGCGCACTTCCTGGGGATCGACGGTCATGGCGTTCTCACCGACGGTGACCTCGAACCGGCTGCACCTCGGCGACGTGGTGGGCCGCGGGTAGAGGAAGAGCTCGAGTCCCCGGCGCTCGACGAATCGCTGGTGTGCTGCCGCCAGTGCCTCGGGCGGCACTGGAACGATGACGTGGAAAAGAGGGGTCTGCGGCGGGTCAGGGACGACCTCGACGCCGGGGATGTCCTGGAGTGCCGCAGCGAGCTCGCGGGCTCGCTCCCAGAAGGCAGGCATCCTGGGCACGAGCGTGTCGAGTCCGATTTCCGCGGACACCGCCAGCGGCCACGCGTGGTGGAGCTGCCCACCCAGCCGCGCCCGCCACTGCCGAGCCTGGTCGATGAGGTCTGACCGCCCCGCGAGCACCGCCCCGGAAAGACCTTCAAGACCCTTGTACAGGGAGACGTAGACCGTGTCGAAGAGGTCGGCGATCTCGGCGTGCGGACGCCCGTAGTACGGCTGTGCCTCCCACAGCCGCGCGCCGTCGAGATGGGCCGCGATGCCTCGGGCGCGCAGCCAGGACGTCTGGGCGGTCAGCTCCTCCCACGAGGGGAGGCGCCCGCCGAGGTCGCGCTGGGGCAGCTCGAGGAGCACGGCGGCCAACGGCTCGCGGACAGCCTCCAGATCCTGCACGGTGACGAGGCGGTCGTGATCGCCGAGCAGCATTCCGTGCAGCTGGTGGACGATCTCGTACCCCTTGTGCTCGTGCACCTCGATGTGCGCCCTGGGGTGGAACCCGATCGTGCGACACGTGCGGGCGTCGGCGTGCAGCCTGAGGGCGACCTGCGAGGCCATCGCACCCGTGGGCATGAAGACCGCCGCCTCCTTGCCAAGCATCTCGGCGACGCGTCCCTCCAGCCGGGCCACCGCTCCACCCCGACCGTAGGTGTCCTGGTCGCCGTCCTCGACGCGCGAGAGGAACTGCTGCAGTCGGCGGGTCGGGGCTCGGCGCTGCTGCCCGTGCACGGAGAGCGATCTCGTCAGCTGTTCAGGGGCGCTGGGGGTGGCGTGGGACTCCATGGGTCCATCCTGACCCACACACCGGGGGAGTTCGTCGCAGCCGTCTGCGGCCATCCGCTCGGTAGGCCATCCCGACGAATTCGTGTGCGGTACACCGCCGCGTCGAAGGGAGTACGCGCGCATCGGTGCTGGGGGCGACCATTGAGCCATGACGCCCACCGAGTCCCCAGCCCACCCCCTGCATCCCGTCACGCGGGCGCTCACCGCCCAGCGCGCCGAGAACCTCCAACTGATGATTGCGGATCGCATCACCGCCTTCGCTGGATCGATGCCGTTCGTCTACCTCCACGCCGGAGCCTTCGCGGGCTGGATGCTGCTCGTCGAGAAGAGCCCGTGGCCGACGCTCACGCTCATCGTCTCCTTGGAAGCGATCTTCCTGTCGACGTTCGTGATGATCGGCCAGAACCGGCAGGCCGCGTTTCAACAGGCCAAGGCCGACCATGACTTCGTCGAGTCAGAGATCGAGCTGAAGACCAACACCGACCTCACCCGGCAGATCCACGCGCTGACGACCGAACTGCATCGGAGAGTTGTCACAGAAGGCAGAAGCTGAGTGAGGTGACAGGCTGAGGACCCGGCGTGGGCGCGGAGGTGCCGCCATCCAGCGTCGAGAGCGGATGGTGTCTTCCACACCACCGATTCACGTCCTCGGATCTCCGCGCAACCAGCGAAGGGCCTTCTGACCCAGCCCTTCCGACGGAGAAGCGATCGTGCCTGCCAAGGCCTGCGGATCGGGTCGACCTCCCTGTTCGTAGTAGTGGAAGGTCTCGATCACCTGCTCGAGGAAGTCATCGACTTCCTGCTCGTCATACCCGCGCCGAAGCTTGGTCGACGTGAAACGGTGCCCTGGGGTCGGAGAGGCGGGCGCCTCTGGCCCGGGTCGACCTCCCACCTCGTAGTAGCGCAGGGCGTTCGCAACCTCGTCCAGCAGGTCGTCGACCTCGCGCTCGTCATACCCGGCGTGAAACTGCGTCGGCGTGAGCGTCTTGTCCATGACGTCCTTCGAGGTGAGCACGGGGCCATCATGCGCCCCACCGAGGCGGTGACCTTAGAACTTGCCGAAGACCCACCGGTCGGACACGTCTGGACACCCGCTCGTCAAGGTCGTCGTGACCCACCCGACACGGGTGAGTTGCCGATCGGCCTGTGCCGGCGAGGGCTACGAGTGCTTGCCCAGCTCTCGACGGACGACGCGTCGGCGGAGGGTGGGGGAGGCCACGACCTCGTACCCGGCTTCGACGAAGACCTGCAGCAGCCCGACCGACGCCTCGTCCCAGATCACGGTCTTCCCCGGTGGCGGCTCGATCGGGTAGCCCTCGAGGACGCGGGCACCGACCTGCTCGCCGTACTCGATGGTGGCGGCGGCGAGCTCGTAGGTCAGCCCGGCTTGGCGAAAGCCCTTGCGCACGACGAAGCAGGTGACCGACCAGACGCCTTCGAGCTCGGGGTCCATCCGCATCCACGGCTGCTTCCGGCTCCACAGCCTGGGGTAGTTCTCGCGCGGCTCGATCGCGACCCAGCCGGCCGCCTCGCCGTCGACGTACCCGATCAGCCCGGAGGTCGGTCCCGGAGTGCCGCACGCGGTCTGCTCCACCAGGGCGGCGTCCCTCTGCTCCTGGGTGGTGTCGCGCCAGATCCAGCCGGGCACCTTCATCGCCTGGCACCGGCACTTGTGCGCGCCACCCGAGGCGAACACCGCATCGACGTCCTGGATCGCCGCCTGGTTCGCTGGGAGCCACGTGAAGTCAGGCACGCGCTTCTCCTGTCTCGAGTCACCGTGCAAAGGGACTGTCCCAGTGGGCGCGGTCGGCTTCGACCACCTCGTCAGGCTCCCATGGGACGACCCGCTCCTGCGACGACTTAGCAGCAGAAAGCGGTCATTCCGTCGCGAGCCGGCAGTAGGGTCAGCGACGTGGGGGTGCGCAAGCTGCTCGGGTCGCTGGGGTTGGTCCTGCTCTGCGCGGCGTGGGGTGTGTTGCTGTTCGGTCTGTTCGGCCTTCCCGCGTCCGACGACCCGATGGTCGAACTCGAGGCGGGGCCGTCGTTCGCCATCAACCTCGAGGTCTACCTGCCCGCGATCGTGCTGACCCTCGTCCTGCTCCTGGCGGTCCTGGCCGTGCTGAGGGACCGGGCTGCTACCGCGGTCGGGATCGGCGCGGCCCTGGTGGCCGGAGCGTTCGCGGCATGGGTGCTGAACGAGGAGCCGTTGCTCGACTACCTCCCGCAGCTGCGAAGCACCCTGCTGTTCTCCGGGGGACTGAGCATGCTGTCGCTGCTGCTCTTCCTCGGCCGATCGGCAGTGACCCTCGAACCGCAGGCACGCTCCACCGACCCCTCGATTTCTCCCACATGGGCGCCCCCGCGGTTCTAGCGTGAGCGCATGGCGCACTACGAGCGGGACCTGACCGGGAACGTGGACGACCTCGTCGCCCACCTGGACCGCGCCATCCCGCAGGGGAGCATCAGCGCGAAGTACGAGGCGGGATCGGACCACCGGGTCGGTGACGCGCGGATGCTGGTGCGGGCGTACGAGCGCTACAGCGCCCTGGGTGGCAACCGGGTGAGCCTGTGCATCAGCGTCCTCGCGGTGGGTGAGGAGATGTCGCTCTCGATGGTGAGCGCGGGTGGCAGCGAAGCCGTGTTCTTCAAGGTCAACACCTTCGGCGAGGAGGCCTTCCTCGAACGCGCCATCCAGGCCCTCGAGGCCTACCCGGGCTGAGTCGCGACTTCCATGGACATGACATCGTCGCCGGACCCGCTGATCGACGCCACCCCTCGGCTCCCTGCCACCGGTGAGCGGGCCCTGGTCCTCGGCGGTGCCGGCTCGGCGGCTCGACGGCGCAGCGCTGGCGGGCCGTCGCCACCGGGTACGCGCGGGTGCTGGTGCTCTCACCGCGACCACCCGTCGCTGCCGGACAGGCTCGGATCCTGTTGCACCACAGGCGTATCAACAGCAGCTCCGGGCCCTCCTTGCTGACAGAGGGGTTGGACGTCCTGCCCGGCCCACGGTTGGAGGTCGTCATGCGCGACACATTCACCGCCCGGATCTCGAGCCTGGCAGTCATCGTGGCTGCTCTCTCGACCCTGGGAGCCGTGATCTACCTGTCGGTGCGGGGCCAACAGGTCAATGAGTACCTGGCAGGCCTGGCCGGTCTGACCATCGGCGCGCTCCTGCCGTCGCCCCTGTCTCCATCAGGAGCGACGACCGGAGCGACGGGAACGTCGTCCGGAGCGACGTCCGGAGCGGTGACCACTGCCACGCCGGGTGCCACACCCGCGGGGTCACCCGGACTCGCCACAGGACTCGCCACCGGGGTGGCCAACGGGGGGAGCCGGGGCAGTGCCGACGTGGCGCGGTGAGCCGGCGCAGCACGGCATACCGGGTTGCTGCATGCCTTGGCTGGGAGACGACGGGCGCGGACAATGACGGCCATGAACACACGCGTGCGGTCATGAGCAGCGCAGGCGGTCCCGAGGGCCGGCCGCAGCTCGACGACCTCGTCGAGCGGGCCCGCGCCGGGCTGCGCGACTGGACGGACCGGACCGACCACGACCCTGGCGTGGCGCTCCTGGAACTGTTCGCGTTCGTGGGGGAGCTGCTCGCGAGCCACGCGGACCGCATCGCTGACGAGGCCTACCTCGGCGAGGAGGGACGGGCCGGGCTCGACCTCGGTGACGGTGTGCACGGTCGTCGGCCGCCAGGGGGTCGCTCGATCAGCGCGCGCTACCGGCAGGGTGGTGGGTACGTCGCGGTGCGCCAGCAACAGGGCCGGGTGCCGCTCGACGGCGACGTGGTGGAGGAGCCGCCGCGCCCCGCCATCGGCGTGCACCGGGCGGTCGTCGTGAACAACATCGACCCGCTCCTGCGCAGTCGCCTGCTGGTGTCGGTCCCCGACGTGACCGTGGAGGACGGACCGGTATGGGCCGTGGCCTGCCTTCCAGCAACCGTCCCCTCCGCCGAGGGCGGGGAACCACCCGTTCCTGCGGTCGGCGACGGGGTGTGGGTGGCGTTCGAGGGTGGCGACCCGTCATTTCCCGTCTGGCTGGGGCGCAACGGCGGCTGAGGGGTCCTCGAGGACGTCGCGCCACGAGTGCCGGGGC
This sequence comes from Pedococcus soli, assembly GCF_054782575.1. Classification (NCBI taxonomy): domain Bacteria; kingdom Bacillati; phylum Actinomycetota; class Actinomycetes; order Micrococcales; family Intrasporangiaceae; genus Pedococcus; species Pedococcus soli. The sequence goes on along the minus strand of NZ_BAAGSF010000006.1, from coordinate 677,334 downwards.
GCGTACCCGAGGAGGTCGCGCGCCTTGTCGATGGAGTAGAACGTCTCGTCGCGGCCCATCTCCCGTCGCTGCTCGACCCCGGCGTAGAAGCGCTCGCGGACCTCGTCGGTCGTCACGGCGACAGACATGTCGGCGTTGGCGACGTTGAAGACCTCGTACCCCAGTCCGTCGACCTCGAGGCAGCGCTGGACCATCTGGCCCAGGTCCCGGGTGTCGATGTAGGCGAAGATGTTCCGCCGCCGCAGGGAGGGGTCCGCCAGGAACGCCGGGAACAGCTCGGCGTACTCGTGCGGCTCGATGACGTTGTTGATGCGCAGGCCGTAGACGTCGGTGCCGGTCCGGGCCTGGAACGACCGCGCGGTCACCTCGCCCGCCACCTTGGACATCGCGTAGGAGTCCTCCGGGACGGTGGGGTGGTCCTCGTCGACCGGGACGTACAGCGGACGCCGCTCGCCCTGCGCGAAGCAGATCCCGTACGTCGTCTCGGATGAGGCGAAGACGACCTTGCGGATGCTGAGGCGGGTCGCGGCCTCGAGCACGTTGTAGGTGCTTAGCACGTTCGTCGCGTACGTGGCCGCGTCGGTCGTGAGGAGGATCCGGGGGACCGCGGCGAAGTGCACCACGGCGTCGTACGCGGGCTTCTCCGCGAGCTCCAGCTCCTCCATCCGAGCCAGGCCCGCCATGGCGGAGTAGGTCTCACCGATGTCGGTGAGGTCGACCCGCAGGTCGGCGACGTCGGGATGGCCCAGGGGGACGAGGTCGGCGTTCGTCACGTCGTGACCCTGCTCGGCCAGGTGGGCCGCGACGTGCTTGCCGGCCTTGCCGCTGCCACCGGTGAAGAAGATGCGCATGTCCTGATCCAACCATCGTGGGGGCGGGCCGGCGCGCGGGCCGGGGCCGGGCGTGACGGGACTAGTCTCGGCAGGTGAAGATCGAGGAGCTGGACTTCGGCGACACCCCTTGGGGCGAGATCAGCCTTCGGCGGCGCTGGGACCGCGTCACCGAGCGCGACGTGCACGAGGTCAAGCTCGGCGACGACTTCCTCATGTCCAGCCAGTTCACCGTGGGTGAGCAGGAGCTGTCGCGCATCGGGCTGGCCGCCACGCCCGGCACCTCGCTCACGGTCCTCGTCGGCGGCCTGGGCCTCGGGTACACGGCGGCCGCCGCCCTCGAGGACGACCGCGTCGCCGAGCTGACCGTCATCGAGGCGCTCGAGGCCGTCATCTCCTGGCACGAGCGAGACCTGTTCCCGGACACCCGTGGGCTGGCGGCTGACCCCCGCGTGCGCCTGGTCCGCGACGACTTCTTCGACGTGGTGCGGACCGGCCGCGCCGACCGCACGTACGACGCGGTGCTGGTGGACATCGACCACGCGCCGGACTGGCTGCTGCGCGACGACCACGGTGACCTCTACACCGTCGAGGGCTTCGCCCGGGTGGGCGCGATGCTCGTCGACGGTGGGGTGTTCGCGCTGTGGTCCGACGAGCCGCCGGAGCCCGAGGTGGTGCGACGCATGGGGGAGGCCTTCGAGCGCGCCGACGCCCACGTGGTCCCGTTCCCCAACCCGCTCACCGGCGGCGAGTCCGCCAACACCGTCTACCTCGCCGTCAGCCCGAGGCGCTGAGCGCGGCCTCCTCGATCTTCGCGCGGTGGCCCGTCCACCACCGGTCGTCGCGCGAACCCGGCGCGGTGTCCTCCGGTCGTGGCCAAACGGGCCCACCCTGCCGTATGGCGCCTGGGGTGGGCCGGGGAAGGCTGCACCCGGTCCGGGGACACCAGAGCCTGGGCGCACGCGGCGAAGCGGTGCAGACGGGCCGGGTGCGTCCCTCCGGCCCGCCTGCAGCTGTGAGGCCCCGATCGCGCTAGCCCTTGTCGGCACCCTCGTTGCCGCCACGGACGAACTGCCGCTGGAAGGCGAAGAACAGCAGGGCCACCGGGATGGTGGTGAGCAACGCCGCACCGAGCTTGAGCGGGTACTGCGATCCGGCGCCTAGATCACCGCTGGCCAGGCTCGCCAGTCCCGTCACCAGGGTCTTGAGCTCCGGGCTCTGCGTGGTCACCAGGAAGTGCGTGAACTCGTTCCACGACCCCTGGAACGACAGGATCGTCAAGGTGATCAGGGCCGGTCGTGCCATCGGCAGCACCACCGACCAGAAGGTGCGGAACACCCCGGCCCCGTCGATCCGGGCGGCCTCCTCGACCGACACCGAGATGGAGTCGAAGAACTGCTTCATGATGAACACCCCGGCCGCGTCCACGAGCAGGGGCAGCACCATCGCGGAGTAGGTGTTGTAGATCCCGAGGTAGCTGACCATGAGGAACTTCGGGATGAGCAGGGCCACGCCGGGGACGCTCATCACGGCCAAGACGGTCGCGAACATGAACTTGCGGCCCCGGAACTTCAACCGGGACAACGCATATCCCGCCAGGCTGTCGAAGAACACCCTGGCGGCGGTCACGACCAGGGTGATCACGACCGAGTTGCCCAACCAGCGCGTGATCGGCACGGAGCTGTCGCCACCGATGCCGAAGATGCGCTTCCATGCCGTGGTGTCGAACGGGTTGGGCACCAGGCTCAGGGGGCTGTCGGTCGAGGCGCTGTCGGTCTTGAACGACGTCGCGATCTGGATGAGGAACGGGTAGAGGTAGATCACCGAGAACAGCACGAGCACGACATAGAAGAGGATGAGCTTCCATCCGGTGGTGCGCCTGGTCATAGCGTCGTGCCTCTCGCTGCGCCGGAGTCGGCGACCTCGTCGTTGGCCAGGACCGCGGTGGCCGGGGCCGCGGGTCCGCTTCGGGTGCCCGATGTGGCCATAGGTTCGCGCCGGCCACGTCGCGGGGTGTCCTTGTCGCGCATGAGCCACCGCTGGAACCCGGTGAGCGCGATGATCAGCAGGAACACGATGAACGACATGGCCGCACCGCTGCCGTAGTCGAGGCTCGTGAAGGACTGCTTGTAGGACAGGAAGGCAGGGGTCAGCGTCGTGTTGGCCGGCGCACCCTTGCCCATGACGTAGATCTGGTCGAAGACCTGCCACGTGCCGATCAGTCCGAGGGTGGTGACGAGGAAGATCGTCGGCTTGAGCATCGGCAGCGTGACGAATCGCAGCTTCTGCCAGGGGGAGACCCCATCGAGGGCCGCTGCTTCGTCGACCTCGACGGGCAGGTCCTGCAGCGCGGCCAGGAACATCAGCATGAACGTGCCGGTGGTGGTCCAGATCGCGAGGATGATGACGACGCACATCGCCACCGACGGTCCGGAGATCCACTCCCAGACCGACCTGCCGAGCACCTCGCCCTGGGCCCACGACGGATTGTCCTCGACGCCCACGGCGTTGAAGAAGATGTGGAACAGCCCGCGGGAGTCGCTGAACCACGCGGGTCCCTGGATCCCGAAGATCTCCAGGACGGCGTTGACCGCGCCGGAGTTGGCGAACAGGAAGAGGAACACCACGCTGATCGCGATCGAGCTGGTCACCGAAGGGAAGTAGAACGCGGTCCGAAAGAAGCTCTTGCCCTTGAGGAAGCGGTTGCTGACGATCAGGGCCAGAAAGAACGAGATGGCGGTTTGCAGCGGCACGACGAAGAAGACGTACCAGAAGTTGTTGCCCAGTGACTGCATGAAGTTGTCGCGCTTCAGGCCGTCCTGGGTGAAGAGCGCCGTGTAGTTGCGCACTCCGACCATCGGGGCGTTCTCCCCGCCCTGGAACGGCGAGCCGTTGCCCTTCCAACCGGTGAAGCTGACGTAAAGCGCCATCAGGACCGGGATGAACAGGAACAGGCCCAGCACGATGATCATGGGCGAGATGAACAACCAGCCGGCTGCTCCCTCGCGACCGCGGATCCCGCCGCCGCGCTGGCGGCGACGGGACCCGATGGTGGTGGTGGTCACGGTCACTGGCCCTTGAGGGCCGAGTCACCGTTCTTCTGCAGGGTGGCCAGGATGGACTTGGGGTCCTTGGTGGCCAGCTGCTCGAGGTCGGTGTTGAACGCCGACATCACCGGGTCGAAGCCGGCGAGGTTGACCGGGCCGGTGCCGTAGTCGCCACCGGCGGCGAACGCCGCGTCGTCCGGGAACTGCGCGGCGTACTGCTTGGCGCCCTCGGTGGTGGACGGCATGACGCCGAAGGCCTTGGCGAAGGTCATCTGCTGGTCCACGGAGGTCAGCGACTTCACGAGGTCGACTGCGGCCGCCTGGTTCTTGGACTTGGCGGCGATGCCCCAGCAGTTGCTGAACAGCAGCGTGCCCTTGCCGGCCGGACCGGCGGGGAGCTCGACCACCTTGGTCTTGATGTCGGGGAAGTCGTTCTTGAGCGCACCGCGGATCCAGTTGCCCTCGATGGTCATAGCGGCCTTGCCCTTGCCGAGCGCCTCACCACCCCAGCCCGCGTCGACCTGCTTGGCGTACTTCATCGAGCCGGACTTGAGCAGCTTCTGCGCCTCGGTCAGGCCCGCGACGTTCTCGGGGGAGTCGGCGGTGACCGTCTTGCCGTCCTTGCTGACGACCCAGCCGCCGGACTGCAGCATGAACGCGCCGAGGCGGGCCCACTCGCCACCGATGACGAGGCCGGTGACCTTGCCGCTGGTGAGCTTCTTGGCGACGGTCTCCAGGCCGGTCCAGTCCTTCGGGATGTCAGCGTCGGTCAGGCCCGCCTTGGTCCAGAGGTCGGTGTTGATGATCAGGCCCAAGGTCGAGAAGTCCTTCGGCGCGCACTGGAGCTTGCCGTCGTAGGTGTAGGTCTGGACGAGGCTGTCGAGGTAGCCGGCGTCCTTGACCTGGTCTCCGTACGCGTACAGGTTGCCGGCCTTGGCGAAATCGCCGATCCGGGCGGCATCGGCGTAGAAGACGTCCGGGGGCGTGCCGCCGGCGAAGCCCTGGCCGAGCTGCTGGTTGAGGTCGGAGGCCACGACGACCTCCGCGGTGTTGCCGGACTTCTTGCTCCACGCGTCGGCGGCGGCCTTGACCGCGGCCGTCTCCGCGTCGCCGGACGTGCCGATGAGGATCTGCAGCTTGGCCGGGCCGGACGTCTGCTGGGGGCTGGAGCTCTTGCTGTCGAACCCGCCTCCGCCACAAGCGGACAGGGCAAGTGCGGACGTGGTCACGAGGACCAGTCCCATGGTGGTGGTGCGCCTCATTGCTGCTCCTCGGTGATGAGAGTGTCGTGCGGCCGGGTGGCCGCCGACGAGGGGGTGCGGGTGCTGCTGGAACGAACCGTGAGCTCGGGGACGAGCAGGACGGGTTCGGTGCTTCGGGGGGACAGGAGCATCCGCCAGGCGGTCTGGGCCGCCTCGGCGATGGGCTGCCGGATGCTTGTGACCGATAGGGCCTCGGCCACGTCGGTGTCGTCGAAACCGACCACGCCGACGTCCGGGCCGAGGGCCAGGCCCGCGTTGCGGGCGGCGCGGACGGCGCCGAGGGCGAGCATGTCGGAGGCGCAGACGACGGCGCTCCCGGGACCGAGGCGGGCGAGCAGGCGCTCGGCCGCTGCGGTGGCCTGGTCGAGGTCCTGCACCGACTCCTCGGCCTCGGCCTCGTCGGGGTCGGTGCGGCCGGCGTCGGCGAGCCCCGCGAGCCAGCCGTTCCGGCGGTCGTCGCCGACGGGGGAGCCGGCCGGCCAGCCGAGGAAGCCGATCCGGTCGTACCCGGCCTCGACGAGGTGTGCCACGGCGTGGCGGACGCCGATCCCGCCGTCGACGTCGACCCACTGGTGCAGGTCGGGCAGGTCCCAGACGCGACCGAAGGCGACGAAGGGCACGTCGTGCTCGAGCAGCCACTGCGGGCGGGGGTCGCCGGGACGGGTGTCCGCGAGGACGAACCCGTCGACGAGTCCGGTGGCGAGGGTCTGCCGGTAGCCCTCGACGACGTCCTCGGGATCCGGGGCGAAGGTCATGACGTGCGAGCCGTGGCCGGGTGCGGCGACGGTGAGCTGGACGAGGAACTCGTCGAGGATGTGGCCCATCCTGGCGTGGCCGGAGGGGTTGACCTCGAACCCGAACGCGGCAGCCTTGCGACGGCGCAGCTGCTGGGCCGTGACGTGAGGGGTGAACCCGAGGCGGGCGATCTCCGCGCGGACGCGTTCCAGCGTCGGGGGAGCGACCTTGTCCGGGCGGTTGAGCACGTTGCTCACGGTCTGGCGGGAGACGCGAGCGGCACGGGCGACGTCGACGATGGTCGCCCGCGTCGACGGCACGGTGACCCTCGACCCTTCCGCCATGGCTCGCTCCCTTGCGATCTGGTCGTGCGATGTGATCGTTCAAATCGGAACGGGTTTGAACGTTCCAACAAATGCGAGCATGCTGCACGCACCCGGCATCGTCAAGGGCATGATGGGATGGCGAACCGACCGACCGAGCTGGCGCGCTGCGTCGTCGCGACGGTGCCGACAGCTCGCTGACCTGCCCAGACGTCGACGGAGAGAAGGCAAACAGGTGTCCGACCACGAGGCGACGGAGGCTGCCGGAGCAGCTGTCCCGGCGCGGCAACCCTGGCTCCACGAGCTCACCATCTGCGTGAACGGCAACGCCACGGCCCTGTCCGGTACCTGTGGGGACATCGACCCGGGGACCCCGCACGGTCTGTACGTCGACGACGTGCGGGTGCTCAGCACGGCGACCGTTCGGCTCGACGGCGAAGCACCCGCCTTCGTGGCCCAGGGTGCGAGCGGCGCGCGCGCCGAGTTCGTGCTCTCGGCCCGCAACCTCGGCAACCCCGGCCCTGACCCCACCGTCGAGGTGCACCGCACCCGGGTGCTCGAGGACGGTGCCATGGTCGAGCGGCTGGTCCTCACCTCGCGGGCCAGCCAGACGGTCACGACCACGCTGAGCGTCGAGCTGGCCGGCGACGGTGCACCGATCGGCTCCGTCAAGGCCGGGCACGTCGTGCAACCCCAGGTGCTCCCGTCCCGCGAGGGTGACGCCCTCGTGTTCTCCTTCGACCGGCACACGACCCGTGTCGAGCTCGACCCGGCGCCCGCTGCCGTGGTCCTGTCCGACGGTCGGGCCGTCGTCGACCTGCAGCTGTCGGCCGAACCCGGTGGGAGCACCGAGGCCACCCTGCGTGTCGCGACGTCCCGCGAGTCCGCATCGGCCCTGGACGCAGACCCCGGGCACGCCGCCGTCACCTGGGCCGGGGTGCGGGTCGTCGCCGACGACCCGCGGCTGAGCCAGCTCGTCGCCCGTTCGGTGGACGACCTCCAGAACCTGCTGCTGCGCGACCCCGAGGACGCCGACGACGTGTTCGCCGCGGCCGGAACCCCTTGGTACCTCACGCTCTTCGGACGTGACTCCATCTGGGCTGCGCGCATGATGCTGCCCTTCGGTACCGACCTCGCCGGTGGCACCCTGCGCGTCCTCGCGCGCAGGCAGGGGACGAAGGTCGACCCGCGGAGCGCCGAGGCGCCTGGCAAGATCCCCCACGAGCTGCGCCGCACGGCATACCTCGATCCCGAGAGCGGACTGGCGCTGCCGCCCGTCTACTACGGCACGGTCGACGCCACGGCTCTGTGGGTGACGTTGCTCGTGGAGGCGTGGCAGTGGGGTCTGGCCGAGGACGAGGTGCGTGCCCTGCTGCCCAACGTGCGCGCCGCCCTGGGCTGGCTCACCACGGACGGCCGCCCCGACGACGACGGGCTGCTCAAGTACCTCGACACCTCCGGCAGCGGCCTGGCCAACCAGGGCTGGAAGGACTCCGGAGACTCCATCCGCTGGCGCGACGGGCGCGTCGCCGACGCCCCCATCGCTCTCGTCGAGGCCCAGGCGTATGCCGTCGAGGCCCTCTCCGGCGCCGCGCGCCTCCTGCGCGCCCTGGGTGAGGACGGGGCGGACGACGCCGAGCGGCAGGCCAAGGAGCTGCGCGAGCGGATCGCGGACCGGTTCTGGGTGCAGACCGACGCCGGTCGCCACCTCGCGATCGCGCTCGACGGGCACGGCGAGGCCGTCGACGGCCTCGGTTCCAACATGGGGCACGTCCTCGGCACCGGTGTCCTGACGGAGGCCGAGTCCGCCTCGGTCGCCGCCCAGCTGACCGGCGAGGAGCTGCTCGACGAGTTCGGCATCCGCACCCTCGGCAGCGGCAACGGTGGCTTCAACCCCATCGGGTACCACACCGGTTCGATCTGGACCCACGACACGGCCATCGCTGCTCTGGGCCTTGCGCGAGAAGGACATCGGGCCGAGAGCGCCCTCGTGGCCCGCTCGCTCGTCGCCTCGGGGGAGGCGTTCGACCACCGCTGGCCCGAGCTGTACTCCGGGTTGCCCATGATGGGCCGCCCGTCGCCCTACCCGGCGTCGTGCCGTCCGCAGGCCTGGTCGGCGGCGTCCGCGGGTGCCCTCGTCACGGTCGCCCTCGGGCTGCGGGCCGACGTGCCCGCCGGGTACGTCGACATCGACCCGGTGGTGCCGGCCCCGTTCGGCGCGGTGCGGGTCGAGGGACTGCGCATCGGGGACGCCACCGTCACCGTGAGCGTTGACAGGGACGGGCAGGTCGAGGTGACCGGGACACCGCACGGTGTCGAGGTCAGGGTGCGCGGCGGCAACGCCTAGCCGCAACGCTTAGACTCAGTCGCTTGCCCGATGCGGTGGACCGTGGCGTGGACCCGCTGCGGTCGACCGGGCGAACCGACTGTGTGAAAGGACGGCCCTGCGTGGGACTGCTCGAGACGATCCAGAGCCCCGCCGACCTCAAGGCGCTGCCCGCGCCCCAGGTCGCCGAGCTCGCCCGTGAGATCCGTGCGTTCCTCGTGGAGTCGGTGTCCAAGACCGGTGGCCACCTCGGACCCAACCTCGGTGTCGTCGAGCTCACCATCGCCCTGCACCGGGTCTTCGACAGCCCCCGCGACACGATCGTCTTCGACACCGGCCACCAGTCCTACGTCCACAAGCTGCTGACCGGCCGCCACGACTTCAGCAAGCTCAAGAAGCAGGGCGGCCTGTCCGGCTACCCCAGCCGCGCCGAGTCCGAGCACGACGTCGTCGAGAACTCGCACGCCTCCACCGCCCTGTCGTGGGCGGACGGCATCGCCAAGGCGCGCCGCCTCAAGGGCGAGCGCGGGCGCCACACGGTCGCCGTCATCGGTGACGGGGCACTCACCGGCGGCATGGCGTGGGAGGCCATCAACAACATCGCCGCCGACAAGGACCTGCCGCTGACGATCATCGTCAACGACAACGAGCGTTCCTACGCTCCCACCATCGGCGGACTCGCGGACCACCTCGCCACGCTGCGCACGACCCGGGGCTACGAGCGGTTCCTCGACTGGGGCAAGAACACCCTGCACCGCACCCCAGTCGTGGGCGGCGCGATGTACGAGACGTTGCACGGCATGAAGAAGGGCATCAAGGACATCGTCGCCCCGCAGGGGATGTTCGAGGACCTGGGCCTGAAGTACCTCGGCCCGGTCGACGGGCACGACGAACCGGCGCTGGAGTCCGCGCTGCGCAAGGCCCGCGCCTTCGGTGGGCCGGTGCTGGTGCACGTCATCACCCAGAAGGGCCGGGGCTACCAGCCGGCCGTCAACGACGACGCCGACCAGTTCCACAGCGTCGGCAAGATCAACCCCGAGACAGGGCTGCCGTTCGAGGTCAGCGGTCGGATCTGGACCGACGAGTTCAACGACGAGATGGTCGCCCTCGGCGCCGAGCGCCCCGACCTCGTCGCCCTCACCGCGGCGATGCTCATCCCCGTCGGGCTCGACGGGTTCGCCGCGGCCTACCCCGACCGCGTGTTCGACGTCGGCATCGCCGAGCAGCACGCGACGACCATGGCCAGCGGGCTGGCGTTCGCCGGGCTGCACCCGGTGGTGGCGGTCTACGCGACGTTCCTCAACCGCGCGTTCGACCAGCTGCTCATGGACGCCGCGCTGCACAAGGCCGGCATCACCTTCGTCCTCGACCGTGCCGGCGTCACCGGCAGCGACGGCGCGTCGCACAACGGCATGTGGGACATGGCGATCGCCTCGATCGTCCCCGGCCTGCGCCTCGCCGCGCCGCGTGACGGCCAGCAGGTCCGTATGCAGCTGCGCGAGGCCGTGGACGTCGCCGACGCCCCGACCGTGATCCGTTTCCCCAAGGGCGACGTGGGCGACCCGGTGCCGGCCGTGCGCCAGGTGGGTTCGCTGGACGTCCTGCACGAGACGTCGACGGAGGCCTGCGACCTGCTCGTCGTGGGGGTGGGTGCGTTCGCCGCGCTGTCCGTCGACGTGGCCGGGAAGCTCGAGGCGCAGGGACTGCGGGTCACCGCGGTCGACCCGCGCTGGGTGCTGCCCGTGAGCGACGACCTGGTCGAACTGGCCCGCACCGCCGGTGCCGTCGCGGTCGTCGAGGACAACCTCGTCACGAGCGGTGTGGGGGTGGCCGTCACGGTCGCCCTGCGCGACGCCGGCCTCGACGTGCCGGTGCACCTGCACGGCATACCGAAGACGTTCCTCGACCACGCCTCGCGCGGTCAGCTCCTGGACGAGCTGGGGCTCACCGCCGACGCGGTGGCGACGTCGCTGGCGACGCGCCTGCACTGAGCCGGCGCAGCCGCAGTGCCAGCTGCAGCTCCAAGGCCGGGTCCGGCTGCTGCCAGTGCGCGCCCAGCAGTGCCGAGATGCGTTCGAGCCGCTGGCTCACCGTGTTGACGTGGACGTGCAGCTGGGTCGCGGCGTGCCGCGGGCTGCCACCGGCGTCGAAGTAGGCCTGCAGGGTCTTCACCAGCTCGGAGCCGCGCCTGGCGTCGTAGTCGAGCAGGGGGCCGAGGTGGTCGGTGACGTAGCCGTCCACGTCGGGGGCCGAACCGACGACGAGGCCCGCGAAGCCGAGGTGGGCCGAGCTGGCGCCGGTGCCGCCGAGGCCGAGCGACTCCAGCGCCTGAACGGTCCGCACCGCCTCCGCCCAGGTGGCCGGGACGTCGTCGCCGAGGCTCACGGGCCCTGCGGCGCCGACGCTGACCCGGCCGAGGCGGCCCAGCCGACGGGCCAGCTCGCCGGCCGCCTGGTGGGCGTCGTCGGAGGGGACCAGCGCCACGACGCGACCGTCGTGCTCGCCCACCACGGAGTCCGGTCCGGCCGCCGCGTGGGCGGCGAGCAGCAGGGTGCGGCGCGGCACCTGGCCGTCGGCGTCCGCTACCAGTACGGCGTGGGGGACGGTGGGGTCGACGCCCTCGCCGCGCGCGCGCGAGGCGAGGGTCTGGGGGTCGCCGCGTCCGCTGACGAGGTCGGCGACGAGGTCGGTGCGCACCCGCTGCTCGGCCTCTGCGGCGGTGCGCTCGAACAGGAGCACGAGGGCGGTGACGACGGAGGCGCGCTCGACGGTGCGCCGGTCGGCGTCGTCGAGGACCCCGACACCGCCCAGCACCAGCACTCCGAGCGGGGTCTGCGGAGCCTTGACGCCGATGGCCCACCGGTCGCCCGGGGCGTCGTGGGCGAGGCGGCCCGAGGCCTGCGTCATCCGGACGACGGGGGAGTCGGCCAGCAGGCCCGCGCGGGAGTCGTCGGTCGGCGGCGCGTCACCGTGCGTGCTGAGGCACTCACCCTCGGAACCCAGCAGCACGACCCAGCCACCGAGCAGGTCGCCGAGCGCCTTGGTGATGTCGTCGACCCCACCACCGGCGAGCACCAGCTCGGCGAACCGGTCGTGCGCGGCAGCGGCCCGCTCGACCCCGGCCGTGTGGCGGCGGACCTCTTCGGCGCTGCGGGTCTGCACGATGGAGACGGCGGCCAGCGCGGCGAGCGAGCCGAGCAGGGCGACCTGGTCGGGGGAGAACGGTCGCGGTGAGCGGTTCGCGGCGAAGAGCACCCCGACGAACTCGTCCTCGACGGTGAGCGGGGTCCCGCAGATCGACACCAGGCCTTCGTCACCGACGGCGCTGTCGATGGTCCCGGTGTGCTGGAACCGGTGGTCGTGCAGGTAGTCGGCGCTCCAGTAGGGCTTGCGCGTCGAGGCGACCAGGCCGCCGAGGCCGTCGCCGAGGGAGAGTCGCACGCTCTGGAACTCCACACTGACCGAGCCGTCGGTGGCACGCATGAAGGTGTCACCGGCCCGGGGGTCGTACAGCGTGAGGTAGGCGACGTCGGTGCCGATGAGGGTGCGGGCCCGCCGGACGATCGCCTCGAGGATGCCGCTGGGGTCGCGCAGGGCGGCGAGGTCCCGCGCGGTCTCCACGAGCGCGGTCAGCTCCGCCTCGCGGCGGCGCCGTGAGTCGAACGCCGCCCGCACCCGCAGGGCCAGCTCGCGGGCCTCACCACCGGGATCGGCCACGGTCCCCAGCTCCGACGCGGGTGCCCCCTCCGCCAGCAGGCGCAGGAGGGTCATCGCTGAGTCGTCGTGGGCGTCCATCGAGTCGGATCCTAGGCGGCCGGGTGCGGTCAGTGGGCCGTCCAACCGCCGTCCATCGCGAAGGACGCCCCCGACACCGAGGCAGCAGAGGGGCCGCACAGGAACGCCACGAGCTCGGCGACCTCATCGGCCTCCACGAGCCGCTTCACCGCGACGGGTTCGAGCATGATCTGGCTGACCACGTCGTCCTCGCTGATGCCGTGCGACGACGCCTGGTCGGCGATCTGCTTCTCCACGAGGGGCGTCCGGACGTACGCCGGGTTGACGCAGTTGCTCGTGACACCGTGCTCGGCGCCCTCGAGGGCCGTGACCTTCGACAGCCCCTCGAGGCCGTGCTTGGCCGACACGTAGGCGGCCTTGAAGGCGCTCGCGCGCAGGCCGTGGACGCTGGAGACGTTGACGATCCGGCCGAACCCCTGCGCGTACATGTGGGGGAGCACCCGGCGGGTGAGCCGGAACGGCGAGGTGAGCATGAGCCGGATGATGAGGTCCCACGTCTCGACCGGGAACTCGTGGATCGGGCTGACGTGCTGGATGCCGGCGTTGTTGACGAGGATGTCGACGTCGCCCGGGAGCTGGTCGACGGCCGCGAGGTCGGACAGGTCGGTCGGCAGGGTCTCGACCCCGGTGAAGGACGCGAACCGCTCGAGGCCCTCCTTGTCCCGGTCCACCGCGTGCACCCGCGCCCCGGCCGCTGCGAGCCGCTCGACGCACGAGGCGCCGATCCCGCTCGCGGCGCCGGTCACCAGGGCGGTCCGTCCGGTCAGGTCGAGGAGCGCAGGCGTCGTCGGCATGCCGCGAGACTAGGTCCGCGGTGCAGAGTCGATCATGTGGCGGCGAGCCACAGTTCTCGGTGGACCTGTGTGTGGGGATTCCGTGTGGCCGGGCCAGGTCACCGGCTCGCGGCATCGGGACGGAAACCCGAGCACATGATCCGCAACCAGCCGATCCGCCCCTCGGCATCGGTCTCGAACACCGCGTGCTGCTCGGTCACCCGCGCCTCGCCCTCACAGCTCAGCCCGAGCCGGTACGTCACGCGGTCGCGGTCACCCACCGTGTCGACGTCCACCTCGCGCACCTCGACGATCTCGTCCTGCGGCTCGAACCAGTGGCCGAGCAGGACCCCCAGCACCTCGTCGTGACCCGTCCCCTGCCAGGTGTCGTTCGGGGTGAGACCGCGGAAGTCCACGTCGTCGCGCAGCACCTGTCGCAACCGGCCCTCGTCCTTGGCGGCCAGGGCGTTGACGAAGGCGTCGGCGGTCGTGGTCATGCAGGCATGGTCCTCCGACGACGACGCCCCGACAAGGAGCTGTCGGGGCGTCGTCGGGTATGCCGGGTGCGGACTAGGCGGGGACGCTCGCCGCTCCGGCGGGCAGGAACCGCTTGCCGGTGACCTTCTCCGAGACGCCCTCGCGGTCGAGCAGCGGGGTGAGCCCACCGTTCCAGAACTGGAACCCGGCACCGGTGATCATCGCTAGGTCGAGGTCCATCGGCGCCTGGGCGACGCCCTCGTCGAGCATCCGTCGGGCCTCGTCGGCCAGGACGCCGAGGACGCGCTCGCGCACCTGCTCGGTGGTCAGGACCACGGGGTCGGCGGGCTTCTCGAACAGCGCCTCGACCTCGGGGTCCACGACCGGCTTGCCCTCGGGCCAGGTGTAGATGGCCGACTTCTTCGCCGCGACGACCCTGCGCAGGTTCTCCGAGACGTAGAACCGGTCGGGGAACGCCTTGGCCAGGGTCTCGTTGTTGTGCAACGCGATCGCGGGCCCGACGAGGCCGAGCAGGATGAACGGAGGCATCGGCGCGAGGCCCGCGAACGCGCGGTCAGCCACCTCGATGGGTGTGCCTTCGTCGACGACCTTGGCGACCTCTCCCATGAACCGGCCGAGGAGCCGGTTGACGATGAACGACGGCGAGTCCTTGACCAGGATGGTCGTCTTCCTCAGCGTCTTGCCGGTGGCAAAGGCCGTGGCGAGCGTGGCGTCGTCGGTCTGCTCGCCCTTGATGATCTCGAGCAGCGGCATCACGGCGACGGGGTTGAAGAAGTGGAACCCCACGACCCGCTCCGGGTGCTGCAGCTCGGCGGCCATCTCGGTGATCGACAGCGAGCTGGTGTTGGTGGCGAGGACGCACTCGGGCGACACGACGGCCTCGACCTCGGCCCACACCTGCTTCTTGACCGACATCTCCTCGAAGACGGCCTCGATGACGAAGTCCGCGTCGGCGAACCCGTCCTTGCTCGTGGAGCCCGTGACCAGGCCCTTGATGCGGTTGGCCTTGTCGGGGCTCACCCGGCGCTTGCCGAGCAGCTTGTCGACCTCGGCGTGGACGTACCCCACGCCCTTGCCCACGCGCTCCTCGTCGAGGTCGGTCATGACGACCGGCACCTCGAGCCGCTGCGCGAACAGGAGGGCGAGCTGGCTGGCCATCAGCCCGGCACCCACGATGCCGACCTTGGTGACCTTGCGGGCCAGGGCCTTGTCCGGTGCCCCGGCCGGACGCTTGGCTCGACGCTGGACGAGGTCGAACGAGTAGAGCCCGGCGCGCAGCTCGTCACCCATGACGAGGTCGGCGAGCGCCTCGTCCTCGGCAGCGAACGCCTCGTCGCGCGTCGCGGTGCGTGCCGCGGCGACGAGCTGGAGTGCGCGGTACGGCGCGGGGGACTTCCCGCCGGTCTTGAGGTCGACCAGGCCCTTGGCCGCCTTGACTGCACCGGCCCACTCGGACTCGTCGCGGGTCACCTCGGGGCGGTCGACCTCGGTCTCGCCGGTGAGGACCCTTGCGGCCCACAGCAGCGACTCCTCGAGGAAGTCGGCCGGGGCGAACATCACGTCCGCCATACCGAGCTCGAAGGCCTGCGGGCCCTTGAGCATCCGGTTGGTGTTCATGGGGTTCTCGATGATGACCTTGAGCGCGTTGACCGGTCCCACGAGGTTCGGCAGCAGGTAGCAGCCACCCCATCCGGGCACCAGGCCGAGGAACGTCTCCGGCAGCGCGATCGCCGGGACCCCGGCGGAGATGCTGCGGTAGTCGGCCGACAGGGCGATCTCCACGCCGCCACCCATCGCGGCACCGTTGACGAACGCGAACGTCGGCACGGGGAGGTCCATGATCGCGCCGAACGCGGCGTGCCCGGCGCGGGCGACCTCGAGGGCCTGGTCCCGGCTCGTCGCCTGCGCGACGGCCTTGAGGTCGGCTCCGACGGCGAAGATGAACGGCTTGCCGGTGATGCCGACCGCCTGGATCTCGCCGGCCTCGGCCCGGGTGCGCAGGCCCTGGACGACGGAGAGCAGGTTGGCGATGGTCTGCGGCCCGAACGTGTTGGGCTTGGTGTGGTCGAACCCGTTGTCGAGGGTGATGAGCGCCAGGACGCCGGCGTCGCCGGGAAGGGTGATGTCGCGGACCGGGGTGTGGGTCACGACCTCGTCGAAGGCCGGGTTCTGAGTGGTCGCCTGGTCGCTCATGCCGCGACCTCCTTGCCGTAGTCAGCGTGGTGGGGGTTCTCCCAGATCACGGCGCCACCCATGCCGATGCCGATGCACATGGCGGTCATGCCGTAACGCACCTCGGGGTGCTCCTCGAACTGGCGCGCCAGCTGGGTCATCAGGCGCACGCCGGACGACGCGAGCGGGTGGCCGGTCGCGATCGCCCCGCCGTACTGGTTGACGCGCGGGTCGTCGTCGGCGATGTCGAAGTGCTCGAGGAAGGCGAGCACCTGCACGGCGAACGCCTCGTTGAGCTCGAACAGGCCGATGTCCTCGATGGACAGCCCCGCCTTGCCGAGCGCCTTCTCGGCGGCCGGCACCGGACCGATGCCCATGACCTCGGGCTCGACACCGACGAACGCGAAGTCCACGAGCCGCATACGGATGGGGAGGCCGAGCTCCTGGGCGGCGGCCTCGGAGGCGAGGATGCACGCGGTGGCGCCGTCGTTGAGGCCCGCGGAGTTGCCGGCGGTGACGTTGCCGTGCGGCCGGAACGGGGTCTTCAGGGCGTCGAGGTCCGCGCGCGTGGTGCCCGGGCGCGGCGGCTCGTCCTGGATGGCCAGGCCGTAGCCGAGGTCCTGGTGCCGCGTGGCGACGGGCACGAGGTCGGGCTGGACCTGGTGGTTGGCGTAGGCCTTGGCGAGCTTCTCCTGGGAGGCCACGGCATACGCGTCCGAGCGCTCCTTGGTCAGCGTCGGGTAGCGGTCGTGCAGGTTCTCGGCGGTCGAGCCCATGACGAGCGCGCTGGGGTCGACGAGCTTCTCGGCGACGATGCGCGGGTTGGGGTCGACGCCCTCACCCATCGGGTGGCGGCCCATGTGCTCGACCCCGCCGGCGATGGCGATGTCGATGGAGCCGAACGCGATCGACGACGCGGTGGCGGTCACCGCGGTCATGGCGCCGGCGCACATGCGGTCGATCGAGTACCCCGGGGTGGTCTTGGGGAGGCCGGACAGGAGGGCAGCCATCCGCCCGAGGGTCAGGCCCTGGTCGCCGATCTGGGTGGTCGCCGCGATGGCGACCTCCTCGACGCGCTCGGGGGGCAGCTCGGGGTGGCGGCGCATGAGCTCGCGGATGCAGCGGATGACGAGGTCGTCGGCGCGGGTCTGGGCGTAGATGCCCTTCTCCCCGGCCTTGCCGAACGGCGTCCGGACGCCGTCGACGAAGACGACCTCACGAAGGGTGCGGGGCACGGGTGGCCTCCTGTGTTGGAGCGACGGGTGGTTCGGCGCAGGGCGGTCCGCCCGTGCACCTGCCACCAATGCTACTTCCCGGTAACAAGGCGGTCACCCGACCCCGCGCGTGAGAGCCGTCACCCCGGGTCACTGCACCTGCCGACCTACTCGTCGGGGTGGGCCTCGAAGGCTGCGGCGACGAGGGGCGCGACGACGTCGGTCTGCCAGTGCCGCGCACCGAGCCCCTGCAGGGCCTCGGCGAACCCGGCCGCGCTGCGGTCGGCCGGCGGGCTCCAGATGACGCGGCGCAGGGGCTCGGGGGACAGCACGTTCTCCACCGGGATCGAGTGCTCGGTGGCGAAGGCCGTGAGGGCTTCACGGGTGGCGGCGAGGCGGGCGGCGGCCACCGGGTCGCGCTCGGGCCAGGCGCGCTGAGGGGGCGGGCCGTCCGAGCGCAGCGTCATCGGGGGCAGGTCGGCCTCCGGGACGGCGTTGGCACGAGTGACCGCCTCGAGCCACTGGCGCTGGTACCGGCGCACGGAACGGTGACCCGAGGGCAGACCGGCCGGGGTCGTCGGGGCAGCCATGGCGATCTCGACGAGCACGGCGTCGGGGAGGACCCGGCCGGGGGAGACGTCCCGGTCCTGCGCGATGGCGTCGCGGGTCTCCCAGAGCTCGCGGACGACCGCGGCGATGCGGCGCTGGCGGACCTTGTGCATGCCGGACGTCCGTCGCCACGGGTCCACGCGCGGGGCCGGGCCGGTGAAGTCGAGCAGCGCCTCGAACTCCTCGCGGGCCCACCCCGCCTTGCCCTGCTTGGCGAGGTCGACACCCATGAGGTTGCGGACGTCGACGAGCACCTCGACGTCGAGCGCGGCGTACCGCAGCCACGGCTCGGGCAGGGGACGCGTGGACCAGTCCACGGCCGAGTGCTCCTTGGCGAGGGACAGCCCCAGGTAGTGCTCGACGACGGCGGCCAGTCCCACCCGGGGGAGCCCGAGCAGTCGCCCGGCGAGCTCGGTGTCGAACAGCTGACGGGGACGAAGGCCGACCTCGGCGAGGCAGGCGAGGTCCTGGGTCGCGGCGTGCAGGATCCACTCGGCGTTGCCGATGGCCTCGTCGAGGGGGGACAGGTCGGGGCAGGCGATCGGGTCGATGAGCCAGGTGCCGGAACCCTCACGGCGCAGCTGGACGAGGTAGGCCCGCTGGCCGTAGCGGTAGCCGCTGGCGCGCTCGGCGTCGAGGGCGACCGGGCCCTCACCCGCGGCGATCGCCGCTGCCGCCTCCATCAGTCCGCGCTCGGTCTCGACGACCGGGGGGACGCCGTCCGCGGGCATGTCGAGGGGGATGAGCTCGACGGTCTCGGTGGTGCCCGAGTCGTCGACGGAGGTGTCCGCGTCAGCGGTGGAGGGCGCCGTTTCCCCTGCAGGGACCTCGGCGTCGGTGTCGGTCACCGGCCCAACCTACCCGGCGCGGTGCTCAGCGCCGCGGCCCAGGCAGCGCGATGACTCCCTCGGGCAGCGGGGGGAGGCCGGCGATCGTGCACAGCAGGTCCGACCACGCCACCAGGTGCGCACCGACGTTGCCGGCGACGGGGGTCCACGAGGCGCGGACCTCCATCTCGACGCTGGCGGGCCGGTCGGACAGCCCGGCGAAGCTCTCGGACACCACGCGCGTGACGGTCCCGGCCTCGGCGGTGTACCCGAGGTGGTGCGACTCGAGGGCGTCGGTCAGCCAGGACCAGCCCACCGCACCGAGCATCGGGTCGTTCGCCAGCTCGGGCTCGAGCTCGGCCCGCGCGAACGTCACCGCCCGCCAGGCGCCGTCCCAGGGATCCGGGGCCGAGGGGTCGTGCAGCAGGACGAAGCGGCCGGACGCCAGCTCGTCCTCGTCGGCGGCCGCACCCACCACCTCGGCGGTGAGGGCCACGGCATACGGGGCGATGCGCTGGGGCGCGGGCACCTCGGTGAGCCGGATCTCGGGGCGCAACCGCGCACCTCGCAGGTCGCTGAGCGCCTGCGCGAACTCGGGTGACTGGTCGCCGGGGACCGTTCTGCTGCCCACCGTCAGAGAGTATGTCGACCGGTCGCGTATCACAGGGAGGCTGAGGCCGCGCCGTGTCGCGACCGCCGGGTAGCGTGCGCGGGTGCTCTCCCTCCTCGCGCTCGCCTCCAGTGCGGTGTGGGGCACCTCGGACTTCTTCGCCGGGCTGTTCTCCCGACGACGCCCGGCCGTCGCCGTGGTCGGGTGGACCCAGTCGCTGGCCTTCCTGGTGCTCAGCGTGGTCGTCCTCACCCAGCTCGGGGACGTCACGTGGACGGGCTGGCCGCTGTGGTCGGTGGCCGCCGGACTGTCGGGTCTCAGCGGCCTCCTGTGCTTCTACACCGCCCTGTCCACCGGGACGATGGGCGTGGTCGCCCCCATCGCCGCCCTCGGGGTCGCCGTGCCCGTGCTGCTCGGGGTGGCCACCGGCGACGAGCCGTCGGCGTGGACGTGGGTGGGCATCCTCGTGGCCGTCATCGGCGTGACGCTCGCCTCCGGACCCGAGCTCAGTGGAGACGTCTCGACGAGGCCGGTCGTGCTGGCCGGAGTGGCAGCGGTGGGGTTCGGCCTCGCGCTGTTCTGCCTCGACCGCGGTGCCCGGAGCTCGACGCTGATGACGTTGTGGGGCATGCGCTCCACGTCCCTCGTGGTCTTCCTCGTCGTCGCCCTGGTCACCCGTTCCGTGGGGGGAGTCGTCGCCCGCGAGGTCCCCGTCCTCCTGGTTATCGGGTGCGGGGACATGGCGGCGAACGGCCTGTTCGCGCTCGCGTCGTCCCGGGGCGAGGTGAGCATCGCGAGCGTCCTCGGCTCGCTCTACCCCGTCATGACCATCCTGCTGGCGCGCGTCGTCCTCAAGGAACGGCTCCGCCCGATCCAGCAGGTCGGGGCCATCCTGTCCCTCGCGGGCGCTGCGATCATCGCGGTGTGAGGAGCCGCGCGAGCGCGACCTAGGATTGCCCGCGTGACCTCCCCCCTCGACAGCCCCCTCGACTCGGCCCTGGTCAGGGCCGCCCGCCGCGAGCCGGTGACCCACACCCCCGTGTGGTTCATGCGCCAGGCGGGCCGCTCGCTGCCGGAGTACCGGGCCGTCCGCGAGGGCGTCGGCATGCTCGAGTCCTGCCGCCGGCCGGACCTGGTCACCGAGATCACCCTCCAACCCGTCCGTCGCCACAAGGTCGACGCCGCGATCTTCTTCTCCGACATCGTCGTGCCGCTGGCCGCCGTCGGGGTGGACCTCGACATCGTCCCCGGCGTCGGGCCCGTGGTGGCCGAGCCGTTCCGTACCCGGGCCGACCTCGACCGGCTGCCGGAGCTGACGCCGGAGCACGTCCCCGACATCACCGAGTCCGTGCGCCTGCTCGTCGCCGAGCTCGGGGCCACGCCGCTGATCGGGTTCGCCGGGGCTCCGTTCACGCTGGCGAGCTACCTCGTCGAGGGCGGCCCGAGCAAGAACCACGAGAACACCAAGGCCCTGATGTACGGCGACCCGGAGCTGTGGCACGACCTGTGCGCCCGGCTCGCGCAGATCTCCGGTGCGTTCCTCGACGTGCAGGCGGCGGCCGGCGCCTCGGTCGTCCAGCTGTTCGACTCGTGGGTCGGCAACCTGCCCCGGGCCGACTACGAGACCTACGTGCAGCCGCACTCGCGCGTCGCGCTCGCCGCGGTGGCGAAGCACGGCACGCCGACCATCCACTTCGGTGTCGGCACCGGCGAGCTGCTCCCCGCGATGGGCGCCGCCGGCGCCGACGTCGTGGGCGTCGACTACCGCGTCTCCCTCACCGACGCCCTCGCCCGCATCGGGGACGGGTATGCCGTGCAGGGCAACCTCGACCCTGCCCTCCTGTTCGCGCCGTGGCCGGCCCTCGAGGCGAAGGTGCGGTCGATCGTCGAGGAGGGTCGGGCTGCTCCTGGCCACATCTTCAACCTCGGACACGGTGTCCTGCCGTCCACCGACCCGGAGGTCATCACCCGGGTCGTCGAGCTGGTCCACGAGGTCGGCGCTCGCTGACCCGAGCCTGACCCGAGCCTGACCCGGGCTACTCCGGGAGCACCGTCGGCACGGTCACCGTGGCCGGCGCCGGACGCCGACGACGCCACGCCAGCCAGAGCGGGACCCCGACGAGGGCGAAGGCGGCGGCGAACGGCACCAGCGCGCCGACGATGGTCAGGACCACCCGCACGGACGAGGTGAAGGCCGTCCAGCCGCCCAGGAGCCCGGCCATGAACCCGGTGTCCTGCGCCGGCTTGGGGGCTGCGATGACATCGGTCTCGGTGGTGAGGCTGATCTGGATGGGGGACCGGGCCACGCTGTTCTTCAGGGCCGCGAGCTGCGCCTCGAGCGCCTCGAGGTCGGCCTGGCGGCGGCTGACCTCGGCCTCGAGGTTGACGATCTGGGTGAGGTCGGTCGCCTTGGTCATCAGGGCCCTGACCCGGTCCACGCTCTCGCGCATCGTCTCCAGCCGGGACTGGGTGTCGACGATCTGCTTGCCGACCTCCTCGCTCGAGCTCTCGGACCGGATGACGGTCCCGAGCTTGCCCAGCTCGGCCATGACGGTGTCGAGCCGGGTCGCCGGGACCGACAGGGTGATCTCCCCGTAGGTCGTCGCCGTGACCTTCGAACGGTCCTCCAGCGGGACGTAGGTGCCACCCGTGCCGATGTTCTCGGCGAGGATCACGCCGTCGGAGGCCACCGAGAGGGACCGGATCGCGGCGACGCTCTGGGAGAGGTTCCTGACCTTGAGCGCGACGGTTGCCCGCCGTGCGAGGGTCGACCCCGGGGCCGTGAGGACGGCGGGGTCCACGGCGCCGGTCCCCGTGTCGGCCGGGCCTCCGGACGCTCCCCGGAAGGCGGTGCCGGGCTGGGCTGCCGTCCCTTCCTTGGCCGAGTCGCCGGCGGCGCCGGAGCCGCTGGCGGCCGGGCCCGGTTCGGCGCCGACGGCGTTGCTGCCGGCGCTGTCCGAGGTGCTCGAGCTGCCGCCGCCGCTGCAGGCGGCGAGGCTGACGGTGGCGAGGAGCGCGGCCGTGAGGCCGACGAGAGTGCGGTGCGGACGATCACGGAACATGGCGACCCCCAGGTCAGCGTCGATCGGGTGAGTGATGCCACTCGGACTCCACCCGTCACGGGCCCGTTCCCACCCCGTGGTGTCGAAACCGTCACGATGCCTGAAAGGGTGGGGGGATGGTCGGGTCGCACGTCGTCGTCATCGGGGGAGGCATCTCCGGGCTCACCGCCGCCTGGCAGCTGCTGGACGCCCTGCCCGGTGTCTCCGTCACGGTCGTCGATGCGTCCGACCGCCCTGGCGGCAAGCTGCGTCGTGAGCCCGTGGCCGGCGTCGCGCTCGACGTGGGCGCGGAGTCGGTCCTGGCGCGGCGGCCCGAGGCGCTGACCCTGATGTCGGAGCTCGGCCTCGACGAGCACGTCGTCCACCCCGAGGCGACGACGGCGAGCATCTGGTCGCGAGGTCAGCTCCACCCGATGCCGAGGGGCACTCTCATGGGCATCCCTTCGCCGGCGGCCTCGGCCGCGGGTGTGCTGTCACCCGAGGAGATCGCCCGAGCCGAGGCCGAGATGCCTTGGGGTGGAGGGGATTTCGACGACGTGTCCGTGGGCGACTACGTCGCCGCGCGACTCGGGGACGCGGTCGTCGACCGCCTGGTGGAGCCGTTGCTCGCCGGGGTCTACGCAGGACAGGCGCGGAGCCTCTCCCTGCGGGCCTGCCTCCCCCAGGTGCATGCCGCCGTGACCGCCGGCGCCTCCCTCACCGAAGCCGCCGCGACCGCAGCCCAGACGTCGGCCCTGTCGTCCGCGGGGTCGTCGGCCCCGGTGTTCGCCGGTCTCGACGGGGGAGTGGGCCGGCTCGCCGAGACGCTGTCGGAGACGTTGCGATCACGGGGCGTCACGATCCTCAGCAGCACCATC
The DNA here is from genome assembly GCF_054782575.1 of Pedococcus soli. NCBI lineage: Bacteria > Bacillati > Actinomycetota > Actinomycetes > Micrococcales > Intrasporangiaceae > Pedococcus > Pedococcus soli. The sequence goes on along the minus strand of NZ_BAAGSF010000006.1, from coordinate 654,394 downwards.
GCCCGTGAGCTGCACCGGGACGGGGCCGGGTGGGCCGTCGTCACGGGCTCCCGGCCGAACCCGCGGCGGCTGGCCGCCGACGCCGTCGTCGTGGCCGTGCCCGCGGCCCCCGCCGCCCGGCTGATCGCGCCGCACTCGGCCGCCGCCGCCTCGTCCCTGCGCGAGGTCGAGTACGCCTCCATGGCCATCGTCTCGCTCGCCGTCGACTCCGGTGGTGGACCGCTGCCCGGCTCCGGCTTCCTCGTCCCGGCCGTGGACGGCCGCACCATCAAGGCGAGCACGTTCTCGTCGACGAAGTGGGGATGGACCGCCGAGGCGGCCCGGGACCTGTTGTTCCTGCGCGCCTCCGTGGGGCGCTGGGGTGAGACCTCGGACCTCCAGCGACCCGACGACGAGCTCGTGGCGATCGCGGTCGCCGAGGTCAGCGAGGCGCTGGGGCACCAGCTGCCACGGGTCGTGGACACCCATGTCCAGCGCTGGGGCGGCGCCCTGCCGCAGTACACCGTCGGCCACGTCGACCGCGTCGCCCGGATCCGGGCCGCAGCGGCCGCGGTGCCCGGGCTGGAGCTGGCCGGCGCGGCATACGAGGGGGTGGGGATCCCGGCCTGCATCGCGAGCGGACGGGCCGCGGCCCTGGCCGTGACCACCCACCTGCGCGCCCGCCACGGGGACGCGGGAGAATGAACCCATGAGCAGCAAGCCCTCCCCGTCCCGGATCCGCGAGATCAACGACTCCATCAGGTATGCCATGTGGTCGGTGTTCAGCGTCACCGCGCCGCTGGGGGAGGACCGCGAGCAGATGGCCAAGGAGGTCGAGACCCTCTTCGGCGAGCTCGAGGAGAAGGGGGTCCTGACGCGCGGCGTCTACGACCTCGGCGGCATGCGGGCCGACTGCGACTTCATGGTCTGGTGGCACGCGGAGAAGATCGAGGACGTCCAGGCGGCCTACCGCGCCTTCCTGCGCACCGACCTCGGGCACCTCCTCGAGCCGACCTGGTCGGCGGCAGCGCTGCACCGTCCGGCCGAGTTCAACAAGAGCCACATCCCGGCCTTCCTCGCGGACGAGACGCCCAAGGACTTCATCTGCGTCTACCCGTTCGTGCGCTCCTACGAGTGGTACCTGCTCGACGACAAGGAACGCCGCGACATGCTGCGCGAGCACGGGCAGATGGCGCGTGACTACCCCGACGTGCGGGCCAACACCATCGCCTCGTTCGCGCTCAACGACTACGAGTGGGTGCTGGCCTTCGAGGCCGACGAGCTGCACCGCATCGTCGACCTCATGCGCGAGCTGCGGGCGTCGCGGGCTCGCATGCACGTGCGCGACGAGCTGCCGTTCCACACGGGTCGCCGCGTCGAGGTCGCGGACCTGCTCGCGTCGCTGCGCTGACGGTTCGCACGACTGCGGATCTCCTTGCCGGCACAGGGGTGTGCCGTGGACCACACAGGGTCGGGGACGATGGTCCCTGTCGGTGGTGACTGCGTGCCCGGATGCTGAGGGTGCCCAGAAGGGCATGACCACCCGGGGCCGCAAACCCCGACCAGCTGGAGACGACAACCATGCGACGCAGAACTCTCGACACGCTCCTGACGATCGGCGGCCTGATCCTGGCCGCGGTGCTCCTCACGGCCGGCGGACTGCTGACCTGGGCGAGCAGCTTCGTCAGCGCCAACGTGCACAGCCAGCTCGCCGACCAGAAGATCACGATGCCTTCGGGCAAGGCGATCGAGGACCCGCTGATCAAGCCGTACCTGTCCCAGTACGCGGGCCAGGAGCTCACCACCGGCGCGCAGGCCAAGGCCTACGCCGACCACTACATCCTCGTCCACATGAACAAGGCCAGTGGTGGCAAGACCTACGAGGAGGTCAGTGGCGAGTTCATCGCCGCCTCGGCGGACAAGACCTCCGACCCGGCCACCGTCGCCGAGCTCGGGCAGCTGCGCCAGACCCTGTTCATGGGCAACACGTTGCGCGGCCTGCTCCTCAACGCGTACGCCTTCGGCACCATGGGCACCATCGCCCTGTGGGGTGCGATCGCGGCATTCGTCGGCTCCGGCCTGATGTTCATCCTCAGCGGACTCGGGATGTGGCACCGCCGCACCGTCCCGGTCGAGGAAGAGGTCCGGATCGGTGTCGGCAGGGCGGCCACGCCGGCACACGCCGTCTGAGGCGTCCGGCGCGGAGGGGGGAACGGCCCCCGACCACCACGGTCGGGGGCCCTTCCCTGTCCCGGTGGTTCGCTGCGGTCGGCGGCGGTCCTCAGGGGCGTCTCAGGTGGGGGGAGCAGGCTCGCGGGGTGGCACCCTTCGGTTTCGGCGACGTCTTCACCGCGTGGGTCCTGTCGCCGGTGGGGACGGCGCTGGCCGTCCTCCTGGGTGGGGCGTATGCCGCGGCCGTGTGGACGCTGCGACGTCGCCACGAGCCCGTGCCGGTCCTGCGCGTGATCACGTACGCGGTGCTGGGGATCGGCACCCTCGTGCTGGCCACCGACGGCGGCCTGGCTGCGTTCCGCGACACGTCCTTCGTCGCCGCGGCCGCGCAGTCCGGCGTGCTGGCGGCCATCACCCCGGTCGGCCTCGCCCTCGGTGACCCGGTGGGGCTCGGGCTGCGGGCCGTGGGCCCCGTCCGGGCTGCCGCGGTCCGCGAGTTCCTCGGCGGTCGGGTGGCCCGGGTGCTGATGTTCCCGCTCGTCGGCTCGGTCGTGGCGACAGGGGTCCACCTGGCGATGTTCGTGACGCCGTGGCTGGCCCGGTCGCTGGAGCTCGGGTGGCTGCGAGAGCTCACCTACCTGCTGCTCGTCGGCACCGGGCTGCTGTTCGTCCTGCCGCTGCTCGCCGACGAGCTCGCCCCGGCCTGGTGCACGCCGGGGGTACGGGTGCTCATCGGGTTCGGGGACGGGTTGCTCGATGCCGTGCCCGGCGTGGTGGTGATGGCGTCGCCTGCGCTGCTGGGTGCTCCGGTGGCGGCCTACCTGGCGGCCCGTGACCCGTTGTTCCAGCAGCACGTCGGCGGCGGTGCGATGTTCGGGCTGGCCGAGGCCGTGGGCCTCCCGCTGCTCGCGGCGACGGTGGCCGCGTGGGTGCGTGCCGACCGGGTCGAGGCGGCGCTGGTGGACGCCCGCCTGGACCTTGAGCCGGTCTCCGACCGTCCGTGGTGGGAGTCCGACCCGCGGTACGGCGGACCCGGTCGTTGACGGTCGTCGGGGATCCGACGGGTCCTGGCCCGCCGGATCCCTTCAACGACCTCGTGTGGTCAGCCTGGGGTGGTCAGGACTGGTCGGCCGGTCGCAGCGTCATCGAGATCGAGTTGATGCAGAAGCGCTGGTCGGTCGGGGTGCCGTAGCCCTCGCCCTCGAAGACGTGCCCGAGGTGGCTGCCGCAGTTGGCGCAGCGGACCTCGACCCGCTTCATCCCCATGCTCACGTCCTCGATGTACTCCACGCTGTCACCGGCGAGCGGGGAGTAGAAGGACGGCCAGCCGCAGTGGCTGTCGAACTTCGTGCCCGAGGTGAACAGCTCGGCACCGCAGGCGCGACAGGCATACACGCCCTCGGTCTTGGTGTCGGTGTACTCGCCGACGTACGGCCGCTCGGTCCCCGCCTGGCGCAGCACCTGGTACTCGGCCGGGCTGAGCTCGGAACGCCACTCGTCCTCGGTCTTGGACACGGCATACGTGCGGTCGGTCTTGTCCATGGTCATGTCGTGACTCCTTCGGAACAGTCTCACGTCGTGCTCAACGCCGGCAGGGCCGGAAATGGTCCCGCCCCGGCCACCTTGATTCTTACGGGTCCGTGACGTACCCGCCGGATAGGGTCGGCCCATGGCGGCAGCGGCGACGACGGTGGACGTGCCCGAAGGACCCTGGGGGGATGCGCGGGAGGTGCGGATCTCCAGCCCGGACCGGTTGATCTGGCCCGACGAGGGCATCACGAAGCTCGACCTGGCGCAGTACGCCGTGGACGTCCGCTCGGGCTTCATGAACGCGCTCGGCCACCGCCCCGTGACCCTGCAGCGCTTCCCCGAGGGGATCGCGGGTGAGGAGTTCTGGACCAAGAACCCGCCGAAGGGGATGCCCGACTTCATCACCCCGGTCATGTGCACCTACCCGTCGGGCCGCAAGCACCTGCAGGTCGTCGTCGACGAGCCGGCGGCCGTGGTGTGGGCGATGCAGATGAACACCGTGACCTTCCACCCCTGGCCGGTCCGCACGACCGACGTGGACAAGCCGGACGAGCTGCGCATCGACCTCGACCCGCAGCCAGGTCGGACGTTTGCCGACGCGGTGGAGGCCGCGGTCGCCCTCCGGGAGCTGCTCACCGAGATCGGCCTCACCGGGTGGGTCAAGACGTCGGGCAACCGCGGGGTCCACGTGTTCGTCCGCGTCGCCCCGACCCACGAGTTCCTCGACGTCCGCCACGGAGTCATCGGGATCGCCCGTGAGCTCGAGCGACGCCTGCCCGACCTGGTGACGGCCTCGTGGTGGAAGGAGGAGCGCGGGGAGCGCGTGTTCGTCGACTTCAACCAGGCCTGCCGCGACCGCACGATCGCCTCCGCCTACAGCCCGCGCCCGCTCGCCGGCGCACCGGTCAGTATGCCGCTGGGCTGGGACCAGCTCGTCGGTGTGGATCCGGGGGAGTTCACGGTCCGCACGGTGCCCGGCATCCTCGCTTCGTCCGGTGACGCCTGGGCCGGGATGGACGAGGCCGTCGGCGACGTGGCCGGGGCAATCGCCTTGTGGGACAAAGACATCAAGGAGCGCGGGCTCGGTGAGCTGAACTTCCCGCCGGACTACCCCAAGATGCCGGGGGAGCCGCCACGGGTGCAGCCGAGCAAGCGACGCCAGGACAAGGCCGACGACGACTACATGACCCCCAAGGCCGACCGCGACGCCGAGCTTCGGCAGCAGTGGGGGCCGGTGCCGCCCCCGGTCGCGCCCATGCTCGCCAAGCCGGTCAAGGGGATCCCGACCGGGGACTACCTGTTCGAGCCCAAGTGGGACGGGTTCCGTTCGATCATCTTCCGGTCCGGTGACGCGGTGGAGATCGGCAGCCGCAACGAGAAGCCCATGACGCGCTACTTCCCCGAGGTGGTGTCGGCGGTGCTGGAGAACTTCCCGGAGCAGGCGGTCGTCGACGGCGAGATCGTGGTCGTGGGCGCGTCGGGGGACCGGCTCGACTTCGAGGCACTGCAGCAGCGCATCCACCCTGCCGCGAGCCGGGTCAAGAAGCTGGCTGCCGAGACGCCCGCGCAGTTCGTGGCGTTCGATCTGTTGTCGCTGGACGGGGAGGACCTGACGGGGCGGCCGTTCGCCGAGCGGCGGGCGCTGCTGGAGCAGGCCTTCGACTCGGTGGCGGCCCCGATCCACCTCACCCGGGCGACGCGCGACCCCGAGGTGGCGCAGGAGTGGTTCGAGCAGTTCGAGGGCGCGGGGCTCGACGGGGTCATCGCCAAGCCGCTGTCGGGCACGTACGAGCAGGACAAGCGGACGATGCTCAAGATCAAGCACGTCCGTACCGCTGACTGCGTGGTGGCGGGCTACCGCACCCACAAGACCGGGGACGACCTCATCGGGTCGCTCATGCTGGGGCTCTACACCGACGACGGGTCGCTCATGAGCGTCGGCGTGATCGGTGCGTTCCCCATGGCGCGGCGGCGCGAGCTGTTCGAGGAGCTTCAGCCCCTGGTCACCTCCTTCGAGGACCACCCCTGGGCGTGGGCGGAGCAGGAGGCAGGAACGAGGACGCCCACCAGCGGCGCCACGAGCCGGTGGAACGCGGGCAAGGACCTCTCGTTCACCCCGTTGCGCCCCCAACGCGTCGTGGAGGTCAAGTACGACCACATGGAGGGGATCCGCTTCCGCCACACCGCGCAGTTCGTGCGCTGGCGCGAGGACCGCGACCCCCTCACGTGCACCTACGAGCAGCTGGAGGAACCCGTGAGCTTCGACCTCGCCGACGTCCTGGGTGAGGCCGGCCGATGAGCTCTGACCGCCGTCAGCTGCGCACCGCAGCGACGGTCGCAGGGGTCACCGCGGGCTCCCTCGCAGCCACGGCGGCGGTGTCGTCGGTGGGCGTGGCCGCCTATGTCGCCCGGCGGGCCCTGACCCCCGACCGTCAGCGGCCTGACGACACCCAGATCCTCGCCGTCGACGAGGGGAGCGTGACGCTGGACCTCACGCCCGAGAGCATCGTGCCGGGCCGGTACGGGCTGTGGCTCGACGGGTCGTCGGGCCACGTGCGGCTGGGTGACCTCCTGGATGTCGACGAGGACCGCGGCCGCGTGCGCCGGGAGCTCCTCGGGGTCGACTCGGGTCACCTGGCGCCGGGGTACGGGCGGTGGGACCAGTACTTCTACGCCGGCCCCCCGGACCGCGCGCTGGGGCTGCGCACCGAGTACGTCGACGTGCTGACCGAGCTCGGCACCATGCCTGCCTGGGTGGTCCGTGCCGAACAGCCGTCGACCCGGTGGGCGGTGCTGGTGCACGGCCGCGGGGCGCGGCGCGACGAGGGACTGCGTGCCGTGAAGCCGTTGCACGACAGCGGGATCAACGTGATCATCCCGTCCTACCGCAACGACCTGGGCGCCCGACGCGGGGCCGATGGCCGGTACAACCTCGGCCTCTCGGAATGGCGCGACATCGAGGACGCTGCGCTGTTCGCCGTGCAGCAGGGAGCGCGTGAGCTCATCCTCGTGGGGTGGTCCATGGGCGGCGCGATCGTGCTCCAGACCCTGAGCCGGTCCTGGCTCGCCGACCACGTCAGCCACGTGGTCCTCGATGCACCGGTGATCGACTGGACCGACGTCCTCATCCACCACGGGCGGCTGCACGGGGTGCCCGACACCATCGGTGGCCTGAGCCGGTACCTCATGGGGCGCAGGCTGACCCGTCGTCTCGTCGGGGTGCACGACCCCGTCGACGTGGCGCAGACCGACTGGGTGGCCAAGGCGTCCGAGCTGCGCCACCGGATGCTCATCATCCACTCGGTGGACGACGAGTTCGTCCCGGTTGGGCCGTCGCAGGAGCTGGCTGCCGCTCGCCCCGACCTCGTGACGATGGAGCACTGGGACACCTCGCGCCACACCAAGGAGTGGAACGTCGACCCCGAACGCTGGGAGCGGTCGGTCGCCGACTTCGTGAGCAGCTAGCAGCACGCACCTTGGCCACGGTGGGCTATCCCAGCCGTCCCTGTCCCGGCCGTCCCTGTCCCGGCCGTGCCGCTGGGTGGCCTCCGCGGCCGGTCGTCCAGGCCTGCTGGACGTGGTCGAGGATCTGGTCGACCACCTGGGTGAGGGGTTGCGTCGCGTCGACGACCACCCCGGCGGGCACGTCCTCCCCGGTCCGGTGCAGTCGGACGATGAGCTCTCGCTCGGCCGGCTTCGAGCCCCATTCGTCGGTGGGACGACGGTCCAGCCGACGGTGCAGGGTCTCGGCGTCGATGTCGAGCACGAACACCTCGTCGAACAGGTCGATGAACATCGCGAAGTTGCGCGAGCCCCCGCAGAAGAAGGTGAGCGGCTTGTTGTCGTCCGCCGCGAGGGCGCGCACCTGCTCGACGTCCCAGATGTGGTGCTCGTGGCCCGAACCACTGACCTTCACGCCGGTCAGGGGATCCCCTTGGTACGCCAGTTCACGGTCGCCGTGGATGGCCTGGTAGCCGCGTCGCCCCAGCTCATCGCACACGGACGTCTTCCCCGTGCCCGAGACGCCTTCGACCAGGAAGTTGCGTACGCCCACCGCCCCAGTCTCGAGTCAGCGGCGTGCGGGGGCAACGAGTAGGGGGCGCCGCGCGGCGGCGGCAACGCGCGGCTCGGCTCAGTGGTGGCCCCAGTTGGTGCGGATGAGTCCGCGGTCGGGGTTGTCGGGGTCGTCGAGCCAGGAGATGGTCTGCGCTGGTGGTGGTGGGGCGAGTCTGAGCCCGGGTGGGGGTGGGGCGCCCAGGGTGAGTTCGTGGTCGGAGGGGATGGCGAGGTCGTTCCAGGTGATGGCCCCGCCTGAGGGCGGTTGGTAGGTGCCTGCGGGGACGGGTGGGTCACCGCCTGGTGGTGGGGCGGTCTCGTGGGGTCGGGGTGGTCGGATGGGTAGCCCGTACCGGTTGGTGACGGTCAGGCCATCGGGGACGGTGGGGTCGCCGGTGATGGTGTAGTCGCCGCGGTCGATGCCGTCGTGGTGGGCGGTGCAGAGGCTGACCTGGTTGTCGGTGTCGGTGGGGCCGCCGTCGGCCCATGCCTGGAGGTGGTGGATCTCGACGAACCCGGTGGTGGGGCAGCCGGGGAACCTGCAGCCGCGGTCGCGGTCGGTGATGAGGCGGCGGGTGCGGTGGGGCAGGATCCGCATCGCCCGCCCGACGGACACCGGTCGCCCTTCGGTTTCCCAGACGGGTTGCACCCGCCCGTCGCTGATGAACCGTCCGAGCAGGCGCAGGGGGATGGCGTGCCCCCCGTTGACCCACGCGCCGTCGGTGTCGAGGTGCAGGTAGACCCGGTAGTGCGCCGACCTGCTGGTGGAGGTGACCGCCGCGAGGGAGCGGGTGGCCATCTCCTCGAGGGCGTCGGCGTAGGTCGGCAATCCGGCGTACCGGTCGTCGACGGGGGCAGCCCGGCCAGTCCGGGTGGGGTCGCTGGCGTCACCGCTGTCGGTGTCGCGGCGGCGCAGGAACAGTGCGTCCTTGGCCTCCTTGACGGCTTGTTCGACCAGCGCGCCGATGGTCGCGGGGGCGGAGTAGCGCAGCTGGAACCGGCCGTCGGCGTCGTAGGACATGGCCAGGTCGGGCTTGGCGCAGGCACGCTGCTCGGCGGCCGATTGGAAGGCGGTGGACGGCAGGGCGGCGGTGTCCAGGTCGCCGAACCCCAGCGTGTGCGGCTCGACGGGCAGATCGCTGCCCGCTGCGTCGGTGCCTTGGGCGGCGTGTGCGGCTGGTGCGGGGGCGGCGAACGCGTGGCGGGCGACGGCTCGGCGCAGCTGGGTGACGGTGGCGTTGCGGGCGAACTGGGTGACCGAGGCCTGGTGGGTGACCGGGACGTGGCGGGCCAGGACGGCAACCTGGTCCAGGGACAGCTCCCCAGCCTCCAACGCCACAGCTGCGTCGGTGAGCTCGGTGCGTCGCCGGGCCACGGCGACGATGTCAGCGGCATGGGCATGCGAGAGGCCGGCGCGGACGACGAGGTAGTGCTCGGGTGACTTGAACCCGCCTTCGCCCCAGTGCCGGTCGGTCATGACCTCGTCGATGATGTCGACCAGCTCGGCCTGCGCCCGGTTCAACCGACCCGCAACAGCAGCGGTCCGCTCCCACAACGCTTGGTTCCGCACGCCCCAGCCACCGTCCGGACCGGTGTCCGGGAGTGCTGCGAGCGGGGCCGTCGACATACCGTAATCGTACAGGTGTTCGAATGCTCTGAGAAGGGTTGTCCACACCCCGATCCCACGAATTCGCTCTGAGCAGAACCGAATTGGCGCCGTCCACTCGCCGCCAGTGGAAGTGGTGAGAGGCGTGCGTCAGTGGTCGACGCGCCAGCGACCGAGGACGCTTCCGTCCTCCTCGAGCAGCAGCATCGGGGTGAGCGTGACGTCGAGGTCCGGCCCGCCGGTGATCCGGCCGTGCTCGCCACCCACCAGGGTCGGCGCCCAGGTGAGGTCGACCTCGTCCACGACTCCCGCGCTGAGCATCGTGCCGAAGAGCGACGGTCCGCCCTCGGACAGGATGCTGCGGAACCCTCTGTCCTCCAACGCCGCTCGAGCCGCCCGCAGGTCCACAGCGTCCTTGCCGACCACCACGACGTGGTCGCCTCCGAGGACCTCCCTGGCGGCGGAGATGTTGGACGAGGATGCCGACTGACACGTGATGAGCATGGCCGCGCCGCGAGGTGACGTCATCGCAGCGACGGTTGGCGGTAGCTCCCCGCGGTTGCTGACGACCGCGAGCACAGGCGACTCCGGGTCCTCGTCCCGCAACGCCGGATAGCCCTCTGCACGAACGGTTCCCGCGCCCACGACGACGACGTCCGCGAGCTGCCTCAACACGGAGAAGACCCGGAAGTCGGCCGGGGTGTTGATGCTCCCCGAGCGTCCGTCCGCACCGGTCACCGCGCCGTCGAGGGAGGCCACGAAGTTGACGCGCAGCCACGCGCGGTCGGCCGGCGCGGCATACGCCTCTCGCAGGGCAGCGTCGTCCAGGTCGGTGCCGGGGGCGGGGGAGCCGGTCTCGCTGAGCAGCAGGCGCATGCGGGAAGTCTGCCTCACCTACGCTTCCCCCGTGCCCTCCTCACTCACCGAACGCTCCCCGAAGCTCGACCGCGAACGGTTGGTGCGGGACCTCGTGCCCCCGCCGCGGTTCGACGCGGAGCGGTTCTCGACGTACCGCCCCGATCCCGCGGAGCCCAGCCAGTCCGCGGCGGTGGAGCGGCTCGAGGCGTATGCCGCATCGTTGGGCGGAGCCACTGGGAGCACCGGTCTGTTCGGGCGACGTCGCAAGCGGGCGAAGGCCGGGCGCGGGATCTACCTCGACGGCGGGTTCGGCGTCGGCAAGACGCACCTGCTGGCGAGCCTCTGGCACGAGGCGGAGGGGCCGAAGTCCTTCGGGACGTTCGTGGAGTACACGAATCTCGTCGGGGCGCTCGGCTTCGCCCAGACCGTCGAGGCGCTCAGCGCGCACACCCTGGTGTGCATCGACGAGTTCGAGCTCGACGACCCGGGCGACACCGTCCTCATGGCGACCCTGCTCGCGCGCCTCACCGAGGCCGGGGTGTCGTTGGCGGCCACGAGCAACACCCTGCCGGATGCGTTGGGGGAAGGGCGGTTTGCCGCTGAGGACTTCCTGCGCGAGATCCAGGCGCTGGCATCGCGCTTCGACGTGCTGACCGTCGACGGCCCGGACTACCGGCACCGCGACACGGTCGACAGCCCGCCGCCGCTGACCGAGGCGGAGGTCGCCGAGGCGACCCAGCGGGAGGGTGCCGTGCTCGACCACTTCATCGACGTGACCCGTCACCTGTCGACCGTGCACCCGAGCCGGTACCGCACCCTCCTCAACGGGGTCACGGCCGTGGGATGGACCCACGTGCGCCCGGTGACCGACCAGGCGGTCGCGCTGCGCCTCGTGGTCCTCGCGGACCGCCTGTACGACGCAGACATCCCGGTGTTCGCCAGCGGTCAGCCACTGGGAGAGGTCTTCTCCGCCGAGATGTTGTCGGGCGGCTACCGCAAGAAGTACTACCGCGCCATCTCCCGTCTCACAGCCCTCGCGCGGGGTGACCAGCGGTGACAGGATGCGCCAATGGGCAAGAAGGACAAGAAGGCCACCAAGCATCCCGAGTCGAAGCCGGCTGAGGTCACCCCGCTGGCTCCCGTGACGTTCAGCGAGGCGCTGCGGGTGCGGGAGGGCTTCGTCCTCGCCGAGTGCGACCCACGCTCGACGCCAGCCTTCGACGGCGACAAGGAAGCCGGGCAGGCGGCCCTGGAGCTGCGCGCGGGGGAGATCGGCGAGTTCCAGGAACGCCTGTACGCCGAGGCCAAGATGGACGGTCAGCGGTCGCTCCTGCTCGTCGTCCAGGGCATGGACACCTCCGGCAAGGGTGGCATCATGCGCCACGTCGTTGGTGAGATGGACCCCCAGGGCGTGCGGTACACCGCGTTCAAGGCCCCTTCGGCAGAGGAACGCCGGCACCCATTCCTGTGGCGCATCCGCAACGCGCTCCCGTCGCCGGGGCAGATCGGCGTCTTCGACCGTTCGCACTACGAGGACGTCCTCATCGTTCGGGTGCACGACCTCGTGCCCAAGGCGACGTGGTCGCGGCGCTATGCCCAGATCAACGCGTTCGAGGAGAAGGCGATCGCCGACGGCACCACGATCATCAAGGTGATGATGCACATCTCCTCGGACGAGCAGAAGGCCCGGCTGACCGAGCGGCTCGCTCGGCCCGACAAGCAGTGGAAGTACAACCCCGGCGACGTCGACGAGCGGTTGCAGTGGCCGCACTACCAGGAGGCGTACCAAGCGGTCCTCGACCGCACCTCGACGGACGCAGCCCCGTGGTACGTCGTTCCCGCCGACCGCAAGTGGTACGCGCGCCTGGCAGTCCAGAGCCTGGTGCTCGAGCACCTCGAGGCGATGGACCCCCAGTGGCCGGCAGTCGACTACGACGTCAGCAAGGAGCAGCAGCGCCTCCGCGTGACGTGAGGGTGCGATGAGTTCCGCTCCCCGGCGGAGTCTTCACGGGTAGGTGGTGCCGCGTCGGGCGCCGCCACGACGAAGGGAGCTGGGCGTGCTCAGCGAATCGAAGGCATTCAGTGGCTTCTCCGCCAAAGACATCGACGCAGCGCGGACGTTCTACTCGGACGTGCTCGGGCTCGAGGTGACCGAGCAGATGGGCATCCTCAGCCTGCACCTCGGGGGTGACCACCGCGCGATCATCTACCCCAAGCGCGACCACGAGCCGGCCGGTTTCACCGTGCTGAACTTCCCCGTGGCCGACATCGAGGCGACGGTGGACGGCCTCACGGCAGCAGGGGTGAGCTTCGAGAAGTACGAGGGGACGCCGATGGCGACGGACGCCAAGGGCATCTTCCGCGGGGGCGGTCCGCTCATCGCGTGGTTCCGGGACCCGGCCGGGAACGTCCTGTCGGTCATCCAGGACTGAGGCAGGACTGAGGCAGGACTGAGGCGCGGGGCGCGGGCCCGCGCCCTTGCCCGGTCTGCGCTCAGCTCAGCCCGGGCGGCGGCGGGACCTTGCCGAACCCCCACAGCATCACCCAGGTGGCGATCCCGCAGATCGTCAGCAGCACGATTCCCCCTGCAACGGTGGCGGCAGGTCCCGGCTTGCGGATCGGGCGCATCCAGACCTCGTGCTGCGGTCGGGGTGCCGGCGCGCCGAGCATGGCGCCACCGCAGGCCGAGAGGACGACGATCGGGCCCCCGATGTAGAGCAGCGGGTCCAGGACGTCCATGTAGTTGAGCCCCTTCATCGCTGCGGGCAGCAGGATGACCAGCGCCGCGGTCACGGCGCCGAGGAAGAGCCCGATCAAGGCTCCCCGTCCGGGTTGACCTCTCATGCTGCCGAGTATGCGGCGGCGTGGACTCCGCGTCGATCAGCCGTTCGTCGCGTGTTTCCGGCCGGTCAGAGGGTGAATGCGCGGTCCACGAGGGTCCTGGACGCCTGCGTGCTGAGGCCGACGTCGAGCGTCCCGAAGGTCGCCCCGTGCCGTCCGCCCAGCCGGCTCGCGATGAACGCGTCAGCCACCACGGTGGGGGCGAGCCTGGCCAGCAGGGACGCCTGCAGGGTGACGGCGAGCCCCTCGACCACCGAACGTGCCCCGGCCTGCGCATCTGGTCGGGTCGCCCGAGCGAGCAGCTCCGGAAGCCCGTCGATGGCGTCGTCGAGCACGCGGTGGTGGCCCCGCGCGAGCCCGACCTCGGCGAGGTAGGCGTCGACGGAGGTCTGCTCACGGCCCACGGCTCGAAGGACGTCGAGGGCGTTGACGTTGCCCGAGCCCTCCCAGATCGAGTTGAGCGGCGCCTCGCGGTAGAGGCGCGCCAGGCCGTTCTCCTCGACGTAGCCGTTGCCGCCCAGGCACTCCAGGGCCTCGGCGACCATCACCGGGGTGCGCTTGCAGACCCAGTACTTGCCCAGCGCGACACCCAGTCGGGACAGGGCCGTGTCGCCCTCGTCGACGGCGTGCGCGAGCCGCAGTGCGAGTGTGGTGGCCGCCTCGGACTCGAGGGCGAGGTCCGCCAGCACGTTCTGCATCAACGGCTGGTCGACCAGCAGGGCGCCGAACGCACTGCGGTGCCGGGCGTGGTGGATCGCGCGGAGCAGAGCCGCTCGCATCGTCGCGGACGATCCGAGGATGCAGTCGAGGCGGGTCGCCGCGACCATGTCGAGGATGGTCCGGATGCCGCGGCCCTCGTCGCCGACGCGCACCCCCCACGTGCCGTCGAGCTCGACCTCGGAGGACGCGTTGGACCGGTTGCCCAGCTTGTCCTTCAACCGCTGGAGCGCAAAGGGATTGCGCTCACCGTCGTCGAGCACCCGGGGAACCAGGAAGCACCCGACACCCGCCTCCGTCTGCGCCAGCACGAGGAAGGCGTCGCTCATCGGCGCCGAGCAGAACCACTTGTGCCCCGTCAGGCGGTAGGTGTCACCGCCGGCCACCGGGCCGCCGTCCGTGGCCACGGCGCGGGTCGTGTTGGCGCGGACGTCGGAGCCGCCCTGCTTCTCGGTCATGCCCATGCCGGCGATGGCCCCGGCCTTGGCGTCGAGCGGGCGCAGGCCGAAGTCGTAGCTGCGTGAGGCGAGCGGGGGGACCCAGCGCTGCGCGAGCGCGGCGTTGGCCGCGAGCGCCGGCGCGGCGGCATACGTCATCGAGACGGGGCAGAGGTGGCCCTGCTCGACCTCCGACCAGGTCGTGAACCCGGCCGCACGTCGCACGTGCGCCCCGGTGCCCGGGGGCCGGGTCCATGGTTCGGCGGTGAGCCCGCCACCGACGGCAACCTCCATGAGGGAGTGCCACGCAGGGTGGAAGTCGACCTCGTCGAGGCGTTCGCCGGTGGGGGAGTGGGTCCGCAGAACGGGGTGGTGGGTGTTCGCCTGCTCGGCCCACTCGCGCGCCTGCGCCGACCCCGAGCGCGCGCCGAGATGCTCGACCTCCGCGTATGCCGCGTCGTCGGCCCAGCGCCGAACGGCCTCTGCCAGCGCGGCGTTGCTGGTCAACGCGTTGTAGTCGGGGAGGGCGGGGACCTGGTTGGTGACGGCGTGGGTGGGCACGACCGCAGAGTATGCGGGATACCGTGGGCAGGTGAGTGTGAAGGCGCGGGTCCGTCGCGAGCTGGTGCGCGTGCCCGGAGCCATGCCGGTCGCGCGGATGACGGTGGAGACGATCAGGGTCTGCCTGAAGTACCGCGTGACCGGGTTGGCCTCCGAGGCGGGCTTCTTCATGCTGCTCTCGCTGCCGCCGTTGGTGCTGGGGCTGTTCGGTGGCGTGGGGTACCTCGGCAAGTGGCTGGGGGACGACACCGTCACGCGGATCATCGCCCAGATCCAGACCTGGGCCGGGCAGTTCCTCACGCCCGGTCTCATCCAGAACACGCTGCTGCCCACCGTCCAGGACGTGTTCAAGGACGGCCGGTTCGACCTCATCTCGGTCGGCTTCCTGCTGTCGGTGTGGTCGGGTTCGCGTGCGCTCAACGTCTTCGTCGACACCATCTCGATCATGTACGGCCAGTCGGGGGTGCGCGGCATCGTCCGGACGCGGGCCCTGTCGCTGACGCTCTACGTGCTGTCGCTCGTGGTCGGCATCGTCGTCATCCCCTTGGTCGTGATCGGCCCGACGTGGCTCAAGGACCTGCTGCCCAAGGAGACGGGCTTCCTGGCGTGGCTCTACTGGCCGGTCGTGACCGTCCTCGCTGTCGCCAGCATCGCGACGCTGTTCCACATCTCCACCCCACGGCGCAGCCCGTGGCTCCGCGACGTGCCGGGAGCGGTGCTGACGCTGGTGCTGTGGTCCCTGTCGTCGTACGTCCTGCGCGGCACCGTCGCGGCCTCGCTGAAGGGCGGCACCTCGATCTACGGACCGCTGTCCGCCCCGATCGTGCTGCTGATCTTCCTGTACGCCCTCGCCATCGCGGTCCTCATCGGCGCCGCGCTCAACGCCGCCATCCGCACCCTGTGGCCCGTCGAGGAGCGGCTGTCGCTGCGTGCACGCGTCGTTGAGTGGGTCCAGGGGAAGCTCGCCTCCCGCCGCGCCGGGTCCGCGGCCCCTGCGCCGGGTGGCGCTCGTGCCGGCACGGCCTCCGTCGCCTCGGCGACCCGAACCCCCGCCGACACCGCCCACGGCGCCCCTGCGGGCAACGGAGCAGTCGCGTCCGGCGGCGTGGCCGGGCTGCTCGCGGCCCAGGCGGATGCCACCGCGGAGGAGGATCTCGTGGGGTCCCTGGCGGGTCTCCGGGAGGAGGCCCGCAAGCCGCTGACCCCCGTCCCGGACGACTCGGACGACACCCAATTTGGAGAGGAAGCGCCTGATCCGATAAGTTTTCTTCGCACGCGCAGCGGGTAGCAAAAACTCCCCGTTCGTCACCAACGCGCGTGTAATGCGGATGTAGCTCAGTTGGTAGAGCGCAACCTTGCCAAGGTTGAGGTCGCCGGTTCGAGCCCGGTCATCCGCTCGGAGGGTTTGACCGCCTTCACGGTGGAGTGGCCGAGAGGCGAGGCAGCGGCCTGCAAAGCCGCGTACACGGGTTCAAATCCCGTCTCCACCTCGACTACGTACGAACCCGAAATCTCCACCCTCGGGCGATTGGCGCAGTGGTAGCGCGCTTCCTTGACACGGAAGAGGTCACTGGTTCAAACCCAGTATCGCCCACCAGTATGAAACAGCCCCTGACCTGCGGAAACGCCGGTTAGGGGCGGTTTCATTCACCGGCGTCTGTGGGGCCTGCGTGACTAACTGCGTGACTAAGACCTGGCATTTCGGCCCTGGTGTCGGTCCCTGGACGTCCGCCGACGTGCGTGGACGTCCGACGGGCAGCCGGTCACTTCCCACGTAGGGAAGAGGTCAGTTGCCTTCGTGAAGGGCGCGTCGGTGCTTGAACGTCGCATGGTCTTCAGAGATTCGAACCCTCGCGATCGGCGGTCAAGTGGCACCCCGAGCAACCCGGGGGGCGCTGAGACGAAGTGGGTCGGTGCTACTGCGGGAGGACGACGAGCCCCATGATGCCGAGGACGTAGAGGCCCAGGACCGCGATGCTGTCGATCCCGAGACGTGCGTGCTGCTTCCCGGGACGAAAGATGAGACCCGCCATGTAGACGACCGTCAGGAGCGCGGCCAGACCCGTGAGGTAGATGTCGGCGGCGTGGGCGTTGGGCAGGACGGCCTTGCCCGAGACCAGGACCGCCAGCAGGAACAGCACCGGCAGGAAGGCGTTGCCACCGAAGATGTCACCGAAGGCGAGCTTGTAGTCACCCTGCCGGGTCGCATTCAGGCCGGTACTGAGCTCCGGCAGCGACGTCGCAGCTGCCAGCACGGTCGCACCGAACAGCACCCCTGACAGGCCCACCTGGTCGGCAGCCGCCGTGCCGCTCTCCTCGGCGAGCGCACCGGCGACCAGGGTCGCCACCGCTGCGGCGCCGAAGATGAGGACGACGCGGCTGGTGCTGACGCCCTTTCGGGTCGCTTCCGCTGAGCGGGTCTTCTGCGAGTGGCCACGCGGCTTCGGCTGGCTGTCGGGGGCTTCTCCGCTGTTTGACCAGGGCAGCTTCCCCCCTGCCCGCTGGGTCAGCACGAGGCCTACCACCCAGACCAGCGCGATGAGGACGACGTCAGGCGTGAGTCGCGCGACCACGAGGTCCTTGGGCAGCTGGGTGCCCATCACCACGACGACGAGCACTGCCAGGACGATCGCACCCTCGATGACGAGGGTGAGGCTTGCGGCCTGGTATGTCAGCGGCCGTCGTTCACGGACACCGAACGCGTCCAACGCGACGAGGACCACCGTCTGGATCGCGATGCCCCCGAGGATGTTGCTCACGGCCACGTCCAGTTGCCCGTTGGCCGCAGCGCTGTAGGTGATGGCGATCTCGGGGAGGTTGGTGGCAACGGCAAGGAGGATGAGACCACCGAGCGCCTGACCGAGGTGGAGCCGGTCGGCCAAGATGTCCGTGTAGTTTGACAGCGGGATGCCCGCGATCCAGATCACGGCTGCGCTTGCGACGAAGAGCAGCAGCTCCGCCCACAGGGGCAGGTGCGGTAGCACTTCAGGTTCTCCTGATGGTGGTGCGAGCCAGAGGCGCGGCAGGCGGAGCCACGATCAGGGCCTGGGGCGCGGCGGACTTCATCCGGGTCACCAGCCAGGCCAGCTGGCGCGCAACGTCCTTGCGTGCGGTCTGCTCGATGGACAGCAGCTCCTCGTCACGCAATCCTTGCGCTCCCTGTCCGATGACCGTCCAGGTGCTGTCGACCAGGGTCGCGAGCATGTGGAGGTCCTGCAGGTCGCGCAGCAGGCCGACGGCGCCGCTGCGGACCTCGCCGACGCCCGAAGCGTGCAGGCGTTGTGGTTCCTCGACGTCGGAGGCTTCGCCGTACCTGGCCACCACGGGTTGCAGCTTTGCCACGTGGCTCCGGCTCATCTTGGCCAGGGCCTGGCAGGTGAAGAGCACGTCCGGATGGTTCGCGTGGCCCTGGCCGATGGTGTCGAAAGAGTCGGCCAAGGTGGTTTCGCTGGCGTGGATGAGCGCCACATAGGTCGCGAGGTGGGTGCTCATGACCGGCCCTCGTCATACGTTCCTGCGTCGCCCTCCGGCAGGACGGGGACGCGTCCGGACCTGGGTGCCTGCGCAGGGTCGTTCGGATACATGGGTATGGGGTCGAGCACGACGCTGGAGGTGGGTGTTCCTCCGCGGGTCGGTGGCAGGTCGGCTTGCGCAGGGGCGGAGGCAGCCGTGGTGGGAGCGGGGGAGGGGCCGTCGCCGTCGCGCACCTTGACCACTCGGCAGGCTGCCGTCTTGAAGTACGGCTGCTTGGACACGGGGTCCCACACGGTCATGGTCAACTCATTGGCCTGCCGTGAAGGGCTGTCGAGCTCGGCATCGGTGAGGTCCCACGTGCCGTAGTGGAAAGGAGCGAACACCGCGCCCTTCATGACGCGGCCCACGCGTGCCTGAACCTCGATGGCGCCTCGGGGTGACTCGACGCGGACGACGTCGCCCTCGGTGACACCGAGCCCTGCCGCATCCTCGGCGCTGAGCTCGACCCAGGCGTCGGGAGCGGCCGCGTTGAGCCTGCGCGCCCGACCGGTCTTGGTGCGTGTGTGGAACTGGTAGACGGTCCGACCTGTGGTGAACAGCAACGGGAATTCGTCGCTCGGGACCTCGTGGGCGGGGGTCCACTCGCACCCCTTGAGGAAGGCCCGGCCGGCAGGAGCGAGGGCGCGGTGCTCGGTCTCGGTGACCGCTCCTCCGGTGAGAAGGTCATGTCCGTAGGTCTCGCACTCGTCCGTGTGGGTGGGGAAGACGGCGTCGGTGTAGAGACGGTCGGTGCCGTTGGGTGCGGTCTGGGCGTTGACCGGCCAGGGGATTCCGCTGGGGCCGCGGAGCTGGTCATAGCTCAGTCCCGTGTAGTCGACCGGGCGTCCCGCCGTCGCCTCCTTCCACGCCTCGAATGCCTCTTCAGGGGTACGCCACGACGGCAACGGCCGGCCCGAGCGGTCGGTGAAGCCCATGAGCTCCGCGTACAGCGTGAAGATCTCGAGGTCGCTCTTGGCCTCACCCGGGGGCTCGACGGCCTTTTCGGACAGGTGCACGGTGCGGTTGACGTTGGTGAAGGTCCCGGTCTTCTCGCCCCAGCCCGCAGCCGGAAGCACCACGTCGGCCAGCTGCGCGGTCTCCGTCAGGAAGAGATCCTGCACCACGACGAAGCACTGGTCGCCGCCGAGGATCTTGCGCATCCGGGCTGACTGGGGCATGGACACCGCGGGGTTGGTCGCCGACACCCACAGCATGCCGATGGTGCCCTCCTCGGCGTGGCGGAAGATCTCCATGGCGTTGGTCGGGGGAGCCCAATGGGGTATGAGCGACGCATCGACGTCCCACAGGTCGGCGAGTTCTTGGACGTGAGCGGCATTGTCCCAGTTGCGGAAGCCGGGCAGGTCGCCGTCAGCTCCGCACTCACGGTTGTTCTGGGCCGTCGGCTGGCCATTCATCTGCAGCACACCGGAGCCGACCTTGCCGATCTGCCCTCGCAGGAGGTGCAGGTTGTTGACCGCGACCGACGCGGCTGTCGCCTGATGGGACTGGTAGAAGCCCTGCAGCACCGTGGACAGCACGTGGTCGCTCTCACCGAAGATTCGCGCCGCACGCCGGATGTCCTCAGGGTCGAGACCGCAGATCTCGCCGGCCCACTCCGGCGTGCAGTGCTCGACCGTCTCCCGCAGTTCCTCCAGGCCGACGGTGTGCGCCTGCACCCACTCGTGGTCGACCCAGTCCTTGACGAACAACTCACGGGTCAACGCGTTCATCAGCGCCAGGTTGGTGCCCACCTTGGCCGCAAGGTGGACGCCCCCCGTCCGGATCGCCTCATCGGCGACACGTGTGCGGCGCGGGTCGACGCAGACGATGGTCGGCGGGTTCGGACCACGCGTCCGGTCCAGGATCCGGGTCCACAGGACGGTCTGCGTCTCGGCCATGTTGTGGCCGAACAGGAAGATCGCGTCACAGTGTTCGATGTCGGTGTACGAGCCCGGTTGCCCGTCGGCGCCGAAGCTCTCCTTGAACGATGCCGCAGCCGTGGCCGTGCACAACCGCGTGTTGCCGTCCATGTGAGGTGTTCCCAAGCAGGCCTTGCCGATGACGGCCAGGGCGTAGTACTCCTCGATGAACAGCTGCCCGGAGGTGTAGAAACCGAGTGACAGCGGCCCCTTCTCCTCGAGAAGGCGCTTGCTCACCTCGACGACCTTGCCCATGGCTGTCTGCCAGTCGGTCTCCACCAGGACCCCGTCCCGCCGCACCAGTGGTCGGGTAAGGCGATCCGGGGACGATGCCCACGGCGTGCTGCCGTACAAGCCCTTGGGTCCCAGCCGTCCGTGGTTGACGACGTCACCGCCACGTCCCCGCACGCCTACCATCCGGCCGTCCTTGACCGCGATGTCACATCCACATCCGTTGCTGCACAGCAGGCACGCCGACTGGACCCAACGGTCGACCGAGTCCGGGGTGATTCCTTCCTCGAGGTGGGTGTCGACGCGGGCGGGCCACGCCGTGCCGCGCGCGTGCGGGGTCAGTGGGCCCCAGATGTCCGCAATGCGATCGATCGAGTCGGTCATCGTCCGCTCCTTGTTGTCGTCCTCACGCCGCCCCGGTGTCCAGCGAGGGCGTGCTCCCACCGAAGGGCCTGACTGCAGCCTGCCCAACTATGTGCGGTCCCGCAACAGATGCGGTAGCGCACACTATTTCTGCCGGGCGCGTCAGCTGCGCCCGAGGCGGTTGGGGCCGCCCACTCGTTCATCCCGCAGGGCGTCATGGTCCTCCCGAAGGAGGTCCTCGGCTCGGCGCCGGTCCGGTGGAGACGGAGTGGGGACCTGGTCCGAGAAGTAGAGGCCTGCCACGGCGCGACCCAGCCGCCCACGCAGCCCCGCAACGTGCCGGCGAGCTGCCTCCGTGCCAAGGACGTTGCGGTCATGAACGTCCTTGGCCGAGTCTGACGTCGGCAGGCGCTCCTCTTGTCCACCACGTGCAGATGCACCAGCGACGTCGGCTTGCCCGTGCGCCACCAGGCGCCAGGTCCCGTATGCCGACAGGCGCTCATGTGCTTCGAAGAACCCGCCACCGGCCGTGCGCACCAGCGTGCCCGTCTCGCGACCGTTCAGCACGGTCGCGCGATCACGTGACTGCAGCGACAGGCAGATCCGGCGTGTCGTCCAGCCCACGACGAGGGGCGCCAGGACGACCAGGATCCGCAGCGACATGGTGATCGACTCGATGGACAAGTGCAGCTTGAGCGCGATGATGTCGTTGCCACCGGCCAGGAAGAGGACGACGTAGAAGGTCAGTGCGCCGGCACCGATCGCCGTACGGGTAGCGGCGTTTCTCGGCTTGTCGAGGAGGTGGTGCTCTTGCGGGCCGGCGCGGGTCGCCCATCGCTCCACGAAGGGGTACGCGGCGGTGACGCCGTACATCACCGGGATCAGCAGGACCCCGGGGAGGAGGACGTTGAGGCTGAGCGTGTGGCCGAACGCGTGGACCTCCCAGGGCAGCATGAGCCGCAGGGCGCCCTCGGCGAAGCCCATGTACCAGTCCGGTTGCGACCCGGCGGAGGCCGCCGTGGGGTCGTAGGGACCGAACATCCAGATCGGGTTGATGGTGACCAGGGCTGCGATGAGGGCGGTGACCCCGAAGACGATGAAGAAGAACCCACCGGCCTTGGCGGCGTAGGTCGGCATGAGCCGGAAGCCCACCACGTTGCGGTTGGTGCGCCCCGGCCCGGCGAACTGGGTGTGCTTCTGGACGACGACGATGAGGACGTGCACCAGCGCCAGCCCCACGAGCAGGGCGGGGATCAGGAGGATGTGGGCCACGTACAGCCGCGGGACGATGTCGTCTCCGGGGAACTGTCCGCCGAAGACCGCGAACGCGAGCCACGAGCCGATCACCGGGATGGACAGCATGAGCCCGTCGGCGATGCGCAGACCCGTGCCCGACAGCAGGTCGTCGGGCAGGGAGTACCCGGCGAAGCCTTCCACGATGGCCAGCAGGGACAGGCTCACGCCGATCAGCCAGTTGAGCTCGCGGGGCTTTCGGAACGCACCTGTGAAGAAGACCCTCATCATGTGCACGGCGATGGCGACGGTGAACAGCAGTGCAGCCCAGTGGTGGATCTGTCGGATCAGGAGCCCGCCGCGCACGTCGAAGGAGATGTCGACGGTGGACCGGTAGGCCTCGCTGACCGCAATGCCGCGAAGAGGCACGTACGACCCGTCGTAGACGACGGTGCCGCTGCTCGGCACGAACCACATGGTGAGGAACGTCCCAGTGACGAGCAGCACCAGCAGCGAGTACAGCGCCAGTTCCCCCAACATGAACGACCAGTGGTCGGGGAAGATCTTACGCATGAGGTGGCCGATGGGTTTGCTGGCGCCGGTTCGGTCGTCCAGCCAGCCTGCGATCCCGCCCAAGGTCCTTCGTGAGTCCATCACGCCACCCTGTACGGGATGACGTCGGACTCCCGCAGGGTCAGACCATGGCCGGGTGAGTCCGGGCGGGGTGTCAGGTGACCATCCGCGGGATCGAGGGTGCCTTCGAAGAACATCGTCTCGATCCGGACGTGGTCATGGAACCACTCGAGGTGCCGAAGGTTCGGGGTGGCTGCAGCGACGTGGGCGTGCAGGTGGGGAGCGCAGTGCCCGGAGACCTGCAGTCCGAAGGACGCCGCGACAGAGGCTGCACGCAACCACTCGGTGATGCCGCCGCACCGTGAGGCGTCAACCTGGAGGCAGTCCACCGCCCCGGATTGGCACAGGCGACGGAAGTAGTAGAGGTCAGTCCCGTACTCGCCGGCAGTGACATCGGCATCGATGGCGTCGCGTACCTGGCGCAGCCCCTGGTGGTCGTCGGAGGAAACCGGCTCCTCGAACCACCGCACCTCCAGATCGTCTGCGGCCCGCATCACCCGGATGGCCTGCTTCGCCGAGTACCCGCCGTTCGCGTCCACGAACAGCTCGACCTCCGGCCCGATGACCGTGCGCGTATGGCGCATCCGCTCGAGGTCGCGCCCGGTGTGGGTGCCCCAGGACTCGCCGATCTTGATCTTCACCCGCGCAATGCCCTGCGCGCACCAGCCAGTGAGCTGGTGGTCCAGCTGTGCGGCGTCGTACGTGGTGAAGCCGCCGCTCCCGTACACCGGCACGTCATGGCGGACCGCGCCGAGGAGGCGATGCAAGGGTAGGTCGAGCAAGCGGGCCTTGAGGTCCCAGAGGGCGACGTCGACGGCGCTGATGGCGTAGGACGCCAAGCCGGGGCGCCCGGCGTTGCGCACCGCGCGGATCATCGACTGGGACAGGCCCGTCACGTCCAGGGGGTCGGCACCGGACACGACGGGGGCGAGGAGCTCGGTGACGAGCGCAGCCGCCGCGGCGGGGGCGTAGGTCCAGCCCGTTCCCACGACGTCGCCCGCCCTGACCTGCGCCAGGACCACCGTCGTGGAGTCCCAGGTGGTGGTGCCATCCGCCTCGGGTGCGTCGGTCGGCACCGTGTAGACGCTCACGTCCACGTCGTCGATGACCGGGTGGGACTGGCTCCGGGGCCGCTTGGTGGTCATGCGCTCTGGTCTCGGCACATCAGCTGTCACCGCCGGGCATGACCTCGGCGACCTTGGTCTTCACGCCCTCCTTGATGACACCCCACCGGTCCTTGTCGCCCTTGAGGATCGACCGTGCCGTGGCCTTCATCTCCGTCCAGGTCGCGTGCGGGGGCACGGGGGGCACGTCCGGGTCGACGTGCACGTCCAGCACCGTCGGGCGGTCGGCAGCGAACGCTCGCCTCCAGGCGTCTTCGAGCTGTCCTGGGTGAGTGACGCGGATCGCTTGCAGGCCAAGGTTTTCGGCGAAGGCGGCGTAGTCCACGTCCGGCAGTCGCTGGGACTCCACGAACTTGGGCGCGCCTTCCATGGCCCGCATTTCCCACGTGACCTGGTTGAGGTCGTTGTTGTGCAGGACGGCGACCACCAGTCGCGGGTCGCGCCACTGCTCCCAGTAGTGCTTGATGGTGATCAGCTCCGCCAGACCGTTCATCTGCATGGCTCCGTCGCCCGCGAAGACGACGGCAGGCCGATCGGGGTGGGCGAACTTCGCTCCGATGCCGTAGGGCACGCCGGGCCCCATCGTCGCGAGGGTCCCTGAGAGCGAGCCGCGGATGTCTCCTCGGAACTTCAGCTGTCGGGCGTACCAGTTCGCTGACGAACCTGAGTCCGCGGCCACCATGGCATTGGAGGGCAGTTGCCTGGACGCCTCGTGGAAGAGCCGTTGCGGGTTGACCGGGTCCGCGTCCACCATGGCCTCGCGGTCCATCGCTCCCCACCAGTCGGCGACGTTCCCCTCGATCGTCTCGCGCCAGGCGCGGTTCTCGTTGCGGTGCAGGTGCGGGATCAGTGCCTGCAGCGTCGTCGCAGCGTCGCCGACGAGGTTGAGCTCGTAGGGGTAGCGCATCCCGATGAACTTGCCGTCGATGTCGATCTGCACAGCGCGCGCCTGCCCGAACGGCGGCATGAACTGGGTGTAGGGGAAGTTGGACCCGATGGTCAGCAGGGTGTCGCAGTCCGCCATCATCTCGTAGCTGGGCCGGGTGCCCAGCAGGCCGATCGAACCGGTCACCCAAGGCATGTCGTCCGACAGCACGTCCTTGCCCAACAGGGCCTTCGCCACACCCGCACCGAGGATCTCGGCGACCTGTCCGATCTCGTCAGCCGCGCCGCGGGCGCCCTGTCCGATGAGGATCGCCGGCTTCCCACCGCTGTTGAGCAGATCAGCGGTCTCGAGGATGGTCTCGTCGTCAGGGACCACCGCGGGCCACCGGACCCCGATGCTGGAGGGGACCATCTTCATGGCGTGAGTAGGGGCGGAGTACTCCAGCTCCTGCACGTCGGAGGGAATGATGATCGCCGTCGGCGCGCGCTGGGCCAGGGCGGTGCGGATGGCGCGGTCCAGCACGTTGGGCAGCTGCTCCGGCACCATGACCATGTGCACGTAGCCGCCGGCGACGTCCTTGAACAGGGTGAGCAGGTCGACCTCTTGTTGGTAGGCGCCGCCGATGCCGCTGCGCGCCGTCTGTCCGACGATGGCCACGACCGGCACGTGGTCGAGCTTGGCGTCGTACAGCCCGTTGAGCAGGTGGATGGCTCCGGGGCCCGAGGTGGCCATGCAGACACCGACGTGGCCGCTGAACTTGGCGTAGCCGACGGCCTCGAAGGCGGACATCTCCTCATGTCGGGACTGGATGAACTGGGGTGTGTTGTCTGCTCTCCCGAACGCGGCGAGGAGGCCGTTGATGCCGTCGCCCGGGAAGGCGAACACGTGCTCGACCCCCCAGTCACGCAGTCGTTCCAGCAGGTGGTCGGCGACCGTCTGTGCTGCCATGTCTACTCCTGTGATCGAACGGGTGCGCCCCGCCTCAGTGGGCGCGTGAGGTCCTCGAGCGAGCGGTCTGGTCCGCCTGCCGGTCCGGGTCCCTGCGCGGGGCCCCGCCGCGACTTCCAGCGGCGAGCAGGTCGGCGGCTCGTGCGGCGACGGCCATGATCGTCAGTGCGGGGTTGGCGGCGCCTTGGGTGGGCAGGACGCTGCCGTCGGTGATGTACAGGTTCGGGACGGCGAAGCTGCGGCATGACGCATCGACGACGCCTTCGCGTTCGTTGGCGGCCATGCGGGCGCCGCCCACCAGGTGTGCGTAGCGGTTGATCGTGATGACCTCACCGGCACCTGCCGCGCGAAGGATTGACTCCATCACCTCACCGGCCGCTTTCAGGAGCATGCGGTCGTTGTCGCCCTGGGAGTACGAGAAATGCGCCACCGGCAGTCCTTGGCGGTCCCGCTCGTCGGACAGGGTGACCCGGTTGTCCGGCCGGGGGAGGAATTCGCAGAGCGCACCGAGACAGGCCCAGTGGGGGTAGTCGCTCATGTACCGGCGCAGGTCTGTACCGAAATGGCCCTGGGCCGAGACGTGCTCGGCCCAGGTGATGGGCAGCGGGGACACTGTCTGGATCGAGAAGCCGCGCTTGTACGGCTTGGCCGGGTCGGTCTCGTAGAACGCTTCGGTGCTGGCCTCGGGCGGGGGTGCCTTCCACATGCGTACCTCGCGGTCGAACCGGCCAGCAGTCTGGGGAGCCCCCTGCACCATGAGGTAACGGCCGACCTGGTCGAAGTCGTTGCACAGGCCGTGGGGGAACCTGGCTGAGTCGGAGTTGAGCAGCAGCCGTGGGGTCTCGATGGAGTAGCCGGCGACAGCCACCATGCGCGCTCGTTGGAACCGGGCCCTGCCTCGACGGACGAAGTGCACCCCCGTTGCCCGGCCGGTCCGTTGGTCCACCTCCACCCGGGTGACCATCGAGTCCGCCCTGACCTCCGCGCCGTGAGCGAGGGCGTCGGGGACGTGGGTGATCAGGGGTGAAGCCTTGGCGTTGACCTTGCACCCCTGCAGGCAGAACCCCCTGTAGATGCAGTGCGCGCGATGCCCGAACCGGCCGTTGGCGATCGCCACCGGACCCACCTTCACCGGGATGCCGAGCACCTCGGCGCCCCGCAGGAACACTTCGCCGTTGCCGCCGACGGGGTGCGCCGAGTGTGGGTATCGGTGCGGATCTCCCCAGGGCCAGTCCTCGCCGGCCACGGGCAGCTCGCCCTCGATGTCCTCGTAGTAGGGGCGCAGGTCGGTGTACTGCAAAGGCCAGTCGGCTCCTACCCCGTCCTGGGTCCTGGTGTGGAAGTCGCTGGGGTGGAACCGGGGTGTGTACCCGGCGAAATGCACCATGGACCCGCCGACGCCACGCCCGGAGTTGTTCGAGCCCAGGGGGACCGGGTTCTCACCCGAGATGACACGGGGTTCGTTCCAGTACAGGTGGTGGGAGCCGGCTTCGTCGCTGACCCAGTCGCGCTCGGGATCCCAGAAGGGGCCGGCGTCCAGGGCGACGACCCGCCAGCCCCGGCGCGCCAGTCGTTGCATCAGCGTCGAGCCACCAGCACCACAGCCGACGATGACCAGGTCGACCTCGTCATCGTCGTCGAAGATGCGCATGTCCGAGCGCAGCTGGTGGTTGACGTCGCGACCGTCAGCCGGCAGCAGCCACGCGGACTGGTTCCGGCTGCGGACCGCACGACTGTCGAGTCCTTTCACCGGTGGCCCCCCGGACGCAGGGGGTCGAGCTCGGGACGGGTGTCCTTGACCTCCCACGGTTCCAGGGCCTCGACGCCAAGGTTCTTGTAGCCGCGCGGGTACGCGGGGCCGCCGAAACCGATCTCGTTCCACGCCAGGGGATGGGAGTAGAACGCCGTGTCGGCGTAACGGGTCCAGAGGCTCCATACCGAATCAGCTGGCATGCCGTGCCATGAACCAGTGGTGTGCTGGACGGCACGCAGTGCCGCTGCCTGGTCCCCCCAGTGGCAGTCCGCGAAATCAGCGCCGAAGGCGTCGCGTGCATCGGCGTCGATCCCGGCCAAGCTCTCTCGCCAGGCCTGGGCGTCCGTCGGCATGCGGATGTGGTGCCAGCCGTCCCCCTGACCTTCGGCGAGCCGAGCGTCGATCATCCGCACCACCGGTACGCGAGGGTCCTCACGCTGCCCCAGCAACTGGTCGGTGAGGGCGCACGCCGCGGCCTCCTCCACGGGGGTGAAGAATCGCAGGTCGGCCGGGATCCCGATCCGTGGCGCCACCACGCCGGTCGTGGCAGCGTCCCAGTGCTGGGACTGGGCAGCAGTGTCAAATCCCGGGTAGCGTCCACCGCCGTCTTCGGGGTTCAACGGCAGCCGGGGGCCTTGGGCGTGTCCGTCATTCACTTCTCCCTCCTGAGGACGGCCGCGACCACGCCCATCCCGCCGACCAGGGTGACCAGCAACGGGGCCAGCAGGGGAGGGCCCATCTCCACGTTGTAGCGCCAGTTGCTCCATCCGCCGGGTTTTTCGGCGACGCCTCGCGCGTGAAGGTAGGTGCCCTGGAGTCCGTTGGCGACGATCGCCGCGGAGGCGATGGGCAGCGCGGTCTTCGCGGCGCGCTGGCTCACCACTCCCGCGACGCCTGCGACGGCGCCTACGGGACCCAGCGCGACAGGCGCCCACATCCACGGGTTCCCGAAGCTCGCCTTGTCGTGCTCGAAGTAGATCTCCGCTGCCGTGATCAGGGCGCCGGCTGCGGTCAACGCGGACAGGCTCCGTTCGAATCGACCGTGGGAGACGTTTCGCACCAGGCGATCAATCCCGTGGGCCGCACTGGCTGAGTGGTGGCCGTGACGTGAGGACACAAAGGACTCCTGATCAATCTGTGCTCCAAGGCAACGATTGCGTATGTGCAACTACCATTCAGGATGGCACGCGCAAAATGAATCCACAAGCGCAACAATTGGCTGGCTGCAACGGCTGCCATACTCGTGTCATGAGGAGTGATTCGGTGGCAAGCGTCAATGACCCTGACCGGCAGGCCGACGCCGTCATGCGTGCGGCGCGGGTGCTGGTAGGGGTGATCGCACGGTCCGTGGCTGAGGTGGAGGACATCGTGTCGTTGCCGCAGCTGCGCGTCCTGGTCCTGGTCGCCAGTCGCGGGACACTGAACCTCGGGCAGGTCGCCGAGGCTCTGGGTGTCCACCCGTCCAACGCAACTCGGACGGTGGAACGGTTGGTGGTTGCAGGGCTTCTCGAGCGCACCGAGGACCCCACGGACCGTCGTTATCTCGCCTTGGAGCTCTCCAAGGGCGGGCATGACGTGGTCGAGCGCGTGATGGCCCATCGCCGTGCGTCGATCCTGGCGGCGATGGAGAACATGAGTGTCACCGGGCGCCGTGCCCTCGCACGAGCGCTGGAGTCGTTCGCGGAGGCAGCGGGAGAACCGTCCGAGGGTGAGGACGCCTACGTGCTGGGGCTTCCCAGCTGACCGGTTGACCGCGATCAGGTGGGGCCGTGAGGGGGAAGCTCGAGCCCCGTGTCCTGCATGGCCGGACCATTCACCACGTAGATTTTGCCGTTGACCAGGTCGATGGCGGCGGCGTCCAGCCACGGCCCGGGTGGCACCGTGAGACCTCGGGCCCGCAAGGCGCTCACCAGGGCCGCTCGGGTCTCCTCCAGGGTGAGGCCCCGCGCATTCGCGAGCACCTCGCGCAGCGCATCCTGACGTTCCTGCCGGTGCCGCCTTCGTCGCGAGGCCCCACTCTCCAGATCCTGGTCCGTCATCACGAACTCACTGTCCGGGTGGTGTGGGGCGGGGAGGTCCAGCAACCGCTGCGGCGTCCGCGTGGCGGGCGGTCGACGTGCGGAGCGGGTGTTCGTGTTGTCTTCGGTGGGACTCGAGCTGCCGGCGAAGAGGGTGGCGATGGCGGCGTCCGCCAGGGCCATGCGGGTCCGCCCCGGGGCCCAAGCAGCCAGCAGCAGCATGCTCGCGGCATGCAGCAGGTCGAGGGCGCGGCCCATCCGGCGGACGGAGGTTCGGCCGTCGCGCCCGACCACGAGGGCTTGGGCGATGTGCCGGCCGCCGAGGATGCGCGCGGTGAGACGGGCCCGGCGGTCAAGGCCGCCCCCGGTGAGCGCTCTCGCCACGTGGTCGGGACGAGTCAGGAGCAGGACTCCGTACCCCAGGCGCACCGTGTCGCGGGCTTTCATCGACGAGCCCGGGTCCGCGCGGTGCCCAACTCCGTGGTCCTCACCTTCGCCGGGCTCGGATGCTGACGACCAGGCCGATGGCCAGTGTGGCTCCCGCCCCGACGACCCCGTGGTGCTGGGAGGCCCAGACCTGCGGGCTGCGGGGGGTCGACCGCACGTCGAACCTGCCATGTGCTCCGAAGTCGTGGTCCTGGTCTGCCGGGTTCCACAGGTTGACCGGGGCGTCCGGCGGCTGTGGCTCCTGCGTCTGCTGCGACGACATCCCTGTACGGGCCAGGTAGCGGTCGAGGATCCCGGGGGCGACGGCGTTGGCGATGAGGGTGCCGACGGTGCTGCCCCCGACCCAGAACTCACGTCGGTGGGGATGATCCGCAGCGTGGACGACCGCCTGTGCAGCCACTTCGGGTTGGTAGATGGGTGGCACCGGTTGCGGTCTGCGGGGCAGGCGTGAGAGCACCCAGGAGAACTGCGGTGTGTTGACTGCGGGCATCTGCACCATGGTGACTTTGACCGGGCTCTTGTCGTGAAGGAGCTCGCACCTGAGCGACTCGTGGAAGCCCTGGATCGCGTGCTTGGACCCGCAGTACGCGGTCTGCAGCGGGATCCCGCGGTAGGCCAACGCCGAACCGACATGGACGATGGTGCCCCTGCCGCGGGCCTTCATCCCCGGGAGCACCGCCATCGTCGCGTAGACGTATCCGAGGTAGCTCACCTGGGTCACCCTGGTGAACTCCGCAGGCGTGATGTGTTCGAAGCGGCTGAAGACCGACGTGAACGCCACGTTGACCCAGACGTCGATGGCTCCCAGTTCGGCTTCGATCCGAGTGACTGCCTCCTGCACCTGTTCAGGGTCAGCCATGTCTGTGGGGACGACCAGTGCCACGCCGCCTGCGGCCCGCACCTGCTCGGCTGCCGCCTCCAAGCCCCGCTCACCGCGCGCCACGAGCGCGACCGCGGCCCCTTTCCTGGCGAACTCGACCGCGGTCGCCCGACCAATTCCTCCGGAGGCTCCTGTGACCGCGACGACGCGACTTCGCGCTGCAGGCTCCAGGGGCTGTCTACTTTCCTTGTGTTGCTCTGTCATGAGCTCCTTCTCCTTTCGTCGGCGGCTCGGCCAGCTGGGCCCTTCCCGCGGTTGATCAGGTCATGGGCCCGGTGCTTGGCCCGGCGAGCCTCGCGGCTGATTCGATGAGCAGTGCGTGGACGAAGGCCTGCGGGTAGTTGCCCCGCAGTTGGCGCTGCTCGACGTCGTACTCCTCGCTGAACAGTCCTGGTGCGCCGCACGCGGCGCGGTTGCGCTCGAACCAGCGCATGGCCTCGGTGTGCCGTCCTTGTTGATGGACCGCCAAGGCCATGTGGAATCCGGACAGCAGGAAGGCGCCCTCCGCTTCACCCAGAGGTCGTTCATCCTGGCGAAACCGGTACACGTAGCCCCGGGAACCCAGTTGTCTCGCCACGGCGTCGACGGTGGCCACCGTCCGTGGGTCTGAGGCGGGCACGGCGCCGCGAATCGCGGGTAGCACGAGGCTGGCGTCGACCCGCGCATCGTCCGGTGAGCGCTGCCAGTGTCCTGAGGGGTGCAGGCAGTCTCGCGCGGCGTCCGCGACGATGGAGTCAGCCAAAGAGCTCCATGCTGACCCTTGACGCGCTGGCGCGTGCCGCCCCAAGGCACGCAGCCCGGCCGCGCACATCAGTCGTGAGTGGGTCCAGCGGCGGCCTTCGAGCTCCCAGATCCCGGAGTCTGGTTGCTGCCACCGGTCGTGGATGGCCGCGACGGCGACCTCGGCGGCGCGCCAGTGCTCGACATCCAGCCGGTCACGCCCGGCACCCGCCGCCAGCAGGAGCAAGACCTCGCCAAGGTTGTCCAGCTGGAACTGATCGTTGATCCAGTTGCCGACGGTGCTCCTACCGCCGGGATACCCGGGTAGGTCGAGCTGGCGCTCCGCGGGGACCGGTTCACCGGTCACCGTGTATGCAGGCGCGAGCCGGTCACCGTCAGCCAGCACCCTTTCGCTGACGAACCGCACGGCGGAGTCGAGCAGGTTCAGGTCGCCGCTGGCGGCCATGGCTTGTCCGGCGTAGCACTGGTCGCGGATCCACGCGTAGCGGTAGTCGTAGTTGCGACCCTGGGCAGCCCGCTCGGGAAGGCCCAGGGTCGCGGCAGCCACCATGGCTCCGCTGCTGCTGGTCAGGCCACGCAACGTCGCCGCAGACTGCCGGGCGTCGTCCGCCGCGATGGTCAGGTCCATCGCGGGTACGGCGGACGCCCATGCGTGCTCGGTGCTGTCCCATGCCACATCCGGGGACGGCGGAGGTCCATCCCATGACTTTGTAGAGACCTCGAGGACCAGGTCGTGATGGTCGCCCTGGGCGACGACCAGGTCGAGCTCGAGACCGCCCCCGTCGACCGAGCGGGCGTCGCCCCCACCGGACCACCGGACGTAGAGGGAACCCAGACGGCCGGTCCAGACCCCGTCGTGCCCAACCAACCGGGACATGCCGAACCGACCGAACTCGGCACGTGGGCAGAGCGTCACCCGGACGGCCGCGGGCCCCGACGTCGCATGCACCCGACGCAGCAGGACGGCAGTCTCAGCAGCGCCAGGAAAGGCCAGCGCTTCACGACACTCGATGACTCCGCCGCTCGTCACCCACCGGCTTCTCCAGATCAAGGAGCCGTCCTCGTAGCGTCCTCCCCAGACATTCCGGTCGTCTGTCGGCGTGACGGCATACGCGCTCGGCACACCCAGCAGCGAGGCGAACACGGCGTCGTCGTGCCAGCGAGGGGCGCACATCCAGGCGATGTCTCCACGAGGACCGACGAGGGCGCCCCGTTCGCCGTCGGCCAAGAGCGCGTACTCGCGCAAGACGTGCGGCGGGAGGGCGCAGGGAGAGCGGCTCGTCATACCTGTTTCTACCACGCAATGATTGCGTGTGCGCAATCACTGAGCCGCGACGGGCGCGTTGACGCGCATGCGAGCCGACCACCGCTTAGAGCGAAGTAAGGCTGCCTAGTCGAATGGAACGGGCCCTGCCGGGTACCTGAACAGGCAGCGACGTCGTCCCCTCCAGCAGCGTGGGGAGGCGGCGGCGCCTACTGGTCCTGAGAGTGCGCTTCCGGAGACTCTCTGCCTTCGGCGAGACCGCCTGGCACTCCGAGACGACCGGGTCCACATACGAAGGCGGGGCCCGGGGGCCCGGCATCACAGACCGGAACGTCGTCCCCTTGGGAGGCAGATGGGCTGAGCTAATGGTCATCCTTCACTGCCTCCAACCACACATATCCCCACCGAGGCGATGGCGGACGTGCTCCCTCCCCCCGGCGACGAGCCCCCAGAATGCCGCGTGTCCTTAGGCAGAGGCGGCCGCCACGTCATCGTCCCAGCGAGAATCAAGCGGTCCCTCACAGGGAACCTCCCGGTTGCGCAACGCGCAGAGACTGTCTCGCGGGAAATCAAAGGCCAGCTTCATGGGTCGCATGGCGTCGATCCGCCCCTGACGCCACCCCGGGACTACCTCGATCGGGTAGTGAAAGAGCACCGGTTACAGGTCACCCGGCAGCATTGACGGGCGACCGCTGTGCCCCCGCAAGGTGGTCGCCCTGGGACCTGCCGACTACTCGGGATTCACACTGGGCACCGGCCCCTGATGGTCCTGTGTTTAAGGTACGCGCAGGTCAGGGCCCTGGAAAGACTTCGGGGACCCCGAGGGACGAATGAGACCAGCGCCGGGGGGGTGCTCCGACTGCCTTTTGGTCGCAGGTCAACCACGTGCTGGGACTGCTCCGGGGTTGCGAGGTGCAGAGGTCAACGGATCGCCAACAGGCGCTGTTGTTGGCGCGGAGGTTGTCATATCCTGATCGCGGTCAAGGAGTGGCCTTCTCGCTTGGGAGATCCTTTTGGATCGTCACGTAGGAGGTGACTGTGGATCCGCAGACCATGCAGAGCGATCGGCAGACGCTGGCCTTCGAGTACCAGGCCGACAGCGGACGATGGTCCTGGTCGCAGGGCCTTCGCGACCTGCACGGACTTCTTGACGGTGAACATCCCACGACACAAGTGCTGCTGAACAAGATGGTCGCCGAGGACCGGCCGCTGATGCTGGCGCGATTCCAGCACCACCTCGAGAACGAGGGGCCGTACTCCTGCGTCTACCGGATGACTGATCCGATCGGTGAAACGCGACGCCTCGTGTTCGTCGGTCAGAGCGAGGCAGTCGCCGGCATCGTGAAGCGGCTCACCGGGTTTGTCGTGGACATCACTGAACCTGTGCGCGAGGGCGCAAGGCAGGCGGTGGAGGCTTCTTCCAAGCACCGCGCCGCGATCGAGCAGGCCAAGGGTGCCCTGATGATCACATTTGGTGTCGACGACGAGATCGCCTTCGAGCTCTTGAAGGCTTACTCGAGCATCAACAACATCAAGCTCGCATCGGTGGCTGAGCAGATCGTTGTGGGACTGGCGGACCCGTCCTTCAGCCGAGACGAGCCCGTCCGGTGCCTGCTCGACATCGTGACTGCGGTCAGCGGCGTGACGGGGCGACGGGACGATGGAGCCCTCCTAAACAGTCAGTGAGGGCATGGCCCGGACCACCACCATCCTTATACGGCTCTTCGCGCTCGGGGTTGAACGTAGACGGCGCTCTCCTCGGAGGCTCGACCGCTCTGAGACACGGCGTTTGACCGTTCCGAACGCACAGGTACAACAAGCTTGAAGCGTGGGATCGGCCGGGGGGGGAGGGGGCTGGACCCCAACTCGCCCGAAGCCGGGTTCACTCGTCCGTCGAGGCCGCCTCCACCTGGCTGATTTGAGCTTGCTGCGAGCATCATGGACGTACCGTTGTTGCAACGCTAATGGCAGCTGGGGATCGGGAGTTCGGATGCAGTACGTCTTGTACATCCTCTTTGGGATCGGTGCGGCGGCTTTCGTCGCGCTGGTGGCCTACGGAGTGGTCAACCGCATCCGCGGTCGTCGAAACGAGGCGTGGCAGGACGACGAAGTCCACGTCCATCCGGGCGCCGGCTGGGGGAACGGCGGGTCTTGGACATAGCCACTCATGGCGGTTGCTTGCGGGTCGGCGCGAGTGATTCGGGAACGGACTGGGCGACGCGCCCTTAGGAGGTGGCCCCGGGCCGCACCTCGATGCGTCAATCGTCCGTTTTACCGGGTGCGGTCACGCTTGGTGCGGGATCCCACTGATGACCGCACGAAAGACACCGAGCTACATGATGAGTTCTGGCGGGACGTGTGTCGTCTTGGGCCCGAGGTACGGTGACGATCGTCCACTTGGGCGATGCGCATCTGGGGCAGGCCTCTGAGTCTCGGACCATGACTCGATGGTCACACGACAGATGTCGCAAGCCAAGGGGTGCGCGGACCTTGGGCCCTGGCTGAGTCCCATCGTGGCATTTTGACCCTTATGTCCGCGGTGTCGGGTGCGTCCATCAACCAGTCGGACAGCCCAACTCGGGCCATCACGGTGTTGTGTTCAGAGGGTGCAGTCTTGATGGGTGGCAGCCAGTTCTTGTCGTCGCGGCCTGGCCTTCCCCGGCGCAGGGCGGGCCGACCGGCGTCATGCCGGTGCAACTGCTGCGGACCTATCCGAAGCGTCTCCCGGGGTACCGCTTCGCACCGAAGGGCGAGCGGAGCGTCGCGCGCGGCTACACGAAGGCAATCCGACGCGCCCGTCGGCTGATCTATCTCGAGGACCAGTACCTGTGGTCCCGGCACGTCGCGGAGACCTTCGCGCAGGCGCTGCGCGACAACGACGAGCTGAGGCTGATAGCTGTCTTGCCGCACCACCCGGACCAGGACGGGTACCTAAGCCAGCCGCCGAACTTGATTGGTCGAGAACGTACGGTCGACATCCTGCGGCAGGCGGGTGGTGACCGGGTCGCCTTCTACGGTCTGGAGAACCACGCCGGAGTACCCGTCTACGTGCACGCCAAGGTGTGCATCATCGACGACACCTGGGCCACCGTAGGGTCGGACAATTTCAACCGCCGGTCATGGACCCACGACTTCGAGGCATCGGCGGCGGTGTTCTACGAGGGCTACGCACAGCGCTTGCAGACCGCACCGCTTTGAGTGCGATCGGCTGGCTGAGGCCTCTGGAAATGTCGAGGAGCCGCCCGGTCCCGAGCAGCACGGGCGACGGGAGGAATCGCCACGCTCGCCAGAACCAGTGGGTGGGCAGGGCTTTCTAGCGGTGCGGAGTTGAGGCGAGGTTAACGACAACTCAGTGCCGCACCCTCATACGATGGCGACGACGTGGAGTCGACGAACCTGACGTGCGGCCGTAACGAGCGAGTCGATCGAATTCAACGCCTCTTGGATTGAGGCGGTGTGTGACACGGTCGGGCTCACCCAGTGCAAGGGGGCCGGCGGCGCCGACACCTCGAAGTGCAGTAGGACCACGGCTTCGACGAGGTCGCCTAGCTCGTCCCTTCCATACGGTGGTGTTTCACGGGGACGCCGGTCCCTGCGTGCCGAGGGGGAGCGGGAGTCACTGCTCATGGGAGGCTCCTAGATCGAACTGTTGTACGCCCAGCGTCCTCGCCCCGAGTGTTAGCGGCAATGAGACGAAGGTCTTACGACCCTCTAGGCCTCATATTTGGGTCTCCGTCCGAGACCGGCGGCGGCCACCCGCCAACGCCGGCCAGCCACATTCGCGACGGTCGTTGGATTCCGGAAAGGTTGGAGCCTAGGGGCTCTTCCCAGATGAGGGTGTAGGTCGGCCGGGCGCGTCGGTCCGCAGATAGACGTCGAGGTCTCCCGACGACGGAGGTTCCTACGCCATCCATCCGAAAGACCTCGACGTGACCGACGCTACCCCGCCGGCCGGCTTCGGCCGCCCTGACCTGACCGCCTTCGCGTCTCATCCCAATCGACCCTGATCGAGTCTGCTGACCCCCTCGACGAGAACACAGCGACATCACAGCCACCCAACCCCGACCGTCCGGGAAGCCGGGACACGTCACATGGCCTGTGCTGCGGGCGTGTCGAGTGGGTCGTCCAGGGGCGACGCAGGAGCGTCGACGCGACGTGCTGAGAGGTGGTTCCAGTCGAGCACTAGGACACCGGCTACAGGCATGGCGTTAGGTCAGGAACGGCGTCGCTCCCTACGCAGGAGGGAGCGCAGAGTCTCGGCGTTCGCGTAGCCGACCCGTAGCGCGATCTCGGCGGAGGTAAGGTCCGTGGTTGCTGAGAGGTGCCGAGCTCGTTCGATGCGAAGCCGTTGGACGAAGCCGAGCGGAGTGAGGTTGAGCGCCGCACGGACTCGTCGTTCGAGGGTGCGCCGGCTGGTGCCGAGCGACTGCGCGACGAAGGCGACGTTGAACGGTTCGTCCAGGCGGGCGCGCACGAAGCGTTCGAACTCGACGACGATCGGGTCCTCGTGCCGGAGATGTTCGTAGGCGACGAAGGCCGCCTGCGACGGACGCTCGTCGATGATGAGGAGCTTGGCGACATGTTGGGCCAGGTCGGGGCTGATCGATCGCACGAGTGAGAGCGCGAGGTCGATGTGGGCGAACGCGGCGCCGGCGGTGACGAGGTTCCCGTCGACCACGACCATGGTGTCGAGATCGAGGGCGACGGTCGGATAGCGCTTCAGGAACTCCGGCCCCAGGAACCAGCTGGTCGTCGCCCGCCGATGATGCATCCGTCCGGTCTCGGCGACAGCGAACACGCCGGTGCACGCCGCGGCGATCCGGGTGGTCGCGTCGTCGAGGCGCCCGAGCGAGGCGATGACCGAACGAGCATCTCGGCTCTGGAGGGCGTCGTTGGTAGCGGCGGCCGTGAGGGTTCCAAGCGCAGGGACGACGACCACGTCGAACTCTGCGGACTCCGACAGCGGGTGGTCCACCGACAGGGTCATCGATGCCGTCGTGGTCACTCTCCGTTTCGGTCCGAGGATGGCGAGTTCGATCGGGTCGATCCGCGGGTCGACATCGCCGCGGGCTCCGTCGGCCACCCGCACGATGTCGATGACCGACGCGACAGCCGAACCGAAGCAGCCGTCGATCGCGATCAGTCCGATACGCATGGCGCGAACAATAGCAATACTGCCGTATACGCCACTTCTCACATGCCCTTGCTCGTCATACGCTGAACTCGCTTCACCAAGAAACCTCGACACCTAGGAGAACCCCTCATGTCCACACCCGCATCACTTCCGTATGCCTTCGTCGCCAAGATCGTCGCGGCCGATGGACAGCACGACGCGCTCGCCGATCTGCTCGCCGGCGCTGTCGCGCTCGCCAACGAAGAAGTAGGAACGATTGTCTGGTTCGCGGTCAGGACCCACGCCGACACCTTCTGGATCTTCGATGCATTCCCCGACGAGGCCGCTCGCGACGCCCACGCCAACGGCGCCATCGTCGCAGCCCTGATGGCCAACCAGCACCTCCTCGGCGCAGCACCCGAGATCCTGGCGGCCGACGTCCTCGCGTCCAAGCTCCCGTAGTCCGCCAACGCACGAGACGATCGCGCCCCGCCGAGCCGTCGCCAGGTCGCGACGCAACGCCACGCTGCGTTGCCGAGCGGTGCGAGGCCTATCGGCACACGGACAGGATGCCGGCCGCGAGCGCTCAGCCGGCTAGGGGTCCGTCGCAGAGGAGAGCGACGTCGGTGTCGGGCAGAGCCGTGAGGCCAGCGCATCGCGCGACCACCAGAACCGAACCGCCCCTGCCCTGCGTTTCCGCAGGTCAGGGGCTGTTCGCCGGAGCCGCCTGTCGGAATCGAACCGACGACCTAATCACGTCGGCTTTGCGTCTATCGCTTGATGCGCCCACTGGGCGAACGAGCCGCTGACCTGCGCAAACGCCGAGCGTGGGGGACGCCGCCATCCGGTGGTGACCGACGACGACCGACCAGTACCGACCGTTTCACCGGAGCTTGCGGCGGCGTCGAAGCCGAGCAAGCTCCATTCCTTTAGCTCACCGCACCCTCCTCCTCGCCGGTCCCGTCGTCGTCGAAGACGTTTCAGGGGTCTTCTCAGATGACGGTGTAGGTCGGCCGGGCGCGTCGGTCCGCCGATAGACGTCGAGGTCTCCCGACGACGGAGGTTCCTACGCCATCCATCCGAAAGACCTCGACGTGTCCGACGCTACCCCGCCGGCCGGCTTCGGCCGCCCTGACCTGACCGCCTTCGCTCGACTCGACGGCCTCGGTCTGAGCGTGACCGGACAACGACTTGAACCGGATCGTGCGGTCCTCGCGTGCCGCGTGGTGGAACCAGATCAGTGGTGCCGACGGTGCGGCAGCGAAGGCGCTGCTCGTGACACCGTGATCCGGCGGTTGGCCCACGAGCCGCTGGGCTGGCGACCGACCGTGCTGGAAGTTGTAGTGCCCGCTACCGCTGTGCCGACTGCGGACACGTGTGGCGCCAAGACACCAGCGCCGCGGCGGAGCCACGCGCGAAGCTCTCGCGCACCGGGCTGCGGTGGGCGCTGGAAGGGATCGTGGTCGCACACCTCACCGTCGCCCGTGTCGCCGAGGGACTCGGGGTCGCGTGGGACACCGCCAACAACGCGGTCCTGGCTGAAGGCAAGCGGCTGCTGATCAACGACCCCACGCGGTTTGAGGGCGTGAAGGTCATTGGCGTCGATGAGCACGTCTGGCGCCACACCAGGCGTGGCGACAAGTACGTCACCGTGATCATCGACCTCACCCCGGTCCGCGATGGCGCCGGCCCAGCAAGGCTGCTGGACATGGTCGAGGGCCGGTCGAAGGCGGCGTTCAAGACCTGGCTCGCCGACCGCGACGACGCCTTCCGTGACGCGGTCGAGGTGGTCGCGATGGACGGCTTCACCGGGTTCAAGACCGCCGCTGCAGAGGAGATCCCGGACGCGGTCACGGTGATGGATCCCTTCCACGTCGTGCGCCTGGCCGGTGACGCCCTCGACAGGTGCCGGCGCCGGGTCCAACTCGCGATCCACGGGCACCGTGGGTTCAGGGACGACCCGCTCTACAAGTCGCGGCGCACGCTGCACACCGGCGCGGACCTGCTCACCGACAAGCA
Source organism: Pedococcus soli (assembly GCF_054782575.1). Taxonomy (NCBI): domain Bacteria; kingdom Bacillati; phylum Actinomycetota; class Actinomycetes; order Micrococcales; family Intrasporangiaceae; genus Pedococcus; species Pedococcus soli. The sequence continues at coordinate 614,552 of NZ_BAAGSF010000006.1, read as the reverse complement.
GAGCGACAGGCTACGCGCGCTGTTCGTTGATGACGCTCACGTCGAGGTCGAGGCGACCTGGGGTGTCTACCAGCGCATGATCGCCGCCTATCGCCACGAGGACCGGCAACGTGGCCGCGAGCTCATGGAGAAGCTGATCACCGACCTCAGCGCCGGCGTCCCCAAGGTGCTCACCGAGCTCACCACCCTGGGCCGGACCCTGAAGAAGCGAGCCGCTGACGTGCTCGCCTACTTCGAACGACCCGGCACCAGCAACGGGCCGACCGAGGCGCTCAACGGACGGCTCGAACACCTGCGCGGCTCCGCACTCGGGTTCCGCAACCTGACCAACTACATCGCCCGAAGCCTGCTCGAGACCGGCGGCTTCAGACCCCAACCCCTACACCCCCGATTGGGATGAGCCGCCAAAGGACCGCCAAGGCCGTAAAGGATCCTCTAAAAGGCACTTTGAGCGGCTGGCTCGCACGGTCGTGGAGCCACGTCATCCCCGCCCTGTAGGCATGCTTGAAACACGGCCAAGTTTTCAGTGTCACGAGATCGCGGCATGCCCGTAGTGGCGCCTGCTAGTTGGCCGGACGCTGCGGGAGCCCTAGTGCCTCTCTGATGGTCGCCGCTGCCTTATTGCCCTCGAGGTGGGCGCTATCTGCCATCGGATATAGCGCATTGCGTTCGTCTATACCCGCTGCTTTCGCCATCAGGTTCAATGCGTCCGACTCCAGAACAAGTGATTTGGCCATTGCTTCGACGATCGGTGCGACCTGGCGGGGCCACCCCTTGTATGCGCGGAGAGCCTTGGCTGCAGAGCCAGCGGCGGACGACTCCGCAGCGTCCGTTGCCCGAACGGCGCGCTCATTGGCCGAGGAGTTGTTCGCGTTGTAGGCATTGACTGCGTCGTTACTGGCGTTAATCGTCCCGTTGAGCTCCGAGATAATGGCGAGGTACTTCGCGCCTGCGGCCTTATAGTCCTCGACGATCACCTTGACCGCAGACGAATCCGCGCTGGTGGCCAGGCTCGTTGCCTCGACGCCGGCACGGAAATGCCACGTTCCTGCCGGAGTGCCCTTCACGCTGGTTTTGAAGGCACCATCTGCCCCGCTCTTCACACCTCGCTGAGCAATGGTCCAGGTTGTTCCGTCCTTCGACTTCTCCAAGTTCACCAGGCCCCCGCTGGGTTTGAGCACGCCAGTAAAGGAGATTGTCTGATCGTTCCGGGTGACTGGTGTGGTTGTGGTGAACTTCAGGGAGCTCACGGAGCGCACTGTCAACTGCAAGGGAGTAGACGTCGCCTCTTGGTCGCGTGCGAGTTCCACGGCCGTGGCCCGTACCCACAACTTCCCTGCCTCAGTGGGAGTGTGCGCGAAGGCGAAGTGCCCCGTGGAGTCCGTCACGGCGTCAGGTCCAGGGAGCCACGGCCCGTTCGAGCTTGCGGAGAAAGTCACGCGGACTGCCCGCGCTGAGCGCGCAGGAGTAACGGTGCCCGAGAGGGTCGTCGGCATGCCGGCTACGACCGCTGCGACTGGCTCTAGTTGGACGCGCGAATCCTTGGGGCTGAACGCGGCGAACCAAGCTGCGACGGCCAAGACGGCGGCCGCGGCCACTCCCGCGATGATCAGCGGCAACAGCCGTCGGGGTCGGTCTTCGGTCGTGGCGGTCGAACTCATGCGGCACTCCGGGGATCTGAGGCGCACCGCGGTGGCACGACGGACGCATGACGATACGCAGCGAGCAACTCGACCAGGCACTAATTGGTGCGAATCCGACTGAACGGCCTTATCCAGCACGGCTCCAGCGCGACTCTAGGGACGAACTCTGTCGACTCCCCTTCGGCTGCGTAGGCGGCGGAATGACTCAGTATCTCGAGGCTATGGCCAGAGGTTGGGTATTGTTGGCAGCAAGCGGAGCCGTCAGGTTTCTTCGTGGCCGATCGCCATCAGGCGTGAACCGCGTACCGGGCAGGATGTGAGCCAGTCGAGTACGACAAGTCGAGGACGTCGACGTGTCGGAATGCTTGAAGGTCTCCTACTGCAGTCGCGGCGAGGCTCTGTTCGCGATGCGTGTCATCGCCCGTGCTTATCGGCGGCGCGGAGGCACCGGCCCAAGGGGCGCGTACTTCTGCGGCTCGTGTCGATATTGGCACCTGACCTCCAGAGCTGGGGTGCGGACGCCTCCGTGGGAGAAGAGCAGACGAGAAGCCACCGGTCGCACGCGCAATCGGTGAGTCCCTTCAGCGACCATCCACGTCACAGAGCCCTCAGACACCTGCCCACGTAGGCGGTGAGGAAGTGGACGCCGTGGCGGTCGAGGTTGCCTCGTGCGCGGTCGTAATGCTCTGTGGTTCTCGGGTCGGCGGGCCGAGCAAGGATCTGAGCGTCGCGTAGTGGGGCGCCGGCGTGGAGGGCGTTGGTGTTGGCGGCGTGCCGCAGCGAGTGCGGGCTGATGTGCCGCAGGCCGCAAGCGGCCTCCAAGCTCGTCGACGGGGTGCTGAAGCAAGTCGACGTAATCCGCGCAGCGCTCGCCTACGGCCTTCCTCCGCGGCTGGTGTCGGGAAACGTTCTCAGACGCAACACCTAGGGGAGGATCCCGAAGGCGGCGCCACCGTCGGCACCCAGACGCTTGGTCTTCGCGTCGCCCGCGTCGGGGTCGAAGCCGTGTCCCTCGTGTGCCGCGTCGGCCGACGCGGGCTCCGCCCCGTCCCAGTGGGCGTACCCGCCCAACAGCCCGAACGACGCCTCTGCCGCCAACACGGAGGTGGCCAGGCGTTGCAGGACGTCCGCGGGGAGAGCCGCCAGTAGCCGACCAGGGGACGTGCGTTCGCCGCCCGTCACCAGGTGAGCGATCTTGGCGTGGTCGCCGGCGCCCAGCCGGCCACCCACGAGAAGGCTGTCCTGGAGGCTACGCAGGAGGGTTTGCTGCTGGGCAGTGGACAGGAGCGGTATGGCCTCGGTGTGCGCGGCCTCGAGGGCGTCCGCCGGAGCGGTCCGGAGCAGGTAGCGGTACTGGCGGACCACGGGATCCTCTTTACCGCCGCCGGACTCACCACGCTGGTCGTGCTTACCGAACTTGAATCGGCTCATGCTTTAAGGCTAGGAGCGTGGAGGGTGGACACGCCAGAAGCGGTCCGATTCGTGCCTGTCCTGGTGGACGACGGAGGTCTAGTTTCGAGTCATGATGGGAGAACCGCTCCGGAACCGTGCACGCGCGACCAAGGCGGTGGCGCTGGTGGTGGCGCTGGCCCTTGCGTCGGGGGGTGCGTGTGCCGGCGAGCGGGGCGGCGCGCCGAGCCCCGGCGCCTCCGCGTCGAGTCGGGCAGCAGGCGGGCGGCCGTTCCCACAGATCAGTGGTGTGGCTCTGGAGGACGCCAAGGCCACAGCGCTGCAGAAGGAGATCGAGCGCTGGGTGAGCACCGGGCTGATCCCCGGGGTCACCGCCGGCGTCGTCAGTCATGGCCGCGTCTGGTCTGGTGCTGCGGGAGTCGACAGAACCGGGACCGCGTTGACCCCACAGACCGGTCTCGCCATCGCCAGCGTGACCAAGACGTTCGTGGCGGCTGAGGTGCTCGACCTGGTCGAGGAAGGAAAGGTGCAGCTGGACGGTCCCGCGTCCGCGTACGTGCAGAGCCCGCTGCTGGCCAAGGGGGCCACCGTCCGTGACCTGCTGGGCATGCGCAGCGGTATACCGCAGGACCTCGTGGACGAGATCGGTGACCCGACCGAACCGTGGACTGCGCAGCGGGCGTTGGCGGGCGTCCCCGTACGGCTCTCCGAGCCCGGGGTCGAATACGACTACGTCAATGCGAACTACTGGCTCCTGGGGCTGCTCATCGAGAAGGTCCGGGGCGTGAGTCTTAGCGCTGCACTGGCGCAGGGTCCGTTCCAGCGCGCGGGCCTGGAGCGGATCTCGCTCCAGACCGAGCGACCGTTGTCGCCGCCGCTCGCTCTCCCGGCCGAGGACCGGGGCATCCCCATCCCGGTCAAGCCCGATGGCTACGTGCCGTTCCGCTCCATGGCCACGTACGGAGGCGCTGCCGGCGGCATCGCCTCCGAAGCCCCAACCACGGCACGGTGGGGCTACGAGCTCTACGGCGGCCATGTTCTCTCTGAGGCGATGCTCAAGGAAATGCTGGACGTCAGGGATGGCGACAGCTACGGACTTGGACTGATGGACTTCGGACCCCTGTTCGGCAGCAGCCCGGGCGTCGGGCACGAAGGCGAGCAGGTCGGCTATCGGTCCATCCTCGTCGCCTTCGAGAAGGACCAGCTCAGTGTGGCCCTGCTGACGCCCTCGACCACCCGCACGCTCCCCCTCGTCCCCTACCTGGTCAAGGCCGGAGGCCTGCTCAGCAACTAAAGGGGGCATATGGCGTGATCAGGGAACGCGCACCACCGCCTTGGTTGCGATCAAAGCGACGCGACCTTGCCCGGTCCAAGTGCGGTCCGTCCATTTCGGGCCCTGGGATTTCCTCACGACGCCCGAACACATTGCCCTGTGGACCTGCGTCCTACTCCTGCCAGTCTGGGTGACCATCAATCGACTCGGCCAATCTTTCGATCCCAGAGCGCCGCGCTGTGACACTTCCCCATAGTGGGCGGGAAGACACGGGTTCACTGGCCCTCCATGTCCGGGCTGCGCGATGCCGATTCGCCAAAGTGCCCCTGGCAGCCGATAGTCGATGCGGGTGGTCTGCCGTGGCTTGAGGGCACCGGCCCCGGTATCGGGGTGAGTGACTAAGTGAGTGACAACCGATGCGGATTTGGGCGGACGTCGCGGGACCTCGGGGGAGTGGTTCGTGCTCAGACGGACCTCGACGCACTCCAGCGGACGGTGCGAAAGTCGTTGACACGGAAGAGGTCACTGGTTCAAACCCAGTATCGCCCACCAGTACGAAACAGCCACTGACCTGCGAAAACGCAGATCAGGGGCCGTTTCGTTGTCCGGTTCCGAGGGCCGATTCTGACCTCTTCCGTGCTGGTGAGTGACTAACTGAGTGACCAAGTCCCTCTCGCTCACTCGCGGTGGTCATCCGTCGGGTCCGCCGTCGTCCGTGGCCGTGCGTTGGCGGCCGGCGCCGGCCGGGCGGATCGCTGGCGACTCATTGCTGACTTCTTCCGTGGGCTGAGCGCATTCCAGCCGTGGTCGATGACTGTCTGCCTCAGACTGTGGGGGTGTTGAGGCGCGGGAGGAGGACGTTCGAGCAGCGGCGCCGCTGGAAGCTGGCGCGGACCGAGCTGTGGAGCGGGCGTCGCAATATCGCCGCGGCAGCAGCCTGAATGTTGGGTGCGGCCGTGGTGGTGCTCGTGCTGCCGCTCGGGTCAACGATGGTCCGAGGCTTCTTCGCTGGGACGCTGATGACGAGCTGGGCGTGGATGGTCTTCGTGACGTCTTTGATCAGGACGTATCCGGTGACGATGGGGGAGTGGGGTGAGTCGTTCACGCGGGAGGTCCTCGCGAGCCGGGAATTGGGTTGGCCGTTCCTGGACGACGTGCCGATGGAGAAGCGCAACATCGATCACGTCGCGGTCAGTCCCCGGGCGGTGCTGGCGATCGAGACCAAGTTCGTGGGTGCTGGCCGGCAGTGGGCGACGGATCACTATCGCGAGGCTGCGATGAATGGTGCCCGCGCGAGTGCCAGGTCCGTGCGAGCGATCCTTCGCTCCCAAGGAGTCAGGGACGTACCTGTCGAGGCGGTGCTGATGATCTGGGGGCCCGGCGCGCGACAGCTGGAGAACGACTGGGCGGTCGTGGACGAGGTCCACGTGGTCAGAGGTGTCGCCGCCGCAGATGCTTGGCTCCGTTAGTGCAACGTCGGTGACATCAGCGATGCCCGGGCCAAGGAGCTCCACGAGATCCTCCGGAGCCATCAGGCCATGCGTGATGCACACGCCGGAGCCAAGACTCGTCAGGCTCACGAGAGCGCCGGCTCCTCACGTCCGGGTCGGCCTCGCTCTAGCGAGAGTTGATGCAAAGGCGGCGGTGTGACGCAGGTGCGATGGCAGCCGGCTCGCCGCGGCTTCGACCGGGTGGAGTGTCGCCAGTGCCATCCAGCTGCAAGTTATGTGGCAGAGCCCTCAAGAGCGGCGGCATCGCCTGAAGCTGGGCCGTGAAGAGTTCCTGCAGCGCGTGCTAACAACGCTGACCGTGGGGGCGATCAACTTCCGTGTAATACCGCACGCGGACCATGCGAACATGACGTTCGTTTTATCCACCAGTTGGACGCCTTGGCGCACGGCGATGCCAGGCGAATGGCGACCACAAGCAATTCGGCGGCATGCCGGCAAGGGCGTGGTGAGACCACTGCCCATGATCATTTCGAAGCGAATCAGTCACACAGTCATGGGGGAGCCGATAGCCTGCCGTCGCCGCCCCAGAGTGGGCAACCCAAGAGGAGCGCAGAGCATGAATCACGTCGTCCTTCAGCGGATCAAGTCCGGGGTCGGAGCTCTGGTCTGCGTGACCATGGCCATTGGAGGACTAGTCCTCTCGGGTGGGTCAGCCGCGGCGCTCACCTCCCCACTGGAGCTGAAGATCGAGCAGCTGACGCCGTCGGGGTTCGCCGCGGGGGACACGATCCAGTTGCGCTTCACCGCGACCAACAAGACAGGCAAGACTCTCAGCTTCACACCCGACAATGGCCTGTCGGTCACCTTCGATCACCACTGGACGCAGGACCCTCAGGGAAGTTGGTCCGGACCGTGTCATCCGGACGGGTGGGGAGATCCCAACTCGAACTACAGTGAAGACGACGTCAGTGCGTCGCTTCCAGCCACGATGGCAAATGGCGACGTAGTGACGTGCACGCTCACCTACAGCGCGACGGCCGCTGACGTCAGCAACCACGGCGTCTACGGCACGTTCCGTTACACGCCCAACTTGAACGATTGGCAGTTGACGCAGGCATATCCCTTCTGGTGGTTCACCTACCCCGCCGCGGGATACGCAGACACCCCCGCGATCACGGGCAAACCGTCCGTGGGTCAGACGCTGGGCGTCGCCTTCGGGTACTGGGGCGCCTGGGACCAGAAGTACAAGTTCCAGTGGATGCGCAACGGCGTAGCCATCGCAGGTGCGACATCGAGCACGTATCGATTGGTGGCCCAGGACGCCGGGAAGACCATTTCGGCAGCACTCAAGGGTTTTGACTCGTTTGGAGGATCAATCCCGAAGACGGCTGGGCCAACCAGTCCTGTCGTCAACCCGGTCGAGCGATGGGCTGGAGCGGACCGGTTCAGCACCGCGGCCGCTGTCTCGTCGCATGCGTTCGCGCCGCATGTCCCCGTCGCATTCGTCGCTTCCGGCGTGACGTTTCCCGACGCTCTTGCCGGTGCTCCTGTCGCAGTCATCAAGGAGGGGCCGGTGCTTCTCACGTCACGCGATCAGCTCCCCTCGGCGGTACGTCGCGAACTTGCTCGGCTTCAGCCTGCCAAGATCGTCATCCTCGGCGGTGCGGGTTCGGTGTCCGCGGCCGTTCAGACCGCACTGGCGGCGTACAGCCCCACCGTCACACGGTGGCAGGGGGCCAACCGATACCAGACGTCAGCCCAGATCGCCAAGCAGGCATTCCCGACCGCCAGCTGCGTCTATCTCTCGTCCGGCCTCAGCTTCCCAGATGCCCTATCGGCCGCACCGGTTGCAGGCATGCGCGGATGCCCGATGCTGCTCGCAGACTCGGCGCTCGACCCTTCGGTTCGCGCCGAGATCGTCAGGCTGAAGCCGAAGCAGATCTACCTTGTCGGGGGCACTGCGGTTTTGCCCGACACCGTGCGCAACGCGGCGCTGGCCGCAGCCCCAGGAGCCACGGCGCTGCGGATCAGCGGAAGTGACCGATACTCGACCTCGAGTGCTGTCTCGAAGCAAGCCTTTCCAGCGAGCGCCCTGCCACTCCCGGGACTCTTTGTGGCCTCGGGTACGTCGTTCCCGGACGCGTTGGGGGCGGCAGCGGTTGCCGGCATCCGGCACGTCCCCCTCCTGCTGACGACGCCGTCAGCGCTACCCGGAACTGTGACCCAAGAGATCGAACGACTCCAAGCGGCACACGCAGTCGTGGTCGCGGGTACAGCGGCTGTAAGTAACACCGTCGTTACGGGCATTGCCGCACACCTGCCTTAACCTCGATGCACCGATGAGTTGGTCGAGGACGGCCTGATCGCCGTTGGCGATCTGCACATCGGGTGGTCCTCGCTAGCCGCGAGTTCGGCTGGCTGTTCCTGGACGACGTCCCGATGGAGAAGCGCAACATCGATCACGTCGCGGTAAGTCCGCGGGAGGTGCTGGCGATCGAGACCAAGTTTGTGGGTGCGGGCCGGCAGTGGGCGACGGATCGCTATCGCGAGGCGGCGATGGATGATGCTCGTTAGTGCCAGATCCGTGCGATCGATCCTTCGCTCCCAAGGCGTCCGGGACGTACCTGTCGAGGCGGTGCTGATGATCTGGGGACTAGGCGCGCGACAGCTACAGAACGACTGGGCGGTCGTGGACGACGTACAGGTGGCCGAAGGCGTCGCCGCCGCGGACGAATGGCTCCGTCACTGCAACGACGGTGGCATCAACGCTGCCCGGGCAAAGGAGCCCAACGAGATCCTCCGGAGCCATCAAGCCAAGCGTGATGCACACGCCGGAGCCAAGACTCGTCATGCTCGCGGCAGCGCTTGGTCCCCGCGTCCGGGTCGGCCTCGCCCTTGGGAGAGTTGACGCAAAGGCGGCGCTGTGACGCTCGTTCGTTGGTGTGCCCGACGCGCCGCTCGCTTCGGAGGGATGAGTGACTAAGTGAGTGACAATCGGTGCGTATTTGGACGGACGTCGAGGGACTGTAGGGGAGTGGCTCGTGCTCAGACGGACCTTGGCGGACGGCTGCGGACGGTGCGAAAGTCGTTGACACGGAAGAGGTCACTGGTTCAAACCCAGTATCGCCCACCAGTACGAAACAGCCCCTGACCTGCGGAAACGCCGGTCAGGGGCTGTTTCGTTGGCTTGCGTCAGGGACCACTGCTTGACCAGCTGCTTGACTAAGACGTCGCGTTTCGGCCCTGGTGCCGGTCCCTGCACGTTCGCTGACGTGCGTGGACGTCCGAAGGGGGGCCACGCACTTCCCGCGCAGGGAAGAGGTCAGTCGCCTTCGTGGACGGCACGCGGGTGCTAGAACTCCTCATGTGGCTCATCGGCGCCAACCGCGTCGAAGCCACGCGACCACCGGTCAGTGGAAAAACTCAACCAATACCCCTCGTCAGGACAGCGGCCCCCCGGGCCGCGTCAAACTCCCAGCGCGCCGTCGACGGTGATGACCTGGCCAGTGACGTAGGACGAGTGTGGCGACGAGTGCCACAGGACGGCGTCTGCCATCTCCACCGGTTCCCCGATGCGTCGCATCGAGATCATCGAGTTGTGCAGGTCAAGACGCTCCCGGAACTCCGGCTCGCGTGCGCCGTGCAGGTTCTTCTCGAGCATGGGGTGCGGATGGCACCAGGACGGACAGCGTTGATTTGCACTCTATGCGCGGCGAACTCCTTTGCCGTTGTGACCGTCAGTGCCTCGACGCCGGACTTGGCGGCGGCGTAGCTGCCCGTGCCAGGCATGCGCAGGACGGCTCCATGGAGAATGTGTGTTGACGATGATGCCGCCTTGTGTCAGCAAGGTGGGGAGCTCGTACTTCAAGCACAGCCACACGCTGGTCAAGCTTGCGCGACGATTCCTTCGAACCCGGGCAACGTCATGGGGGTGAAACTGTCATCGGCGGCGCCGGCCTCGGTGCTCGCGGCGTTCTTGAACGCGTGGTCGAGCCGACCGAACCGGTCCAGCCCACGCCGGATGAAGTTCGACACGTCGTCCTCGTCGGTGACGTCTGCGGCGAAGATTCGACCTTGCCGAGGTCGATCCTCCTCCGGGACCTTACGGGGCTGCCTCCTGACGTGCGTCCGACCTCCGCCTGGCGAGCACGCTGGCGACGGGTTGGCACCACCCTGGGTGGCTGATGCCTGCGTTGACTCTGGGTCGGATTCACGTCAACGCACCAGGCCAACGACCGTGGGTGACGCCGTGGCACTCGGTAGTCACCGTGACGCGCGGAACCTGTGTGGACTTCGGTGTAAGCCTCGGGCATCACGTCACCAGGTCGCGAGCTGGTGGACCCTGCCGTCGACGATTTTGCTGACTCGGTCGGCGCCTGCGAGGTGGTCGTGGTTGTGGGTGACCATGAGGGTGGTCAGGTTGCGGTCGACGGTCAGTTCACGCAGCAAGGTCAGGATCGCTTCGCCGCGTTGGCTGTCCAGGGCACTGGTTGGTTCGTCGACCAGGAGGAGGGACGGTTGGTTCATCAGGCCACGCGCGATGGTGACGCGTTGCCGCTGACCTCCGGAGAGCTGGTGCGGACGCTTGTCGGCTTGGGCGCCAAGCCCGACCGCGTCGAGCAGCTGCACGGCCCGGCGCCGTGCGGCCCCTTGATCGATGCCGTTCATGTGGGCGATGACCAGCAGCTGGTCCATGGCGGTGAGAGAGGCGAGCAGGTTCGAGCTCTGGAAGATGATCCCGATCTCTTCGCGGCGAACCCGGGCGGTCTCGCCGCGGTTGAGCTGGGCCAGGTCGATCCCGTCGAGCACGACGCGTCCGGAGTCGGGCGTGATCAGGGTGGCCGCGACGGCCAAGAGGCTGGACTTGCCTGAGCCGGATGGTCCGACGATGGCGGTCAGGGTGCCGGGTTCGGCGGTGAGGTCGACGTGGTCGAGCGCGGTGAGGCGCTGGTCGCCGTCGGGGTAGGTGAGGGTGATGTCGTTCAGGTGCAGGGTCATCGGGCACTTCCCAGGGCTGTGAGGGGGTCGACCGTGGTGACGGTGCGCAGGGAGACGGCTGCACCTGCGAGGCCGAGCACGTTCATGACGAGGGCGGGCAGCAGCAGGGTGGGCAGGTTCAGCACGAACGGCACTGCGGTTCCAGCCAGAGCGGTGATGCCGGCCCCGATTCCCGCTCCGATGCCGGTCCCGAGGGCGGTGCCCAGGGCGAGCAGTGCCGCCGCTTGGCCGAGGGCGTCCTTTAGCAGGTAGCCGTTCGACGCGCCCAGCGCTTTGAGGATGGCGATCTCGCCGCTGCGTTGCACGGTCCAAACGGTGAAGAACGCGCCGATGACCAGGGCGGAGATGGCGAAGAGCAGGGCTCGCATCAGTTGCAGCGATCCGTTCTCGGAGGTGTAGGACCCGATGGCGTACAGCGACTTCTCGGGGGTGAGCGTCAGTGTCCCCAGCTGCTGGTCGGCAGCGGTGAGGTCGGTGCCCTCGTCGGTGCGCAGCGCCAGAAATGTCGCGTTGCCCGGGGGCTGGCCGGACACAGGGGCGTTCGCGGCCGCTGCCCAGATCACGGGGGCGTGGGAGAACTCGTCGTTGCCGGACACGCGTGCGACGGTCAGCTGCCGACCGGCCACGGCGACGCGGGCTCCAGCGGCGGTCTCCAGCGAGGCGGCCGCCTTGGTCGACAAGATCACCTCGTCGGCGCCGACCGTGGGCGCCAGCGGGGAGCCCGGGGCGATCGCAAAGGCCGCGACGCCGGCGGTGCGATCGCCGACACTGGCACGGGTCATGGCGACGGTCACGGGATCAGCTCGACGCACACCCGGCACGCGTGCCCACCCGGCTTGCGCCGACGGGGTGATGGAGGAGTCGGTGAAGGTGAGTTTCTGCCCGGCGGCGGGTGCGGAGAACACCAGGTGGTCGGCCGGTAGGTCGGTGATGGCAGAGGTGTTGCCGCGCCCGAGGCCGGCAGTGAGTCCAGAGAGCAGGACGACCAGCAGGGTGATGAGCGTGACGACCGAGCCCATGAGGGCGAACCGTCCCTTGGCAAAGCGCAGATCTCGAATGGCGACGAACACGCCGATGGCTTCCTTCCATAGGTGGCCCGGTGGCGACCCGGTGCTCTCGTGGAGCTGGGGTGCGGCCGTGGCCTGTTGCGCAGCGGTTGCCGCCCCACCACCTACGGTCCTTGCCTGGGCTCTTTCGGGCATCACGCCCAGGATCGGTTCGCCGGCGTCGAAGGGGGCCGTCCCACGTCAAACTTTCGATGGATGCCGCCCAGGGAGGTGCGCCGTAGTGTTGCCAGTGACATGTCCCATCCAGCGTCAAGCCAGTCGACCGCCCTTGCCTCCGCCCCGGAATCTGCGTCGGCGCCCGTTCCGGGCCCGTTGCGGTGGGGGGTTCACCTGCTCGTGGCGGTTCTGCTCGTGCTGGCTGCCGTCCGCAGCGGTATGGCCGGCCCTGCGGACTGGGCGGCCGTGGCCCGCTCCGGTGTGGTTGCCACCATCTATGCCCTCGGGGCACGCTGGACGGCGGTGTCCACCTCAGCGGTCGAGGCTCGGGTGTGGCTGGCGGTGCTGCTCGCTGCGTGGGTAGCCCTGCTGGTCCTGACGCCGGACGCCATCTACCTGGCGTTTCCATGGTTCTTCCTCCTGCTGTACCTACTGCCCCGACGCGTGGGGCTGACCGCCGTCCTCTTCACGACAGCGGCGGCAGTGGCCGGGTTCGGTTGGCATCAGGACAAGTTCGCCGTGGCCATGGTCATCGGGCCGGCGCTCGGAGCCGCTGCCGCCATCGCCACCGTCTTCGGGTACCAGACGCTGCAGGAAGAGTCCGAGCAACGCCGGCGCCTCATCATCGAGCTCGACCGCACCCGAGCCGACCTGGCCCGGGCACAACACCAGTCCGGGGTCCTGGACGAACGCGAACGCCTGGCCCGCGAGATCCACGACACCCTTGCCCAAGGCCTGACCAGCATCCAGCTCCTGCTCGCTGCCGCGCAGAGGTCCCTGACCGCAGCGCAGACGGCCGAGCAGCTCAAGGCGGCAGAGTTGGTCGAGCAGGCTCGACTCATGGCGCAGGAGAACCTGGCCGAGGCTCGCCGGTTCGTTCACGCACTGGCACCTGGCGACCTGCAGCAGTCCACCCTGCCGGCGGCCCTCCAGCGGCTGTGCAGCACCACCACAACCCGCACCGGCATCCCGGTGACGTTCCATGAAGTCGGACACGTGCCGACCCTTCCCACGCCCGTGGAGGTCGCACTGCTGCGCATCGCACAGGCCGCGCTCGGCAACGTCACCCAGCACGCCAAGCCCACCCGTGCGGATATCACCCTGACCGGCATGGACACCGCGGTGACGTTGGACGTCGTCGACGACGGCACCGGGTTCGATACCGACACGCAGCTCCCCATGAGGCCAGCTGGGCCCGGCCAGGGAGGCTTCGGCCTGCGCTCCATGCGATCCAGGGCAGATGACCTTGGTGGCGTCCTGAGCGTTGAGTCCCACCCCGGACGCGGCACCGCGGTGTCGGTCCACTTCGAGCGCCCACCTCAGAGGTCGACGGCGGACCATCCACGTGCAATCACGAGGCTGGTCCGATGACCGTCATTCGACTGCTCCTTGCCGACGATCATCCTGTGGTGCGCGCGGGGCTCTGTGCCGTGCTCGAGTCCGAGCCCGACATCGTTGTGACCGAGGACGTCGCCACCGCGGAGGCCGCCATCGCGCGGGCCCCGACCGGGGACATCGACGTCGTCCTGATGGACCTGCAGTTCGGGACGGGTCTGGACGGCATCGCAGCCACGGGGCAGATCGCCAGCATGGTCACACCTCCGCGAGTGGTCGTGCTGACGACGTACGACACCGAAGCGGACATCATCGCGGCCGTCGAGGCCGGCGCCGCCGGATACCTGCTCAAGGACGCCCCACCCGAAGAGCTCATCGCGGCCGTGCGCACCGCGGCGGCGGGCCAGTCCGCTCTCGCACCAGCCGTCACCGATCGCCTCATGGACCGAATGCGCACCCCGTCGACGTCCCTGAGCGCCCGGGAGTCGCAGGTGCTGACACTGGTCGCCGACGGCCTGTCGAACGAACAGATCGCTGGGCGCTTGTTCGTGTCCCAGGCAACCATCAAGTCCCACCTCGTGCACATCTTCGCCAAGCTCGGCGCCGACTCCCGGACCGCTGCCGTCGCCACCGGGGTCCGACGTGGACTCATCCGTCGAAGTCACCACAGCCCGTAGCTCCCGGCGCCGCCGAGACCAGCATCGCCCAGCAAGCGGGCGGGTAGGGTCCGCCGCGGTCCTGGCCACCGCACCAACACTTCAGGACGGACGCCTTCGGCCGTCCGTCGGCGTGTGGCCTGAAGTGAGCGGCTCAGGTCACTTCGGCTCCCACGAGGACGGCCACCCCTAGCCACGCGAGCCCCATTCACACGACGAGTCCACGCTCGAGCTCGTCGTTGTGTCGGCTCCGCCGCAGTCCGACGGCGAATCCCGCGGCCCGCGAGCCTGCATGAGATGTCGCCGCTACAGACTGGGTCCGGTCGTTGTCTGACACCGCCGCGCAGCAAGGGCGCCAGTGACTGGGCCGAGGGCCATCCATGAAGCGTGGAAACCTGCCGTGACACCGCCGCCAGGGGTCATGGACCCCCACTCAGGAGGGACGCGAGCGCGTGGGCCTCTTCGTCGCAGGCGGCACAGCCGTGAAGGTGAGCAGCCATGGCTAGGTCGCGTGGGGCGTCCTCGTGCAGCAGCGCCTCGACGTAGGTGTCCATGCGTGCGAAGCAGTCGTCGCAGGAGAGCCAGGGCGTCGTGTCGAGCAGCAGGGCCTGGACCGCCTCAGGGCCGAGGCCCGAGTCCGGTGGCGATGGTTGCGCGGGGGTGGTGTTCATGACAGACCTGTCGTGGTTGGAGTGGCTGTGGTGCGGGAGGACCCGGCGCGGCTGGGCTCCGCCGTGAGGTAGCCCTTGCTGACGAGATCGGCGCGCAGACGGCCCCGGACGTCGTGGACCGTCTTGTACAAGGCCCCGCGAGTGGCGCCGAGACGTTCGGCGAGGACGTCGATGGGAACGCCGTCCACGAGCAAGGCCACCGCAACCCGTCGCTGGTGCGGGGTGAGGACCGCGTGCATCGACGCCGCGACGGCGGCGGCGAGGTCGACGCCTTCGGTGTGGTTCTCGGGGCTCTCGTGGTGCGGGCCCGGCTTGGTGGCCAGGTCGAGGTCGCGCAGCTCCACCTCACGGTGTTGCCACTGGACACGCCGGACGTCTGTCGCGGCCTGCAGGATGGCGAACTTGAATGCCCAGGTGGTGAACCTGCTGCGTCCCTCGAAGGTGTGCAGCTTGCCGAGCAGGGCGGTCATGGCCTCGTCGGCCGCTTGGTTGACGATGACGTCGACCGTGGCGGGAGAGTCGTCTGGCAGTGCCCCTCGCATCCTGGCCACCTGGTGGCCGGCGGCGCGCAGCATAAGGTCATGCAGCTGCCGCATCGCCGCGGCCTGTTCGGGCCCGGGCGTGCTCAACGCGTGCACCCAGTCGACTGGCTCGCCGCGGTCGCTTCGGGTGTCGGCCTTCGTCCGCCCGATGCTGTCCGCGGGCGCAACGGTGCGTGCCGCCCGGTCGTCGCGGCTGGGTGCGCTCATCACGAGACCCTCGGATCGCCGACGGGGGACAAGATGCGGGCGGCGAGCTGCGGCGGGCAGCCGGCATCGACGAGCTGGAGCAGGGCGTGAAGGTCGACGCGCCCGGCAGCCAGCACCTCGGCGAGCGCGGGCGAGAATCCGACCTCGCGCAGTCGACAGGTCCGCCAGGCGATGACGTCGACCGGCGGGCCTGCTGCGAGACAGGCTGGGGTGGGGTGGCTGTTGCGGGTACTCATGCCGTGTTTGCTGCGCGCGGCCGCCCCCGTCTTACCGCCAACAGTCTGGTCGTTCCTGCCGATGGCGTTGTCGGTAAGAACTCCGAGCGGGGTCACGTCTAACACGAGGTCAGCCTCTCACCACGTCCGGAGCACCGTCAGCGGGCACTGAACGTGTCTCGGCTCCGTCGGGTTCGTGAGTGGACAGCGTCTCTGCCCAAGGAGTCATCGTGGAAACACACCTCACCCGGCACCACATCGACACCCGCCCCGGGACTGGGTTTCAGCGGGACCCGGTCTATCAGGCGTACGTGGTTCTTCGCGGTGCCTTCACCATCGCTCCCATCGCTTTCGGGATCGACAAGTTCACCAACCTGCTCGTCCAGTGGGATCAGTATCTCGCCCCGGCGCTGTCCGACCCGTTGCCTGTCACATCCCATCAGGCGATGTATGCCGTAGGTGTGGTCGAGGTCCTCGCTGGAGTTCTGGTCCTGCTGCACCCGCGTCTTGGTGGAGTGGTTGTCGCGGCCTGGCTGGGAGGGATCATCGTCAACCTTCTGCTCATCCCGGGCTACTACGACGTGGCCCTACGGGACTTCGGTCTCCTGCTGGCCGCCGTTGCGCTGCAACGCCTTGCGACAGCGTATGACAACCGAGGCGTCCTGTGGCCCCTGCACCGGGTCGTGACAGCGCCGGCGGACGGACTGGCCGTGGAACAGGGTTCTGGGCACGTGGCGGCATCTGCCGCCCCGACCGCCGGAACAACGGCATGAGTATCGCGGCGCGCACCCACCAACCTGCCCATCCACGGTCGGTACCCGGTCTGGTGGAGGAGGCAGACCTGGCTGTGGCTACGCCGGCTGCGAGGGCCCTGCTCACCGCGCTGGGAGTGGACGTCAGTCAGGAGTCCACGGCGCGGACGCCCGAGAGGATGGCGGCGGCATACGCGGAGCTCCTGCGTCCCCGACCCTTCCAGATGACGACCTTCCCCAACGACGGCGGCTACGACGAGCTCATCGTCGCCCGTAGCATCCCTGTCAAGTCGATGTGCGAGCACCACATGCTGCCGTTCATCGGCACCGCCCACATCGGCTACCTGCCCGGCGACCGCATCGTGGGCCTGTCCAAGCTTGCTCGGGTCATGGAGCACTTTTCCCGGCGACCACAGGTGCAGGAACGGCTGACCACCCAGGTGTCCACCTGGTTGCGTGACCAGCTGGGAGCAGCGGGAGTGGGCGTCGTCATCGAGGCCGAGCACCTGTGCATGACGCTGCGCGGCGTCCAGGCGCCCGGTACCACCACCGTGACGTCGAGCCTGCTGGGCGCCCTGCGCGAGGACAGCGGCACGCGCGCGGAGTTCCTCGCCTTCACCAGGTCGACGCGATGACAGACGCGAAGCGGGTCGTCATCGTCGGCGGCGGCCTGGCCGCCGCCAAGACCGCCGAGGCGCTGCGCACCCGCGGCTTCGACAGGCCCATCACCGTGTTCGGACAGGAAGGCCACCGGCCGTACGAGCGCCCACCGCTGTCCAAGGCCAACCTGTCACTCGGCACCGTGGCCGAAGACGAGCTGTTCGTGCACGACCCCGGTTGGTACGACGACAACGACGTCGACCTGCGCACTGGTCGCCCTGTCCTCGGCCTCGACCTCCCGGCGCACCAGATCACCGTCGGCGCGGGCGAGCGCACTCGCACGGTCCCGTTCGACCTGCTCGTCCTGGCCACAGGTGCCTCCCCGCGCAAGCTGCCCGTGCCGGGCTCCGGTCTGCCCGGGGTGCACTACCTGCGCACCCTCGAGGACAGCAACGCGCTCCACGCCGTGCTCGCGACCGGTCCCCGCCTCGTGGTCATCGGCGGTGGCTGGATCGGCCTCGAGGTTGCCGCGGCCGCCAGCACGATGGGTGCGACCGTCACGGTCCTGGAGGCCGGACCGATGCCCATGGCGCCCCTGCTGGGTGAACGCGTCGCCGCCGTGCTCCTCGACGCGCACCGGTCCCACGGAGTCGAAGTCCGCACGCAGGCCCACGTGGTTGCCTTGGTCAACGACGGACGAGGTCACGTCTCGGGGGTCGAGCTCGCCGACGGTACCCATCTCGAGGCCGATGCGGTCGTCGTCGGGATCGGCGCCCTCCCCAACACCGCACTCGCCGAGCAGGCTGGTCTCAAGGTCGCGAACGGCGTCGTCGTCGACCCGCACCTGCAGACCTCGCACCCCGACGTGTTCGCGGTCGGCGACATCGCCAACGCCTGGCACCCGACCCTCGGCCGTCGCCTGCGGGTCGAGCACTGGGCCAATGCGCTCAACCAGCCCCAGACCGTAGCCGCGGCCATCACCGGTCAGGGCGAGCACTATGACGCCCTGCCCTACTTCTTCAGCGACCAGTACGACCTCGGCCTGGAGTACGTCGGCCACCCGGACCCGGTCCTTCCCTGCGAGGTGGTCATCCGAGGCGACGAGACGTCAGGAAAGTTCACCGCCTTCTGGCTGCAGGAAGGAAAGGTCGCGGCCGGCCTGAGCGTGAACAGCTGGGGCCAGACCAAGGACGTCGAAGCGCTGATTCGTGGGGGTGTCCATCCACCACTCGCCCTGCTCACGGACACCGACGTGCCGCTGGATGACCTGCGACTGCTGAGGTAGCTCGCGTACTGGCCACGTACGCACCCGTCAGGTGCAAGCCGTGCCGCGTCACTCGCCGATCATGAGGTCCTCGGGGTGGGCTTCGTGCCAGGCGCGCATGGAGGCGTCCCACTCATCGCCGGTGAGGGCGACCAGCGACGCGGGGAAGAGTCCGTCCTCTTCCTTGGCGATGTGCTCGTGCAGGTCGAAGACCGCAGTGCGGACGCGTAACTGATCGGAGGGTTTGGTGAGATCACATGCATCGAGCAGTGTCTCGAGCTCGCGGTGCTCCTTCACCAGTGGCCCGATGTGCTTGGCGAAGAGCTCGTCACGACGCATCACCGCGAACAGGCCGTTCTCCTCTCCCTGCCAGTGGGAACGCAGCTCGGCGGCCATGGCGCGCAGCAGCGCGGTGGCTACGGTCAGCTCACCGCGGTCGAGCGCACGCACTGCGTCGCCTCCCAGGTTGGTCGCGCGTTCGTGTTCGGCGATGTAGTCCCGGATCAGCGGTATGTCGCGGCATCCGCAGTAGTGGCACATCTCTAGGTCCTCGTCCCCGGTCGAGCGATCATGACGCTGTCAGTCGGTACCCGTGTCACGTCTTCTTGGCCACTGTCAGCAGGATGACCGAGTCCTCGACTGCGTGGAGGGCGTGTCGGGAGTCGGGGATGAACAGGAGGTCGCCTGGCGATCCGTTCCAGCTGTCTTGGCCGGCGACGAGGGTGACCCGTCCTTGGAGCACCTGCAGGGTGGCTTCGCCTGGGTTCTCGTGCTCGTCCAGGCTGCTTCCGGCCGCGAGCGCGATGAGGGTCTGGCGGAGGACGTGTCCGTTGCCTCCGTAGACCGTGTGGGCACTGCGACCGCTGGAGGCGGTCGATGCCGCCTGCAGCTGGTGTCGGGCCAGCGCCGTCAGTGACTGCTTCTGCACGTCTGCTCCTGAGCTAGGGATGGGTGCGCGACATCGCCGTGTCCCGCGGGTGGGTGGTCAGCCGACGCGATCCCAGCCTCGCCGGTCCCGGTGGCTGCCGAGCTGGTCGTCGTCGCGGCTGCGGTAGACGATGTACGGTCGCGTGAGGTAGCCGACTGGCGCGCTGAACACGTGCACGAGCCGGGTGAAGGGCCACAGTGCGAAGAGCGCGAAGGCGACGAGCGCGTGCAACTGGAAGCCCAGTGGTGCCCTTGCCATCAGGGATGCGTCGGGCTGGAAGGCCAGGAAAGAGCGGTACCAGACAGACACCCCCTCGCGGTAGTTGTACTCGCCACCGATGGTCAGGATCGACCCGGCGATGGTGTTCCACATGCCCAGGACGATGACGACGGCCAGGAACGCGTACATCACCTTGTCCATCACGGTGGTCGCGGAGAACACCGGTCCCACGGTGCGGCGGCGGTAGATGAGGATGACCATGCCCACGAGGGCCGCCAGCCCGGCCAGGAGGCCTCCGGCCACGGCCACCACGTGGTAGCCGCGTTCACTGATCCCCACTGCCTCGGTCCAGGACTCCGGCACGAGGAGACCGATGATGTGGCCACCGACGACCCCGAGCATGCCGAAGTGGAACAGCGGGCTCCCGATCCGCAGCAGTCGGTTCTCGTAGAGCTGGGACGACCGGGTGGTCCAGCCGAACTTGTCGTAGCGGTAGCGCCACAGGTGTCCGACGACGAAGGTCGTCATGCAGACGTACGGGAAGATGACGAAGAAGAACACGCTCATGTCCGGGCTCCGGGGAACGAGGGCATGGGCAGCGGGATCGATGGCGGGGCTGCGCCGGCGGCTGCTCCGGGGCTGAACTGTGGGTTGGCGAAGGGGGCCAGCCCGACTTCTTCCTCGGGAGGCCCTTCGGCGGCCAGGCGGCGTACTGCGTCGCGCTCGTCGCCCCGCAGCCTGGGCAGGGTGGTGGTGACCGCGTCGATGAGGTTGGCCCACGGAGAACCCATGTCGCGCAACGAGAGTCGCAACAGCTCCAGGCCGGCCCGGTGGTCGAGCAGTAGGTCCCGGCCGAGTCCCTGGTCGACCGTGGCGGCGAACTCGAGGACGACGCAGAGGTGGTCGGGCAGCTCCGCGTCATCGAGCTCGAACCCTGCTTGGAGGTAGGTCTGTTTGAAGCGCAGCAGTGCCATCCCACGCTTGCGGGTGTCGCCGTGGGCGAAGTAGGTCAGGAACAGGTTGCAGCGGCGACGGGTGTCGAACGTCTCGACGTAGTCGGCCTGGAGCTCAGGCAGGGGTGTCTGCTCGACGTGGTCGAGGAAGGTTGTGAGGGAGTCGCGGATGACAGGGGCCACGTCGCGCGATGCCGAGCGGACGAGCGCGACCCGGTCCGGGAGCCGGTCATCGGGGTAGTCGAGCAGCAGGGAGACCGACTGCCACACGAGGGTCAGCTGGTCGGGGGGCAGCGTCGGAGCAGGTCTGCGTTCGCTCATGAGTCGGACCCGTTCGGCGGGAACATGCCGGGGGGCGAGCCCTTGCCGTCCCAGTTGAGCAGGTTGACGCGTCCTGCCTTGTTGACCGGTCCCGCAAGGGAGTCGGAGGTCTGGCGGGCCTGGAGCATCTGGAAGTTCTCGACCGCCACCGGAGTGGGCGTTCCGGACCCCTCGCCGAAGACGTCCTGCTGCCCGCCGCTGTAGTCCGAGACGGAGCACTCCGTCGACAGCTCCTCCAAGGAGTGCGCCAGCTCGGCATGGGCAGGTGGGATGACGTACCGCTCGTCGTACTTGGCAATCGCGAGGAGGCGGTACATGTCGTACATCTGCTCCTCGGTCATCCCTACCGCGGCGGGGATGGACGCATCCGGGTCGCGCCCCATGTTGATGTCGCGCATGTAGCAGCGCATGGCAGCGAGCTTCTTGAGCACCGCGTCGACGGGCCCGACGTCACCAGCGGTGAACAGCTCTGCGAGGTACTCGACCGGGATCCGGAGCGCGTCGATGGCAGCGAAGAGGTTGCCCGTGTCCTCGGCGTCCTCGCCGGTCTCGGCGACAACGTCGACCACCGGGGACAGCGGTGGGATGTACCAGACCATGGGCATGGTGCGGTACTCCGGGTGCAGGGGCAGGGCGACGCGAAAGGTGTTGATGAGGGCGTAGATCGGTGAGCGCTGGGCGGCGTCGACCCAGTCACGCGCGATGCCGGCCCGTTCTGCCTCGCGGATCACCTCGGGGTCGAAGGGGTCGAGGAACACGTCGCGCTGGGCCTCGACGAGACCCGCGTCGTCGGTGGTCGACGCGGCGGCGAGGACCTTGTCGGCGTCGTAGAGCATCAGCCCGATGTAGCGCAGGCGCCCGACGCAGGTCTCCGCGCAGACGGTCGGCAGCCCGACCTCGATGCGCGGGAAGCAGAAGGTGCACTTCTCGGCCTTGCCGGTGCGGTGGTTGAAGTAGATCTTCTTGTAGGGGCAGCCTGACACGCATTTGCGCCAGCCGCGGCACTTGTCCTGGTCGACCAGGACGATGCCGTCCTCCTCACGTTTGTAGATCGCCCCGCTGGGGCACGATGCCGCGCACGAGGGATTGAGGCAGTGCTCGCAGATCCGGGGCAGGTAGAACATGAAGGTCTGCTCGAACTCGAACTTCACCTTGTCGGCGATCTTCTTGAGCATCGGGTCGCGGTGCGCGGTGGCAGTCGATCCTCCGAGGTCGTCGTCCCAGTTGGCCGACCACTCGATCTTCATGTTCTTGCCGCTGATGAGCGACTTGGGTCGAGCGACGGGGGTGTGCTCCTGGGCCGGGGCGTCGGTCAGGGTCGAGTAGTCGTAGGTCCACGGCTCGTAGTACTCACCAATCGAGGGCAGGACGGGGTTGGAGAAGATCGTCATGAGGTTCTTCAGGCGTCCACCCGCCTTGAGCTTCATCCGTCCGCGTTTGTCGAGTTCCCAGCCGCCCTTCCACTTCTCCTGGTCCTCGTAGGTGCGTGGGTAGCCCAGGCCGGGCCGGGTCTCGACGTTGTTGAACCAGATGTACTCCGTGCCGGACCGGTTGGTCCATGCCTGCTTGCAGGTCACCGAGCAGGTGTGGCAGCCGATGCACTTGTCGAGGTTCATCACCATCGCCATCTGGGCCATGACCTTCATCAGTACGTCACGTCCTGGCTGCGCTTGCGGATGATGGTGACCTCGTCGCGCTGGTTGCCCGTCGGGCCGAGGTAGTTGAACGCGAAGGTGAGCTGGGCGTAGCCGCCGATGAGGTGGGAGGGCTTGACGAGCAGCCGGGTCAGCGAGTTGTGGATGCCTCCGCGCTTGCCCGAGGTCTCTGCCAGCGGCACGTCGATCAGCCGGTCCTGGGCGTGGTACATGTACACGGTTCCTTCCGGCATGCGGTGGGACACGATCGCCCTGGCCACGACGACCCCGTTGCGGTTGACCGCCTCGATCCAGTCGTTGTCGTTGATGCCGACCTTGACCGCGTCTCGGTCGCTCATCCAGATGTTCTGGCCTCCGCGGGACAGCGAGAGCATGAACAGGTTGTCCTGGTACTCGGAGTGGATCGACCACTTGTTGTGGGGTGTCAGGTAGCGCAGGGTCAGTCCCTCGACCTGGCCGTCGGACCCGTCCGACAGCGTCCCGAGGGCGGGCTCGGCGAACAGTGCGGCCATGTTGAGTGGTGGTCGGTAGACGGGGAGGCCTTCACCGAGCTCGGTCATCCAGTCGTGGTCGAGGTAGAAGTGCATCCGTCCCGTGAGGGTGTGCCACGGCTTCTTCCGTTCGACGTTGATGGTGAAGGGGGAGTAGCGCCGTCCTCCGGTCTCGGAGCCGGACCACTCGGGAGACGTGATCACGGGGACGGGTGGCCCCTGCGTGTCGGCGAACGTGATCTGTTTTCCCTCGTGCTCGGCAGCGAGGTCCGCGAGCTGGACACCGGTGCGCTTCTCGAGGGTCTTGAAACCTTGGGTGGCCAGGTGTCCGTTCGTGGTCCCGGAGAGGGCGAGGATCGCCTCGCAGACGTTGACGTCCTTCTTCAGGGAGGGTCGGCCGTCGGCCACACCGCCGCGGACGGCTCCGTTCTTGGCTCGGAGGTAGTCGACCTGCTTGCTGAGCTCGAAGGTGACGCCCTTGGTGGTCGCGCCGAGGGTGTCCACCAGGGGACCGAGGGCATTCATCTTCTCGAACACGGCGCCGTAGTCACGTTCGACCTCGACCAGCCTGGGCATCGTGACGCCCGGGATCGGCTCGCACTCGCCCTTCTTCCAGTCGCGGACGACGCCGTGCGGGTTGGCCATGGCGTCCGGGGTGTCGTGCGTCAGCGGCACCGCGACGACGTCCTTGCGGACGCCCAGGTGGGTGGCCGCGAGCTCGCTGAACTTCTCGGCGATCGTCTGCCAGGCGTCCCAGTCGGTGCGGGTCTGCCACGGCGGTGCGATGGCAGGGTTGAACGAGTGCACGAAGGGGTGCATGTCGGTGGTGTTGAGGTCGTGCTTCTCGTACCAGGTCGCGGCAGGCAGGACGACGTCGGAGAAGATCGTGGTGCTGGTCTGGCGGAAGTCGATCGTCATCAACAGGTCGAGCTTGCCCTCGGGCGCAGTGTCTCGCCACGTCACGTCGACGGGGCGTTGGTCCACCGGTGTCTCGGTGGCGCGGACCGATGAGTCGGTGCCCAGCAGGTGCTTGAGGAAGTACTCGTTTCCCTTGCCCGAGGAGCCCAGCAGGTTGGCGCGCCAGATCGACAGGATGCGGGGGTAGTTGCCCGGGGCGTCGGGGTCCTCGCCGGCGAACTCCAGGTCGCCCGACTTGAGCTGGTCGACGACGTACTCGCCCACCGGCTTCCCGGCGGCGGCCGCGTCGTCGCTCAGGTCGAGGGGGTTGCGGTCGAACGTGGGGTAGGAGGGCATCCATCCCATGCGCGCGCTCTGGGCGATGACGTCCGCGGTCGACTTGCCGGCGAGCTGCCCCTTGCCCGTGGTGGCCGAGAGGGTGTCGGCACCGAACTGGTCGTAGCGGAACTGGTTGGTGTGCAGGTACCAGTACGCCGTCTGGATCATGTTGCGAGGCGGCCGGTTCCAGTCCAGGGCGTTGGCGACCTGGGTGTAGCCGGTGATCGGACGGACCTTCTCCTGGCCGACGTAGTGCGCCCAACCGCCACCGTTGACACCCTGACAGCCCGTGAGGTTGGTCAGGGTGAGGAAGGCACGGTAGATCGTGTCGGAGTGGAACCAGTGGTTGGTCCCCGCGCCCATGACGATCATCGAGCGCCCCTTGGACTCCTCGGCGTTCTGGGCGAACTCGCGCCCGATCCGTGCGGCCGTGGCCGCCGAAACGCCGGTGATCTTCTCCTGCCAGGCGGGCGTGTATGGCGCGGTCGCGTCGCCGTACCCCTTGTCATCCCCCGTGGGCCATGCTCCGGGGAGCGGCTGCCCCTGAAAGGTGCGTCCCACGCCGTACTGGGCGAGGAGCAGGTCGAAGACGGTGGTGACCAGGTGGCCGCCCACACGACGCACGGGCACGCCGCGCGGGAGGTCGGCGGCTGCGCCGTCGGCGGTGTCGAACCGCGGCATACGGACCACGACGGACTCGGTCGCGGAGTCGAGCAGGGACAGGTGCGGCTCGACTTCGCCGAGGTCCAGGTTCCAGGACCCGATGCCGCTCTCGCCGTAGCGGTGGCCGAGTGATCCGTTGGGGACGACGGGTTGGTCGGTGACCGTGTCGAGGAGGACGGTCCTGAAGGCTGCGTTCTCTTCCGCGGCGTGGGCCGGGAGGTCTGCTGCGGTGAGGAACTTGCCAGCGGTGTACTCCCCGTCGGCTGATTCCTCGAGCCGGACGAGGTGGGGCAGGTCGGTGTAGGTCTTGACGTACTGGGTGAAGTAGGGCGTCTGTCGGTCGACGAAGAACTCCTTGAGGACGACGTGGCCCATCGCCATGGCGAGCGCACCGTCGGTGCCGGGTCGGGCTGCCAGCCACTCGTCGGCGAACTTCACGTTGTCGGCGTAGTCGGGGGCGACCGCGATGACCTTCTGTCCGCGGTAGCGGGCCTCGGTCATCCAGTGCGCGTCGGGTGTTCGGGTCACGGGGAGGTTGGAACCCCACATGATCAGGTAGCCCGCGTTCCACCAGTCACCGGACTCCGGGACGTCGGTCTGGTCCCCGAAGACCTGGGGTGAGGCGACGGGCAGGTCTGCGTACCAGTCGTAGAAGCTCAGCATCGAGCCGCCGATGAGGTTGACGAACCGAGCGCCTGACGCGTGGGAGACCATCGACATGGCGGGGATGGGGGAGAACCCCGCGACGCGGTCGGGTCCGTACTTCCTGATCGTGTGGACGTGGGCGGCGGCGATGATCTCGCTGGCCTCGTCCCACGTGGCCCGGACGAGTCCGCCCTTGCCACGGGCGGACTTGTAGGCCTTGGCCCGCAAGGGATTCTCGACGATGTGCTCCCAGGCCTTGACCGGGTCGCCGTCGTGCTGGGCCTTGGCCTCGCGGAACATCTGGAGCAGCACGCCGCGGACGTAGGGGTAGCGCACGCGGGTGGGTGAGTAGGTGTACCAGGAGAACGCCGCCCCTCGAGGGCAACCGCGCGGTTCGTACTCGGGGGAGTCCGGACCGACGGAGGGGTAGTCGGTCTGCTGGGTCTCCCAGGTGATGATTCCGTCCTTGACGTAGACCTTCCACGAGCAGGAGCCCGTGCAGTTCACGCCGTGCGTGGACCGGACCACCTTGTCGTGGCTCCACCGGTCGCGGTAGAAGTCATCGGCCTGGCGACCGCCCACCTGCGAGATGGTGCGCAGGTCGCCAGAGACGGTCCCGCGGGTGAAGAACCTCCTGCTGCGAACGAGTGCCCCCACGAGGGGGCCGTCCATGCCGATGTCGGGCGTGGAGCTGTTCCGGGGGCTCAATGCGCTTCCTGACCTTGGGTGGCTGTTCTTCGGACGACGGTGACGGTGAGGATCAGGGCGAGAGCGGCCGTGGCGCACAGCATCCACAGGCCGATGGCGTAGGACTCGGTGCGGCCGTAGACGTAGCCCATGACCAGGGGCGGTACGAAGCCGCCGAGGCCGCCGGCGGCTCCGACGAGCCCGGTCACGCCGCCGACCCGTGACGGCTCGGTGACCTTGGCGATGAGGGCGAAGGTGGCCCCGCTGCCGGATCCGAGTGCGGCGGCCATGGCGAGGAAGGCGACGGTACCGGTGCCACGCAGGGGCGGGGTCCCCGCCGAGATCCCTGCGCACACCACGACCACGCCGAATCCGGCCGCGAGCACCGGGATCGCCCCCACCTTGTCGGCGAGCCAGCCGCCGACCGGACGCATGACGACCGCGACGAGCACGAATCCCGCCATCCGGCTCGCGGCGCTGTCGGGGGTGAGGTGGTGTGCGGTCTTGAGGTAGGCGGGGAGGTAGACCGAGAACGCCACGTACCCGCCGAACGCGACCGCATACAGCAGGCATGCCTGCCAGGTGATCGGGAGCCGAGCGTTCGCGGAGATCCGTGAGGCGAGGGAGGTGGTGGGCACGTTCCGGCCGGGTGCGTCACGCAGGACCAGCCAGGCTGCCACCGCATAGGCCGCGAGCACGGCGGCCGTGATGAGGAAGGGAGACCTCGCGCCGAGGTGGGCTGTGAGCTTGACCGTCGTCAGGGCGCTGATCGCCGTGCCACCCATCCCTGCGCCGAAGACGCCGATGGCGAGCCCGCGCCGGTCCGGTGGGAACCACGCGTTGACGAAGGGGACGCCCACGGCGAACGCCGTGCCTGCGATCCCCAGGAAGAAACCACCGACCAGGAGGAGCGCGTAGGACTCGAGGGCAAAGAAGGCGATGAACAGGATCGGCACGATCGTCACGCCCGAGACGATGGGAAACATCACCCGGCCGCCGTACCGGTCGGTGAGGCCGCCGACGACGATGCGTCCCAGCGAACCCACGACGACAGGCACGGCGACGAGCAGTGCGACGTCGGACTCGCTGAGCTCACCGAGTGATCCGGTCGCCCGGAACAGTGGACCCAAGGGGCTGATGAGCGCCCAGGCCCAGAAGTTGACGGCGAAACCGAGGGTGGCCATCGCCAGCATCACCCACGGTGACGCGGTGCCTGTGTCGGTGGAATGCGCAGAGGTCCGGGAGGTGGGGACCTGTGTCCCGGCCGACGGTCGCGTTGCACCTACCTTGACGCCAGCACCGGCTGGTGCGACAACCTCCTTCGCCATGTCCAGTCTCCTGATGTCCATCGGCGGCAGGCGCCACACGGAACCAATCACAGGGGGCAGGGCTGGGCATGATTAGTGCCGAAGGTCCCTTGTTTCGGGGATGTCCCGGGCGAGGGTGTGCTGGCAGGTCGGTAGACATGGCGAGTGCGCGAGGCCGCTCGAGCGACAGAGTGAAGGACCGAGGATGCTTGACTAACTGCTTGACAACGAGAGCGCGTCCGGGTGGATGCAGGGGAATGTCGGGGGACTGGCTCGTGCTCAAACGGACGTCGAAGCACGTCCGCGGATGGTCTGGGAATGCTTGACACGGAAGAGGTCACTGGTTCAAACCCAGTATCGCCCACCAGTACGAAACAGCCCCTGACCTGCGGAGACGCCGGTCAGGGGCTGTTTCGTTGGCTCGCGTCAGGGACGACTGCTTGACCAGCTGCTTGACTAAGACGTCGCGTTTCGGCCCTGGTGCCGGTCCCTGCACGTTCGCTGACGTGCGTGGACGTCCGAAGGGGGGCCACGCACTTCCCGTGCAGGGAAGAGGTCAGTCGTCGTTGTGGTCATGCCGGGTGGTGGCTCTTCGCCCCAGTTACGCGCAACGCCAAGCGAGGGGGCCGGGCTCTGGTGAATGTGTTCATGGACGCTTTCGGACCAGGGTGGACCCGACGGCGGCGGTCAACAGTGCGACCAAGGCGGCCGCAGTGAAGGACGCCGCGAAGCCCGTTGCGCCGAGCTGGCCGGAGCTGGAGCTGGCCACCGAGATGCCTATGGCTGTGAAACTGGCGGTGCCGAGTGCGGCGCCGACCTGGGTTGCTGAGCCAGCCAGGCCGGACGCGAGTCCAGCGGGGGTGTCAGGGGCAGCTGAGGCGATGACCATGGTGGTGGGGGTGAAGCTGAGCGCGACACCGATGGCGACGAGCAGGAGCCCGGGCAGGACTGCCACGGCATACCCGTTCGCTCGCGGAGCGTAGGCGAGCCACAGGTGACCGGCGGCGAGGACGACCAGCCCGAGGACGAGGGTGCGCTGCGGGCCGAAGGTGCGCAGGATGCGGGGCAGCACGGCCAGGGAGAACGCGAAGCCGGTCAGTGACGTGGGGACCATCGCCAGCCCGGCCTGCCGTGGGGCCATGCCGAGGGCCTGCTGGAGGTAGAGGGCGACGAGGACGAACGTGGAGGCTCGGGCGGCGCCGCCGAGGATGGCGAGGGCTACGCCGGTGCTCATGGTTCTGGACGCAAAGAACTCGAGGGGCACGAGTGGGTCGGCGGTGTGACGTTCCACGGCGATGAAGATGGCGAGCAGGGCGGCGGAGGCGGCGAGGCTTGCGAGGACGGTGGGGGAGGTGAGACCGCGTTCGGCGATGCCGAGGGCGCCGTGGACCACGGCGACGACGGCTCCGGTGATGGCTGTGGCTCCGTGCCAGTCGAAGCGGCGGCGGGCGCCGTGGGCTCCTTCGGGCAGGACGTATCGGGCGAGGGTGACTGCGGCGATGGAGACGGGTACGGTCACGTAAAAGACCGAGGACCAGCCGAAGGTGCCGACGAGCACTCCACCGGCCACGACGCCGGTGGCTCCGCCGAGGGCTGAGGCCGCGCCCCAGATGCTCATGGCGCGGGCTCGCTGGGGTCCGGGGTAGGTCAGCAGCAGCAGGGACATGGCGGCTGGGCTAAGCGCTGCGGCGCCGGCGCCCTGGATGACGCGGCCGCCCATGAGGAGCGCTTGGTTGTCTGCGAAGGCGGCGAGCAGGGTGCCAACGGTGAACAGCGCTGAGCCTCCAACGAACATGCGGCGGCGGCCGAACAGGTCTGCGGCACGGCCGGACAGGAGCAGCAGGCCACCGAAGGCGAGGACGTAGGCGTTGACGACCCAGGTGATGGCGGTGGCGCTGAGCCGCAGGTCGGTCTGGATGGAGGGCAGGGCGACGTTGACGATGGAGGTGTCGAGCATGACGACGAACTGGGCGGACACCAGCAGCCCGAGGGCGACCCACCCGCGTTGACGGGCTCGCTCCGTGGCGTCGGCGGCTGTGCTGGTTGGGTCTGCTGGGCGGGTGCTGGTTTCGAGGGTGGCGGACACGGTGGGCTCCTTGAGTGCGGCACGGGTTCTCGTGCACGTCCAAGGTGCCGCTGGGGCCGTGGGGTTCGCGCCGGCGAAATGGCCGGGATGCGCGAGGCCGAATCATGAAGGCCATGCGTGGCCTGACCTGGTCGCGGCTTGGAGCGCGGCATAGCTGGCGCGCCCTGAGCGTGGGGCCGTGGCGGTGACCGCCGCACTTCTGGCGGTCGCTGCTGTCGAGGTGATCAGCGGGTCCCTCATCAGGTCGGACCACACCTTAGGGTCAGCCTCGCTGTGCGGCACGGGAAGGGGGTTCTGTCCCAGCGAAGTCGGCGTGCCGCCGCGCCGCGCACCGTACGCTCACCCGATGTGACCTCTTCAGCCGCTGTTGCCGCCTGTGTTCTCCTGGGGGCTCTGGCGGTGTTCCAGGCCCTGTTGGCCTGCGGCCTGCCGCTGGGCCGGTTCGCCTGGGGTGGTCAGCAGGACGTCCTGGCGACGCGGTTGCGGGTAGGCAGCCTCGCTTCCCTGGTCATCTACGTCGTCATCGGGTGGGTGCTTCTGGCTCGCGCCGGGCAGGACGGCGGAGGCCATGGCATCTTGGCCGTAGTCACGTGGGTCATCGCGGGGTTCTTCCTGCTGGGGGCTGTGGGCAACCTGGTCTCGAGGAGCCGCTCCGAGCGCTTCGTCATGACCCCCGTCGCGGTGCTGCTGTGCGCGCTGACCGTGGTTGTCGCGGCGGCGGGCTGACGTCGGATCTCGTCCCTGCCAATGCTGTTGGTCCGCACGGGCCGCCGTCCGCTTCATGTCGCCCACCTGAGGTCATCAGGTGGGCGAAAGAGCAACCGAGGGGGTGCTCGTTCCTCAGGTCGTGGGAATCGAGCTCCTGCGTGCTCGGCGCAGCATGGTGGGCAACGCCGCTGCCGCGGCGACCAGCGCCAGGCCCAGCCCGAGGAGCAACCAGATGCGGCCGCCGCCGTCGGCGTCGTCCAGGCGCAGTTGCGCGGACGGGTAGTCGATCATCTTGGCTGCTGAGACTGCGGTCGCCCGGCCTGCGTGACGCGACAGGTACTGCAAGGCACCGTCGAAGCCGGGCGAGTTGCCGGCCCCGTGGACGGCGTCAACCCGAACGTGGTGACGGTTCGCCCAAGCACGCAGCGCAGGGTTCAGGTTGGTGGTGCCGGCCGGTCCGGGTACGGCCAGCGTGGTCGGGGTGGGGTCGTCGGCCACGGTGTTCGTGTGCAGGACCATGCCGTGCTTGGTGGTCACGGTGCCCGTGGCGCTGAGCGGGATGGGGCGGGCGGCGTAGGACACGTCGTACACCTCGAAGCTGCTGGCGAGGTCGATCTCGCTTACGCCGTCATCCAGGGCTATTCCGAGGGTGGGCCGGCCCCACGGGACGAGCGCATTCAGTGCGACAGGTAGGTCGTGGACGGTCATGGACTGGGTGGGAATGTTGGTGGGTCCGGTCAGTGACCAGTTCGGGTATCGGAGGAGTCGGCCGACGCGGGTGGCTTCGGCTGGGCCGGCGAGGTCGGCCATGACGCGTAGCGCTCCGGGGATGCCGGAGGTGACGCCGGCGGTGGTCGTGACCGGTCCGTCCTGAATAAACCGTTGCCCACCAACCCAGTTCACGTGTGAGTACTGCTTCGCGAAGGCGCCGAGCCTGGACCAGTGAGCGGTCGCGGTGCGTCCGTCGAGCAGCCCGGCGTCAGCCAAGACTGCGGCTCCGTTGCACACACCCAAGATGAGCGCGCCGCCCTTGGCCTGATCCTTGACCCACGCGCGTAGCTCCGCTTCCTGCGGACCGTCGGGGCTGCCGACGGCTGGCACGACGACCACGTCAGGGTGCGGTGCACGCCCGGAGGCGGTGTCGGCGAACGTGTACGTGGGGGCAATGGCAGGACCGCCTTGCGTCGAGGCGAGACCGGGGTGGGCGGCGACCGTGTACACGGAGAACTGCGGTGAGCTGGCGAACACCTCGTAGGGGGCCAGAGCGTCACTGCCGACGGTGCCTGATGCACCGAGGGCGACGGCGACCACGATGGGGCCCTGCGACGAGGGCCGGTTCACCGGCTGGGGCTCGGTGAGACGGGTGGGTGCCGGCGTGTGCGCTTCGGCGCTGGTGACCTTGGTTCCCGCCACGGCGAGGCCCGTCAGGGTCAGCAACGCCAGGGCGCTGGAGGCGGCGACGCGTAGGGCGCGGCGGGTGGTGTTGGACATGGCTGTTCTTCCGTTCTGCTTGGATGGCTCTGTCGCCGGGGTCGGCGCGGTCTTCGGGTAGGTCCGGAGCGGCCCGCCAAGGGTGGCGGGCCGCTCCCCGGGCCGTCGCCACCGCGCAGGGGGGTTGGCGGCGGGCCTCGGCGGTCACCCGGAAGGGGATTGAGGTGACCGGGAGCTGGGTGCTGAGTCAGTGCTGAGCCGGCGGAGGGTCAGCGGGTGGGCAGCAGGCTGTGGGTGCGCACGGCGGTGAGGACGTCGGTGATGGCCGTGACGCTGTGGGAGGCGCCGGTCGGGTCGGTCAGGAGACCGACGTGGGACTGGTCCTCAACGGTGTGCCGCGAGTTGGTCGACAAGGCCGCCATCTGGTCCTGCGTGGTACCCCAGCCCGGCTTGGCGTCGACGTTGGCTGTCGCGGACAGCACGACCAGCGGGGCGTCACGGAGAGTGGTGAGCGCTTGAGCCTGTCGGAACGCGACGGGCAGTGCGGCCTGTTCGGCGCGCTGGTTCGCCCAGCCTCGCGGGCTGTTCGAGAACGCGGACACCTGCTCGCCCGCCTGCCCCGGCAGCGCCGGGGGCGTAGTTGCTGCGAGGACGTGGCCGATACCGAACCTGAACAGGGTCGGTGCCAGCGCGAGGCCGCGGCGCATGACCTGGTACTCGCCGTTGAAGGTGGTGACGAGCTCGACCTGGCGGGGGCTGGCGCTGTCGAGAAGGACGACGCCAGCGACGTCCGAGGGGTAAAGGTGCGTGTACGTGAGGGCGTGCACGCCGCCGCTGGAGTGCCCTGCGAGAAGGAATGGGCCGGACTCACCGGCTTCGGTCAGGAGCTTGTGCAGGTCGGTGGCGGCGGTGGTGGCGTCGGCGGGTTTCGGTGAGTCGTCGCTCCAGCCTTGTCCGGCCCGATCGTACGAGCACACCCGGGACGTGGCGGCGACGGCGGGCTGGATGCGTGCCCACAGCGGCGAGGTCTCCCCGAGCCCGTTGAGCAGGACCACGGTCGGTGAACCGGTACCGGTGCACTTCAGGTGCAGGCGGTACCCGCCGACGTCGACGAGCTTGCCGGGCATCCGCCCGGCCGCAGCGGTCGGGGACGGGGTGCTGGCCTGGTACAGGCCACCGAGGCCGGCCACGACCATGGCCGCCGCGACCGGGTAGACGAAGACCCGTCCCCGCACGGGCATGGTGCGACGTGCCTGCCGCCACACCCACACGCCGAGGGCCAGCAGCCCAGGTGCCCACACCCACGCCAGGCGGGACATGGTCGGCTCGACCGGGTTGGCGACTGCCAGGACGACGCCGGAGGTGGCCATCAGCGCGGCGGGCAAGTACGCCCAGCGCTGCGGTCGGGTAGTCCACCGACTGGTGAGAAATCCGAGCATGGCCCACCCGGTCGCCAACGCGACAAGGACTGCGCCGATGACGCGCGCTTCGGATGCGTCCGGGACGACCCCGACGATGAGGCCGACGGCGACGAACGCACCTGTGGCCATGGACGCGAACGTGATCCGGCCCATCGGGCCGACTCGGGTACTAGCCGCAGTGCTCCCGACCGGGCTGTGGGTGGTGGTTGTGGTGCTCATGACGGTTCCCCTTTCCTGACCGTCCGAGGTGGACGGGCACAGGCACAACCGTCGTCGTGAGCGCGTTTGCTCGCCCCGGTCACATGGCCGGGATTGCACCTGCGTCGCGGGCGCCCGACCGCTGCCGGGGACGGCACGCGTACGCCCCCTGGCCACTCCCGCCCCCGCGCGTTAGGTGCCAGAACCCGGTCAGTTGACCGGGGCGAGCCATCCGCCGCTGGGGTCACTCTCGAGGTGGACCCGAAGGCATCGCCGCAGCGGGACACTGCCGGAACAAGGAGACCCCGATGAACCCCGACACCACCGTCGGAACGCACGCCTGGACGGTGCGCACCGGCGGACACCTCCAGCCGCCGGAAACGCGCCGGCTGCTGCTTGACCTCGCTCGCACCCATGCGACCAACGCTGTCGGACGACTCACCCGCCTGGTGCACCTGCACCCCGGCCGAATTGCGTGGGTGGATCCGATGCGGCTCGTCCCACCGACCTCGGCCCTGACCCGGGCCGCGACCGACGCTGCCACCAACGTCCTGCCCGCCCCACTGCTGAACCACAGCATGCGCACGTACCAGTTCGGCAAGGCCATCGGCGAGCTCGAAGGAGTCGACGTCGACGCCG
Organism: Pedococcus soli; assembly: GCF_054782575.1. Lineage (NCBI taxonomy): Bacteria > Bacillati > Actinomycetota > Actinomycetes > Micrococcales > Intrasporangiaceae > Pedococcus > Pedococcus soli. The sequence goes on along the minus strand of NZ_BAAGSF010000006.1, from coordinate 580,724 downwards.
AACTCCTGTACGCCGCAGCCCTGCTGCACGACACCGGCCTGGTCACCGCCACCGGCCGCGACGACTTCACCCTCACCTCAGCCCGACTCGCCCTTGACGTGGCCGAGCAGGTGGGCTTGTCCACCGCGGCCACCAACACGCTGCAGACGGCTATCACCATGCACCACAACCCCCGCGTCCCCTTGACCGCCGGCCCCGTCGCCTATTTGCTCGCCGCCGGCGCCGCAGCCGACGTCGCCGGCGTCCGCACCTGGCAGCTCCCCACCGCAGTCCTGACAGCCACCGTTCGCAACCACCCCCGCGACGGCTTCAAGAAGTACTTCACCCATGCCTGGGCCAACGAGGCAGCGCGCGTCCCCGACGGGCGTGCCCGGCTCCTATGCCGCCACGGCGCGTTCACCGCCGCCATCACCCTCGCCCCGTTCAACGACTGAACCACTCCCACCACCTCAAAACACACCACCCCACACAAAGGAACCTCGAAGATGAAAGCCATCGTGCAAGACCATTACGGACACGCTTCCGCGCTGCGGTTCGACGACATCGACCGCCCCCAGGTGCCTAACGACAAGGTCCTCGTCCAGGTCGTCGCCGGTGGCGTCGACCGCGGCGCCATCCACTTCATGACCGGCGAGCCCTACCTCATGCGCCTCGGCACCGGGCTGCGCACCCCCAAGGTGCGAGTCCCCGGCGTCAGCTTTGCCGGACGCATCGAAGCCGTCGGAGCCAACGTCACCGCGTTCACCGTCGGCGACGAGGTGTACGGCGCAGCCCGCGGCGCGTACGCCGAGTACGTGGTCGCATCCCCGACCAAGATGGCGCACAAGCCTGCCCAGCTCACCTTCGAACAGGCCGCCGTCCTGCCGTACGCCACCTTCGCAGCGTTGCAGGCAGTCCACGACCACGCGAAGGTGCAACTCGGCGAACACGTCCTGGTCGTCGGTGGCACCGGCGCCGTCGGCTCCGTCGCCGTCCAAGCCGCCAAGGCCGTCGGCGCCCAAGTCACCGCCGTCACCGGAGCGCGCCACCAGGACCACGCCAAGTCCCTCGGCGCCGACCACACCGTCGACTACACCCGCCACGACTTCACCGACGGCGCCCGCACCTACGACGTCATCATCGACGTCTTCGGCCGCACCTCCATTCGACGGCTGCGCCGCGCCCTGACACCCAAGGGCCGGCTCGTCATCGTCGGCGGCGAAGGCGACCGATGGACCGGTGGCATCCACCGCCAGATCGGCGCCGCCATCCTCACCCCATTCATCAGCCAGAGCCTGCGCACGTTCGTCGCAAAGGAGAACACCAGCACCCTCGAACGGATGACCGACCTCATCACGAGCGGAAAGGTCCAGCCCCCGGCAACCCGTATCCACCCCCTCGTCGACGCCGCCAGCGCTGTTGACGCCGTCGACAAGGGCGCAAGCGCGGACCGTCTCGTGCTGACCATCTGACCCCCGCGCCCCTCCTCGGGTCGACACCGCACGTGTCGACCCGAGAAACCGGTGCACGGAGCCAGCGACGCAAACAACGCCGTGTAGACCACACGTCGTCGGTAACGGTCTGCCTTGGCCGGCCGCCGACCCCACCCTGCGGCGCCGTGAAATCCCGGCTGTTGTACCGGGGCGAGCGAGTCCACTCAGGAGAACCGTGGTGCACGCCCAACACCACCCGCTCCACGCTCGAACACCACCGGACGGAGACCAACCCCATGACCGCGCACACCAGCTTCCGCATCAGCAACGCCGGCCGCGCACCCGGGCAGCTACCGGGCACGTCCCAGCGGCGGCGCGTCCTCGGGGCGGTCGCGTTCGTGGCCGTTTGGATGAGCGCCGGGTACCTGCTGGGGCTCAGCAGCAACGCATACCTGCTGCTCGGCATCCCGCTGACCGCCGCGTTCCAGTTGGGCGTTCGACGCCGCCCTTTGCATGAGCTCATCGCCGCCGGCACCACCCGGTTCGCGTTGGACCGCGATGGCGTCGCCATTGCGGCCGTCCTGGCCATCACCCCCGGGTACTACGCGGCCGGGGCATTCACAGCCGGCGACTGGACCACGTTCGGCTGGTACCTGGCGGCCATGGTTGGGGCCGTCGCTGCCGCGTTCTCCCTGCGCGCCAGCTCCATCGTCGCCACCCTGCACTCAGCTGCCGTCCCAATCGCTGTCGGTGCCACCGGCATGGCCGCCGTCTTCGGCGCAGTGCACATCGCGACTGGTGCGCCGCTGCCCGCCCTGGCCGCCCTCGGCGCCCTCGCCAAGTACACCGCCCTGTACTACCCGGCCACGTTCCTGCTCGAAGAAGTCGCATTCCGAGGAGCCATCGACGCGCACGTGCACCACGACGGCGACGCGCGCGGCTGGCAGTCCGCCGTATTCGTGTCCGCATTGTGGGGGCTGTGGCACCTGCCAGTCTCCGCCGGCTTCCCGCTGCCCTGGATGGTCCTCGAACTGGTCGTCGTCCACGTCGCCCTCGGGGTCTGGCTGTCGTTCGCGTGGCGCCGTACTCGAAACCTCGGCGGCCCTGCCTTGGCGCACGCCATCAACGACGCCGTTCGCAACGCCACCATGCTCGGCCTCTGACCCGGCACCCGGAACGAGAGAGCGCAACCGTGTCCGACACCACCACAGCCCCGCAGCCCACTGCCGCGCCCCCGGTCGGCATGAGCCGCGCCATGACGGTGCTATTCGCCGTCGCCGGCGGCGCCGCGGTCGCCAACACGTACTGGGCCGGGCCTCTACTGCGTGACATCGCAGAGACGATGGACGTGCCCATCGGTGCCGCCGGCCTGCTCATCACCGTGACCCAGGTCGGCTACGCGCTCGGTGTCTTCCTGCTCGTTCCGCTCGGCGACCGGTTCAACCCTCGACGTCTGGTCCCAGGGGTGATGGCCGCCTGCGCCGCTGCCCTCGCCGCCGCGGGTCTGGCCCCGACCTACCCAGTCCTCGTTGTGACGCTGACCCTGCTTGGCTTCACGACCGTGGCCGCGCAGCTGCTCATCCCGCTCGCCGCAGACCTCGCCAGCGACGACCAGCGCGGCGCAATCGTCGGAACCATCGTGTCCGGTCTGCTCACTGGCGTCCTGCTCTCGCGCACCATCAGTGGCATCTTCGCTGATGCCTTCGGCTGGCGCGCCATCTACCTGCTTGCGGCTGGCATCACCGCCAGCCTTACTCTCGTGGTCGCGCGGCTCCTGCCCGCTACCCCTGCCCGAGCGTCCACCAGCTACGTCGCCCTCATGTGTTCGGTGTTAGCTGTGGTGCGCCGCGACCGGGTCGTGCAGGTGACCCTGGCGCTCGGCGCGCTGAATGTCAGCGTGTTCTCGCTGTTCTGGACCGCGTTGACGTTCCTGCTCAGCAGCCAGCCCTACTCGTACAGTGCAGCTCAAATCGGGCTGGTTGGGTTGGTCGGGCTCGGCGGGGCTCTCGCGGCTCGACGAGTCGGCCGCGTCCACGACATGGGTAAGTCCACCCCAGCAACCGGTGCCGCCAGCGGCGTCGCCGTCCTCGCGCTCGCCATCAGTACGGCAAGGCCCCACAGCCTGCTTGCCATCCTGATCGCCGTGCTGCTGCTGGACGTTGCAGTCCAAGCTGGGAACGTGCTTCACCAGACGCGGCTGGTCAACGTCGACGCCGAAGCTCGGGGCCGCATCAACACGGCGTTCGTGACCAGTGGCTTGACAGGCGGCGCTGGTGGCTCGGCACTGGGCAGCGGGCTGTGGTCAGCCGGCGGATGGGGTGCCGTTATGACCGCCGGCTTGGTGATGCTCACGCTCGGTCTGCTGCTCTGGTGGTTCGGCCGTCACACGCTCCGAGCTGCCTGTAGCTCGCCGTCGAGTGCTTCGACACTCTTGGGGCACTCGACGGCGATGCGGTCATGTCCGGTCAGTGAGCAGCATGAAGGCGTAATGGACCAGGCGTCCCAGACAGGGTGACGAAGGCCGGCTCAGACGGGTGGCTGCGGGTCGTACTGCACGTCAGGACGCACAGCCCGAGCACGGTTGGCACCCACGAGCCGAGCAACCAGATGCAGTGCCATGTCGATGCCGGCGCTGACGCCCGCGCTGGTGATGAGGTCCCCGTCGTCGACGAAGCGGGCCGTGGGGCGCACGTCGATCGAACGGTCCACCGCGGACAGGAGCTCGAGGGACTCCCAATGGGTGGTGGCTGGCCGGCCAGTGAGCAGCCCGGCCGCGGCGTACACCAACGCTCCTGTGCACACGCTGGCCGTCAGCGGCACGGTGGCGCCCTGCCCGCGGATCCAGGCAAGGTGGGTCTCGTCGCGCATCAGGGTCCGGGTGCCCTGACCCCCGGGATGGATCAGTGCCTCGAGCAGTGGGACGTCCGCGAACGAGTGGTGCGCACCCAGGACCAAGCCCTTGGCTGCCCGGACCGGCTGGCCGTCCTTGGACACGAACGAGACCGTCCACCCGTCCTGGGGGTAGGTCAGCGTCCAGTTCGCCAAGATCTCCCAAGGACCGACGGCATCGAGTTCCTCGACATCGTCGAACAGCAAGATGCCGATGTGCTTCGTGGCCCTCTCGACGGGGTCCACGGGAACGGTGGAGGAGGTCATGCGCAGTCCTTCAGTAGGTCGAGATGTTCGGTAAGTCCACGATGGGCTCAGTGCCTCAGGGCTCGCCCCGGTCAATGTGCCGGGATGCCGCGGAGGGCTGCACCCTCCGGCGGTACTGTCGGCAGGTGTTACACGGCCGTGAGCCCGAACGCGCCCGCCTTGCCGCCCTCGTGGAACAGGCACGCGCCGGCGCCGGAGCCGTGGTGGTCGTGCTCGGAGAGCCGGGCGTCGGCAAGAGCGCGTTGCTGCACGACCTGACCACCCCCGACGGACCAACCCGTGGGGGTGAGGACGTTCGGGTGCTGCGCACCGCCGGCGTGGAGTCGGAGTCACCGCTGCCGTACGCGGCCCTGCACCGGCTGCTGCGACCCGTCGTGAACTTCGACCACCTGCCAGGTCCGCAGGCGCGGGCGCTACGTGTCGCGTTCGGTCTCGAGGACGGACCAGCTGTCGAACCTTTCCTCGTTGGCGTCGCAACCCTGTCGGTTCTGACCGACGTTGCCGAACCCGAACGCCCGCTTCTCGTGGTGGTCGATGACGCGCACTGGCTCGACTCCGCGTCCGCGGACGCGCTGCTGTTCGCCGCCAGACAGCTTGCTGCGGACCCGGTGGCCATGGTGTTCGCCGCCCGAACCGGTGAAACAGCCGGCCGCGAGTTCGCCCCGCCCGGGCTGCCAGTCCTGCAGATCGACGGGTTGGACGACGCTGCTGCCCGTCAGCTCCTGGACGAGCGTGGCGGAGACCCCGTCTCGGGCGACGTCGCCGAGCGCTTGCTCCGCGAGACGGGCGGCAACCCGCTCGCCCTGCTCGAGCTGCCAACCGGGCTGAGCAGCGAACAGCTCCACGGGCAGGCGCCACTCCCACCACGACTCGCGCTGACCGCGGGAGTGGAACGCGCCTTCCTGGACCGGTGTCGCCGGCTGCCCTCACAGGTGCAGACGCTGCTGCTCGTTGCCGCCGCCGACGCCACGGGACGCGTCGCCACCGTCCGGCAGGCAGCTGCCACCCTCGGTGTGGACCCGGCGTCGTGGGACGAAGCGGAACGAGCTGGTCTGCTCACCGTCGCCGGTGATGTCGTGGCGGTTAGGCACCCACTGGTCCGTTCCGCCGTGTACCAGGCCGCGACCAGCTTCGAGCAGCGCCAAGTGCACCGAGCCCTCGCCCAAGCAGTTGGTGCCGACGACCCCGACCGTGCCACCTGGCACCGTGCCGCCGCCGCTGACGGCCCCGACGTCGACGTCGCCGCGGAGCTCCACGCCGTCGCCGTTCGCGCTGAGCAACGCGGCGGCCACGTTGCCGCAGCGGACGCCTTCGAACGCGCAGCCGGACTCACCGTCGCCGACGCAGACCGCGCCACCCGCCTGTTCGGTGCTGCCCGCACCGGGTGGGCAGCAGGACAGGTACTGCGCGCCCGCACCCTCGCTGCGGCCGCCCGCGACCAAGCCGTCGACCCCCTGCAGCGCGCCGACATCGACCGCCTCCGCGCCCGCATTGAGGTCAACGTCGGGTCCGCCGTCGACGCTCACCGCATCTTCACCAACGCCGCCCGCACGGTCGCCGACCACGACACTGGCCGAGCGCTGGAGATGGCGTGTGCCGCCGCCTTGAACCGCACCTACGGCGCGGACAGCGGAGCCACCCTGGGTGACGACGTGCTCACGGAGCTGCTCACTCCTTCGCCGCAGGACACCGAACGCACCACCTGCCTGCGCCTGCTGTTGGGCACCTTGACCGCGTGCGGAGACCAAGACTGGGCCCGCGCCGCCCCCGCCTTGGCGCTCGCGCTGGACGCTGGGCGTCGCGTTGAGGACCTGGACGTCATGGGCAACCTCGGCAACACTGCCCTGCACCTGGGCCACGACGAAGGAGCCCGCTTCTACTACACGGCAATGGAGTCCACCGCCCGGCAGGCCGGCGCCGGCATGGTCGTCGTCTACGCCCTCGAACGGCTCATGTTCGCCCAGCTGCCCACGGGCCCATGGACAGCAGCGGCCGGCGCCGCGGACGAAGCACTGACTTTGGCGCGCAGCGTCGGACAACCGACTCTCACTGCCCCTCCTCTGGCGTGCCTGGCCCTGCTTGCTGCCCTGACCGGAAGCGACGACTTCGACCAGCACCTCGCGTCCCTCGAAGACGTCATCACCGACCACCCGTTGGGCATCATGGCCGGCCCCGCCCAGGACATCACCCGCTGGGCCAAGGGTGCCCGCGCCACAGCGCAGGGAGACACGGCAGCAGCGTTGCACCACCTGTCTGGGATGCGCGTCCCTGCCCTGTACCGGATGGCCACTTTGGACCGCCTCGAAGCCGCCGTGCGCGCCGGCGACGCCCACCAAGCCCACGCGTGGGTCGAGGAGCTCACCGAGTTCGCCACCGGCACCGGCCACCCCTGGGCTCTCGGCGCGCTCGAGCTCGGACGCGCCCTCAGCGCTATTGACCTCACCGACGCCACCGCGGCGTTCGACCGAGCCGTCGCCCACTACCGAAACGCCGGCCGCCCCTACGACCTTGCACGCACCCAGCTCGCCTACGGCGAGTTCCTGCGCCGCAACAACCGCCGCGTCGACGCCCGTACCCAGCTACGGCCTGCACTGGAGACTTTCACCGAACTGGGCGCGGCACCACTGGTCGAACGCGCCACCAGCGAGCTGCGAGCCTCCGGTGAGACCGCACGCAAACGCGATCCTTCCACACTGCTGAACCTGACACCGATGGAGCTCAAGGTCGCCCAGCTCGTCAGCACCGGCTTGTCGAACAAGGACGTCGCCGCCCAGTGCTGGGTGTCACCGCGCACGGTCGCGTTCCACCTGCGGAACGTGTTCACCAAAGTCGGCGTCAGCTCACGCACCGAACTCGCTCAGCTCGACTTCACCTGACACCCATTCGACCAGCTGGACCTGGCGGCTCTTTTCCAGGACGGACCGCGACCACTGGCCCACCGAGAACTTCGTCGGACCCCAAAACCGCCAGCCATGCTGACAATTCGTCCCGCTCCACGTTTCCCATAGGTCTCGAGTGTTGCCCCGGTTCGGGTCGTCGGATCATTCTCGAAGGCATGAACACCTTTGACGTCCTCGTCGTCGGCGGTGGGGCCGCCGGCCTGTCCGCAGCCCTCGTGCTGAGCCGTGCCCGCCGCACCGTTGCGGTCGTCGACTCCGGGGCACCCCGCAACGCGCCGGCCGCCCACATGCACGGCTACCTCTCCCGCGACGGCTTGCCTCCCTCAGACCTGCTGACGACGGGCCGCGCGGAGGTCACCGGGTACGGCGGAACCATCATCGCTGGCCGAGTGGACGAACTTGCCCGAGGCGACGAAGGGACCTTCCATGCGGTGCTGGTCGACGGTCAAGGGTCCGAGGGAGGCGCGTGCTCGTCACGACCGGGCTGAGGGACGAGCTGCCCGACGTCCCCGGTCTGGGTGATCGTTGGGCCAACGACGTCCTGCACTGCCCCTACTGCCACGGGTGGGAGGTCCGCGACCGCGCCGCGGGGGTCATCTGGAACGGCCCTGAGACCACCCGGTACGTCCAGATCGTCCGCCAGTGGACCCGCGACCTCGTCCTGTTCGCACCCAACGGGGCGCTCACCGCGCCAGCCCGCGCCGAGCTGGCTGCCCGCGCGATCAGCCTCGTCGAAGGCCCCATCGACCGCCTCGTCGTGGAGGACGACGTCTTGACCAGTGTCGCCATGGCTGACGGGTCGCTCATTGCCAGGCAGGTCCTATTCGTGCAACCGCGCCTCGTGCCGCACAGCGAGCTCCTTGCCGGGCTTGGTGCCGAGCTCGACCAGGACGGTTGGGTCACCGCCGCGATGGCCGGAGCCACCACCGTTCCCGGCGTGTGGGTCGCCGGGAACGTCGCAAACCCGCGTGCCCAAGTCATCACCGCAGCAGGCGAAGGGTCAGCAGCGGCCATAGCCATCAACGCCGACCTCGTCGACGAAGACGTCCGGGCGGCCGTCGACCAGGTCAGCGAGGGACTGGCGACCAACCCCGCCTGACACATACGGCGAACTTCGACGGCCAACGAGTGCAGCAGGCGGGTGGCGCCGGCAGCCGTGCGCCTGCTTCAAACTCACACGGACTCCGCAAGCCACCTCATCCCCGCGGGGCGCGTGACTCCTTGCGCTCGGCGCGTCTGCCTTTGCACACCCCGGCCATTTGACCGGCGCGAGCGCGCGGCATTCAGACGACGGTAGGCATCACACCACCAACAGATCGCCCAGATGGTGGACCACAAGCCGAGACCGCGCAAGGAGTTGTCATGCCCACCAAGCCCACCGCCGAACCGGTCGCGGTCCACACCGCGACGGCCGGCACCGACGCCGCACCCCGCACCACAACCGCCACCACCGTCCACGGACACGCCCCTGCCGCCACCCACGACGACACCGACGGACCACGCAAGCCCTGGACCGTCCTGGCCCTCGCCCTCGCCGCGCAAATCCTTGTCGTCCTCGACATCTCCGTCGTCAACACCGCGCTGCCGTCCATCGGACGGGACCTGCACCTGGACGGGTCGGCCATGCAGTGGGTCGTCACCGCGTACCTGATGATGTCCGGCGGCGGACTGCTGTTCGGCGGCCGCGTCGCTGACCTTCTGTCCCGCAAGAAGGTGTTCCTGACCGGCCTGACCGTGTTCACCACCGCGTCCATCTTCAGCGGATTCGCCGGCACCGCAACCGAGCTCATCGCGGCGCGCGCCGGTCAGGGCCTCGCCGCAGCGCTGACCACCCCGGCGGCGCTGTCCATCATCATGATGACGTACTCCGGCGCCCAGCGCCGTCTGGCGCTGACCCTGTGGGGTGCCGTCGGGTCCCTCGGCGTCGCCGCTGGTGTCCTGCTCGGCGGAGCCCTGACCACCTGGGCCGGCTGGCAGACCATCTTCTTCATCAATGCCCCCATCGGCGCCGTCGCCCTGGTCGCCGGGCTCGAAGTCATCCCCACCGCCACTACCCGCCCCGTCACCCTCAAGCAGTTCGACGTCGCCGGCGCCGCCGCCGTCATCGGCAGTCTCGCCACCCTCGTCTACGGCTTGGGTGAGACGGAGCAGCACGGCTGGTTGTCCGCCCGCGTCCTTGCCGCGTTCGCCGTCTCAACGGTTCTCGCCGTGGCCTTCAAGGTGCGCGAGAGCAAGGCCGCGAACCCGCTCGTCCCGCCGCACACCTGGAAGGTCCGGTCTCTCGTGTCCGGCACCACCGTCATGCTCGGGGTCAGCGGCATCCTGGTCGGGGCCGTGTTCCTCGCTTCCATATTCGTCCAGACGGTCATCGGGTTCTCCGCCATCCAGGCGGGCGTCGCGTTCGTCCCGTTCGCTCTGGCCATCACTGCCGGCACCGTCGTTGCCAGGCACGCCATGGGTCACGGCAGTCCGCGCGGCATCGCCGCCATCGGCTTGGTCATCGTCGCGGCTGGAGCACTCATGCTCTCGCAGGCGTCCGCAGTGTCCGCCTTCGGCACCGGGGTCCTGCCCGGTCTGGCCATCCTCGGTCTGGGCGTCGGCATGGTCTTCCCCCCGGTGTCCGTCACCGCCATGGCCGGCATCCCGCCGCAGCACTCCGGGATGGCGTCAGGATTCCTCATGACCGGACACGAAGTCGGAGCCGCACTCGGCGTGGCCGTCCTGTCCGCCGTCGCCAGCACCGCCGGCAGCCTCACCAGCGCCACCGGTGCCGTCGTCGGCTTCGACCGTGGGTTCCTCGCCGCAACAGGCATCGCCCTCGTCCTGGCCGTGTTCACCTACCTGCGAATGCCCGCCCGGCGCGTCGAGAGCGGCGCCGGAATGCACATGCACCACTGATGCAAACTCGCCGCACCAAGCTCGAGCGCTCGGACCCCACCAAGGGTCCGAGCGCTCGAACTTGTCTGGTCGGTCAAGCGCTGCTGACGAAGGGATGACCGCACCTCCAGATGGTGTCGAGGCATCAAATTCGGCCCCGCCAGAGCCGGCAGCAGGCCGTACGCTCGGTGGGTGAGAGTACTGGGGATTTGCTTTGCCGGGACGTCAACGACAGAACGCCCCTCGATGAGCGCCTTCGTCGGCGACGTTCTGGGTTTGCCAGTTCGAACCCTCGACGGCGTGGAAGCGGACTTGTTCGCGCTCCCTGACGGAAGCTCGTTCGCCGTCGCCTCGCCGGGTGGCATGGGGGACAGCGCCCGCTCGTTGGGGTTCCTCGTGGCCAGCCTCGACGAAGCAATCGCCGAGCTGGACGCCGCTGGCGTGGCCACGGATGCGCCCGCGGCCAACAGCAGGGAGCGGTACGTGCACTTCGCTGCACCGGATGGTCACCTGTACGAGTTGGTGGAACGCATCAACCACTGAACCTGACTTCGACCCTGTGGTAGTAGGTCACCACTCTCACGCTGAGCGAGCGGGGGAGTGGCGCTGCTTGACTAACTGCTTGACAACGAGAGCACGTCCGGGTGGATGCAGGCGCACGTTGGGGGAATGCTTCGTGCTCAGCTGGACGTCTGGGCACGTACGCGAATGGTCTGAGAATGCTTGACACGGAAGAGGTCACTGGTTCAAACCCAGTATCGCCCACCAGTACGAAACAGCCCCTGACCTGCGGAAACGCCGGTCAGGGGCTGTTTCGTTGGCTTGCGTCAGGGACCACTGCTTGACCAGCTGCTTGACTAAGACGTCGCGGTTCGGCCCTGGTGCCGGTCCCTGCACGTTCGCTGACGTGCGTGGACATCCGAAGGGGGGCCACGCACTTCCCGCGCAGGGAAGAGGTCAGTCGCTGCGTCTCAAGGCCGTCGCTCGAGTCTCCTGAGACCGACCTCACGGCCATGGCGATCGTGTTGTGGACCTTGGACGAGTACGTCCGCCCTCTGAGCGGCTGAGCGGCCTGACGTGCCGCGGAGCTGGGCCGCATCATCTCGGTGTGGGTCGACCACCTCAAAGGATTGGGACTAGGGGACTTCCCCGCAGAGCGGCATCCTGCCGGGGCAATCCCCGGTCTATTGGCCGACGCATCCACTGTCACGTCCATGACGTCTGAAACGTGGCCCAGGCGGTGCGTCATCAACAGGCAGGTGGACGTCGCCCACGCTCCCCACGCGATGTATACCGAACTGGGCGCGAGTAGTTCGGAGTCCATGGGCTCTAGGAGTCGATCGGTGCCGTCATCGAGGCAAAGTCGTTGGAATGAGGGACGTTCAGCGCTCCGCTCGTCCAAGAACCGAGATTTCAGCTCCTGCGAACCATTGACGTGTCGCAACCGATTGTATACCGTCCGAGATCTACCGACCGAGAGGTGCTAATGAGCGCGTTCCGCCTTGTAGGGGTGCTGCATCTCCCGCCGCTGCCGGGGGCCGCCAACTATGGTGGTGCCTGCGTCCGGGAGATGGCGAAGGCCGCCGCGGCCGATGCCAAGATATTGGAGGCCGCGGGATTCACCGACGTGATGGTGCAAGACGCCAGTGACAATCCTCAGCCTTCCTTGGTGGGGGCCCCGACCGTCGCGGCATTGGCCGTGGTTGGAGCGGCCGTGCGCGCTGCCACCAGCTTGGGGCTGGGTGTGATCGTGGGCCACAACGATGGAGCCGCTTCCGTTGCGGTCGCCCATGCTGTTGGCGCGCAGTTTGTCCGTGTCAAGGTCCTCACTGGCGTCTCCGCGGGCCCGACGGGGTTCATCCAGGGTTGCTCGCTGCAGGTTGCACAGATGAAGCGGCTTCTCGGCAGCGAGGTGGAAGTTTGGGCAGACGCCCACGAGGCGACCAGTGCATCCCTCCTTGGCGACACCCCTTGGGCGGCAGCGCAGGCCGTGGCTTTCGGCGGGGCTGACAAGCTCATCGTGACCCGAGACAGCGGAGTCGGCGACGCGATCGACGACATCGCTCGCGTCAAGGCCGAGTTGGGCGCCGGGATCGACGTGCTTGTTGGCGGCAGAGTCACTGCCGAGTCATTGCCTGCGGTTCTTCGGGGAGCCGACGGAGCGATCCTAGGAAGCGTGCTCAAGACCTCCGGCGGGTCCGCGCCGCGGATCGACGCCGCGAGGGCCGATCATCTGGGGTCGCTGTATCGCGACTCCCTTCCGCGCTGACGTCGTCGGCCCCTGTGACCCGGTGTGACCCCTGACCTGAAAGGCACCTGCCAATGACCCTCGACAGTCCCCTCCTGGGGCCGGGCAGCCCCCTCGATGCGCGCCAGCAGTCTGTCGTCGCGCGTGTCTCCGAAGCGGAACGCGCGAGCATTCTCGCGCTGCCGACCGACGACCCCTTGGACCCGAAGCGTCGACACCGCGTCGAGGTCACCCGAGGAGAGATGTTCGGCCAGCCGCAAGCCATCCTCGACACGTGGGAGCGGAACGTCGCTGGTCTCGACTCGGTGAGCGAGCACATGGCTACCCGGTCGTTCGACCGGATCTTCCTGGTCGGCGCCGGTGACTCCCTGGCCGTGATGATCGCGGCGCGACAGGCACTGGAGCTGATGACCGGCGTGCCCTGCGAGGCCGTGCAGTGCATGGAGTTCGCCTACTACCAGCAACACCTCGTCACCAACCGCTCCATGGTCATCGCCCTGTCCAGCTCGGGAGAGACGACTCGCACGGTCGAGGCAGTGCTGGTGGCCCAGCACGCTGGCGCCTACACCCTTGCGCTGACAAACACACCCGACTCCTCGATCGACCAGGAAAGCCAGCACTCCCTGATCATCGAGGCCACGAGAGTGGGCTGGCCCACGCAGTCGTCCACAGCCGCTCTCGCGCTCCTGCTCCGATTGGCGAGCAAGGTCGGTATCCAGCGTGGCGCGACGGGGGCGGCCGACCTGAGTCGTGAACTCGCTGGTGCCCCCGAGCTGATGGCCCGTGTGCTTGATCGAGTGGACGGGCCCATCGCCCAGATCGCTGCTGCCGAAGCAGCACGGCAGATGTACCTGTTCTCGGCGGCAGGCCCGAACTGGGCCGCTGCAATCGTCGGTGCCGCCAAGGTCAAGGAGACGACTCCAGACCACGCGGTGGAGATCCAGGTCGAGGAGTACCACCACTACAACTCCCAGAAGCCGCACGAGCCGTTGTTCCTCTTCGCGCCCACAGGACCTTCGGTGGCTCGGGCCACATACACCGGGCGGGACGCTCGACGGTACGGCGGCACGCTCTACGCCATCAGTACCGAAGGAGAACGAGCCTTCGACGCGGACGCCAACCAGGTTGTGGAGATGCCTGCGGTCTCGGAGACCCTGAGCCCCCTGCTGTACCTGGTGCCGGCCCAGATGATCGGTTATCACCTCGGGATGGCGAAGTTCGCCCTTGCTGAGGCGGCCCTCGGTGACTGACGGGACGTCGGACCGCTCGTTGGTCTGCGTCGGCAACTTGACGATCGACGAAGCAAGGTACGGCGGAGAGCGGGGCAGACCGGCGCTCGGTGGTGATGCGGCGTATGCGGCGCTGGCCGCCCGTCTGTTCACCGAGAACGTCAGGATGCTGGCCCCGGTGGGGCACGACGTCCCGCAGGAGCTCCTCAGCGCCCTCGCTACGGCAGGCGTCCGCGCCGATCACCTCCCCGAGAGGAACAGCGCGACCATCCGCAACATCATCACCTACCACGCGGACGGGACCCGCACCTGGGACATGTTGTCGACCGAGGAGGACTTCGACCTCATGTCGGTCTACCCAGTGGACGTCCCGCGCGCAGCGTTGGGCGCCGACGGCATCGTCCTGTTGGCCATGAGCTTGGCCTCGCAGCTCGCGCTCACGCCGTGGCTGAAGAAGAACAGCGGTGCCCGCCTCTACCTGGATCTCCAGGAGGACTACCTGGAGGGGAACCGGGAGTCGATCAACGCGATGATCTCGTGCTGCGACGTGTTCCTGCCCAGTGAGGTGGAAGCTGTCGCCTTGGCCGGCACCACGGACCTGGTGGCGGCCGCGCAACAGTTCCGAGGACTTGGGCCGCGGACGGTCGTGATCAAGCGGGCCGAGCGGGGGAGCCTCGTGGTCGAGGAAGGCCGCGTCCTCGAAGTGCCGACCGCGCCTGTTCCCGCGATCGACAGCACCGGGGCGGGAGACGCCTTCTGCGGAGCGTTCGCGGCAGTCCACCTGCGCACCGGTGACGCCGCGACGGCCGCCCGTGCCGGAGCCACGGCAGCGAGGGTCGCGATCAGTGCCTACGGCGTCGACGCCCTCGTGTCAGCAGCTCAACAGGTCGAAAGTTCCGGTCAGATGTTTGAGCCAGGCGCTGGGGATGGAGGTGTCGGCAGATGAAGGACGTACTGCGGATCGCGGTCGTCAATCCCAACACCACCGAGTCGATGACTGCTGGGGTGGTGGCTCGTGCTTCCTTGGCGACCCGGCCGGGGACAGAATTGGTGGGTGTCACGCCGGGACATGGCGTGGCCACGGTGGAGAGCCACACGGATGAGGTCACCGCTGCCCTCAGCGTCCTCGAGGAGGTCGAGAAGGCGGAGGCGACGGACGAGCCGCCGGCTGCCTACGTGATCGCCTGCTTCGGTGACACGGGACTGCAGGCGGCCCGCGAAGTCGCACTCGGCCCGGTGGTGGGGATGACCGAGGCCGCGCTGCTCACCGCGACCTTGGTGGCGCACCGGTTCACGGTGATCACGATGCCGCGGCGCACGCTGGCCCAGTCTGACCGGGTCGTGCGCGCCCTGGGGCTGGGGCACCGCTGCACGGTTCGTGCGATCGACGTGCCGGTTAGCGACCTGGCTGACGGATCCAGCCACCTGCTCGAAGCATTCGTAGAGCAGGGCAGGATCGCCATCGAACAGGAATCGAGCGAGGCCATCATTCTCGGCTGCGCCGGCTTGGCTGATCTCGTCGTTCCGCTGCAGGCGCGCCTCGGCGTCCCGGTGATCGAGGGAGTAGCAGCAGCAGTCGTGCTGGCCGAGGGGCTGGTCGCGCAGGGCGTGGCCACCTCCCGTGCGGGTACCTGGGCTCGGCCCGACCGACCGACGACGGGGGACCGATCATGAGCGTCCTGTTCACGGATGTCTTGGTCTACGACTGCGACCACCCTGCAGGGTTGGTGGGCCCCACCGACCTTCTGGTCCTCGGCAACCGGGTGGCCTCGATCGGGGCTGACGCTCGACGGCTTTTCGACGAAGGGCTCGGCCAGGACGGCCCGCACCGGGTCATCGACGGCAGGGCACAGAAGCTCATCGTCCCCGGTCTGGTCAACGCTCACTTCCATTCGCCCGCGAACCACCTCAAGGGTTCGCTGCGCAGCCTGCCACTGGAAATGTTCATGCTCTTCGAGTCACCGGCGGACGAGCAGCTCGTCCCCACGCCGCGGGAAGCGTACGTGCGCACGATGCTGGCGGCTCTGGAGATGCTTCGCACGGGTGTGACCACGGTGCAGGACGACGCGTTCCTCATGCCCTTTCCCACCTCGGAGATCATCGACGCCGTCATGAAGGCCTACGCGGATTCCGGCATGCGTGCCAGCGTGGCGCTGGACCAGCCCGAGGTCAGGGAGGCGGACAAGCTCCCCCTCTCCCAGACGGCAGACTCCCACGTCCGTGCCGCCCTGTCGGCGTCGCCCCCGATGGGCGCGGCGGCGCTGCTCGACATGTACGACCACTTGATCTCCCGCTGGCACGGCTCCGAGGGCGGTCGCCTCACTGCCGCCGTGTCCGTGTCGGCGCCGCAACGAGTGAGCCCTGAGTACTTTGCGGCGCTGGACGACCTGAGTCGTGTCCACCGGATCCCTCTGTTCGCGCACATGCTCGAGACGAAGTTGCAACGGACGTTGGCGACGACCCAGCCACGGTTCGCTGGCCGGTCCCTGGTGGAGTACACCGCGGACCTCGGCCTGCTGAGTGAGCGGATGAACGTCATCCATGCTGTCTGGGTCGATGACCACGACCTGGACCTCATCGCATCCTCTGGAGCCATCGTCGCCCACAACCCGGTCAGCAATCTGCGGCTGGGAAGCGGCGTGGCGCCCTTCCGCAAGCTCAAGGATCGCGGGATCACCACCTGCCTGGGGATTGACGAGGCGATTTGCGACGACTCGTGCAACCTGTGGGGAGTCGTCAAGATGGCCGGCCTGATCCACAACGTGTCCGGACTCGAGAGCGATGAGTGGCCATCGCCTCATGAGGTTCTCGACAGTCTTTGGGTGGGCGGCGCGGCGGCCCTGTTGAGGTCTGATGAGCTCGGCGCGGTGCGAGAGGGGTTCTTGGCCGACCTGGTCGTCCTTGACCTTCATAGCCGGGCCTTCACGCCCTTCAACGACCTGCGCGGTCAGCTCGTCTACTGCGAGTCCGGCAATAGCGTGGAACTGACCATGGTGGATGGGCGCATCGTCTTCGAGGACGGCGCCATCTCGACCGTCGACGAATCCGCCCTCCTGGACGAAGCGCGCGACCTCTTCGCCCGGAAGCGGCCAGCGGTCGAGCGCGCCCGCCATGACGCCGAGGCTTTCCTTCCCCATTACAAGGGGCTCGTCCACGACGCGGCGCTCGCCGACGTCGGCATGAACCGATGGGTGGGATCTGCATGACATGCGTGCCAAGGCCTGACGAGCGTTACGACTACTCACCCATCCTGGACCGCCCATCCGCCTGCTGGCCCGGTGGTAAGAAGCTCGCCGTCTACGTGGCCATGGGCGTGGAGCACTACACCTTCGGAGTGGGCCAGACCGAGGACCTCCTTGAAGGAGTCTCGGCGCCCGATCTGGTGAACGCCAGCTGGCGCGACTACGGCAACCGCGTGGGCGCCTTCAGGCTGCTACGGCGCATGGAGACCTTCGACATCGCACCTACGGTCCTGCTCAACACGGCGCTCTATGACAGCGCGCCTCAGCTGCTCGAGGCCGTGCGTCGAAGCGGCGCCGAGGTGGTGGGCCACGGAGTGTCCAACTCACACTCTCTGGGTTCCTTCAGCGAGCCCGAAGAGCTCCTGTACCTCAAGGAGGTGGCTGCGCGGATCCATGAC
Source organism: Pedococcus soli (assembly GCF_054782575.1). Lineage (NCBI taxonomy): Bacteria > Bacillati > Actinomycetota > Actinomycetes > Micrococcales > Intrasporangiaceae > Pedococcus > Pedococcus soli. The sequence continues at coordinate 563,262 of NZ_BAAGSF010000006.1, read as the reverse complement.
GAGGAGGGTGCAGCCCCCCTCGGCTGGTCAAGCCCATGGCTGACCCAGACCAGCAACACGCTCGACCTGCTGGGGGAGAGCGGCTACCGGTACGTGCTGGACCTCCGCCTGGACGACCAGCCCGTCTGGCTAAACACTCGCTCGGCTCCGTTGCTGGCGATTCCATACGCCCTCGAACTCAACGACAGCACGTCGATCATCGGTCGCAACGTGGGCGCCCGCGAGTTCGCGGACATGATCATCGACGAGTTCGAGGAGTTGCTGCTGGCTGCAGGGGAACAGCGACTGGTCATGAGCATCGTGATCCATTCGTTCATCTCGGGCGCGCCGTTCCGACTTCGGCAGCTCGCTCGCGCGCTGGAGCACCTCGCCGGCAGGGGAGACCAAGTCTGGTTCACCCAACCGCGGGAGATCTACCGCGTCATGGCTGACGAACGATCCGCAGCAACCGGAATGGACGTGACTGATGAAGTTCGCTGACGTTCGCTCGAAGCGGTCGACCGGGGACCGGCCCGACCCGCACCCCGCTGAGGGTTTGGCTGCCTCCATCCATGGGCTCACGGTCAGCCTGGAACGCGACGGTGCACGCAGCGAGGTGCTGCGTGGTGTCGACCTTAACGTCGGACGCGGCGAGATCGTAGGACTGGTGGGCGAGTCCGGATCGGGCAAGAGCGTGCTTGCGCTGAGCATGATGGGCCTGCTGCCCCAGGCGTCCCGACCGCGCACGCACGGTTCGATTGAGATCGCGGGCGTGGACGTCCTCAACAGCGCGCCATCTGAGCTGCGTGACCTGCGCCGCCACGAGCTAGGTGTGATCTTCCAGGATCCAATGACCTCGCTCAATCCGACCATGCGGGTGGGCACGCAGATCAGTGAGGTCAGCCACGACCGGGACACGTCGCTCCAGCTGATGACGTCGGTCGGGATCCCTGATCCCGAACTACGTTTCCGGGTGTTCCCCCACGAGCTCTCAGGCGGACTGCGCCAGCGGGTGATGACGGCCATCGCTGTAGCAGGGCGACCCTCCTTGATCATCGCCGACGAACCAACCACCGCCCTGGACGTCACGGTGCAGGCCCAAGTGCTGGAACTGCTCGCCGACCTCCGTGACACCTTTGGCTGCAGTGTCGTCCTGATCACCCACGACCTCGCCGTCGCTGCCCAGATCGCCGATCGCATCGCTGTTCTCTACGCCGGACGGGTGGCTGAGCTCGGTCCCGTCGCGGAGATGCTGCGACGTCCCACGCACCCGTACACCGTGGGGCTGCTGAGTTCCCGGCTCTCCCTCGAGACACCACGCAACCTGCCACTGACGACCTTGAAGCCGGAGACGGCTACCCCGGCCGAGCGCATGCTGGGTTGCGCCTACCACTCGCGGTGCCCCCTCGCCGACGAACAGTGCTCGCGCGAACAGCCGCCGCTAGCTCCCGTCGCCTCGGGCGCCGATGCGACCCTCCTGCACGAACGGTCGTGCTGGCGATCCGTGGCTCAGGTGCAGGCTCTTGCCCACTCGCGGGCTCCCGTCGATCCGGTGCTGCGGTCCGAGAGCCGTCAGCTCTCGGAGGCAGGGGAGTCGGTACGCCTCGACGACGTGCACGTGCGGTTCGTCCTGAAGTCCGGGGCGCGCCATCGCGAGGAGGTGCATGCCCTTCGTGGCGTCGACCTGACGGTCGGAGCCGGCGAATCACTCTCGATCGTGGGTGAGAGCGGGTCGGGGAAGTCCACCCTGCTGCGCGTGGTGGCGGGACTGATTCCCCCCACCTCCGGTGCCGTGCACGTGGGCAACAAGGGAGCGCAGATGGTCTTCCAGGATGCCGGCTCATCTCTCACGCCCTGGTTGACGGTGGGTGAACTCCTCCGTGAGCGCCTGCGCCCGCTGCGCCTGGGTTCGGCTGAGGTGCAGCGCCGGCTGGACTTGGCGCTCACCACGATCGGTCTCCCGGCTGGTATTGCCAACGCCCGCCCGAGCGAGCTGTCCGGCGGCCAGAAGCAGCGTGTCGCCCTCGCTCGTGCCACCGTCATCCCACCGTCCGTGCTGTTGTGCGACGAGCCGACCAGTGCCCTCGACGCCTCCTTGGCGGCCAGTGTGCTCAACCTCATCCGTGAGCTGCGCAGCGCATTCGCGATGACCGTCATCTTCGTGACGCACGACCTGTCGGTAGCTCGCCTCATGGGCGACCAGATCGCCGTGATGACCCAAGGGCAGATCGTCGAGATGGGACCGGCGACGGATGTCATCGAGAGACCGGAGCACTCCTATACGCGCTCTCTTCTTGCCTCGGTCCCGACGATCGAGGTGACGACGTCATGACTGTTGCGAAGATCCCTGCGTCACGAATGCGCGTGCTGGCGTTCACGTCTCGCACCCCCTCGGGGTCACGGGCCAGTACGGCTGTCGCCTCACTGCTTCTGCTCGTCACCATCGTTGCCGTTCTCGGTCGCGTCCTCTCGCCCTACGACCCAGTCCAGCCGGTGGGGATGCTCAACTTGCCGCCAGGGTCTCCCGACCACCTTCTCGGCACCGACTCGATCGGCCGTGACCTGCTCAGCCGAACCCTGTGGGGCATCCAAATCAGCTGGTTCACCTCACTGGTCGTCGTGGCCTCCGGCTTGGTCATTGGCGGTGCCATCGGCGTCACGGCAGGGGTGTGTGGCGGTTGGATCGACAACCTGCTGATGCGGTTCACCGACCTGTTTCTGGCGCTACCCGGCGCTCTGGTGGCCATCGCCATCGTCGCTGCGCTCGGACCCGGACTCAAGAACACCCTGATCGGAATCATGATCGTCTGGTGGCCCTACTACGCCCGCATCATCCGTGCCGAGGTGAAGTCCCTCGCATCGAGACCGCATGTGGAGGCGGCGCGGCTCGCCGGTGTCGGGCGCGGTCGCTTGGTGCTGCGACACATCGTCCCCGGAGCCGTGCCCACGGCCCTGGTGACGGCCAGCCTGGACATCGGGAACGTCATCCTGCTCCTGGCAGGTCTGTCATTCCTCGGGCTCGGCCAGTCCGCCCCTGCCCCCGAGCTCGGAGCAGACACTGCCCGCAGTCTGCAGCTCTTGCTGACCCAGTGGTGGATTCCCATCACTCCAGGCATCGCCGTGTTGTTAATGAGCCTGATCGCCAACCTGGGCGGGGACGCCGTCCGGCAACTACTGAACTCAAAGCGATAAGGGGACGACCGTGCTCAAGTTCATCGTGCGTCGCCTAGGGTCGAGCCTCGTTCTCATCCTCGTGCTGTCAGCAATCATCTTCCTTCTCCAAGAGATCACCCCCGGGGACCCTGTCAGGGCCTACATCGGACTGAACGCCTCGCCGGAAGCCGTTGCGGCGGCCCGGGAGTCTCTCGGGTTGAACAGCCCACTTCCCCTGCGCTACCTGCACTTCTTGGGACGCCTCCTACACGGTGACCTTGGCGTCTCCTTCCGCACTCACAGGTCGGTCGTCTCCGACCTAGGCGACTTCCTGCCAGCGACGGCCGAGCTGGTGACGGTGGCGTTCGTGTTCGCCCTTGTGCTGGGCATTCTGTTCGCCGTATCGGGGGCACTGCGGTGGTGGGGAACCTCGGTCCTACGCGGCCTGCTGCTCGTGCTGGCCACCGGCCCGTCCTTTCTCCTGGCCCTGGGCGGCATCGTCCTCTTCTACTCTCGTCTCGGCTGGCTCCCGGGCGGCGACCGCGGCGCCAACGCCTCGGGCCCGACCGGGTTCCTGATGATCGACAGTCTCCTCCATGGAGACGTAGCGCAGTGGGCGACAGCCCTTCAGCACCTGGTTCTGCCCGCCCTTGCCCTGGCGATCGCCCCGGCCATCGCCATCGGACGCATCCTGCGCGCGAGCCTAGAGACCACGATGAATGCCGACCACGTCCGCACCGCGCGTGCCAAGGGCCTCAGCGAAGGGGCGGTTCTGGGAGGCCACGTAGTTCGTAACTCGATCGGACCAGCGCTGTCGATGGCCGGCCTGCAACTCGGCTTCATGTTTGCGGGCGTGGTCGTCGTCGAGCAGATCTTCAGTTGGCCCGGCATCGGGAACTACCTGGCTCGGAGCATTCCGGTATCAGACTTCCCGGCCATCGCCGCGGTCACGCTTGTCCTCGGCACGATCTACATCATCGCCAACGCGCTGGTAGATCTCCTTCAGGCGGCCGCCGACCCACGCTTGAACCTATGACCCGCCGTGCTGCCCCGAAAGGGCGCGCGTGCCCCCAGCTTGAACACAAGAAGTCTGCCGGATCACAACTAAGGAGTAGCGCGTGATGAATCAACTAGGTGGGAAGAGGGCTCTGAAGGCGTTGGTCGCCGTCGCCATCCTTCCTCTGCTCGCAGTCGCCGGCTGTGCTGGCAAGACCAGCTCCCAGGGGTCCGCGGGCGGTAAGGCGGCCCCTACCGACGGCGTGTTGACGGTTGGACTGCTGGGTGACATCGGACAGCCACCCGACCCCGATGTGTACTACGCCAACAATGGCTGTGCCATCATCCTCAACGTCTACGAAGGTTTGGTGCAGTACAAGAACAACCTCGACAAGGTAGAGGTCGCGCCGCGTCTGGCTGAGTCCTGGACCGTTTCACCGGACTTCAAGACCTATACCTTCAAGTTGCGCAAGGGCGTCACCTTCCACGACGGCACCCCGTTCACCTCGGACGCTGTCCGCTCGTCCTTCGCCCGCCGCGCGGCGGTCAAGGGTGGCGCTGCTTACATGGTCGAGGATGTCGCGTCGGTTAAGACCCCCGACGCAGCCACGGCCGTCGTCGAGCTCAAGTCCTCGAACTCCGCCTTCCTGGACTATCTGGCATCCCCCTTCGGCCCGAAGATGGTCTCGCCCGACGGTGTGAAGAAGAACGCGGGCTCGGACAACGCCCAGACGTACCTGTCCACCCACGACCTTGGCACAGGCCCCTACGAGTTGAGTGACGTGCAGGTGGGATCGAAGTACGTCCTGAGCCAGTACAAGGACTACTGGGGGACGATCTCGCCGTTCAAGACCATCAACATGCCGGTCTACGACGACGTGTCGTCGCTGCAACTGGCAATCGACAACGGCGACGTATCCGTCAGCGTGGCTAACCTGCCGTCCTCGAGCCTGAAGAAGTACCAAGACAGCCAGACCGTTGCCAGCTACTTCCTGCCGACCATCCAGTCCGCGATGATCTTCATGAACCCCAGCAAGGACTTCTTCGCCAAGCAGGAGGCCCGGACCGCATTCCTCCAATCCATCAACCAGAAGCAGCTCGTCGAACAGGTGCTGGGCGCCCGGTCGACACCCGCGACGACGATCTACGCCAAGGGAATGATCGACGACGGGTCAGACAAGCAGAACATCACGTACGACCCGTCCGTGCTGAGCAAGTATGCGAAAAGCTTGCCCGCCGGGACGGCAATGGTGATCGGACATGCTTCTGACAATGTCAACGCTCAGCAGATGGCCAACATCGTGGCTGCGCAGTTGCAGGCCCTCGGGATCAAGGCCAGCGCTCAGAGCTATCCGACGTCGCAGGTCTTCAACTGGCCCAACGACCCCACCAAGGGCCCAGACGTCTTCTTCGACGGCAACAACGGACCTGACGGAGGCAGCCCGTACATGTGGGGCCACGTGTTCTGGGACAAGACCGGAGGCATCAACTACTTCAAGTGCGACGACCCGTCCACGGACGCCGACCTCAACGCCGCGCTAAAGACCGGCGACAAGGCGCTGTTCGCCAAGGCCGCCCAGACGTACTCAGCCACGGGTTGCTGGATGAACCTGTCCTACAACAAGGACTGGGTGGTGGCGCAGAAGTGGCTCACAGGCGTGCCGGAGTCCCAGAATATTGGCGCCAATGAGCTCAACTTCAGCATGCTGTCCATCAAGAAATAGACACGCCCGCGACAGCGGGGGCCAGCAGACTGACTGCTGGCCCCCAGGCGAGATCGGGTCACCGCACGAGTGCCGCACGTACCCAAATGAAGGAGTCACATGGCCACCCAGGAACGGGAACTGGTCGAGGTTGCTCAGAAGGACTCGTTGGCGCGGCAGGTCTACTTGGCGCTGCGCGAAGGAATCATCCTCGGGACCTACCCGCAAGGTTCGCGTCTGATCGAGCAACGCCTTGCCGAAGAGCTCGAAGTCTCCCGGGTTCCACTCCGGGAGGCAGTTCCGCAGCTGGAGATGCACGGCTTTGTGGAGACGTCTCCCCGCAGAGGTGCCGTGGTGGCCACGTGGGACGCCAAGCGGGTGAACGACCTGTTCGACCTGCGGCTGAGCCTCGAAGTCGGGGCTGCGCGCTACGCCGCCGCACGGGTCGCTGCCGGGGCGTCGACAGAGCCACTGGATGCGGCACTGCAATTAGCTCAAGATGTCGTGCACGAGGGTGACCCCTACAAGATCGCGGAGGCCAGCACCCGCTACCACGAGGCAATCGTTCAGCTGGCGGGTAACGACCTGATGGCCACGTTGATGCGGTCAGTCTCGGAACGAGCCCTCTGGCTGTTCTACCTGACCTCGCAGCTCGATGCCGACGAGGCGTTCAACGATCACGTGCATCTGACTGATGCGATTCGCTCGGGCAACGAGCGCCTGGCTGAGGCACTCGCCTACACCCATATTGAGCACGACCGCATACCCTCCTTCACTGCGCTCCGATCAAGAGAAGGCTGAGCACCTTGGAGGTGCAGAGGAGGGGCCTGGCTATCGACTGGCCGTTTAGCTCGTCCGGGTCGGCGGAACGAAAGATCGCAACGTGTCTGGGGTGGCGACGGCCACGGACGCGTCAGCACGAAACCACCCAAGGTCGCGCCCCGGCCGACCCCCGGTTCCCGTGACAGTCGCATAACGTCTGCTTGACTAACTGCTTGACAACGCCGGCGTGCTAGACCGGATGTCGAGGAACATCGGGGTACTGGTTCGTGCGCAGCAGGACGTCGACGAACAGTGACGCACGGCATGAGAATGCTTGACACGGAAGAGGTCACTGGTTCAAACCCAGTATCGCCCACCAGTACGAAACAGCCCCTGACCTGCGGAACGCCGGTCAGGGGCTTCTTCGTTGCCTGGCGTCCGTGGATCCTGCGTGACTAACTGCTCAACTAAGCGGCCTCTTCTCGGGCTTGGTGCCGGTCCCTGCACGTTCGCCTGACGTGCGTGGACGTCCGAAGGAGGGCCACGCACTTCCCTCGCAGGGAAGAAGTCAGTGGCGCTGGTCGAGGGGACGCTGGTGCTGGAACTCGTCATGCGCCCGCCCTACTGACACCGATCGCGTTGACGCCTCACACTAGGGGTCAGGTCATGAGCGTCACCTGTTCGTGCAGCAGACCCCTACCGCCGCCTCGGCCGGCGTTCCTTGCCGGCGTCAAGCTGAGTCCTCCCCCCACGGCGACGGGCATCCGCAGGCGCGCGTCCGGCCGTTGCCCTGTCATGGAATCGACATGGAGCCGTTCGATAGTTCGTCATCTTTGATGGCCAGGGTGGGGGTGGCGAGTGCCTGGCCCGCCACCCGAGGAGACGAGGCAAGCGAGGGAGATGACATGAGCACCCGAGTCGAGAACTCCTCGCTGGTAGAGGTCCCGGGTACGCCGGATCTACATGCAGTGGACGCAGGTCGAGGACTCCCCCGATGCATGAACGGGGTCGAGGCCTCATGAGGGTGGGGGGACGGCCCTGACGCGGGGCCGCACCGAGGGCGGCTGCGGGCGCACGTTGTTCGACAGTCAGATCGACCACCTGAGATCGGGCGAGTCTTCGGGAGCGGCAGCCGATCAGGCGGTGATGCGCAGACTTTGACATGGGTACAGCTCTTTGCAGGTGACGCAGTGCAGGAGGGAGCCCCGCCCTTCCTCTGGAAGCGGGAGGTAATCGCCGTGAATGTCGAAAAGGTCGCGCTTCATTGCCGCCTCGGCAAGCAAACGCCGACCGGTCATGCCCGCCCGACCATCAGAGGTGACCGTTAACCGTGAGTCCTGAACGGCGACCTGCTCGATCGTCAGCCAAGCGATCTCTTCATCTTGCTCGATCCGCCTCTCGAGGAAGTCCCAGATGTCCATCGAGGCCGGCTCCCTCACCGGTGCTCGGAAGTACAGCGAGATCTCGCTCAGCGGCATGAGCGGACCGCGGGACGGCCAGCTCGGTCGCTCTGGTAGGCAGGACATGGCCGGTCGCCCTCTTACCCGGAGTTGAGGTCAGGAGCTCAGTTGGTGGGTCATGGGTGGCGATGAGCCCAGGGCGCCGAGCGCGTGGCGTGCCAGGTACCTCTGGACGCCGTCGGCGATCTGATCGAGCGGCCTTGGCGGCAGATAGGCGTGGGCGCCGGCATCGAGCAGTCGGCCGACAGGGCCGGAGATGTCGATGCCGAGCTCGGGGTCGAGGATCTCGCTGACGATGATCTGGGCGTGGGGGAACAGCAACGTCCAGCGGTGGGTGAGCTGAGGACTGTGCGCACTGGTGAGAACGACATCGGCGGTGTCTGGCGCGTCGTGGAAATCGAGGATGACCCAGTCCGGGCCGAAGGAGTTGCGCAGCAGGTCGCGTGCGGCACAACTGAGGCGCATCGTCGTGGCCAGGACCTTGGTGCCCTCGCGCAGGACTGGTGCGTCGTCGGTTGCGGGGTCGGTGGTGATGGTTCCCTCGAGGACTGACGGGGAGTAGGTGAGGGTGCCGATGGTCTGCCCGTCGCGGCGAAGGATCACCGGCGCGGACATGTCCAGGCTTTCTACCCATGCCCGCACACCCGGGTCGAGGTCGTCGAGGTCGACCACGACTGGAACCGTCATGGCGACTCGAGGGCGAAGAATAGGAAGCAGATGAAGCGCCGACCCTCGGGCGGGAGGAGTTCGGCGGGTGTGTCAGGGTCCGCGGCAGGTTCGGTGGTACTGGTGATGACGAGGCCGGCGTCGAGGAAGGCGTTGATGACGTCCTGCAGTGGTCGGTGCCAGTAGGTCAGGGTGAAGTCGTTGCCGTCGTGCTGGTAGTCCTCGGAGTAGCGGGTCAGGGCGAAGTAGTCCTTGTCCTGGTAGGTGAACGCGTAGACGAAGGGGTGGATGATCGACGCCACCAGCCGACCGCCGGGCTTGAGCACCCGCCGCAGTTCGGCAAGGGCCGACGCCCAGTCTTGGACGTAGTGCAGAGCCAATGAGCAGGTGACGACATCGAACTGGTCGTCGTCGTAGGGAAGGGGTGCGGCGAGGTCTGCGACCCGGATGTCGGCGGTGTTGCCGAGGCGGTCCGCAGCGATCTTGATCATGGCGGGGCTGAGGTCGAACCCGGCCACGTCGGCGCCACGGTCGCGCAGCGCGACCATGAGGGGACCGTGCCCGCAACCTGCGTCCAGGACTCGTTGCCCTGTGACGTCCCCGGTGAGGCGGAGCATCTCGGGTCGGGTGTACCAGGCGTTGAACAGACCGTTGTCGTTCGCCGCGGCGTACGTGGCCGCGAAGTCGTCGTAGTCGGGACGGTCATGGGTGCTGATGTCGGTACCGCTCATGACTGATGTTCCTTACGAGATCTGTCTGTAGTGGCGCTGATGTCCTGGACGAGCGCGGCCATGACGACGCCGTAGTAGGCACGGCGTTCCACACCGTCGTCGGCGTCGCTCAGGGAGCGTGAGGTTTCGGTCCAGCGGTCGAGGAGCTGTACGAACTCGTGGCGCATCTGCTGCAGCTCGGTGTCGCTGAGCCGCACAGCGAAGTCGTCGCTGATCGTGCGTTGCTCGCTGCCGGAGACGTCGGCCAGGGAGGGCGGTTCCTGTATGGCGCGGTGCAGTGCGAGCACGTGTCCTTCAGCAACGCGGCGAAAGACCCCTACCGCCGCCACCCCGCCCTCGAGCTCCCGCATCGCATCGAAGTCGACCTCAAACCCCCGGTCGGACGTCATTCGCCACCAGCGCTCACGCCCGTTCCCGGATTGCTCTGGGTTCTGTTCGATCAACCCATACCGGGCCAGCTGCCGGAGATGGAAACTGACGGAGTTCGCCGGTTCACCTAGACCACCGGCCAGGTCCACGACGCGAGCCGTTCCCCGCCGGGACAACTCCCCCAGAAGTCGCATGCGCAGCGGGTGCGTGACGGCGAGCACGGCTTTGGGGTCAGAGATTTTGGTCGGTGACATTCGTGGAGAGTCGTCAGGCACGACGTCAACCTTGGCGCACAGCGATGGGAAGCGCAAGCGTATTTGCGCAAATATGCTTGCGAGTAGGAATGTGGATGTGGCGGTGTGTAGTCCATTGGCCCCCCCAACCATCAGCGACACCGCGCTGACAGTGGAGCTGCCGTCCAACCTCGTCGCGCGCCAATGTCCGCCCATCGGCATGTGCGGATGTTGCTTCGTTCTGATGGGCGGCAGAAGTAGGCGGCGCCACAGTCCGAGCTTGGCTCCGAGCGGCCCTCCACCGGCGAGTGACTGAGTGAGTGACAATCGCTGCGGATTTGGACGGACGCCAGGGGACTGTGGGGGAGTAGTTCGTGCTCAGACGGACCCCGGCGCACGGCCACGGACGGTGTGAGAGTCGTTGACACAGAAGAGGTCACTCGTTCAAACCCAGTACCGCCCACCAGTACGAAACAGCCCCTGACACGCGGAAGCGCGGTCGGATGCTGCGTCGTTGTCGCCCTCGACGGCCGGCGACGGGTTCGTGCCGGCGATGGTCGATGCGGAGCTCGGTCGTCGGCACCGATCACGGAGGAACCGCGACGACCCGAGGGACGACGCGTCTAGTGTGTTAGACAGTGGACCCACTCGAAGGGGTATCCGTGCAGCAGCTCAGCCTTGGAATCGTCTCTCGCTCACGCAAGGAGAACGAACGCCGACTTCCCATCCACCCGCGGCACCTGGAACGCCTCGACCCGGCACTGCGGGGGCAGGTCTTCCTCGAGCAGGGGTACGGCGAGAACTTCGGGATCTCGGACGAGCAGCTGCGCCCGTTCGTCGGCGGGATCCTCTCCCGCCAGCAGCTGGTGGACGTGTGCGACGTCATCATGCTGCCCAAGCCCCTCGCGGCCGACGTCGCGGAGCTGCGGCAGGGCCAGGTCCTCTGGGGGTGGCCGCACTGCGTCCAGGACGCCGAGATCACCCAGCTGGCGATCGACAAGCGGCTGACGCTCATCGCGTTCGAGGCGATGAACCACTGGCGCCCCGACGGTGCCTTCAACCTGCACGTGCTGCACAAGAACAACGAGCTCGCCGGCTACGCGTCCGTGCTGCACGCGCTCTCGCTGGTGGGATCGACAGGTGACTACGGACGTCGACTGAGTGCCGCCGTCATCGGCTTCGGTGCCACGGCCCGTGGCGCAGTGACCGCCCTCAGCGCCCTGGGCCTCAACCAGGTGGACGTCCTCAGCCTGCGGGAGGTCGCCGAGATCGCGTCGCCCATCCACTCGGCGAACATCGTCAACTTCGACCGGCCCGAGGGCGGGAGCGGCAGCGTCGCCTACACGGAGAACGGCCCGGTGCCGTTGGCGACCTACCTTGCCGAGCACGACATCATCGTCAACTGCGTGCTGCAGGACCCTAACGCGCCGATGGTGTTCCTCCACGACGCGGACCTGCCGACGCTGGCGCCCGGCACGCTGGTCATCGATGTCTCGTGCGACGAGGGCATGGGTTTCAGCTGGGCCAGACCGACGACGTTCGAGGACCCGATGTTCACCGTGGGTGAGCACGTCCGCTACTACGGGGTCGACCACAGCCCGTCCTACCTCTGGGACTCCGCGACCTGGGAGATCAGCGAGGCGCTGCTTCCCCACGTGGCGACGGTGCTGGCGGGGTCCGCCGCGTGGGACTCGGACGAGACCATCAAGCGCGCCGTCGAGGTCCGTGACGGCGTGATCGGCAACCCCGCGATCCTCGCCTTCCAGTCCCGCGACGAGGAGTACCCGCACGTCAGGGCCTCGGGCGGCCCTGAGCCGCGGTCCCCGCGCAGCAGGTCACGATTCGGGGTTGCCTGAAGTCAAGGCGGTGTATGCCGCCCAGCGCTGGGTACTGTCGGCGGCAGTCAGACGTGGGTCGACCACGTTCACTACCGCCTAGGAGTACTCCGGTGACCACCTCACGCACACGCCGCGCCAGCGCCCTCGCTGTCGTCGCGCTCACGTCCACGTTGGCCCTTGCCGCGTGCGGTTCCGGTGACGATGCCGCCCCCGCCGCCACGAACTCCGCTGGCGTGGCGCTGATCACGGGGGGCAAGCTCAAGGCCTGCACCCACCTGTCCTACAAGCCGTTCGAGTTCAAGGAAGGCTCCAAGGTCGTCGGCTTCGACGTGGACCTCATGGACCTCGTCGCCAAGAAGCTCGGGGTCGAGCAGGAGGTCGTCGACATCGAGTTCGCGACGATCACGTCGGGTGCTGCCTTCGCGGCCAAGAAGTGCGACGCCGGCTACGGTGCGACGACGATCAACGACAAGCGCAAGCAGGCCATCAGCTTCTCGGACCCGTACTTCGACTCGACGGCGGCACTCATCACCAAGAAGGACTCGGGTGTCACCGACCTCGCCAGCCTCAAGGGCAAGAAGATCGGCGTCCAGACCGACACCACGGGTCAGGAGTTCGCCGAGAAGGAAAAGGGAGCCAACGGCTTCACGCCGGTGGTCTTCGATGACCTGCCGACCCAGCTCGCGGCCGTGCTCGCCGGTCGGGTGGACGCCGCGATCAACGACAACGGGCCCCTCCTGGACTACGTGAAGGACAACCCGACGACCGCGGTCGTCAAGGAGTTCGACACCGGCGAGCAGTACGGCCTGATGTTCAAGAAGGACGCCAACGGTCAGAAGCTCACCGAGCTGACCAACGAGGTACTCAAGGCTGCAGTCGCCGACGGCACCTACAACACGATCTACAAGAAGTGGTTCGGAGTCGACGCCCCGAAGTGACCTCGCGCAGCGTGGGGGGCGGCAGTACGGTTTCGACCGGCCGTCGCCCCTCGGCGTTGCGGCCCATGACCCCGCAGGTCGGCAGGAGAGCTGATGAGCGCCACCCACACCGAAGCGCCACCGAAGAAGAAGCTGTCCCCGCGCAGGCGCGCCCAGCGGATCCGGTGGGTGCAGTACGCAGTTCTCGTCGGCGTGGCGCTGGTCATCGCGTTCGTCGCGGACTGGGGGCAGATCCAGCAGCAGTTCTTCCGCAGCGACCTGATCAGGACCACCCTGACCGAGGGCGTCGGGGGTGCGCTCAAGAACACCATCGTCTACACAGCCGGCGCCTTCGTCATCGGCCTCCTGCTGGGCACGGTGCTGGCCCTCATGCGACTGTCGTCGGTCGCCCCCTACCGGTGGATCGCGACCATCTGGATCGAGTTCTTCCGAGGCCTTCCGGCGATCATCGTCTTCATCGCGTTCGGCCTCATGTCGCTGGCCTTCGAGGGGTTCGTCATTCCGTACGACCCCTACGGAACGGTGTGGGTCGCCCTCGGCCTCGTCGCCTCCGCCTACATGGCCGAGACGATTCGAGCGGGAATCCAGGCCGTACCGCCCGGACAGATCGAAGCTGCTCGTTCGCTCGGTATGCCGTCCGGCGTCGCCACGCGGAAGATCGTCCTGCCGCAGGCCTTCCGGGTCATCACTCCGCCGTTGACGAATGAGCTCATCCTCCTCGTCAAGGACTCCTCGCTCGTCTACGTCCTGGGGCTGTCGGCCTCGGGGTACGAGCTGACCAAGTACGGGCGGCAGCTCTCCAGCGACAACGCCAGCCTGACACCTCTCGTGGTGGCCGGCTTCTGCTACCTGATCATCACCCTCCCGCTCTCCATCATCGTGCGCCGCATGGAAGCCCGACAGAAGAAGGAGCGCTGAGCCGTGACCGCACCCACCCCGGCCGCCCCGATCGTCGAGGTCACCGACCTCCACAAGTCGTTCGGCGCCAACGACGTCCTGCGCGGGCTGAGTGCCACCATCCGCCAGGGCGAGGTCGTCTGTGTCATCGGTCCCTCAGGTTCCGGCAAGTCGACCTTCCTGCGCTGCATCAACCTCCTCGAGAGCCCCACGAGCGGCTCGATCAAGGTGGGAGGGGAGGAGGTCAACGACCCCGACTGCGACATCGACGCCATCCGTCGCAACATGGGCATGGTCTTCCAGCAGTTCAACCTCTTCCCGCACCTGTCGGTCCTCGAGAACTGCACGGTCGCCCAGACCACGGTGCTCAAGCGGAGCAAGGACGAGGCCCAGGCCAAGGCCCGCGAGAACCTCGAGAAGGTCGGCCTCTCCGAGAAAGAGGACGCCTTCCCCGCGCAGCTCTCGGGTGGTCAGCAGCAGCGCGTCGCCATCGCCCGAGCGCTGTCGATGGACCCCAAGCTGATGCTCTTCGATGAGCCGACATCCGCCCTGGACCCCGAACTGGTGGGTGACGTCCTCTCAGTCATGCGCCGGCTCGCCAGCGAGGGAATGACGATGTTCGTCGTGACCCACGAGATGGCCTTCGCCCGCGATGTCGCCGATCGCGTGATCTTCATGGACGGTGGCGTCATCGTCGAGGAGGGCGCGCCCGAGCAGGTCATCGGAGAGCCCACCGAGGAGCGGACCAAGGTCTTCCTGCAGCGCGTGCTCGACCCGACGCACGTCGAAGCGGGAGCCGAGGACGCGGCATACGCCAAGCGTCACGTGGGTGAGGTCGCAGCTGACGACGTCGATGAGCGCCACCCGGCCACGCACGGTCGCAACGGCGGTGGCGCCGGCCGCGGCTGAAAGAGCACCCACCGGGCGGTTCCGTCCGTGAGCCGTGCGCCTTCACAGCGCCCTCAGGAATCAGTGACGGCTCGCTCTGCGCCCTCGGCGAAGAAGGCCGCCACGTCGTCCAGCTCTGCCATTGGCCTGGCCGCCCCGAACGACTGGTTCCAGAAGTCGCCCTGTCGCCGCCGCCACGGACCGACGTAGGCGTAGGGCTCGGGGATGACCGCATCGCCGGGGGAGACCCCGTAGTTGACCTCGCCGAGCGAGATGCCGATGTCGAAGTGCTCGGGCCAGAGCACCGGCTCCTCGGACGTCGCGAACGTGCGCAGTGCAGCGTCGCCCCGGGCGAACGCGTCGAGCAGCACGCCGACGTGGTCGGGGTCGGTCACGATCGAGTCCTCCGGAGCGACGTCGACGGTGTCGCTGTAGACGTCGCCCAGCCCGCGGGGCGTCACCCCGAGGACTGCGGCCGCCGCGGCATAGGTCCCGGTCAACGGGTGCCGCCCGCCCGGTCCGACCAGCTCGGAGCCAAGCAGCCGCAGGTCGGGCCGGGCCACGGTCGCGATGCCGCCGGGGACGACGCGCAGGCGGATGTCGCCGCAGGCGTCGTACTGAGGGCCCGCGAGGAGGAGCTCGGCCACCGCGTGCAGGCTGGTGCGGGTCTGGGTGAGGTCCACGTCGTTCTCCGATCGACTCCCTGGCACAGGAACGTACTTCTCCGATGCGATGTCACGCTAGGGCAGAGGGTGTGTACTGATGCTCCTACCGGTCCGCACGGGCACGAGGAGCGTGAGATGGACACCACCACGGAGTCGTGGCACGAGGTCCCACCGCAGGACGTCCCGGAGGAGGGGCGGGTGCGGAGCGTCACCGTCGACGGGCGCTCCATCGCCCTGACCCGTTGTGGCGGGCGGCTCGGTGCGCTCGAGAACCACTGCCCGCACCAGGGTGGCCCGCTGGGGGAGGGGTCCATCGAGGACGGACTGCTTCGCTGCCCCTGGCACGGCTACGACTACGACCCCATCTCGGGGGCGCCGCCCGGAGAGCTCGCCGACCACCTGGATGACCGGGTGGCGGCCTACGAGGTGGAGGAAGGCCCCGGAGGAGTCCAGATCCGGCTCCCGGACCGGGTGCCCCCGGGGCGCACCGTGGCGGACGTCCTGGTGGAAACCCTTGTCGCCCATGGGATCGACACGGTCTTCGGCATGGTGGGCCACTCCAACCTGGGGTTTGCGGACGCCCTCCGGCGCGCGGAGCAGCGGGGTGGGCTGCGGTACGTCGGCATCCGGCACGAGGGCGCGGCCGCCTTCGCCGCCAGCGCCTACGGCAAGCTCACCGGTCGACCCGCAGCGTGCTTCGCCATCGCGGGTCCGGGCTCCACCAACCTCCTGACCGGTCTCTACGACGCCAAGCTGGACAGTGCCCCCGTGGTGGCGATCTCCGGGCAGGTGCCGTCGAAGGTGCTGGGCCGCGGAGCCTTCCAGGACCTCGACCTCGGGGCCGTGTTCCGCGACGTCGCGATCTCCACGACCACCGTCCAGTCCGGCAGCGACCACGCCGAGCTCGCCGCGCTGGCGGTCAAGCATGCCCGCGACGGCCGGGGGGTTGCCCACCTGGTGCTGCCCGACGAGGTCCAGGTGCAGCCGTCGTCCGCGCCGGCCGGGTCGCCGGACGGCCGCTACTCCCGTCGACCCGTCGGACCCGATCCCGATGCGCTGGCCCGCGCGACCGCGCTCGTCGCCTCGGCAGTCCGGCCCGTGCTCGTGGTCGGACACGGTGCTCGCGACGCCAGGGACGCGGTCGTCGCCTTGGCCGAGCAGCTCGGCGCGCCGGTGCTCACGACCTTCAAGGCCAAGGGTCTCGTGCCCGACACGCACCCCCTGGGCGCCGGAGTGCTCGGGCGGAGCGGGACCCCCGTCGCCAGCTGGCTGATGAACGAGGCCGACCTGCTCGTGGTCGTGGGCGCATCGTTCTCGAACCACACCGGCATCGCGCCATGGCAGCGGATCGTGCAGATCGACGACACCCCCACAGCCATCGGAAGGTTCGACGCGGTGACCGCCGAGGTGCTGGGCGATGCAGCTGTCGTCCTCCCCGCCCTGGCCGACGCCGTGAGGGCGGCCGGCACGAAGGCCCAGGACCAGCGCGGCGACGTGGCGGATCGCTGGGCCATCTGGCGCGCCGAGAAGGCCCGTCGCGTCGCCGACGACCGCGGTCGGGGCGTGTCGGCCGCAGCCGTCTTCGCCACCCTCTCCGAGCACCTCCCGGCCGACGCCGTCGTCACCGTCGACGTCGGCAACCATGCCTACTCGCTCGGCCGCTACCTCGAGTCGAAGGGGCAGCCGGTGCTGATGTCGGGATACCTCGGCTCGATCGGCTTCGGCTACCCGGCGGCGATGGGTGCGTGGGCCGCCGACCCCAGCCGCACCATCGTGGCGGTCACCGGCGACGCTGGCTTCGGCCAGTACGCGATGGAGCTGACCACGGCCGTGCACCACGGCATACCGGTCAAGCACGTCCTCCTCAACAACAACGCGCTCGGCAAGATCAGCAAGGAACAGCTGGCCGCCGACTACCCGGTGTGGCACACCTCACTGACGAACCCGGACTGGGCCGCGTATGCCGTGCTCTGCGGTGCGCACGGGATCCGCGTCACGCATCGCGAACAGCTGGACGCGGCGATGACCGAGCTCTTCGCCACCGACGGCCCGGTCCTGCTGTGTGTCGAGCAGGACGCCGAACTCCTGTGAACGACTTCCCCCTGACCGCTGCTGGGGCGTCTGACTAGGCGGGCAGGCGGACGACGAAGCGGCAGCCGTTGCCGTGGTTGCTGACGGTCACGGTTCCCTGGTGTGCCTCGACGAGCCCTCGCACGATGGCCAGGCCGAGGCCGGCGCCGGTGTCCGGACCCGGTGTCCGGGCGCGGGTGCCGCGCCAGCCCACCTCGAACACCGACTCGAGGTCGTCGGGGTCGATGCCGCCACAGCCGTCGCTCACGGTGAGCTCGACGGTGTCCCCGGCCGTGCGGCCCTCGACGAGGACGACCCCGTCGGTCGGGGTGTGGCGGATGGCGTTCATGACGAGGTTCCCCACCACCCGGGACAGCGCCGTGGCGTCGGCGCGGACCTCGACGTCGGGCACGACGTTCCCGCCGAGCTCGACACCGCGGGTGGTGGCCACCGGGGTGGCGCCGGCGATGGACTCGCTGACGACGTCCCGCAGGACCATGGGTTCCAAGGTCAGGTTGAGCGCGCCGGCGTGGATGCGGGACAGCTCGAACAGGTCGTCGACCATGCCGGCCATCCGGTTCGTCTCCGTCAGCATCTGCCGGTGGTAGCGCCGGGGGTCGCTGGCCACGCCGTCGTCGAGCGCCTCGGCCATGGCACGCAACCCAGCCAACGGGGTCCGCAGGTCGTGGGACACCCAGGCGACGAGCTCGCGGCGGGACTGCTCGAGCTGGCGTTCGCGCGCCTGGGAGGTACGCAACCGTTCACTGCTGCGTGCCAGCTCGTCCGCGACCTCGCGCATCTCTGACGGGTCTCCGGCGGGCGCGTCCACGTCCTGCCCCGCACCGACAGCAGCGGCCATGCCTCGGAGTCTTCGCGCGGACAGGGCCAGGGTGCGGGCCAGCAGGAGCGCGAACGCTGCCGACACCACACCGGAGACACCGCAGACGAGGACGATGACGCCCAGGTCGTGGCTCGAGAGGAACATCGCCCGTGCAGTTCCGACGACACCGGCGACGACACCGCCGACGGCGACGACGGCGATGAGCCCGGCGGACCAGCGGATGGGCGCGCGTCGGATGCGCCACCCGATGAGCGCACCGACGACACCGACGCCCAGGGACCACCCGGCGGCGATGAGGACCACGGTGACCTGGTCGCCGGTCACTGCGGTTCCCACCGGTAGCCGACGCCCCACACGGTGAGCAGCCGGGCCGGGCGACGGGGGTCGGTCTCGACCTTCTCGCGCAGGCGGCGGACGTGGACGGTGACGGTGGACTGGTCACCGAACGACCAGCCCCACACCTCGCGCAGCAGCGCGTCGCGGGACCAGACCTGTCGGGGGTTGGCGACCAGGAAGTGCAGCAGGTCGAACTCGCGCACCGTCAGCGGGAGGACGGCACCGGCCAGCGTCGCCGTGTGCTCGGACGGCTCGACCACGAGGTCGCCGTCGGTCACGGTTGCGCCCTTGGGGTGTCGTTGCCCGACGCGACGCAGGACGGAGTCGACGCGCAGGGCGAGCTCGCGGGGACTGAACGGTTTCGTGACGTAGTCGTCGGCACCGAGCCGTAGCCCGACGAGGCGGTCGGTCTCGGCGCCGAGGGCGGTGAGCATGATGATCGGGACGTCGCTGCTCTCGCGCAGCCGGCGGCACACCTCGAGCCCGTCGACGCCGGGGAGCATCAGGTCGAGGACGACCAGGTCGGCACCGCGGCCGCGCATGGCTTGCAGCGCACCCTCGCCGTCACCGGCTTCCTGTACGCGGTGTCCACCGGCCCGCAGGTAGGACACGACGACCTCGCGGACGGTGAGGTCGTCGTCGACGACGAGGACCTCAGCCACGGGGTACTCCTTCGCGTCGGTCGTGGACGGCCACAGCTGCCGCTGCGACCAAGACTACGGCGACGACCGCGGCCCATCCTGCGGCATACGGACGGTCGAGGAGGGTGGGGTTGTCGGCCTTCGCGCCGAACCGGCCCAGCACCGGCACCGCCAGCAGCGTCAGTGGGCCGAGGACGACCAGGACCAGGAGTGCAGCACGACGGCTCCAGGTCGGCAGGACGCGCGCCGCTGCGACCCCGACGAGGACGACCACGGGGGCGACGAGCCCGTCGTGGACGACCACGACACCGGCCAGCCAGGGGACGGTCGCCAGGAGGTTGCCCCATCCGAGGCCGAGGAGGCGCACGACGCCATACAGACCGAGCACGAGCCCCACCGCGCCGATGACGGTGCGCGTTCCGCGCAGGGTGCCGGTCATGCCTGCACCTCGATCCGGTTGACCCACTTCGTCTGCAGCGCGCCGGGGCGGTTGGGAGCGATGATCCGGCACGGGTACCCGTGGTCGAGGGACAGTCGTTCGCCGTCGAGGGTGAGGGCGAGGATGGCTTGCGGATCGGCAGCCACGTTGGCCGGCAGGCGGCTGCGACTCGACGCACCGCCGCGTTGGAGGGACTCGACGAGGACGGCCGAGCCGGTGGGCGCGTCGACCAGGGCCATGAGGTCGGTGATGCGCACCCCGGTCCAGGTGCCGGTGGCGCTCCACCCTTCGACGCAGGCGATGGGCAGGGTGGCAGTGGTCTGCGGCATGGACTCCAGGTCTGCTCGGGTCAGCTGTCGGTGGGCACCGCCCAGGCTGACGGTGAGGGTGAACCCGGGGTCGGCCGCGGCGGTCGTGACGCCTGCGGCGGCGGCGGTCTTGTTGATCGGCACGTTGCCGGGCCCTGTGCCGGAGCGTGGGGCGAGGACCGACAGGCGCCTGACGCCCGGGACCCCGGAGGCGGCGCTGGTCACCACGGCGACGCCGGCCGCCGCCCAGGTGGCCCGCAGGATGGTGCGCCGGTACACAGCACCCGGCACGGGTGCCACCTCTGGCCCCAGCCAGGCGCTGCGAATGACGGGCAGCTTCACCGCGACGTGGACGAGCAGGGAGCCCATGGCTACCCAGCCGAGGGCGAAGTGAGTGGACCGGAACGAGAACGACCACGGGTACCACTGGGCGGAGTTCGCCAGACCGGTGACGAGCTGGAACGACGCGCTGGAGACCAGCACCAGGATGGACAACCGTTCGACGGCGTCGAGCAGCCTGGCTCGGGTCGGCGTCGGTGGGCGCCGGAACAGCTGGGGGAACACCGACCACAGCTTGACCAGCAGCAACGGCACGGCCGCGGTCCCCGCCGCGACGTGCACGCCCTGGGTGACCCGGTAGAGCCAGATGGGTCGGGTCGGCAGGGGGACCAGCGGGTTCGGCAGCTGTGCGAGGTGGCTCCAGACACCGGTGAGGAAGGCCACCAGAAAGCAGACGCCGAGCCAGGTCCCGACCCGCGCCGTGAGCTGCGGGCTGCGGGCAGGGCTGGTGAAGTCCTCCGGCGTGGGGGCTCGGTCGAGGAGGCTCGTGAGGGAGTCGGTGAAACGGGTGCCGCTCACGACTTCACGCCGGTGGACGGGGCCAGGACGCCGACCGTGCGTCCGTGTCGTTGGGTGACGGCAGCGACGACGAGGCCGGCCGCCGAGGCAGCCTGCGGCAAGGCGTCGGGGCCGAGCTCGGCCCACGGGAACGACGTGGACGCGAGGCCGCCCGCGCGCAGGTGCAGCTGGTGGACGCGCAGGCCGGTGCCCGCCTTCGCGAGGTCGACGACCACACGACCGTGGTCGTGGATGAGGTGCCTGGCGCGGGCGAGGAGGGCGGTGGGGTCGCCGCCGATGCCGATGTTGCCGTCCGCGAGCAGGACGGTCTCCCACGTTCCCTCACCCGGCAGGGGGTCGAACAGGCTGCCGCACTCGACGGGCACGCCACGTCGTCTGGCTTCGACCAGCGCTGTTCGGGAGGTGTCGACGCCGAGGACGTCGTGGCCCCGGGTGCGGAGCTCGGCCGCCAGGCGACCGGGACCGCACCCCAGGTCGATGGTGGAGCCGTGGCAGTGGTCGAGCAGGAACCTGTCGCTGCGGGAGGCCTTGCCCGTCCAGCTCCGGACGGGGAGGTCGCGATGGGTGGCGTGCCCCTCGATCACCGCCGTGAGCGTCCCCAGGGCGAGGGCCGTGGCGAACACCCGCGCAGGTGAGGCATGACCGGGACGGCCCCCCGCCTCCGCGTCCGTGAACGGGCCGACGCGAGCAGCCCCCGCGGTGGTGCCTCCCGGGCTGGTGACGGTGCTCATGCGGTCCTGCTCTCCGGGGTGGTGTCCAGCTGCCGCCACGCGTGGGCGAACCTGGTGTGCGGTGCTGCTGCGGCGACTGCGTGGGCGTCGGCGGCGGTGTCGACGTCTCCGAGCTCGGCGGTGTGCAGGACGGTCCCGGCAGCGCCCTCCACGGCGGCCCGGGTGCGCACCCACGTGTCCGGGTGGGACATCGGCACCAGGGGCAGCCCGGCCACGTCCCCGGGCGAGGTGGTGGCCAGCACCCACCAGCCTCCGTCAGGCGCACGCCCCAGGACGGGGCGACCGCCACGTGTGGCCGCGATGACGTGCTCGAGGTGCCGGGCGGTGACGTGGGGCGTGTCCATCCCGAGCTGGACGACCGGGCCGCCGTGGGTGGCGTGCACGTTCCGGTGCGCGGTGGCGAGCCGGTGCGCGAACGTCGGACCGTCCTGGCCGACCACGTGCCAACCGGTCAGCGCCTCGAGCAGCTGGGCGGGGTCGACGGCACGGTGGAGGCTCCCGGCCAGCGCGAGCACGCGACGTCCCCGCGGAAAGACGAACTCGCACACGGCCAGCGTGTCCAGCAGGGCCGCCTGCGCCAGGCGTGCGGCGTGGTGTGCTCCCACGGTGGCTGCGAGACGGGTCTTCACCTCACCAGCGACCGGGGCCTTGGCCACGACGAGGATCGTGGCGCCGGTCACGGGAGGGCCTTGACGAGGTCGTGCGCAGCCCTGGCCGAGCCGAGCAAGGACCCGGACACCTTGGAGGTCGTGCCCTCGGCCCGCGGCCGGTACGTCATGTCGTGCTCGACGACGGACCATCCTGCTCGGTGTGCCCTCACCAGGACCTCCACCGGGTACCCGAAGCGCAGGTCCCGGACCCCGAGCGCGAGCAGGTCTGCGCGGCGCGTCACCCGCACGGAGGGGATGTCATGCAGCCGCATCCCGGTGCGTCTGCCGATCCACCACGCCGCCACCACGTTGAACACCTTCGCGTGCCAGCCCATGGTGGCTCTGGTGACGGGGCGGCGTCGCCCGACGGCCATCGTGGCCCGGCCTCCGGCGACGTCCTCGAGCAGGGGGAGCAGCTCCGCCGGGTCCAGCGAACCGTCGCCGTCCATCACGGCGACGTACCTCGCTCGGGCCGCGGCCACCCCGGCCTGGACCGCTGCGCCGTACCCGGGCCGGTGCTCGACCACCACGCTCGCCCCCAGCCCGCGGGCGACGTCGGCGGTTCCGTCGGTCGAGCCGTTGTCGACGACCAGGACGGACATGCCCGCGGGAACCCTGGCGAGCAGGGCCGGCAGGGCTCGCGCCTCGTTGCGGCACGGGAGGATGAGTTCGCAGTCCAGGACCATGCGACGACGCTATGGCGGCCACCGATCGCGTTGCGGGGCCAAACATTACGGAAGTCTGACCAGTGAGCCCGTGGCCCGTCACCGGTGCCCGGGGCGTGCGAGGGTCAGCGACGTGACCACACCACGTGCAGCCACGGCTCCCACGCAGGCAACCGCCCAGTCGGCGACGTCGACGTCGACGTCGACGTCGACGGACCACGAACCGCGCGCGGACGGCGGGTCCCGGACCGGGCGGGCACTGCTGCGGGGTGTCCTGGTGGCGATCTCGCTCATCACCGCCGCGGTCGTGGTGGCGCACCTGCCAGGGGTGAACGTGCACGCCGGCGCGGCAGCGCCGTTGCAGGCCGCGTGGTCCCCACGGGTCGGCGTGGGCACCCTCCCGGCGCTGGGGTTGCTCGGGTGGGCCGCGACCCCGCACCCGTGGACGGTCATGGCGCGGTTGGGCTGGGGCAGGCTCCTGCTGGCGGTGTGGGCACTGTCGGTCGCCTGGATGGTGTCCCTCGCTCTCGTGGACGGTGTGGACGGGATCGGCACAGTCCTCGACCATGACACCGAGTACTTGGTCAGCGCTCGAGGCGTCGGTGACACCGGCGAGCTGCTTCGCTCGTTCATCGGTCGGATCCCGTTGACTGCCAACGACAACTGGCCGGTGCACGTGGCCGGGCACCCACCGGGCGCACTGCTCTTCTTCGTCGCCCTCGTCCACCTGGGACTCGGCTCCGGGCTGGCCGCCGGCCTGGTCGTGGTCGCCGTCGCGGGGACCGTCCCGGTCGCGGTCGCCGTGACCTGCCGGGCCCTCGGCCACGAGGCCCGGGCCAGGGGAGTGCTGCCCTTCCTGGTGCTGGGTCCGTTCGCCGTCTGGCAGGCCGTCTCGGCTGATGCGGTGTTCGCCGCCGTCGCGGCCTGGACCGTTGCCGTGGCTGCGTTGGCCGGTACCGCGCCCACCCGCGTGAGGTCCTCGGCGTTGGCGGTCGCCACGGGACTCGGCCTGGGTGGCTGCGCCATGCTGTCCTACGGGCTGCCCCTCGTGGTGGTGCTGGTCCTCGCGGCACTGGTCGCCGCCCGAGGTTGGCACCGTGACGTGGTTGCGCTGGCGTCAGTGGTTGCCGTCGGGGCAGGCGTCGTCGTGGGTGCCTCTGCCTGGTCAGGGTTCGCGTACTGGCAGGCGTATCCGGTTCTGCACCAACGGTACTGGGACGGCCTCGCCTCCGCCCGGCCCGCCTGGTACTGGGTCTGGGCCAACCTGGCCCTGCTGGCCGTGTGCGCCGGGCCGGTCCTGTTCGGCGCCCTCGCCGCGTCCGCCGGACGCCTGCGGGCCACTGCCCACCGACCCGACGGCGACCCTGTGCTGACACTCGTGGTCGGTGCCGTCCTTGCGATCGTGGTCGCGGACCTGTCGCTGATGAGCAAGGCCGAGGTGGAGCGCATCTGGCTCCCCTTCGTCCCGTGGCTGCTGCTGGCCACGGTCATGGTCCCCGTACGGGCACGGCGGTGGGCCCTCGTGGGCCAGGCTGCGCTGGGGCTGCTGGTCCAGTCGCTGCTGGTGACGCCGTGGTGACGCAGGCTTCGATGACCGTGCTGGTGACCGGCGCGGCGGGGTTCATCGGCACGGCGACAGCAACGGCCCTGCGCGCCGCAGGACACGACGTCGTGGCCGTGGATGCGATGGTGCCGCAGGCCCATGTCCGTCCAGCGACGGCACCGGAGGGTGTGCACGTCCTCGACGTCCGCGCCGCCGACGACTGGGTCGGGCTCCTGCGCGGCGTCGATGTCGTGTGCCACCTTGCCGCGATGGTCGGCGCCGGCGTGACGGTCGCCGACCTTCCCCTGTATGCCGCACACAACGACCTCGGTACCGCCTCCTTCCTTGCCGCCATGGCCAGGGCCGGGGTGCCACGGTTCGTGCAGGCGTCGTCGATGGTCGTCTACGGCGAAGGCCGCTACCGGTGTCCGGACCACGGTCACCAGACGCCGGCACCCCGCACCGTGGAGGACCTGGACGCGGGCCGGTTCGACAACGCGTGCCCGCGCTGCGGCAGGGTGCTGGACTGGGAGACGGTGACCGAGGACGCCCTCCTCGACCCGCGCAGCAGCTACGCCGCGAGCAAGGTCGCCCAGGAGCACTACGCGACCGCGTGGGCACGCCAGGCTCCCGGCGCGGCCATCTCGCTGCGCTACCACAACGTGTACGGGCCGGGGATGCCCAGGAACACGCCGTACTCGGGTGTGGCCGCCATCTTCCGGTCGGCCATGGAGGCCGGGCGGGCTCCGGTCGTCTTCGAGGACGGCGGTCAGGTGCGCGACTTCGTCCACGTCGAGGACGTCGCCCGCGCCAACGTGGCCGCGGTGGAGGCCGTTGGCGGGCGCGACCAGGGCAGCCACGCGGCCTACAACGTGTGCTCCGGTGAGCCGGTGACCATTCTCGACGTGGCCCGGATGGTCACCGCCGGCTCGGCGGCCGCACTCAGCCCGGTCGTGTCCGGGGAGTACCGGCTGGGCGACGTGCGACACGTCGTCGCCTCACCGGCCCGTGCAGCCGACGAGCTCGGATTCACCGCCCGGGTGGGGCCGAAGGAGGGGCTGGCGCGGTTCGCCCGGGACCCGCTCCGCGCGTGAACGCCCCGGCCGGTACGGATCGATCTGGTCCGTCAAGGGACAGCCCAGCCCCGCCCACCACGCTGCTGTCGGGACTCATCACTGTTCCTCGCCCACGAGCTGATCGACGAACCCGCGCAGGCGCGCCACGGCAACGGGGTCGGGCACCGGTCGTCCCGGCCAGCGCGACAGGGCCCGGTGCAGGGTCCGGTGCTCGTTGGCCACCTGGGCGCAGGTCTCGCAGGTCGCCAGATGCGACTCGAGCCGGGACACCTCGCCGGGCGTCAGCAGTGCCGCTGGATCGGCGTCGAGGTACCGCTGGATGCGTCGCGCGCTCCAGTGGCAGGTGACCACGGCACGCAGCGAGCGGATCATGGAAGCCTCCTTGCGGTGAGGATGGTCGGGCCGAGGTGGTGGCGGACGCGTTCTCGGGCACGGCTGAGCCGCGACATCACGGTGCCGACAGGCACGCCGAGCGCCGCGGCTGCTTCGGCGTAGCTGAGGTCGTCGACGTCGACCAGCCACAGGACCGCACGGAAGCGCGGGTCCAGCTCGGCCAGAGCGCGTTCCAGGTGGTCATGCAGCTCCTGGCCGATGACCTCCTCTTCGGCGCTGTGCGGCGCGCTTGCTCCGAAGGCCGGTCGCGTCCTGCGCAGCGACTCCCAGTCCGCCACCGTCTCGGGCCGTTGGCGACGGTGCATGTTCAGGTGGGTGTGTCGAAGGATGGTCAGCAGCCACGCCCGGGGATGACGTCCGTCGAAGCGGCTGACCGCGTTGTAGGCGCGGATCAGGGTCTCCTGGGTCAGGTCCTCGGCGTCGGCAGCGTTGCCCGTCAGCG
This sequence comes from Pedococcus soli, assembly GCF_054782575.1. Classification (NCBI taxonomy): domain Bacteria; kingdom Bacillati; phylum Actinomycetota; class Actinomycetes; order Micrococcales; family Intrasporangiaceae; genus Pedococcus; species Pedococcus soli. The sequence continues at coordinate 536,991 of NZ_BAAGSF010000006.1, read as the reverse complement.
ACTGAGCCACGCGCAGGAGCACCTCGAGCTGTGGTTCGACATGCTCACGGAACGCGCGGGCCGACGCCTGCGCGTCAACGTCCGGTCGGGGTTCGGGCACACCCCGGGAACCCGCTGGGTGGCTCATGGTGTTCCCGTCAGGTGGGTTCGGTCCCTCACGAAGGTGTCGGCCGCCTTCGGTTCCGGGCGAAGGTCCAGCACATGAGGACGCTGGTGCGACAGGCTGACATCGCACCAGTGGAGACGAAATCGCGCAAGGAGTCATCGATGAGCACAGAGATCAGGCCCCGGCCAGGGTTGGTCGTCTTCGACGTCAACGAGACCTTGTCGGACATGAGCGGGCTGCAGCAGACCTTCGCCGAAATGGGCGCCCCGCCCGCCCTGGCCGGGACGTGGTTCGCGTCGCTGCTGCGCGATGGGTTCGCCCTGACCGTCACTGGGGTCAACCCCGACTTCGCCGACCTGGCCGCCACGTCGTTGGCAACGGTGCTGCGGCCGCTGCAGCTCGATGACGTCGACCTGGCGGTCGATCGGGTGATGGCTGCATTCGCCACCCTGCCTGTTCACCCCGATGTCCTGACCGGGATCCCGGCGTTGGCAGCCCTGGAGATCCGACTCGTGACCCTGAGCAACGGCTCGACCGCCGTGGCGGAGGGTCTCCTCCACCGCAACGGCCTCACGACCACGTTCGAGCGACTCCTGTCCGTGCAGGCGGCGCCCCTGTGGAAGCCGGCCGGGGCCGCCTACCAGTACGCGTTGGACGTCTGCGGGGTGGCTGCCGATGAGGCGATGTTGGCCGCCGTCCATCCCTGGGACATCCACGGCGCGCACCACGCCGGCCTGAGGACGGCGTTCATCAACCGGACGGGTGCCACCTACCCGACCTGCTTCGCGCGCCCCGAGGTGGAGGTGACATCACTGCTCGAACTCGCTGAGGTGCTGGGGGAACTCTGAGCGTGGGTGCGTGGCGACATTCGTGACGGCAGACCTGTTGTCGGACAACGCAATTCTTTCGTCCTCCTTACGGACCCCGAAACCGGGAAGCACGGGCACCTGAGGGGTGGTTTCGAGGTCATCGCATCCACCAACTCAACGGGAGAACCTCATGAACACCACACGCACCTCAGTCCTCGCTGCAGCTGCAGCCACGGCGGCTGCACTGATGCTCGCCGCGACTGCGGGCGGCGCCTCCGCCCATGAAGCCAGGGCGGGCGACGCGGTCGTCGGCCACGTGTACGAGGCCACGAACGCAGCGGCAGGGAACGCTGTCGCCGTCTTCGACCGCACGCAGGACGGTTCGCTCCGCGCAGCTGGAACAGTCGCTACCGGAGGTCTCGGCGCCGGCGCGTCGCTGCACTCCCAGGGGGGTGTCGCCCGGGACGGCCGGATCTTGTTCGTGGTCAACGCCGGCGACGATTCGGTGTCGGCCCTGGTCTCGACCCGCCGCGGTCTTGTCCTGCGAGACCGGATCAGCTCCGGCGGCGACTTCCCGGTGAGTGTCACGGTGCGGGATGGGGTCGGCTACGTGCTGAACCAGGGCGACGACACGATCCGAGGCTTCCGCTACGACGCCGACGGAGATCTGCACAGCCTGCCCGGTTCCACGCGAAGCCTCACCCCCAACCCGGCAGGCGGCACCACCGACGCCGCGCAGGTCTCCTTCACCCCCGATGGGCACTCACTCATCGTGACCGAGAAGGCCGCCAACCGGATCGAGACGTTCCGAGTCGTCGGCGGCTACGCCGGGGACGCGAGGCCACACGCGTCGGCGGGTACGACGCCCTACGGCTTCGACTTCGACCGACGCGGACACCTCATCGTGTCGGAGGCGGCGACCGGATCCGCATCCTCGTATCGGGTCCGGCCTCTGCGGCCCATCACCAGCGCCATGGCCGACACGCAGAAGGCGGCCTGCTGGTTGGTCGTCGCGGGCGACTGGGCGTACGTCGTGAACGCGGCCAGCACCTCCATCTCGGCCTACCGCATCTCCCACGACGGCTCGCTGTCGCTGGCAGCGGCCGTTGCTGCGACGACTGGCGCCGGTCCCACGGACGCCGCGGTGTCGTCGGACGGACGGACCTTGTCGGTGCGTCTGGGTGACGGTTCGGTGTCTTCCTTCTGGGTCGGTGCCCAGGGAGGGCTCACCTCCACCGGCACCGCTGCCGGCACGGCATACGGAACCTCGGGCCTGAGTGCCGACTGACGGACGTCGACACCAACGGTGTCCGCTCCTCGGGGTGGGCACCGTTGGTACGGACCGGTGCCGCCCGCGAAGGACGGTCTTCGCGCCCGACGGGCGTCGTTCACGTGACCGAACCGAGGCTGGCAGGCCATCGCGGCTCCCGGCTCCGCGACGTACCGTGGGCGGGGTGATCCGCTCGTGGCGATGGCCGGTGGTGGTGGGTTCGGCGCTGACCATCGCGGCGGTGCCGCTGGTGCTCCGTGTCCTGCCGGTCGGCGGGGAGCACGATGATGCTGCTGCTCTGCTCCAGCGGATCGTGTCGGCCAGGGGGGCGGCCTACTCGGGGTACGCCGAGTCGACCGGTGCGTTGGCCCTGCCCGTCGGCGACGAGTTCAACGACGTGTCGACCTTGCTCGGTGGTCGCACCGAGCTGCGCGTCTGGTGGCGGGACGACGACGAGTGGCGCGTGGACACCCTCGACCCGGGCGGTGAGCGGAGTCTGCGGGTCAGCCCCTCCGGGTCGTGGTCGTGGGACTTCGAGGACAACCGGGCCACACGGGCCGCCGACGCCCCCGCGGGCACGGTCCGACTGCCGAGGGCCGACGACGGTCTTCCCCCGGCGCTGGCTGCACGCCTCCTCAGTGGGGCCACCGGTGCCCAGGCGTCGATGCTGGCGGCCCGCCGGGTCGCGGGTCGGGCCGCCGACGGGTTGCGCATCCGGCCGCAGGACCCGCAGAGCAGCATCGACCGCGTGGACGTCTGGGCCGACCGTGAGTCCGGCATCCCCGTGTCGGTCGAGGTCTACGGCCGGGGCGATTCCCGCGCAGCCATGTCGACGACCTTCCTCGACTTCGCCCCCGGGCGACCCCCGGAGGCGGCGATCTCGTTCACCCCGCCGCCGTCGGCGCGGGTGCGGATCAGCAGCCGGTTCGACCTCGTCGACGCGATCGCGCGGTTCTCACCGGCCCAGCCCCCGGACGTCCTGCGCAGGTACCCACGCCAGGATCCGCTCGCAGGCACCCGCGGCGTGGGCCTGTACGGCAGCGGAGTCACCCAGCTGGCGGTGGCCGGACTCCCGGGCCGTAGGGCGCGGTCCCTCGACCAGCAGCTGCAGCTCGCAGCGGGCTCGCACGCCGTACCGGCCGGCACCGCCGTCGACGTCGGCCCCCTCGCCCTCCTCCTGACCCGGCCCGACCGGTCGGGGATCCAGTGGCTGCTCACCGGGACGATGACCCCCGCGGGCCTCTCCGAGGCCGCGGACGAGCTGCTCCACGGTCAAGGGGCCCCGTCGTGATCCGCACCGAGGGCCTGGTCAAGCGGTATGGCGCGGTCGCGGCCGTCGACGGGATCGACCTCGACGTGCGTCCCGGTGACGTCTACGGCTTCCTCGGTGCCAACGGATCGGGCAAGACCACGACGGTGCGCTGCCTGCTCGGGCTCGTCCTGGCGACCTCGGGGGAGGTCCGGGTCCTCGGACAGCCGATGCCCAAGAACGCGGCCAGCGTGCTGCCCCGTGTCGGGGCCCTCGTCGAGGGCCCGGCTGCATACGGCCACCTCTCCGGTGCGGCGAACCTCACCATCCTCGACGCGAGCGGTCCCGCGCCCCAGGGTCCGTTGGGTGGTGGCCGTCGCGGCCGCCGGGACAGGGTGGCGCAGGCCCTCTCGCTCGTCGGCCTCGCGTCCGTGGGCCGTCGTCCGGTGCGTGCCTACTCGCTCGGCATGCGTCAGCGGCTGGGGCTGGCCGGTGCCCTGCTGCGCCAGCCCGAGCTCCTCGTCCTCGACGAGCCGACGAACGGGCTCGACCCCCAGGGCATCCTCGAGGTCAGGACCCTCCTGCAGACCCTCAACGCCGCCGGCACGACGGTCTTCCTCTCCAGCCACCTGCTCGCCGAGGTCGAGGAGCTCTGCACCCGCATCGGGCTGCTCGACCGTGGCCGGCTGGTCGTCCAGGAGGACCTCGCCACGTTGCGGGCACCCACCGGCAGAGTGGTGGTGCGCACCCCCGACGCCGACGAGGCGCACCGCCTCCTCGACGGCCGCGTCGAGGTGCGGGAGGACGACCTGCTCTTCGTCCGCACCGCCGACGCCGCTGAGATCAACGCACGGCTCGTGGCCGCGGGACTGCGCGTCGTGGAGCTCGGACCCGAGCGCCGCCGCCTCGAGGACGTCATCGCCGAGCGCACCAGCGCGCGGGCTCCGGGGGAGGTGGCCCGGTGATCGTCGTCGAGCTCGGCAAGCTCTTCCGCCGCCGCCGCACGTGGCTGACCATCGCCCTGCTCAACCTGCTGCCGACGATCGTGGCGGTGCTGCTCGCGGTGACCGGTATCGCACCGCGTCCGGGTCAGGGGCCCGCCTTCCTCTCGGCCGTCGTGGCCAACGGGTCGCTGTTCGCGATCGCGGCCCTGGCCATCGTGCTCCCGCTGTTCCTGCCGATCTCCGTTGCCGTCGTCGCCGGGGAGGCGGTGGCGGGTGAGTCCCAGGCAGGAACGTTGCGGTACCTGCTGATCCGCCCTGTCGGCCGTACGCGGCTGCTCGTGGCCAAGCTGGTCGCGAGCACGGCATACGTCCTCGTGTCGGTGCTCACCGTGGCTGCCGTCGGGTTCGTCGTGGGGCGGCTCACGCTCGGGAACGCACCGCTGTCGCAGTCCATGGTCAGCGTCTCGGGCACCCTGCTCACTCCCGGTCAGATCGCCTGGCGCACCGTGCTGGCGATCACCTTCATCACCTTCTCGATGCTCGGGGTGGCGGCGATGGCGCTGTTCCTGTCGACGCTGACCGACTCACCGCAGACGGCGACCCTGGGCGCACTCGCCTTCCTCATCGGGTCCTCCCTGCTGCTCACGATCGACGCGGCCCGTCCCCTGCAGCCCTACCTGCCGACGCGGTACTGGCTGACGTTCGTCGACCTCTACCGTGACCCACTCCTGCTGAGCGGGGTCGAGCGGGGCGTCGGGTTGCAGGCCGTCTACGTCGCCGTGCTCCTCGGGGCTGCATGGGCCAACTTCGCCACCAAGGACATCACGAGCTGAGTCGGGCGCAGTCCGACGGACCCCACGCGGGGATGGGCTCCGCGCCGACGGACCCGGCCACCAGGCCCACGACGACGACGTCCTCGGGCAGACCCGAGTGGCGCACCCCGTCCGTGGGACACACCTGCTGGACCGAGACGCTGGTCGCGCCGTCGAGCTCGGCCGACGCCGCGGGCACCACCACGTCGTCCTGGGTCGTCCACACCGCGAGGTAACGGGGACCGCGGGGGAGTGGAGCGCTGTTCAGCCGGGCCAGCACGGGACTCTCCGGGGCCAGCTGCTGGCACGCCACCGGGCAGGCGCCGGCGACCAGCGAGCCGAGGGCGGCGAGCTGGGTCCCGTGGTGGGGCGACCCGAGGGTGACCAGCCGACGCACGGAGCCGGCTCCGCCGCCCTCCTGCACCCAGAGCCGAGCCACCACACCTCCCGCGGAGTAGCCGACGACGTCCACCGAGGTCGCCCCGGTGCGGGCGAGGACGCCGGCTGCGACGTGGGCGAGCTCGTCGGACTGGCCCTGCAGGTCGCCGAGGGCCTGGTCAGGCAGCTGGACGACCGTGACGTCCCGGCCTGCCGAGCGCAGGGTCGAGGCGAGTCGGCCGAACGCGGAGGTCGAGCCGCCGTACCCGGGAACGAGCAGCACCGGTCCCGGCACGGCCTGGTCGACCGGCCTGGCCGCGCCGTCGCGTCCCACGACGACGGCGACCCCTGAGGCAGCGATCGCGACGAGGACCAGGCCGCCGACAGCAAGGGTCAGGCGCCGTCTGGCCGGGGCGAGGGCAGAGAGCACCCGACCATCATGCGTCCGGCCCCCCCGACTGGGAGAAGCAGCGGCCCCGGCTCCCTTGTTTCGCCTTCCCGAGTGTGGTTGCGTGGCGAGACCGTCCCCGCCGTCCGGCGAGGTGCCACAGCGAGGTGGGATCGATGGACTCGTACGACTACGTCATCGTGGGGGCGGGATCGGCGGGCGCCGTGGTCGCTGCCCGGCTGAGCGAGGACCCGGACGTCCGGGTCTGCCTGCTCGAGGCCGGCGGGCCGCCACCTCCCGCAGAGCTGGTGCCGGCCGCCGTCGCCAGCCTGCAGAACGACCCCGCGACCGACTGGATGTACAACGGTGATCCCGGCGGGGTCGGCAAGGGCCTGGTCGGCGGTCGGATGATGGTGCCCCGCGGGAAGATGCTCGGCGGCTCCTCCGGACTGAACTACATGGCGTACGTGCGTGGGCACCCGGGCGACTTCGACTCGTGGGCCGCAGGGGGCGCGGTCGGCTGGTCCTACGAGGAGGTCCTTCCGTACTTCCTCAAGGCCGAGGGGTTCGTGGGCAGCCCCGACCTCCACGCCGACCCCGACGCCCACGGCCACGACGGCCCGGTGGGGGTGTCGGTGCGTCAGCCGATCCTGCGTGCCTCGGTGCAGTTCGTGGAGGCCGCGGGCGCCGCAGGACTGAAGCAGGGTGACTACAACGGTCGTGACCGCCTCAACCCCGACGGGGTTGCCTCGCTCTTCCAGACGACGACGAAGGACGGCAGGCGGAGCTCGACCTTCCACGCCTACCTCGAGCCGGCGATGGACCGGGACAACCTGACGGTGGTCACCGGCGCCCTCGTCGAGCGGGTCCTGTTCGAGACGGCCGGTGAGGTGCTTCGCGCCACCGGGGTCGCCTACCGCACCGAGCACGGCACGTCCGAGACGGTGGCCGCGAGCACCGAGGTGGTGCTGTGCGCAGGCGCCATCGGGTCGCCGCACCTGCTCCTGCTCTCAGGGGTCGGGTCCCGAGAAGAGCTCACGGACGTCGGGGTGGCCTGCGTCGTGGACCTCCCGGCCGTGGGACGCCACCTCAAGGACCACCTGCACACACCCTTGATGTTCGCCGCCGACGGCATCGGGGAGACGATGACCGAGGTGGCGATGTCGCTCGGGCCGGATGCACTACGGGCCCCCGCCGGACCGCTGCCGGCCGACCCCGCGGACGACGACGACCTTCCCGAGCCCCTCGCAGCCGCCAAGGCCGAGGCCGAGCGCCGCATCGGCGAGTGGTTCACGACCGGCAGCGGCCTCGCCTCGTCCTCCCTCTACGACGCGGTCGCGTTCTTCTCGACCGGACTGGGCGACGAGCACACCCACGACGCGCAGATCGGCTTCCTCGCGACCGGCTACACACCGGCGATCTGGGAGGGCGTCTTTCGGCTGCCGCCGGCTGCCTTCTTCGAGGACCCGGAGACCTTCCTGGACCCGACGCGCGGGCAGGTCGTGGTGCTGCCCAATCCCGTGCAACCCCACTCCGAGGGTTCGGTGACGCTGGCCAGTGCGGACCCCGCGGTACCGCCGACGATCGACTTCAACTACTTCGGCGACCCGCACGACGTGACGGTCATGATCGCCGTGATGCGCCGAGCACTCGAGGTCGCGCAGGCATGGCCCGGCGGCGGCCTCGGCGAGCCGGTCATCCCGCCGCACCTGGCTCAGGCACACGGCCATGTCGCCGGCGCCGAGCCGAGCGACGAGCTGCTCGAGGACCTTGCCCGCCACTACGCGCTGACCGTCTACCACGCGACGTCGACCTGTCGGATCGGTGACGTCGTCGACCCGCGGCTGCGGGTCCACGGCATCGAGGCCCTGCGCGTGGCCGACGCGAGCGTGATGCCGAACGTCGTCAGCGGCAACACCAACGCCGCCGCAATCATGATCGGGGAGAAGGCCGCCGAGCTCATCGCCGCGGACCACGGGGTCCACCTCCACGAGGTGGTCGGCTGACGGCCTGGTCGGCTCGCGCCTGCAGGGACCCCGGACTCAGGCCGGCGGCACTCGTGGGCCCCTTCGTGGGGAGCGCGACGGCTGGGTCGAGATGCGCAGCAGCTCGGCAGCCGGCCCGCGGGGTCGTTGGTGGGGGTTCCAGATCGCTCGCAGGGCGCGCGGCATGGAGAGGTCGGTGACCTTCACGCGCACCAGGCGTCCGGTCGCGAGGTCGTCCACGACGGCAAGGGAGGACAGGATGGTGGGAACGCCCATGGTGCGGGCCGCGTCGCGCACGGCTGCCGTGGAGGCGAGGGTGTGCAGGGGCGAGGCGTGGCCCGGCAGTGCCTGCTGGATGTGGGTGCGGGTCCCGGAACCGTCCTCCCGCAGGATGAGCGGGGTGCTCGACAGCTCGGCCGTGTCGATGCCTCGCCGCCTCCGCGCCCAGGGGTGGTCCGGTGGCGCCACGACGATGAGCTCGTCGTGGGCGACGGTCCTGGAGCGCAGCCCTCGGGGGATCTGCGGCGTCTCGACGTAGCCCAGGTCGACCGCACCGTTCGTGACGGCCTCGATGACGGACCGGGAGTTGCCCGGTTCGACCTGGAGGGCGACATCGGGGTGCGCGCGGCGCAGCCGGGTGGCCCACTGGGGGAGGAGCGCCTCGGAGATCGTGTTGCTCGCCGCCACGAGGAGGGTGCGCCCAGAGGCGTCCATCCCCTGTATGCCGTCGCCCAGGTCCCGGGCTGCCTCCAGCACCCGCTCTGCCCAGGCAAGCACCAGCTGTCCTTGCCCCGTCGGCCTGACGCCGCCGCTCGACCGCTCGAGCACCGCGAGGCCCATCAAGGTCTCTGCGGCGGATATCCGTGCACTGACTGCCTGCTGGCTGATTCCCAGCTCATGGGCAGCAGCCCCCATGCTGCCGTGGGCGGCGGCAGCAGTCAGGGCCGACAGCTGCTCGAGCGACGGGATGCGATGGAGGCTCTGCACCCCTGCACCCTAGGGGCTCACAAGCATCTCTTGTGGCGCGACACCATCGGGCCGGGTACCGCACGTCGCCTCGCGGGCCCAGAGTGAGGCTCATGAGAACCGTTGTGGACCAGGTCGCCACACGCCTGCCCCGAGAGCGAAGTGGGCGCTCGGCTCGACCCGTCCTGCCTCCGGCGGGACCGGTGTGGTTCTCCTCCGTCATGGGAACGGGGATCCTGGCGACCCTCCTTGCACGTGACGCCTCCCAGGTCCCGGTCCTGCTGGTGCCGGCGTCGCTGCTGACGCTGGTCGGCGTGCTGCTGCTCATCGGGCTCACGGTTTCTTTCGGTGGGCGTGCCGCTCGCGACCCGGCCGTCCTGACGAGCACCCTCCGCGACCCAGCAGTGGTGCCGACATGGGGCACCGTGTCGATGGGCATCCTCTCGATCGGTTCAGCGCTGCTCACCGTGCTGCCACAGCTCGGGGCGCACGCCGCTTCCGGCGTCCCCGCCCGATGGGTGGTGGTCACCGATGCAGGGTGCTGGGTGGTGGGCACGGGCCTCGGTGTCGTCACCGCCTTCGGGTTCGCCACCGTCCTGCTCAGGCGAAACCTCCGGGACCCGGTCCCCGCGTGGGGGCTCCCGCTGGTGCCGCCGATGGTGTCCGCGACGACCGGCGCGGCCCTGATCCCCCAGGTCGGCCCCCACGTCCGCATGGCCCTCCTCGTGGCCGTCGTCGCCTGCTTCTTCCTCGCGCTGTTCCTCGGGACGCTCGTCTTCGCGACGGCCTACCACCACCACTTCCGGAGAGCGGCCCTACCGATCGCAGCCTCGGCCTCGGCCTGGATCCCGTTGGGCATGGTCGGTCAGTCGATGGCCGCGGCCCAGGTGATCGCGAGCCGGAGCTCGCCGCTCCTCACGCCCTCAGCGGCCGATGCCGCTCGACGGCTGGCCGACGCCTACGGCTACGTGATGCTCGCCGTCGCCCTGCCGGTGGTCGCCCACGCCGTCACGATGACCGTTCGAGGATTCCGCGCGCGTATGCCGTTCAGCCCGGGATGGTGGGCGCTGACCTTCCCCATCGGCACCTTGGCCCTCGGTACGCGGCTCCTGGGCAGCTCGACGAGCCACCCCTTCGTCACCGCGGTCGGCGTGGCCGCGACCGCGGCGCTGTGTGGCACCTGGGCCCTCTGCGCCGTCGCGAGCGTGGTGACGATCCGGCGGGTGCACGCCCGACGGTGACGCCGGTGGACGCCACGGCCGGGGCCACCCGGCACACAGGTCCGGTGGCCCGCCGCGCTTCCGGCGGGGCGGGGTCAGGATCCTTGGCGCGCCGCCTGCTTGGCCGCTCGCTCCTCGCGGCGGGCGACGAAGCGAGCAGCCTCCTCGTCGAGGGAGGCGACCGCGGTCGCGAGCTCCTCCCGGGCCTGCTCGCCGGAGGCGTCCAGGCCCTCGAGGTCCCAGACACCCCACTGGCGCAGCATCGGGGTCACGATGTCGTCGTGGTGGATGCGCAGGTCGTAGATGCCGGCCATCGCCATCTGCACCGCCTTGCGCCCGAAGCCGGGGATGATCGAGCCGGGCATCTGGAACGTCACGACCTCGTCGGTGATCGCCCGCATGGTCTGGTTCGGCGTCAGCTCCAGGGCCGCCTGGACGAGGTTCCGGTAGAAGATCATGTGGAGGTTCTCGTCCTTGGCGACCCGCGTGAGCAGTTTCTCCGCGATCGGCTCCTCGGTGTAGCGGCCCGTGTTCCGGTGCGAGACACGGGTGGCCAGCTCCTGGAACGAGACGTAGGCGCAGATGTTGAGCAGCGCCTTGTCACCTGAGTCGTAGCCGGTCTCCATCGTGTCCATGCGGGCCCGCTCGAGCTCGTCGGGGTCGACGCCCCGGGTGACGAGCAGGTAGTCGCGGATGCAGAACGCGTGTCGGCCTTCCTCGGCGGTCCACCGGTTGACCCAGGTGCCCCAGGCACTGTCGCGGCCGAAGGCCTGGTCGATCACGCGGTGGTAGCTGGGCAGGTTGTCCTCGGTGAGGAGGTTGACCTCCAGGGCCGTCCGGGCGATCGGCGAGAGCTGCGACTGGTCCGGTGACCACGGGTCGCCCCCCAGCTCAGCGAAGTCGCGGCCCATCGACCACGGCACGTACTCGTGCGGCATCCAGTCCTGGGCGGCCTCGAGGTGACGGTTGAGGTTCTCCTCGACCACCGGCTCGAGTGCGGCGAGCAACTGGGCGCTGTCGAGTGTGGCGGCCACGGGGTCCTCCTCGGTGACGAACGCGAAGGTCGCGCCCACCCCCTGCCTACACCCTCACGAGCCACCGGGCCAGAGCGACGGACCGGCCACGACGTACCTGCGTGCCGGGCGAAGCGGCCGACGCCCGCCGCGTGTCCGAAAGGTGGCGATCGCCCTGTCTGCGCCAGAGATTGGCCGCCAAGGTGAACTCTGTGTGCGCGGGGCTCGTGGTGAGCAGTATCCGACCACGCGTGCTCAAGCGCGCTCGAGCAGAGGAAGTCTGATGAGAGTTCACAGATCCATCGCTCTGGCCGCGGTCGCGGTCATCGCCGTCGCCGCCCCGGTGGCTGCGGCCACTGCCCTCGCAGATCCCATCCCTTCACCCATCCCGGTCAGCAACACCCGCATCGCTCTCAAGCCCGTGGCCACCGGTCTGGTGGCTCCCGTCACCGGCGCCGTGGCTCCCGGAGATCACGACCACCTCTACATCGCGGACCAGGGCGGCCAGATCTGGCAGGTCGACGTCCGCGGGAGGTCACCGAAGACCTTGGTCGCCGACCTGTCCGCGCGGCTCGTCTCGGACCTCGCCAAGGTGATCCCCGGACTGCCCTACGACGAGCGGGGCCTGCTCGGCCTCGCCTTCGACCCGGGGTACAAGCACAACGGCCTGCTCTACACGTTCACGTCCGAGAACCCCACTCCCTCACCGGACTTCACGACGCAGCCCGGGGTCACGCCCGGGGGAGGACAGACCGTGATCGCGCAGTGGAAGGTCCGGAACGCGCGGGCCGAGCACCCGGTGGTCGACCCGAGCACGCGACGCGAGCTGATGCGGATCGACAAGCCGCAGTTCAACCACAACGGCGGTGAGATCGCCTTCGGTCCCGACGGCAAGCTCTACATCGCGATCGGTGACGGGGGCGCTGCGGACGACCAGGGTCCGGGGCACGTCGCGGGTGGCAACGCGCAGAGCCTCGCTGCGGGCAACGTCCTCGGCAAGGTGCTGCGCATCGACCCGCACGGACACAACTCGGCCAACGGGCAGTACGGCATCCCCAGGAGCAACCCGTTCGTCGGTCGCGAGGGTGCGGACGAGATCTGGGCCTACGGCTTCCGCAACCCCTACCGGTTCTCCTTCGACTCCCGCTCCGGTCGCCTCGTGGTCGGTGAGGTGGGCCAGAACGACATCGAGGAGGTGGACGTGGTTCGCCCGGGCCGCAACTACGGCTGGCCGGTCAAGGAGGGCAGCTTCCTGTTCGACAACGGCGGCGACGGCCCCGGCTTCGTGACGGCACACTCGCCGGGCAGCCCCGCAGGGCTGGTCGACCCGGTGCTCGAGTACGACCACACCGCGCCCGGTGGGACGCGGTGCGGCGGTGGGGCGCCGGCCAGCGCGTGCCAGGGCATCGCCGTGGTGGGCGGTTACGTCTACCGCGGCCACGACGTGAAGGCCCTTCGTGGGCACTACGTCTTCGGTGACTACTCACGGGCCTTCGCCCAACCGCTGGGGCGGTTGTTCGTCAACAAGGGCTCGGCGGTCACCTCGCTGCAGGACCCCGGCATCGCCGTGTTCGGGTTCGCCCAGGACCGCAGGGGTGAGCTCTACGTCCTCGGCAACACCACCGGGGTTCTGTCCGGGACGACCGGCACCGTCCTGCGGATCACCCGGCCCTGATCCGGTCGACTGGTCGCCGGACCCGGCGACCGCGTCGATGCCCCGGCCCCTCTCATCGTCGGATGAGGGGGGCCGCCGCATGCGTCCCACCGCAACCAGGGCCCTGAGAGGTCAGGGCCGTCAGCCCGTGGACGGGTGACGGCCCTTGCGTGCCAGGCGCAGGCGGGCGTTCTCCTCCTCGAGCCCGAGGACCATCCCGATCCCCGCGAGGTTGAGGCCCGCATCGAGCAGGTCGCCGATCCGGCGCAGCCGGTCCAGATCGTTGGCGCTGTAGCGGCGGGTGCCTCCGTCGGTGCGGTTGGGCTCGATCAGCCCACGCGCCTCGTACAGGCGCAGGTTCTGCGCGCCCATCCCGACCAGCTCGGCGGCCACGGAGATCGCGTAGACGCCGCGGTCGCCGTCGGGGGCCGGTGTCGCTGCGGGCGCGCGCCCTGCTGAGGAATCCTGTCTGGCCACTTGCGACAGTATGGCCAGTGGTGCTACAAGAAATCTATAGCAGCGGCATCAGATGTTGCTCTGGATGATGCCGCTGTGGGGAGCATCAGAACAACACAACGGAGGTGAAGACGATGCTGATGCGCACCGACCCGTTCCGTGAGCTGGACCGACTCACCCAGCAGGTGTTCGGCCCGGACGGCACCTTGGCCCGCCCTTCGGTCATGCCCATGGATGCCTGGCGTGAGGGAGACGTGTTCCACGTCGAGTTCGACCTGCCCGGCGTGAGCCAGGAGGCGATCGACATCGACGTGGAGCGCAACGTCGTCACGGTCAAAGCCGAACGTCCGGCCAGGGCCAGCGACGCCGAGCTCCTCGCCGCAGAGCGACCGCGTGGGGTGTTCAGCCGGCAGCTCGTGCTGGGCGACAACCTCGACACCGGCCACATCGAGGCCAGCTACGACACCGGAGTGCTCTCGCTGCGGATCCCCGTCGCTGAGCAGGCCAAGCCCCGCAAGGTCGAGATCGCCAGCAGGCACGAAGGACAGCAGGCGATCAGCGCCTGAGCCGCGGGTGGTGGTGACCATGGCCGCGAGCCCCGCTGAACGCAGCGACCTCGCCACTGGATCGTGCGAGGACTTCTTCGACCTCGTGCTGGCCGATGAGGACTTCCTGCGCGAGGAGTTCGACGCGATCATCGGCGAGGCATGGGCGAAACCCCCAGCGGGACGTGGGAGCGCGAGAGGGGCGACGGCACCGGGCGACCGGCCGAACCCACGACGGTCCGTATGGCTCCGGGCCGCCACCCCCGCGCGACCGCAGCCACGACCCGTCGGAGGTCGCCGTCGACAGCGCTCACCTCCGGGCGCGTCTCGGCCCCGCGTCGGGAGGTGACGGCACAGCCAGCCGGTGGGCGTGTCAGCTCGTGCCCGCCGGCTGGCCAGCGTCCGTGGTGTTCGGGCGTTTCGAAGAAGTTTCGAAGGGGCTCCTGCCATCATGCCGACATGAGACCCGGCACCGGCGACGAGTCCGCCCTGGACGCCCGGCTGACGGGGCTGGCCCGGGTGACCGCCGAGCTGATCGAGGCCAGGACCTCGGAGGCGGTCACGAAGGTGGTGGTCGAACACAGTGCGGTCGCGGTCGGTGCCACCATCGCGTCCCTGACGCTGCGTGCCGAGGACGACGAGGTGCGACTCGCGGGTCTGTTCGGCGGGCTCGACGGGGACGCGGAGGTGTTCGCCTCGTATCCGCTCGCCACCGCGACTCCAGCGGCGGACGTCATCCGTTCAGGACGACGGATGGTGCTGGTCGGGCGTGAGGCGATCCTCGAGGCGTACCCCACGGTGCCCCGGATGGACCGAGGGGAACGCTCCATCCTGGTCCTGCCGCTCAACACGGCGGACGGCACGCTGGGTGCGGTCGGACTGTCCTTTCCCGGACGCCGGCACTTCGAGAACGCCGAGCTGAACTTCCTCGACATCCTTGCCGACAGCTGCGCGCAGGCGCTGCTGCGCATCCGGGCCGAGGGGCAGGCTGCTGAACGACAGGCCCAGCTCTCCTTCCTGGTCGAGGCGTCGGCCGAGCTCGCCAGCAGCCTCGACTACGAGGCCACGCTGGCTCGGGTCGCGCAGCTTGCTGTCCCGAGCCGCGCCGACTGGTGCGCCATCGACCTGGTCAAGGACAACCGACTTCGACGCCTCGCGGTGGCCCACGTCGATCCTGCGAAGGTCGAGTACGCCCACGAGCTGGCACAGCGGTACCCGAGCGACCCGGACTCGGGCAACGGACCGTGGCAGGTGATGCGCACGGGACGCAGCGAGCTCATCCCCGAGATCACGGACGAGATGCTCGTCGCCGCGGCCCGCGACGACGAGCACCTCCGGATCGCGCGGGAGCTGGCGCTCCACAGCGCGATCACCGTGCCGCTGATCGCCCGTGGACGAACCCTCGGGGTGATGACCTGGGTCAGGGCCGAGTCCCGGGTCCGCTACGACCAGGCCGACGTCGAGCTCGCCGAGGAGCTCGCGCGCCGGGCCGCCGTCTCCATCGACAACTCCGACCTCCACAGCCAGACGTCGGCAGTGGCGGAACGTCTCCAGCACGCCGTGCTCCCACGCGCCCTGCCGGTGCTGGTGGGTTGTGATGCAGCGGCGCACTACTCGCCCTCCGGTCGCACCGGTGTCGGTGGAGACTTCTACGACGTGCTCTCCCTGCCCGACGGACGGGTGGCCGTGTTCGTCGGGGACGTGATGGGCCGCGGGGTGGAGGCCGCAGCCTCCATGGCCCAGATGCGTGCCTCCGTGCGCGCGTATGTCGCCGTGGACCCGCGACCCGACGTCGTGCTCACCAAGCTGGACATGATGATGGCCGCGTACGGGGAGGACCAGCTCGTCACCCTCGCCTACCTGGTGGCCGACCCGAGCCGGAACGAGATCGTGGTGGCCAACGCAGGACACCCGGCGCCGACCCTGCTGCGCGACGGCGGGGTGGTCGAGCACCTCCCCTGCGCTGACGGGGCCCCGCTCGGGATCGTCGGGCCGCGGCGTCGCCGGAGCACGTTCAGCTTCTGCCCCGGTGACACGATCGTCGTGTTCACCGACGGCCTGATCGAGCGGCGCACCGAGGACATCGACGCGGGTAGGGCTCGACTCGAGGAGGCGCTGTCCGGCCTCCGCGGCGACGACCTCAGCAGTGGCCTCGACGGCTTGGTCGGGCGAGTGCGCGACGACACCCAGGACGACGACGTCGCCGCGGTGGCCCTCCGCCGACACGGCAGCGGACTGCAACCACACCTCTCGAGCTAGGCCCCCGAGAGCCGACCACCGGCAGGGCTTCGGGTGACCACACCAGTGCCGTCACCCGCCTCGGCCGCGAGCCCGATGACGATGTCCAGCAGGCTTCGCGCCGGCTCTTCGCGGCAGAAGGCCGGATCACCGAGTCCATCGACGATCCGGTCGGCGACGGCGGCCAGCTTGATGTTGTGCTGGCTCGAATAGGTGCGGAGGAGGTCGAAGGCCACGTCCTCGTCGACGCCGAAGGTGACCATCAGGGCGCCCTTGGCCTGCTCGATGGCGGCCCGGTTCTCGGCTGACGCCGCGACCGCGACCCGGGCCCCCTCGCGCATCGCCTCGGTGATGTCCGCGACGAACCCCGTCAGTCGCTTGACCGTTCCCGCCACTGCCTCGCTGCGACCCACGAGGACCAGCCGACGGGCTCGCCCGTGCGCGTCGGTCATCGTGTAGACGCACGAGTAGGGACCGGCGTCCTCGAGGTGGTGCTGGAACCGGGACAGCATCGCGGCCCGGTCGTCGGGGACGATGCGGGCAAGCATCGCCTCCGTGGTGGGCTCCTCACCCTCGTCGAGGCCGTGCAGGTCACGAAGCCCCTGTGACCACGACCAGCGGCGCCCCTCCACCTGGTACTCGAAGAACATCGCCTGTCCGTCAGGCTGCACTGCGTGCCGGGCCACCGTTTCCTCCTACGTGACGACCCTGGGGATCTCTCAAGCGAGAAGGCCACTCCTTGACCGATCCCGATGGTACGACGGGCAGCGACCGGTGCCAACACACCGGGGCGTCGCTCGACTCGCGGTGCAGAAGGAACCGGGCCCAGGGCATTTCGAGGCCGTGGCGGTGCGCAGCACGGCCTCCTCTGCGGCCCGGAACCGCTCGGTCACGCGCTGTCGGCCGACTGGCTGTCGCGCCGGCTCGACGCGGCCCGCGTCAGCTCCCGGCACAGCTCGTCAGGGTTGGCGAGGACCCACGTCGCCCCGGCTTCGTCGAGCTCGCACCTGCTGGTGCCGCCGCACTCCAGCCCGACGGATCGCGCGCCGACCGCATGGGCCGCCTTGACGTCCCACACCGAGTCACCCACGACCAGGATCTCGCTCGGCTCCAACCCCATGCGCGACAGGGCGACGGCCACGAGGTCCGGGCTCGGCTTCGAGTCCCGGACGTCGTCGATGGTGACGACCACGTCGAAGTCCGGGTGGTCGAGGACCCGCAACATCGCCTCGAGGTCCCGGCCCGCGGACGACGAGGCAAGGGCGGTGGTCAGACCCATCCGGTGGCACAGACCCACCAGGTGGCAGGCGCCCGGCAGCTCCTCGACGCGGTCGTGCCAGGTGGCGAAGATGACGTCGTGGGCGTTGACCATGTCCTCGTCGTGCCGGGGGTCACGTCCGTCGCCGAGGACGTGTGGAAGGAGGCGGTCGGCACCCATGCCGATCGCACGGTGCAGTCGCGCCATCGGGACGACGTAGCCCGAGAGCTCGAGGGCCTGCCACCACGCCAACGCGTGGAGGTAGGTGGTGTCGACCAAGGTGCCGTCGAGGTCGAAGACGATGCCTGCGGGCACGGTCAGCACAGGGTCCACGGACGACGTCACCCCGACCGGCGCCAGGTGACGTGGGCGGAGCGCGCCGCGACGGCGCCTGCCGCGAGGGTCGCCGCCGCTGCGGCCGGACGCATCCAGTGTCGTCCCCAGCGACCGTGCAGCGCCTCGCCCGCGGGCTGCGGTTCCAGGACGTTGCCCGCAGAGTTGGCCGTGGCCGAGTGGGACAGGCCGCCGATCTGCATCAACGGGGTGACGAGGGCGTCGAACAGGCCGGGGAACACCCGGAACCCGGTCACCGCCAGGTGGTTGGCCGCTCCGACGGAGACCTCGCGCCGTGAGCGCCCCAGCGCTCGGACGATCGCCCGAGCGACCTTCTCGGGCGGGTCCACCGGGGGCGGCGGACGACCGTGCCGACGGAGGTACGTGCCGGCCTGGAGGTAGACCGGGGTGTCGACCCCACCGGGGGAGACCAGGCTGACGTGGATGCCGGGCGTGCTGCGGGCCTCGACCTGGAGGGTGCGGACCAGTCCGTGCACCCCCCACTTCGCGGTCACGTAGGAGCTCATCCACGGGGTGCTGATCTTGCCCAGCAGGGAGCCGACCACGACGAGCGAGCCTCCCCCGGGGGATCGCGCGAAAGCCGACAGGGCGCTGCGGGCCACGTTCGCCGTTCCCAGGAGCGTGGTGCGCACGGCTGCGTCGAACACCTCCACCGGTACGTCCTCGAACCGGCCGTAGGCCAGCGACGCAGCCGAGTGCACGACGGCGTCGACCCGGCCGAAGACCCGCTCCGCCGAGCGGAAGGCGGCCGCCACGGCCTGGTCGTCACCCACGTCCGCCACAGCCACTCGTGCTCGTGCCCCTGCGCCCACGCACTCGGCCTGCACGGCTTCGAGTGACGCCTGGGACCGGGCGACGAGCACGAGGTCGGCGCCCTGCGAGGCGAGCAGCAGTGCGGTCGCCCGCCCGATGCCGCTGGAGGCGCCGGTGACGAGCACGGTCCTGCCGGCCCAGGACCTCACGGCTGCAGGACCACCTTGACGCAGCCGTCGGCCTTGGCCTGGAACAGCTCGTAGCCACGGGCCGCGTCGGACAGCGGGAGGATGTGCGTCGCGAGCTTCGCCGTGCCGAGCGGGTCGGCGGGGTCGAGCACGAACGGCATGATCTCGTCGATCCAGCGCTTGACGTGGCACTGACCCATCCGCAGCGAGATCCCGCGGTCGAACATCTCCATGAGCGGCAGCGGGTCGACCTCTCCACCGTAGACGCCGCTGATCGACACGGTGCCGCCTCGACGAACCGCCTTCAGGGCGGTGAGCAACGCGTCGAGCCGGTCGACCGCGAGCCGGTCGATGAGCGGCTTGGCGAGGGCATCGGGGAGCAGCCCGACAGCAGCCTGGGCGGTCTTGGCGACGGGGTTGCCGTGGGCCTCCATGCCGACGGCTTCGAGGACGCCGTCGGGCCCGCGACCCCCGGTCATCTCGATCAGCGCGGCGGCGACGTCGTCCACCTCGCGCAGGTCGAGCGTCTCGATCCCGTGCTCCCGGGCGAGGGCCAGGCGCTCGTCGACGAGGTCCACGCCGATGACTCGGCCAGCACCCAGGAGCTTGCCGATCCGGGTCGCCAGCTGGCCGACCGGCCCGAGCCCGATCACGGCCAGCGTCCCGCCCTTGGGCACCTCGGCGTACTTCACGCCCTGCCACGCGGTCGGGAGGATGTCCGAGAGGTAGAGGAAGTGCTGGTCCGTGGGTCCTTCCGGCACGACGATCGGCCCGAACTGGGCCTGCGGCACCCGCAGGTACTCGGCCTGTCCACCCGGCACCGCGCCGTACAGGCTGGTGTAACCGAACAGGGACGCGCCCTTTCCCTGGTCGCGGACCTGGGTCGTCTCGCACTGGGCGTAGAGGCCCCGCTCGCACATCCAGCAGTGGCCGCAGGAGATGTTGAACGGGATGACCACCCGGTCGCCCGGCTTGAGGTTGGTGACCTCGGGCCCGACCTCCTCGACGATGCCCATCGTCTCGTGACCGAGGACGTCGCCGGGCGTGAGGTACGCGCCGAGCACCTCGTACAGGTGCAGGTCGGAGCCGCAGATGGCTGTGGAGGTGACCTTGATGATCGCGTCGGTGGGCGCCTCGAGCTCGGGGTCGCGCACCTCCTCCACACGCACGTCACGCTTTCCCTGCCACGTCAGTGCCTTCATCGGTGAGGTCCTTTCCCACGTCGCGCGTCCGAACCGGACGCGTCGTCCGTCAGTGCAGTGCCCCGTCCACCGCCGTCCCAAACCCCCGCGAACGGGGCGTGGGGGATGAGACCGACGCGCGAGCGGTGTGGCAACAGGCAACCGGCTCACCGGGGGAGTAGACCAAGGCCGTGAGCACACAGATCCACCGTCGACAGCACCCAGGGGAGGTGCGGCTCCCGGCAGCGCTCGCGGTGGTGACGGCGATCGGCCTGTATGCCGCCCTGCCGCAGAGCCTCCTGTTCGCGCCGCGGCTCGTGGTCCCGGGCCTGGAGGCGCTGCTCTTCATCCCGCTCGTGGCTGCCAACCCGCGGAGGATGACCCGCGACAACCGCGGGTTGCGCAGGGTGTCGATCGGCCTGGTCCTGCTGATCGCCATCACGAACGGCTGCGCCCTGGTCCTGCTGGTCCGCGCCCTGGTGTCCGGGCAGGCCGAGCAAGGCAGCAGCCTGCTGCTGGCGGCCCTGCAGGTGTGGCTGACGAACGTGCTCATCTTCGCGCTCGCCTTCTGGGAGCTCGACCGTGGCGGTCCCGTGGCCCGCACCCAGACCTCCCGCCCCGGCCTGCCGGTCGCGGACTTCCGTTTCCCCCAGGACGAGGACCACGACGCCATCGGCGAAGTGGCGGCCCGCTCGTCGGCCAGGTCGGGTTGGGTCCCGGGCTACATCGACTACCTCTACGTGTCGGTGACGAACTCCTCCGCGTTCAGCCCGACCGACACGATGCCCCTGTCACCTCGGGCGAAGATCCTGATGGCGTTGGAGTCCGTGTCGGCGCTGATGCTGTCGGTCCTGGTCATCGCGCGCGGGGTCAGCCTGCTCAAGTAGGCGGCGTCGGAGGTGCGACCGCTCAGCGCATGTTGCCGGTGTGGCCGAGGCTGAACCGTCCGGGTTGGGGCCACACGCACAGGCCGTGCGGGCCGGAGTCGACGGGGATCTTGTGCAGGAGCCTGCCCGTGGTGGTGTCGAACACGTAGACCACGGCGTCGTAGCGTCCGGCGAGCCACAGCTGCGACCCGTCGGCGGTCACGCCGCCCATGTCGGGCGACCCTCCGCCGGGGATCCTCCACAGAGCCGTCCTGGCCAGCGTGGTGGAGTCGAGCACGGTGATGGTGCCCTCATCGCGGTTGGAGACATAGACCTGCCTGGCGTCGCGCGACGGGTAGATGCCGTGGGCGCCGAGCCCGGTGCGGATGAACCTGGTCACCGTCAGGCGGCGTGCGTCGACGACCCAGACGCCGTTGCGCAGCATGTCCGCGACCAGGAAGTGCCTGCCGTCGGGGGCCAGCCGGACGTCTTGGGGCATCGCGCTGGCGCCGGGGGCCAGGCCGTTCTTGGGACTGCCCGGCATGGCCATCGCCTCGGCCGGGGAGGTTGCTCCAGGTGTCCTCACCGCGTTGAGGTCGATGACCTTGCGGACCTTCGTCGCTGCCCTGTCGATGACGAGGAGCTTGCCGCTGAACTCGCAGCTCGCCACGAGGAAGGACTGGTCGGCCGAGTAGTCGGCGTGGTTGATGCCCGAACAGGGCACCGACAGCGAACGCTGCAGCTTCATCGTGTGCGCGTCGCGGACGTCGATGCGGTGCAGGCGCTCGGCCATCACCAGCGCGTGGGCGCCGTCCGGGGTGAAGTACAGGTTGTAGGGGTCCTGGACGGCCACCGGCCTGCCCGCGTGACCGGTCACCGGGTTGATCGGGGTCAGCGTGTTGCCCTTGTCGGCGTTGACCCACAACGTCTTCAGGTCCCACGAGGGCACGACGTGCTGGGGCTCCCGCGCGGTGTGGAAGCGCCCCACGACTTTGTAGGTGCGCGGATCGATGAGCTGCACCGTGCTGCTCAGGGTGTCGGGCACGTAGACCATCGGTCGCGCGCGGCGCGTGACGGTGGTGAGCGCCTGGGCGCCGGCGGCGGCATACACGTCGGGCGTGGTGGTGGTGCCGGCAGCAGCCACGGGTGCGACGCCGGAGCCGGCGGACGTGGTGGTCGACGACGACGCGGTGTGCCGCGGGCCAGGGCCCGCGGCACAGCCTCCCGCGCCCACAGCCAGCAGGAGGGCGAGGGCCGTCGTCCTCACCGCTCGCGGCCGGACGCGCGCCGCGGGTCGCGGCGGGACGGGCTCGCGGATGGACGCCGGCTCACGGGCCTTCACGCGTCACGCAGCATCGTCGAGAGGGTGACGGCCCGGAGACCCTTGCGCTGCAGGCCCGCGAGGATGGCGGGCAGCGCGTCCACCGTGCCCTGGTGGCCGAAGTGGAGGCTGACGATGGACCCGGCCGCGACGGCCTTCAGGGTGCGGTCGCGGACGGCGGCCGCGCCCGGGTCACGGAAGTCCTCGGGATCCACGTCGTAGGAGACGCACCGGTGGTAGCCGGCGGCCGCGGCGGCCGCGCGGATCGTCGCGGTGCTGCGTTGCGTCCCCGAGGGACGGAACCACCAACCCGGGGTCCCGACTGCTGCCTTGAGGGCGGCGGCGCCACGGACGGCCTCGTCGACGGCCTGCGCCGCGCTCAGCTGCTTCATCTGCTGGTGGCTCCACGTGTGGTTGCCGAGCTCGTGGCCCGCCGCCACCACCTGCCGACCGAGGTGCGGGTTCTGCTCCAGCCACGTGCCGACGGCGAAGACGGTGATCCCTGCCTCCGCGTCGGCGCACGCCCGGAGGATCTCGTGGGCCAGTTCTGCCGGTCCCTGGCCGTGGAAGGTGAGGGCCACCTGGTGGGTGGACGACGGGCCGTGGGTGATGTCGTCGCCGGCGGTCAGGGCGATCGCCGGCGGACCCGAACCGGGCCCCGCGACGTGGGCGGCCGTCGTGGTCGGAGCGCTCGTCGAGGACGTCGGGCTGCCTGCGGACGCGGGCCTCGCAGGCGATGTGGGGGAGGCCTGCGGCTGGCCTGACGGGGTGGAGCAGCTCGCGACGGCCAGGGCGGACGCGCCGGTGAGGGCCGCGCCCAGGACCGCCCGACGGGTCGGCGCGGGCGGGGAGGTTTCGGTGACCGGGTCCGGGCGCTGCTCCACAACCGCCCACGCTAGGTGGGTCGACTTGAGCGGTTCCTGAGAGAGCGTCGTCGAGTCAGGTCCTTGGTCCCGCAACCGCCGGTCCGACCGGTTCCTCGGGGACGGATACGGGCTCAGGAACCCGCGTAGAGGCTCGTCATCTGGCCGTCGGCGTCCAGCGTCGACAACAGGGCGTCACCGAGCTCGCGGAGCTGGGCGACCTGTCGCGCGTCGAGCGCGTCGAAGACCAGCCGCCGCACCGCGCCGACGTGCCCGGGTGCCGCCGCCACCACGGCCTCCATTCCCTCGGGCGTCAGGCGCGCGTTGGTGGCCCGTTTGTCCTGGGGGCAGGGGAACCGTTCCACCAGGCCGCGGTCCTCGAGGCGGCGCACGACGTGGGACAACCGGGGGAGGGTGGCATTGGTGCGCTGGGCCAGGGCCGTCATGCGCAGCGTCCGGTCGTCGGCTTCGGAGAGCATGGCCAGGACGAAGTACTCGAAGTGCGTCACCCCGGCCTCGCGGCGCAGCTGTGAGTCGAGCGCCGCGGGCAGCAGCTCGACGACCGCCATGAGGCGCAGCCAGGCCGCCCGCTCGTCGGGCTCGAGCCAGTTCGGTTCCATGGGCCGATGCTAGATGAATACTTGATGGAACAACTAATTGGTGTAGGCTCTTACTTGAAGCATCAACCAATCACCTACCCCCGGGAGAGCGTCATGGCACACCTCAGCATCATCGGCACCGGCACCATGGGTCAGGCCATCGCGGCCGTCGCGGGTCGCGGCGGCCACACCGTCCAGCTGCTCGGGCAGTCCGACGCGAGCACCTCGATCACGGGCGACATCGTGGTGCTCGCCGTCCCCTACCCGGCCGTCGCCGCGGTCATCGCGGAGCGCGGGGAGTCCTTCGCCGGCAAGGTCGTCGTCGACATCACCAACCCCCTCAACTTCGAGACGTTCGACTCGCTCACGGTAGCCCCCGACGGTTCGGCCGCGGCCGAGATCGCTGCCGCCCTGCCGCAGTCGCACGTGCTGAAGGCGTTCAACACCAACTTCGCCGCGACGCTGGCCGGCGGCACGGTCGGAGACCTGCCGACCACCGTCCTCATCGCCGGTGACGACGCCGACGCCAAGTCCACGCTCGCCGGCATCGTCACGTCGGGCGGCCTCAAGGCCATCGACGCCGGACAGCTCTCGCGGGCCCGTAAGCTCGAGGCCATCGGCTTCCTGCAGATCACCCTGGCCGCCGGCGAGAAGATCGCCTGGACCGGCGGCTTCGGGGTCGTCCCCGCCTGACACGCAGGGGCGCCCCTGGTGCCTCACCGTCCCGCGAGCGCCACACCACCCACCCCCTTGGAGCACCCGTGAGCACCCCCGTCAGCCCGACCACCGGACCGACCCAGCCGTTCGGCCGCCCCGTGGTGGCCTGGTCCGGTTCGACCGACCCGAGCGCTCCGCTCGTCGTCCTGCTGCACGGACGTGGTTCCACCGAGCGGGAGATCCTTTCGCTGGCTCCCCACCTCCCGCACGGAGCGTCGTATGCCGCGGTGCGGGCTCCGATCGCCGAGGGCGGAGGGTTCGCGTGGTTCGCCAACCGGGGGATCGGCCGTCCCGTGGCCTCGTCGCTCGAGGCCACGATGGGCTGGTTCGAAACGTGGCTCGACGAGGTCGCCCCTGCCGGGCGGCCCGTGATCCTGGTCGGGTTCAGTGGTGGCGCCGCGTTCGCCGGCGGTCTCGTCCTGTCGGATCCCTCCCGCTACTCCGGAGCGGCGATCCTCTACGGCACCTTGCCGTTCGACGCCGGTGTCCCCGTCACGACGGGCCGACTGGCGAACCTCCCCGTCCTCGTGGCCCAGGGCGAGGCGGACCAGGTCATCCCGCGCGAGCTCCTCGATGCCACCTGGACCTATCTGCTGGGCGAGTCCGGGGCGCCGACGGTGGCGCACCGGGCCCCGGGCGGTCACGGGATCACAGCCGCCAGCCTGCAGCGGCTGTCCGGCTGGATCGCAGATCGGTGCGACCACCTGCAGCACCACCCCGCCGCGCTGGTCGGTGTGCCGGTGTACCCCCATTGGTCACTCGTTCCTGGGGGAGTCCTGCCGCAGCGGTCTGGCGGACGGCCGGACGTGTCCTGGTCCATCCCGCAGCAGCAGGTGTCGCAGAACGCTCCGCTGGACCTCCAGGAGGCCCTCTTCAGCAGGATCAGCGCGCTGGAGGGCGTGACCGTCGCGGACTCCATGATCTCTGTGCCGGGGGCCCGCGCGTTCCTCCTCGCGGATCCTGGTGGTCCGGCTGAGGCCTACCTCGTTCCCCAGGTGGGGGAGTTCGCCCACCTCCACCCGGGGTACGACGGCTCGCTGCACCTCGCCCTCCCCGCCGAACTGGCCGCCGACCTCGTCGCGCA
This sequence comes from Pedococcus soli, assembly GCF_054782575.1. Taxonomy (NCBI): domain Bacteria; kingdom Bacillati; phylum Actinomycetota; class Actinomycetes; order Micrococcales; family Intrasporangiaceae; genus Pedococcus; species Pedococcus soli. The sequence continues at coordinate 511,774 of NZ_BAAGSF010000006.1, read as the reverse complement.
CGGCTGGGGCGCCCCGCACCCGTGGGCGGGTACGCGTCTGGCCGCAGGCTTCGTCATGGTCTTCGGGCCGCGGACCCCGCAGGAGCTGGAGACGGTCTTCGGCGTCGTCGCCACGGCGCACCAGCTGAGCGCCGCCACGGCGTAGCACCGGTCTCGGGGTCCAGAGGGCTGCGCGGTCCCCGGCCGCCGACGAGGATCACCCCGGCCGCCGCCACGGCGAAGGCGATCATCGCCGGACCGTGGAGTGGGTCCAGGGCCGGGACCCAGCGCGCCAGGTGCAGGGCGAGGACGACCGTCAGGCTCCACCAGGGCCAACGCCTTCGCGATCCCGCTACGTCCCACAGCAGCGCCCCTGCCGCCAGTCCGGCCGTGTAGTAGCGGTTGGTGCCCGGGTCGAGGGCCAGCCGGCTGGCCATGACGAGCAGCAGGACCCCGGTCGTCCTTCGGCGCCACACCGCGACCCCGCCGAGGACCAGGCCGATGGCGGTCTGGAGAGGCCGGTCCCAGAACGGCGTCCGGGCCGCGCGGGGGTCCAGGAGGTGCAACCCGGACAGGGGGCGGTTGACGATCGTGTAGTGCATGGCGCGGATCGTCTGCGGGTCGGCGACGAAGAACGGCAGCCACCCCGCGGTCACGCCGACCACCGCCGCGCCGACGCCGATGGCTCGGGAGCGCAGGCCGGGGAGGGCCAGGAGCACGACCGTCACCGGGAGGGCCCAGGGCTTGGAGTCGACCGCCGCGGCAACGGCCACTCCAGCCCAGACGGGGTGGTCGGAGAGAACGCACGACAGGGCGATGACGCAGAACGTCAGGGCCAGGACGTCGTCGAGGTGGGCCGAGCTGATCGCGGCGTACAGCCAGACAGGCGTGAAGCACAATGTGGCCAGCAGGAGGGGACCCTCGGCGCCCTTGCGGGCCGCTGCGCCGCGTTGCCGGCGGAGACGGGCGTCGATGCCGTGGACGAGGACCACCACGGCGGCGCCCGACGCGGTTCCGAGGGCCTCTGCGGCGAGCAAGCCGTGGCCGGCCGACAGCTGGGTCAGCGCCCAGGCCAGGCCGAGCGCCACGGGGCCGATCTGGAGCAGCGGGTGCTCGGCATACACGTGCAGTCCCGCCGTGGTGCCGTCGTCGAGGTCGGCCAGAACCCGGCCACCGGTGGCGAAGAAGTGCCACGAGCCGCCGCCGTGCACCGCCAGGGCGGCGAACCAGCCCGCAGCCCAGACGGCGAGGACCACGGTGCGCCAACACGGCGCGCTCGACGTCGGGCCGGCAGCCCGCTGCCGGAGGACGGCGATGGAGGTCGCCACGAGGGTCACGCCTTGAGTCTCCGTCGGCTGTCCTGAGCCGCGTCTGAGAAGCCCCTCGAGGGCTGGGTGATCCGCAGTACGGGCTGCTCGACGTCCACCTCGGCGGGGATGGCAGCATGAGGCGACCACTCGAACGAAGGCTCAACCGGAGGACATCGCGTGAAGGTATTGCTGCTGGAGAACGTGCACGCACGTGCTGCCGAGGCGTTCCGCAGGAGTGGCCACGAGGTGGACCTGCGGGCCGCCTCCATGACCGAGGACGAGCTCGTCGAGGCGCTCGAGGGAGTGTCCCTGCTCGGCATACGGTCGAACACCAAGGTGACCCGGCGGGTCCTCGAGTCGGCGCCCGACCTCCTGGCCGTGGGCTGCTTCTGCATCGGGACCAACCAGGTCGACGTCGCCGCGGCCTCCACGCTCGGGGTGGCGGTCTTCAACGCGCCCTTCTCGAACACCCGCAGCGTCGTCGAGCTCGTGCTCGGCGAGCTGATCGCGCTGGCGCGCCGCCTGCCCGAGAAGACCCAGCGCATGCACGACGGCATCTGGGACAAGTCGGCCAAGGGCAGCCGCGAGATCCGCGGTCGCACGCTGGGCATCATCGGGTACGGCAACATCGGCACCCAGCTGTCCAACGTGGCCGAGGCGGTGGGCCTGCGCGTCGTGTTCTACGACACCGCGGACCGTCCGGCCCACGGCAACGCCCGACGGGTCGACACGCTCGAGGAGCTCCTCGGACAGTCGGACGTCGTGAGCCTGCACGTGGACGGTCGGCCGGGCAACGCCGGCCTGTTCGGCGCCGAGCAGCTCGCACAGATGAAGCCGGGGGCGGTGCTCATCAACGCCTCCCGCGGGATGGTCGTCGACGACCTCGCCCTGCGCGACCACATCCTGTCGGGACACCTCTCGGGTGCTGCCATCGACGTGTTCCCCGCCGAGCCCAAGGCGCAGGGCGACCCGTTCGACTCGCCGCTGCGCGGCCTCGACAACGTCATCCTCACCCCCCACGTGGGCGGTTCGACGCAGGAGGCGCAGGAGGAGATCGCCGGCTTCGTCTCGACCAAGCTGCTGGGGTTCGTCGAGGGCGGCTCCACGTCGCTGTCGGTGAACCTGCCCGAGGTCGCCGCACCGTCGGTCGACAGCGTCCAGCGGCTCGGGTACCTGCACCACAACGTCCCCGGCGTGCTCGCCTCGATCAACCAGATCTTCGCCGAGGCCGGCACGAACATCACCGGCCAGTCCCTGTCGACCCGCGGGGAGTACGGCTACGTCGTCACCGACACCGACACCCCGGTCCCCGAGGAGACGGCCGAACGCCTGCGCCAGCTCGACAACACGATCTGGATCCGGTCATGGGCCGTCTGAGCGGTCCGTGCACGCCGGGCCGGGGGAGCCGGGCATGACCGACACCGCCGCGCTGCAGGAGCTCGCCGAGCTGCTGCCCGGACGGGTGGTCACCGACGGCATCGCGATGGAGGCCTTCTCGACCGACGCGTCCCGCGCCGTCCTGGTGGGCCCCCCGGCTGCGGTCGTCACGGCGACGTCGACGTCGGACGTCAGCGTGGCCCTGCGCTGGGCGAGCCGCCACCAGGTGCCGGTCTCGGTGCGTGGCAGCGGCACCGGGCTCACCGGGGGCGCCGTCGCCTACCCCGCGGGCCTGGTCATCTCCCTCGCCAGCATGGACGCCATCGAGGCCGTCGACCCCGCGAACCGCCTGGCCCACGTCCAGGCCGGCGTCATCACGGCCGACATCGACCGCGCTGCCGCGGCGCACGGCCTGATGTACGCACCCGACCCGGCCAGCTACCAGGAGTCGACCATCGGCGGGAACATCGCCACCAACGCCGGTGGGCTCAGGTGCGTGAAGTTCGGCGTGACGGCGGACAGCATCGCGGGCCTCGAGGTCGTCCTCGCGACCGGCGAGGTCATCAGGACCGGTGGCCAGACCCGCAAGGACGTCGTGGGGTACGACCTGACCCGGTTGTTCGTCGGCTCCGAGGGCACACTGGGCGTCGTCACGTCTGCGACGGTCCGGCTGCTGCCCCGGCCCACGGGCGACACCATCACCTTCCGGGCGGCCTTCCCCTCCCTCGTCGACGCGGGGGAGGCGGTGACGGCGATCATGCGTCGCCCGAGCCCGCCCGACGTCATGGAGCTCATGGACCGCCTCAGCGTCGAGGCCGTCGAACGGCTCCAACCCACGGGGGCCGTCGTCGAGGGTGCCGCCGCCGTGCTCGTGGGCCAGTTCATCGGACCGGGGGCACGCGAGGACGTCGTCGCGGTGGCCGAGATCTGCCGCCGACAGAACGCGCTCGGCGTCGACCAGGCCGACGGCGACGTGCTGCTCGAGGCGCGTCGGGTGACCGGCCGGGCCCTCTCGGCCGAAGGGCTGCGGGTGTCCTCGGACATCGCGGTCCCGATCTCTCGCCTCGCCGACATGTTCGCCGCGATCGAGCAGATCGGTATGGCGCACGGGGTCTCGATCCCGACCTTCGCCCACGCCGGTGACGGGAACCTGCACCCCTCGGTCATCGTCGACCCCGACGACGCCGAGGCCCGCGACATGGGGGAGATGGTCCTCGACGAGGTCAGCGACGCGGCCCTCGCCCTGGGCGGCACCCTCACCGGGGAGCACGGCATCGGCTCGCTGAAGCGGCACGCGCTGCCCAAGCAGCTCGACGCCCCCACGCTGGCGGCCCACCGGCTCGTCAAGCAGGCGTTCGACCCGCTCGGCATCCTCTCGCCGGGCCGCGGGATCTAGCGTCCGGCTGGGCGAGCAGGGACCCGTCGGGCGTCGCAGCACCCTCCGGAGTCCGTCGACTAGGCCTGCTCGCCGACCACGTGGGGCAGCCTGACCGTGAACGTGCTGCCCCTGCCCTGGGCCGACGCCACCTCGATGTGGCCCTGGTGCTGGGCGACGATGGCATGGACGATGCTAAGCCCGAGACCGGTGCCCTGGATCGCCTGCTCGGTCACGGTCGAGGAACGGAAGAATCGCCGGAACAGCTGACCGTGCTCGGCCTCGGGGATCCCCATGCCCGTGTCGTGGACGACGATCTCGCTGCCCGACGTGGTGTGGGCCAGCCGGACCTCGATGGAGCCACCGTCCGGAGTGAACTTCACCGCGTTGGTCAACAGGTTGAGCAGTGCCCGTTCGAGCTGCACCGGGTCGACGTGGCTGACCAGCGGCCCTTCGGGCACGACGGTCGAGATCTCGAGCGAGCGAGAGGCCAGTACCGGCGCGAGCGACTCGAGGGCCCCGCTCACCGTGCGGCGCAGGTCGGTGGGGACCAGCTTGAGCTGCAGCTCGGAGGACTCGATCTGCGACAGCGTCAGGAGGTCCTCGACGAGCAGCAGCAGTCGGCGGCTGTTGCGCTCGACCCGGCCGATGATGTCGTGCTGGCGGGTCGTGAGCTCCCCGGCCACGCCGTCGTCGAGGACCTCGGTGTAGCCGATGATGTTGGTGATGGGGGTGCGCAGCTCGTGGCTCACCGTGGCCAGGAAGTCGGCCTTGACCCGGTCGGTCTCACGCAGCCGCTCAGCCGCCTCCCGCTCGTGCTGGAGGCTCATCATCAGGGCCTCGTGGGCGGCCTCGCGTTCGGTGACGTCCTCCGCGGTCGCCAGGAAGCCGGACACCCCGCCGTCCTCGTCAGGGATGGCGCTGAGGGTCATCCGGACCGACCGTTCCTCACCGTCGCTGCGCCGGAACGACCACAGCCGGTGGGTGTCGCCGAGCCCGACCGAGGCCCGACAGATGCCGGCGAAGGTGGGCTCGGCGCTCAGGTCCGAGGCGTGGCGACGGAGCTCGTCGGGGGACAGGTAGGCGTCCAGCAGGCTCCCGACCACGGCCTCGGGCCTGCGCCCCAGCATCGTCTCCGCGCCGGGGTTGAACAGGACGACCCTGCCGTCGCGGTCCGTGGTGACGACCGCGGTGCCGGTGGCCTGGGCCACGAGCCGTTCCCGGGTCTCGCGTTCCCGAGCCGCGCTCGCCGCCGACATCCGTTGCTGGGTGGCCATGACGGCCAGCGGCAGCAGGATCAGTCCCGAGTCGATGAGGAACAGCTGGAGCACGCCGGCGGCGAGCTCGGGTGAGAGGTCGTAGCGCGCCCGGATGTCCCAGATGGGCCCGAGGTGGGCCGCTGTCAGGCCGGAGCCGATCACCCCGACCGCGGTGAGGAGCAGAGTGGCCTCCCGCAGGGTTCCGCGGAACGCCAGCCAGGCGAACATCGGCATCACCACGAAGATGATCGGTGGCGCGTCGGCCACCACGAACACCACCACGGTCGTGGCGAGGAGGATCACCGACTGCACCAGGCGCTCGCGCTGACCGGCCAGCGGCTGGAACCTGGGGGTCCTCAGGAACAGCGGCAGCAGGACCATCAGTGAGGCCGTGTGGGAACCGAAGGCGGCCAGCGCACCCAGCAGGGGGTTGCCGGTGCCGGTGACGGCGCACACCGCGCCATACCCCAGGCCCGCCACGGCGGCGCCCATGGCCGTGGAGCCGATCATCGTGGACACGTCACCCTTGTCGAGCAGGGCAGCCCGTCCGCTGCTGCGGATGAGCCGCTGCCGAACCACGTGCGCTGCCACCACCGAGCTGGCGCTGAACCCCGTCGCGATGGCCAACGGGTAGCCGCGCAGGAGGTAGGCGACCACCATGACGGCGAAACCCGCCGCGAGCAGCCGGGGTCGCCAGACCCGGGACGAGGTCAGGTGGAATCCCGCGATGAGCCCCACAGCGGGCCACACGGCCGGGACCCGGCTCGACGCGTCGACATCGCCCAGGACCAGCCACGCCGCGGCGAACACGCTCAGCTGGAGCAGGACCACCCGGAACGCCCGGTGCCCGGGCACGGGTCCAGCACGCAGCCGCCATCCCTGTGCGGCTCTCATCGCATCCACGCCGTTCCCTCGCCAGAGTCTCGACACGGAGTCATCGAGTACTGACTCCCATCGGCCGGGGGAGCCGCGACCTGAGGCCTCGGACCCGGCGGATTACGGGGGCGACGCCTGGCCCTCGACGGGCAGGATGGGGGCATGACTCGACTCCTCGACACCACGGCGCCCGTCACCCTGGAGCCTGTTCCCGCCACCACCGTCGTCGAGGGCAGCCCTCAGGCCGGTGCGCGGCCGCTCGCCGAGGTCGTCGGGACAGAGGTCGGCGTGTGGGAGCTGACGGCTGGCACCGTCACCGACGTCGAGGTCGACGAGGTGTTCGTGGTGCTGAGCGGGTCCGCGACCGTCAGCTTCGAGGACGGCGAGGTGATCGACCTCGGGCCCGGCGTCACCGTCCACCTGCGGGCGGGGGACCGGACGACGTGGACGGTGCACGAGGTCCTGCGCAAGGTGTACGTCGCCGGAGCCTGAGACCAGAGCGGCTCGGAGGTGCCTCGCCGCAGGACCTGACCCGGCGTCAGCAGGCGCTTGGGTTCAGGCCGAGACACGCGTCCGGCGCGCGTGCGGAGCCGTTGCCGCCGGTGACGCCGGTGACGCGGATGACGTCGGTGAAGCCGGTGTTGTGGACCCGGTCGCCAGGGCGCGGAGCCGGTCGGTGCTCACCCGCTGCACGAGCAGCGGGACGTAGTCACGGACCGGTCCGTCGAACGTGCGGTAGACCTCGTCGACGACCGTTCGCACCGTCTCGGGGTCCACGGACGGGAACTTCGACACCAACTGGCTGACGACCTGCTCGAGGGCGCTGGCCTCATGAATGCTGGACACGTCCAGCAGCGTCCTCCTCGCGCCTGTGCTCCGCAAGGCTTGCCGGCTCCGTCTCGCCTGGCGTCCGCAGGGGGTCGGGGTTTGCTTGACTGTGCGCATGCCGACCGATGACTGGCACACCGACTCGCTCGACCTCGAGGGGTACCTGCTTCGGGTCGGGCTGCCTCCCAGGGCCCCGGGCGTCGTGGCGCTGGCGGAGCTGCACGAGGCCCACGTCCGCACCTTCACGTTCGACAACATCGACGTGCTGCTCGGCCAGCACCCCGGTGTCTCGCTCGACGCAGTTCAGGAGAAGTTCGTCGGCCGGGGACGGGGTGGGTACTGCTTCGAGCACAGCACCATCTTCGCCGCCGTCCTGCACCGACTGGGGTATGCCGTGCGCCGGCACCTCGGTCGGGTCGGCGATCCCGCGGCCGGGACCCAGCAGGGGCGCACCCACATGGTCGTCGAGGTCGTCCTGGACGGGCGGCGGCTGCTGTGCGACACCGGGTTCGGGATGAGCCTGCTGCGGCCGATCCCGCTGGAGGACGGCGCCCGCGCCGAACAGGAGCCGGGCTGGGACTACCGGGTGCGGCACACCCCGGGAGGTTGGGCCCTGGACCGCCGGCACGGACAGGACTGGGAGGTCACGCACACCACCGACGAGCTCGAGGTCCGGCCGGTCGACGTCGTGATGGGGCACCACTTCACGAGCACCTTCCCGGGCTCGCACTTCACCCGCGGCCTCATGGTCACCAAGCACCTGCCGGGCCGCCACGTCGCGGTGACCCACGAGGCGCTGACCATCCGCACTCCCGGCGAACCGACCCAGCACCGCCCCCTGGCGGTCGACGAGGTCGATGAGTGGCTGACGACGCTGGCCGTGCCGTTGTCGTCGGAGGAGCGACGTCGCCTGCTGCGCACGCTTGGCTCGTGAGGTTCCTCCGCCCGGGCCGGGGTCAGACCGGCACGACGTGACCCCGCACCCGTGAGGGAGGGTGCGGGGCCACGCCTGTCGATCGGGCGGTGCCTGTCGACCTAGGGGATGTACGGCACCACCCACACGTGGCCCCTGCCGGACCTGGCACCCGCCGTGACGTCCTCGGTGACGTAGAGGTCCGAGCTCGTGGGGTCCACGAACAGACCCTGGGCGAACGGGAACCCGGTCGTGCCTCCCGGCGTCAGGCTCGGGTCTGCCGGACGGGTGCAGGTGAGGGAGCAGTACACCGTCGCCTCGGGTGACCCGGCCGCCGGGACCTTGCCAGCGGTGACGTACACGCTGCCCGCGGACCCACCGGGCAGCGCGGCCGTCAGGGTCGAGGCGTCGAACCGGTAGATCGTGGCGTTCGCGGTGCCGGGCGACTCCGAGATGTAGACCAGGTTGTGCTTCGAGTCAGCAGCCACCCCGGCGATGAAGACCGGCGCGGGGGTCGGCAGGAAGTCGACCGTGGTCGTCTGGCACGGTGCCGGGTTGGGGCTGGCGGTGGGGTTGGCGCAGGCGGCCGTGGTGTCGAAGTAGGTCGCGGCGTTGTTCTCCGGCAGGAAGAGCCGGTTGCCGAGGAGGCTCATCGTCCCGTTGATCCCGCGGCTGGCAGCGCCGACCTTCTGCGCCTGCGTCACCGCCACGACGTCCACGGTCTGCGACCTCGGGTCACCCGCGATGCCGTTGATGCGGCGGATGTTCCCGTCCACCAGGTCGCCGACGTACAGGGTGTCGTGGGCGGCGTCGAGGGCCAAGGAGTTGGTCTTCAGGTTGTCCAGCAGCCCGGGGGCCATGCCGACGGGCGCATCGATCGTCGCGGTGTCGGGGTGGAAGGTCAGTCGCCAGACGCCGGGGCTCCGGACCGCGTTGTCGGGCACGTACACCCAGTGCGTCCCGTCGGCCCTGGCGCGCGGGTCGTAGACGGCCTGGCCGGGGGAGCCGATGGTGAAGCCGGGGTCGCAGGCTGCGACGTTGGGCGCGTTCACCTTGGTCCCCGGCACGGGGTCGAGACGGCACAGCCCGTTGCCGTGGTCGGAGACCCAGTAGTGCCCACCGGACGAGGTGCCGTCGGGGATCCAGGTCACCCCACCCTTGGGCGCGGTCACTCCGGAGCTGTACAGCGTGCCGATCGGCGCGGCATACGTGAACCGGTCGGCGGCCACGGCGGCGCTGGTGCCGGCGGTGGTGGTGACCTGGACGTCAACCACGGAGCCGTCGGTGCCGGCGGGACTCACCACGGTGCACTGGGACCCGTCGGCCAGGCAGCTGACGCCCGTTCCGGACGCCGTCCCGAAGCTGATCGTCGCGGTGCCGTCGGGGCTGACCAGGGCCGTGCCCTTGACGGTGACCGCCGTCCCGCCCTTGGCGAGGCCCGTCGTCGGGCTGATGCCGGTCACGACCGGGCTCCCGGGCGCGGGGGCCGTCGCCGTGTAGGTGAACTGGTCGGCCCCCACCCTGGCGCTGGTCTGCGACTCGACGTTGGTCACCCGCACGTCCACGACGCCGGAACCGGTCGAGGCCGGCGAGGTCGCCGTGCAGGAGGTCCCGTCGGCCAGGCACGACACAGCCGTTGCGTGCAGGGTGCCGAAGCTGATGGTGGTCCCGAAGGCGACCGGGTCCGCCGACCCTGCGACGGAGTTCACGAGGTTCTTGCCCGTGACGGTCACCGCGAGCCCACCGGCGACGTCGCCCGTGGCGGGGGAGACACCGGTGACACTGGGCTGTGAGGCGGCGCCCGCCACCTTCCACTCGTGCGCCTGGGCGTTGACCGGGGTCGCGAGGGGGAAGCTGGGGTCGTCCCCGACGTACACGTCGAGTGTCGCCGGGTCGACTGCCACGCCGGTGATGTTCTGGTACTGCGTGCGGCGGACCCCGTCGAACGTCGAGGTGTACGCCGGGCTGATGTCGGTGGACAGGACGTCCGTCGCGCCCGTGCGGGGGTTGTACGTCAGGACCTGCGACGGCGTGTTCCGCGGTGCGTCGGCGATGTAGAGGACCTTGCCGTCGTTGGCCAGGCCGCCCGGGAAGCTGAAGAGCGCGGCGCCGTTGGCGCTGGCCACCGTGGTGGCCGTGCACGCCGAGGCGCCACAGGCGGGCCGCCCGCCGGTGCCGTCGACGTCCTTGATGACCGACATCCCCGCACCACCGAGCTCCGCGACGTACAGGTCGTGGTGGGTGACCCCGTCGGACCCCGTCAGGGAGATCAGGCTGAGGGCGTTGACCCCGCGGCCGTCAGAGGTCGAGCCGATCTTCGTCACCGTCGGCGTGACCGTGGCGCCCGTGCGGTCCTTCCCGGAGGGGTTGAGCACCTGCATGATGTCGCCGGACTTGAGGTAGCCGACGTAGAGCCGTTCGGCGCCGTCGGGTCCGGTGCCGAGGGCGATGCCCTGGGCACGTCCACCACCCGATCCGCCGCCGACTGCCGTCACGTTCGGCACCTGGAGCGCCGTGGCACCGCCCAGCCCGTCGGAGGCAGCGGTGTAGGTGAAGCGGAGGACCTGGTTGGTCTTGCTCGACGAGTCCGCTTGGTAGACAAGGTTCTTCGTGGAGTCGTAGGCCACCTGGCCGCCCTTTGCCGTGCCGTTGCACTTGGTGGTGCCGGCCGTCGCGGGAAGGGTCTCGCACAGACCCAGCACCCCGTCGCTGACCCAGAAGTGGCCGCCTCCCCCGGGAAGGAAGACCCCGCCGCCGGGTCGGGTGAGGTTCTGCGCCACCAGGGTGCCCGTGACGAGGGCTGCCTGGGCCGTGGTGGCCAGCGTCGCGGAACCCGCGACCGCCAGCAGGGACGCGACCGCGACGGCGCCCAGCGCCTTGCGACGCCTGCTCCCGACCGTGCTCGCTGCTGGTGGGACCGGAACCGCGAGGCCAGCCTGCCCCCAGCTCTGCCTCCGAGGCTGTGTGCTCATTTCGTCCTCCGTGGTCTCAGGCGGTGGTCCGAGGGATCCCGTCCCTGTTCGTCGACACCGGATGTGTCGTACCGATGCATCGTCTCTGCGTGACCTCGGGGTCACCTCGGGCCGCCAGCCCCCTCAGATGGGGGACCTGCTCAGGCGGAGCTGGCCACCCTCAGGCCGCAGCGGTGCCGGGCCGTGGCGATGAGGGCGTCGAGGGCCCGACAGGCCTCCTCGAGGCCCGTGGCGTCGCTGGTGCGCTCGACGGAACGAAGGGGTGGGGGAGAGAGCTCGGCGTGCACGCGCAGGACCGCTTGCAGCAGGCTCCCCAGCCCCCCGTCGTCACCCCGGGTCCCGGCGAGCAGTCGGCTGAAGGCCGCCCTGATCCCGGGACCGGGGGCGCAGCCGAGCTCTCGGTCGAAGAGTCGCCGGCAGGTGTCGTAGGCGCGCACACCGTCAGCGTGCAGGCCGCGCACCTCCAACGACTCCAGCAGCACCCTCCAGGCCGTCTCGTCGAAGGCGTCACGATCCAGGGCCCGACGGGCCCAGTGTTCGGCGAGGACGGGCTGGTCGGCGTCGAGCGCCAGCATCCCGGCCTCGTCCACCACCTTGCCGACGAGGGCGTCGTGCGCTCGGCGCTCCTCCTCGAGCCACGACGGGGCGAGCTCGTCCGGGACGAGGCCACCCTCCACGAGCAGGAGGCCGGCGGCGTAGTCCACCAGCGCCCGCGTCGGAGGGTTCCCGGGGCGTCGCGCGGCTGCCACGAGGGCACGGAAGCGCTCGACGTCCACCTCGACCAACGACGGGTCCGCGAGGTACCCCCCGGGCACGGTGCGGACCGGGCTGTCCTGTCCCGGGTGCAGGGGCTCGATGCGCTTGCGCAGCAGGCTGACGTAGCCCTCGAGCGTGCCTGTCGCCCCCGACGGCGGCGCGTCTCCCCAGAGCGCCTCGACGAGGCGCGCCTTCGTGACCGGCTGGCCGGCCCGCAGGAGCAGCGCGATGAGGATGTGGCGCGGTTTCGTCCCCCCGAGCTCGCGCGGACCGAGCACCGATCCGTGCCCCGTGACCGTCACCCGTCCGCACAGCGTGGCCCGCAGCACCGCGGTGCCTGTGATGTCGTCGACCCCATCCCCACCGGTCATGGCCGTTCCCCTTCCGCCACGACCATGCTCGCGCCGAGCGGCGATCCAGGGCTCCGGCAGCCTCGGGGTCGAACGACCCCCAATCTGGGGCGGTGGGATCCACGCGCGCACGCCGGTCGCGATGGTTCGCTGCGGTTTGCCGTGGTTGACGACACCATCGGGTGGCCACGATGGTTCGCACGGACTATGGCCCGGGCGACGGGCCGCGCGGATACTGGGCTTGCTGGGCGGGGGTCCACGGCGTGGGGGACGCCGCGCCCTGCATCGGGGGTGACCTGTGGGGAGGTGGCGGCTCTGGTGGGCGAGGTGATGACGCGCGTGCTCGTCGTCGACGACCACGGGACCGTCGCCGACGCCGTGGCCGTCGCCATCTCGAGGGAGGACGACCTCGAGTGCATCGCGACCACGGGCGACGCGGACGAGGCGCTGAGGTTGGCCGGCGAGCTCCGCCCGGACGTGGTCGTCATGGACGTCCGACTCCGCGACGCGGACGGGATCGACACGACGTCGCGGCTGCTCGCCACCGTACCGGCGACGCGGGTCATCATCCTCACCGGGTTCGTCACACGTGGGCTGCTCGAGCGTGCCGTCGCTGCGGGCGCCTGCGGGCTCATGCCCAAGGACGGGCAGCTCGACGACCTCCTGGCCGCGGTCCGGTCGTCGCGCCGGGACGACTTCATGGTGCACCCCAGCCTGGTGCGGCTCCTCGTCGGTGGTGGTGCCGGGGAGCAGCACCCCCCGACCACCCCCCTCACCTCCCGGGAGCGGGACGTCCTCGCGCGCCTGGCGGCGGGCGAGGACGCCGGCGGGATCGCCCGCGGCCTCGGCATCTCGCTCCTGACGTGTCGGGGCCACATCAAGAACATCCTGTCCAAGCTGGGTGCCCACACCCAGCTCGAGGCGGTCGTGACGGCGCACCGCCGCGGACTCATCCAGCTCGATGACCCCGACTAGCCTCCTGGCGCGGTGGAGGAGACCGGTCGGGGGCCGGTCCCTGGCCTTCGCCGTGACGCGGTACCTCCTCTCCAGCGCGGTGGTCCTCGTGGCCGTCGGCATCGCGGTGGTGCTCGTCGCCCGCACCCTGGCCGCCGACATCGCGCTGGGTGAGGCGCGCGTGCGCGGTGCGGCCTTCGCCCACACCGTCGCCGCGCCCCTCGTCGACGCCGCCGTGCGTAGGGGTGACCCGGCGCGGACCACGGTGTTCGCCAACGTGATGCGGGCGCGACTGCAGGACGGGTCGATCGTCCACGTGAAGCTCTGGGGGCCGGACGGGAAGGTCATCTGGTCCGACGAGTCCGCCCTGATCGGCGAGCGCTACCCCCTGGACGCCGACGTGGCGGAGCTGTTCGGCACCGAGAAGGTCACCGCAGCAGTGTCCGACCTGACCAAGGTCGAGAACGTCGAGGACCGCCCCAGCCGCCAGCTGCTCGAGGTGTACGCCGGTGCGCACGACGCCGAGGGGCAGCCGATCGTGTTCGAGTCCTACTGGTCGACCGACCGGATGCGCGCCGACAACCGCGACATCGTCGTCAAGCTGTCGTTGCTCGCCCTGGGTGCCCTGGCCCTCTTCCAGCTCGCGCTGCTGCCCCTGGTGCGCACCCTCGTGCGCAGGGTCGACAAGGCCCGGGACGAGCGGAACGTCATGGTGCGCCACGCGTTGTCCGCGTCGGACCTGGAGCGGCGCCGGATCGCCGCGGACCTCCACGACGGCCTCGTCCAGGACCTGACGGGGCTGGCGTACACGCTCCCGGCGGTGATCCGGGCGATCCCGGAGTCCGACGCCGACTCACGGCGGGTGCTGGTCGCCGTGCGTGAGGGGCTCGACCGGGACGTCATCGCCCTGCGTGGTCTGCTGACCGACATCTACCCTGCGGACCTGGCCGACGAGGGGCTGCTCGTCGCCGTCGAGGAGCTGGCCGAACGAGCACGCGAGAAGGGGCTGGACGTGCACGTGCGCATCGATCCCGAGATCCCGCGCGCCTCCGCCGAGTCGGTCCAGCTCGTCTACCGGGTCGTGCGGGAAGCGCTGCGCAACGTCGTGCGTCACGCCCACGCCTCGTCCGCGTGGGTGGAGGCGTGGGTGGAAGGGCCGGTGGCCCGGGTGACGGTGGCCGACGACGGACTGGGTATGGCGCCGGGTGCCACGGAGCGCGGTCATGTCGGCCTTCGCCTGCTCGCGGACACCCTGGTCGACTTCGGGGGCGGCCTCGAGCTGGGCACCCCGAAGGGTGGCGGGGTCGAGGTCCGGGCGACCATCCCGTTGACCCTCGACCCGCGGCTGACCTCGCTGGACACCGTGCGCTCCGATCCGGCGTCCCGCCGTGACTAGCAGGTGTTCGTCGGGCCCGAGGTCAGCCCGAGGCCGTTCGGCGACGATGCATCCACGGGCCTGGTGCAGTGGCCCTCCCGCTACGACAAGGAGGTCGAGGTGATCCGGGTCCTCGTCGTCGACGACTCGGCCCCGGTGCGGCTGGGGCTGCTGGCCCTGTTCGCCTCGCAGCACGACCTCGTGGTCTGCGGGGATGCACGGGACGGCCACGCAGGGGTGCTCATGGCCACGACCACGTCCCCCGACGTGGTCGTCATGGATCTCTCGATGCCCGGACTCGACGGCCTGGAGGCCACCCGCCAGATCCTCGAAGCAGCCCCCCACGTCCGGGTGGTCGTGCTGACCGGACGCTCCCGCGCTCGCTCGGAGAAGGCGGCTCTGGAGGCGGGGGCCACCGTCTTCGTCATGAAGGGAGACGGGCCGGAGTCGTTGCTGGCGGCCGTCCGGGCGGCGAGCCCGGTGACCTGAGCACAACACTTCTCAGTGGTGGTGCCCCGCGACGGTGGAGCCGTGGGCGGGGGCGACGCCGAAGCCGTCGAAGCCCGCGAGCCCGGTGCCGGAGAACCCGACCGTGGTCACCGTGAGCAGGGCCATGACGGCGATCCAGCCGCGGTGTGGCCCGGTCCCTGGCCGGGACCCCAGCCCTGGTCGCGCGAGGACGAGGACGACTGCTGCCGCCAGGGTGGCGAGCTCGAGGAGGCAGGCGGAGACGTCCGCCAGCCCTACGGCCTCGGCGGTGCCCGGCTCGGGCCCGAACGGCAGCCCCACGGTCCGCGAGCAGAGCCACACCAGGAGTGGTCCCAGCGAGGCGACCGCCGCGGCCACCAGGGTGGATGCCCGGGGTCGTCGGATGACGAGGATCGCGGCGGCGAGCTCGACGCCGGTGAGTGCGACGAAGAAGGCGCCGGCCGCGGGCCACTCGACCAGGTGCTCGGGTACCACGGCGCCGTGGATCACCGCGCTGCACACCAGTCCGACGGCGAGCAGGCGGCGCAGGTCGTCCGCGCGGGAGCGTGCCGCGCCCTCGGCCCGCCGGGGCGCGCTGACCCGGAGCCTTCCCCCGCGCACCGCCACCACCCAGCCGACCAGGACGAGGTTGGTGAGCAGGATCAGCCCCATCCCCATGACGACCGAACGCTCCTGCAGGGCGAGCGTCGCCCGGCGCTGGATGCCCAGGCAGTCTCCGGCCACGCACCGGCCCTGCATCGTGGCCATGAGGCCGAGCTGGCTGCTCTCGAGCTCGTAGTCGTAGGCCGTGCTGGCCCCGAGGGCGAGGAGTCCGGCGACGGTCCCGGCGAGGGCGATGAGCAGGGCCGTGACGGGGACCGAGGGCCGGGCTCGCAGCACCGGGCCGTACAGCCGGGCCGAGAGGACGAGCGCTGCGAGCACGGCCAGCACGAAGGCGGGGACGAGGACGGTGGAGTCACGCACCCAGCTGCCGAACAGGTCCTGCGTGCGTTGGATGGCTCCGAAGGCGCCCCGCAGCGACGTCATCCAGTACCCGTCCGCGAACGACATCAGCACGGCAAGCGGCAGGACGGTCAGCCAGGGGACGGCTGCGCGGCCGGCGACCGCGGGACGGTTCGTGGCGATGGAGGTGGACATGGAGGTGGACATGGAGGTGGACACGGCGCACTCTCTCGTTTCGGCTGTCGCCGGTCAGGAGGTGATCTCCCAGCCGAACATCATGGCGTGGTCCTCGTGGGCGAGGTTGTGGCAGTGGGCGACGTACGGGCCCACGAAGTCGCGGAACCCTCGGTAGACGATCACCGACTCACCGGGGTCGAGGGCGGCGAGGTCCTCGCGGGAGACGTCGTCAGGATGGCCCTTGTCGCCTCCGGCAGTGACGTCCTTGCCGCCGCGCATCACGGTGCGGTGCTCCTCCATGTGGAGGTGGAACGGGTGGACCCAGCCGCCTCCGCCGTTGCGGATCTCCCACAGGTTGAAGCTGTTCTTCCGCTGCTGGGCGAGGGGGGTCTTGCCGGCGTTGTTCTTCAGGCTCGTGGCGACGACGTCCGGGGTGAACGGGCTGCCGTTGATCAACCACTCGATCTCGCCGCCGGCGCTGCCTCGCTGGACCTCGAAGATCAAGCGGTTGTCCAGCATGGTCTTCCAGTTGCTGGGCAGAGGGGGGAGGGGCCGCATGGCCGTGGGGACCTGGCTGTCGTCGGGGGCGCTGTCGCCGATGACGAACTTGAGCACCGGCACCTTGTAGTTCGGGTCGGGGGAGAACCTCGAGGAGTTCGACCACATCCGGCCGTTCGGCATCTTCATGACGTCGGTGAGGTAGATGACGTCGCCCTTGGTGGTGGGCGTCCCGTCCTGGTACCGGGTGAAGTCGATGATGACCTCGCGGCGCTTGGCCGGCCAGAGCTCGAACGAGTCGCGCTTCACGGGGAACGGCAGCAGCCCGCCGTCGGAGGCGATCTGGGTGAACTGCATGCACTGCTGGCCGTCCGGGATGCGGTACTGGCCCTCGAGCTCGTCATCGGTGTAGCCGAGCGAGGCTGCCGTCCGGGGGCCCTGGGTCGAGGCCATCAGCTTGAACTCGTAGATCCGGGCGACCGAGCAGTCGAGGAAGCGGAAGCGGTACTTGCGGCGCTTCACCTCCAGGACCGGGTATGCGGTGCCGTTGACCGTGAAGATGTCGCCGACGAACCCGTGGCTGGGAAAGTGCTTGAAGAACGTCTTGCCCCACCACTCCGGGTGGACCGACGGGTTCTTGGCCGCGGGGAACTCACCGAGAGTGTCGTGCATGTCCTTGTGCATCGTGACACCGTCGTCGAGCCGGCAGTCGTAGAAGGCCAGCGGGATGTCGTAGTCCACGTCGAAGGAGCCGTCAGGGTGGTCGGTGCGGACGCCGGGCAGCCGAAGGCCCTGTCGCTCGTCGCCCATGTCCATCCCGTTCTTCGGGTCGTAGATGGGGTAGAGCCCGACCATGCCCTTGTAGACGTTGGCTCCGGTGTGGTCCATCCGGTGGTCGTGGAACCAGAAGAAGCTCTGCTTCTCCCGGTCGTCGTTGCCCGCCGGCCAGTTGAGGTAGAGGTTGTCGCAGAAGGTCTGCGGAAGATAGCCGTGGTACTTCGGACCGGCCGTCATCGAGTAGTGCGGGTTGCCGTCGCTCTCGGGGGCCGTGTGCCCGTTGTGCAGGTGGGTCAGGAAGGACCAGTCGGGTGCGCCGAAGTCCTGGCGGTCCAGCCCGAGCGGGTTCTCGTCGAGGTGGTTCTCGAACCGCACGAGGACGGGCCGCCCGTACTCGGCGTTGATCATGGGACCGGGGAAGGCGCCGTTGAAGCCGTAGATGGTGCTGAGGGGGAGGAACCGCTTCGTCCCGGCGGCGACCGGGTGCCCCTGCTGGTCGAAGGAGAGCGTTGGACGCCCGTTCTTGTCGATGGGCAGGACCATGGACGTCGTGAAGGCGTGCTGGCGAACCAGCAGGTCGATCTTGTAGACGAGCGGGTCCGGGCACCCGATGTCGCTCGACCAGATCTGGTGGCGCTCGTTCTGCATCGAGTTCTGTTGGCCTGAACCGGGACCGGGTGGCTTGGACCACGAGCTGAACTCCGACACGGGCACGGGTGCGAGGGCCTTGGGCACCGGCAGGACGTCGGTGAACGGCGACAGGATCAGTGGGCTCGTGGGGAAGGCCTCGATGTAGACGAGGTCGGCCAGGGCTGTGGAGGTGGCGGCGAAGGCGCCGCTCGGCGAGAGCAGCCCCCGCTGGGAGAGGAAGAGGCTCCCCGGTCCCTGGGCGGCCGCGACGGCGAGGCCGAGGCTGCCGGCGGCCCCGAGGCGCAGGACGGTTCGTCGCGTCACCCCGGCGCTGTCATTGTCCTTCGTGGCGGTGCCGACGGGGTCGGCTCCCCCGAGCGGTTCGCCTGGGTCGATGGTCACGTCGTTCATGAGGTCACCGTCCCGCCGGGACCTCGGGATTTCCTCGGGTCAGGGACTAGTCCACACTGCGGTCAGGGTGCCTGCCCCTCACCTCGGGCCCGTGCGAGCCGCTGGGTCGACGGCGTCGGCGAACCAGGCCCTGCACCTCCGCGCGGAGGGCCTGCGCCCTCCGCAGCTCGCGTTCGTGGAGGACGCCGAACACGAAGCTCTCGCCCGGCGAGGAGCCTGCGGCCGAGCCGAGCCTCAGCAGCAGCTCGGCACCCACGGTGCAGTCCCGGTGCTCTCCCAGCGCCTCCTGCAGCCGCTCGTGGCGCTGTGCCGACTTCGCGGCCGCCGGTCCCACGACCGGCAAGAGCACCTCTGCGGCATACCGGGCCCGCTTCGCCGCCTTGCGGGCACGGTGCAGCTCGTCGAGGTCGTCTGAGGCGGCCGCCCGGCGCAGCGTCCGGTCGACCGTCCGGTCGGCCCTGTCCACCATCGTGGCCACGGCGGAGGAGGACCGGAGGACGCCGCCGCTCCAGGCCGGACGGGCACCCCAGCTCGTGACGGCAACGAGGAGGGCGCGGTGCCTCACCCCGGCGTGCGCCTCCCGGACCCGGGTCCAGTGCTCGAGCCTGTCCCGCTCCAGCGCGGCATCGATCCGAGCCCTGACACGGTCCCGCGGCAGTGCCGGGTCGACCCCGGACACCAGCGTGTCGAGTCGGCCCTGGAGCACTTGCAGGTCGCGCACGGCGCCGAGAAGCCCCGACCACCAACGCAGCTCGCCATCGAGGGCATCGGCCGCCTCCCTGTCGAACAGCGGTGAGTACACCCGCAACGTGCTGCGGATCCGACGACCGGCGACCCGCGTGTCGTGGACCGCGGAGTCGTCGCCGGCACCGAGGCGCTGGTCGCCGACCACGAGGGCGGCGCACTGCTGCGCGAGGTAGGCCGCGACGAGGCGGCGAGCGCCCTCCTGGTCCAGCACCGGTAGAGCCGCCCCGGCC
This sequence comes from Pedococcus soli, assembly GCF_054782575.1. Taxonomy (NCBI): domain Bacteria; kingdom Bacillati; phylum Actinomycetota; class Actinomycetes; order Micrococcales; family Intrasporangiaceae; genus Pedococcus; species Pedococcus soli. The sequence goes on along the minus strand of NZ_BAAGSF010000006.1, from coordinate 492,549 downwards.
CAGCGGTCGCCTGACGCTCGGTGCCCCATGCGAGGACCATACCCACGCACGGGAAGGGCCCCCGGGTCGCCTGGCGACTCGGGGGCCCTGCGTCCGTACGGGTCACTTCACCTCGGTGCGACGGACGACGAGGAGTCCGACAGCCATCGGCAGGAGGAACCACAGCGCCCCGGACACCCCGAGCTGCTGCCACTGCTGGCTGTTCAGGCTGCCGTCGAACAGCGGCCGCTGCGCGTAGCTGTAGTCCACCCAGGGCTGCAGGTCGGCGAACCACTTCTGGTTGGCGGCCAGCAGGCCCAACAGGGGAGGCAGCACCAGGGTGTAGACGAAGTAGGTGACGATCGCCCCGGCGGAGTTGCGGATGACCAGCCCGAGCATGAAGCCGAACAGCATGCCGAGGACGCTGCCGAGGACGATCAGGGCGAAGTGGGCCACCGAGACGTTCCAGACGGGGTCGACCCCGGCGACGGCGCTGCCGACGAGCGTGCCGACCGCGCCCACGGCCAGGGCGACGAACATCGACACGACCCCCACACCGGTGGCGGCGAGGAACTTCGCGCCCAGCACCCGGCCGCGGTGGGGGACGAGGGTGAAGGTGGTCAGACCGCTGCGCTGGGTCCACTCACTCGTCACGGCGAGGATGCCGATCATGGGCAGGATGACGGTCATCGGTGCGCCGATCGCCGCGGCGAAGTTGTCGAACGTCAGCTGGTCGTCGGGCGCGAACACGATGATCGCGGCGGTGGCCAGGAGGTTCGTGATGACCAGGCTCGCCATCAGCCAGAACCCGGCGCGGGTGTCGAACATCTTGCGCAGCTCGACCCCGACGAGACGGGTCAGAGGAATGCGCGTCTGCGTGCTCCGGGGACGGGGCGCGACGGTGCCGCTCGTGGACCGGGGCGGGCCCGCGGTCGGGGTCGACGGGGTCAGGGTCGTGGTGGTCATGCTGCTGCTCCTTCGCGCTGGGTGTCTGCGGTGAGCTCGAGGAACATCTCCTCGAGCCCTGCCCCCTCGGCGGCACGGAGCTCGGTGAGCACCACACGTGCGGCGAGGGCCGCCTCACCGACCCGGTCGGGCGAGGCGTCGGTGCGCACGCTGCCGTCGGCGTGCACGGTGGCGGTGAGTCCGGCCTGCTCCATCGCGCGGGCGAGGGCCGCGGCGTCACGGGTGCGGGCGAGGGTGCCCGCAGCGGCGAGGAGGTCGGCCTTGGTTCCCTGGGCCACGATCCGCCCGTGCCCGATGACGACGAGGTCGTCGGCGATGACCTCGATCTCGTGCAGGAGGTGGGAGGAGAGCAGGACGGTCCCGCCCTGGTCCGCGAAGCCGCGCAGGAGGTCACGCATCCAGCGGATCCCGGCAGGGTCGAGCCCGTTGGCCGGCTCGTCCAGGATGAGGGTGCGCGGGTCGCCGAGGAGCGCGGTGCCGATCCCGAGCCGTTGACGCATGCCCAACGAGTAGTCGCGGACCCGGCGGTCTGCCTCCGCGGAGGTCAGGCTGACCAGGTCGAGCATCTCCTGGACCCGCGTGCGAGGCAGCCCCATCGTCCGCTGGGCCAGGGTGAGGATCTCGCGCCCGGTCCGGCCGGCGTGCTGCGCCGACGCGTCGAGCAGGACGCCGACCTCGGCACCGGGGTTCGGCAGGTCGGCGAACCGGTGCCCGTCCATGGTGACGGTCCCGGAGGTGGGAGGGGTGAGGCCGACCATGATGCGCATGGTGGTCGACTTGCCGGCGCCGTTCGGGCCGAGGAAGCCGGTCACCCGACCGGTGGCCGCGGTGAACGAGACGTCGTCGACGGCGGTCATCGCGCGTCCGTAGGTCTTGGTGAGTGATTCGACGGTGATCATGACGAGCATCGTGTCGCCGCACGGGTGCCCGCCACATCGGGGAGGAACCCCTGCCCGTCCCTGAGCGCACCCTGAGGCGGGCTCAGGGTTCCTCGATGAGTACCCTTGCGGGTACGTAACCGACCGGGTACTCTCGCTTCATGGATGCAGTGCTGCAGGCGTTGGCGGACCCGAGCAGGCGCACGGTGATGGGGATCCTTCGGGACCACCCGGCCACCGCGGGCGAGCTCGCCGACGCCCTGCCCATCGCGAGGCCCGGGGTGTCACGGCACCTGCGGGTGATGCGGGAGGCCGGGCTGGTCGAGGTCCGCCAGGACGCGCAGCGCCGGATCTACAGCCTGAGGCCCGAGGCGCTCGTCGAGGTCGACGAGTGGCTGGAGGACTACCGCGCCCTGTGGCAGAACCGCCTCGGTGCGCTGCACACGGAGATCGCTCGAGGAAGGAAGGCACGCAGATGACCGTCAACGGGACGATGAGGGCCCTGGACCAGACCAGGGGAGCAGTACGCGTGGAGGACGTCTACGACACCGACATCCACGACCTGTGGGACGCGTGCACCGTCCCCGAGCGGCTGGCGCGCTGGATCGCCGAGGTGTCCGGCGACCTGCGGGAGGGCGGCACCGCGCAGGCGGTGTTCACGAGCTCGTGGGCGGGGCCGGTGCGGATCGAGGTCTGCGACGCACCGCACCACCTCCTGATCAGCTCCGAGCCGGGGTCGGACGAGGCGTCCACGATCGAGGCCTGGTTCACCGTCGAGGGTTCCGGCACCCGTCTCGTGGTGGAGGAGCGCGGGCTGCCGGTGGGCGCGCTGGCCTTCTACGGCGCCGGTTGGCAGGCCCACCTCGAGGACCTCGGACGGTCCCTGCGGGGCGACGGGCCCGTCCACGCCACGGGGTGGTCCGCCGAGCAGCCCGCCCCGGCCTGGCACGCACGGTGGTCCGAGCTCACTCCCCGTTACCAGGACGCCGGGGCACCGACGTCCCCCTGAACGGCCGCAGGTGGCTCAGACCGTGGTGCGCATGACCCAGCGCCACTTGGCGATCTGCCGGTCACGGACGAAGCCGAACTGCTCGAAGAGCTCCTCCGGGCCGGTGTGCAGGTAGGCGCCTCGCTGCGGAGGACGCTCGGCGGTCTGCTCGGGGTAGGCCTCGACCACACCGCCCCCGGCCGCCCGGATGGCCTCGAGGGCGCCGTCGACGGCAGCCCGGGCGACCCCCGCGCCACGGTGCTTCGCACCGGTGAAGATGCACCCGATGCGCCAGTCGGGCAGGACGTCCGCACCGCGCTCGTACCTCGCGCGGTTCTGGATGTTGGGGAGCTCGACCGGCGAGCCGTACTGGCACCAGCCCACGCAGGTCGCGTCGTCGTAGACGAGCACCTGGTGCACCGTGCGGCGTTCGACGTGCCCTAGCTTCGCCTGCCGGTTTCCCTCGCGCGTGTGGCCCGCGCCGACGCCCTCGGGATGGAACCCCATGCACCAGCACCCGCCCCATACGCCGTTGTTGGCCTCGACGAGCGCGCTGAAGTCCGGCCACGTCTCGATGGTCAGGGGTGCGGTGCGGTAGGCGGTCCGGCGCTCCTCGCTCACGAGGGAGATGGTGCCACGGGCCACCGACACGGGTCGTGCCCCGAGGACGGCGCCGCAGCTGCGGCGCCGCCCTCGGGGCGATGGGTCGGGCGTGGCCCGGGATGCGTGACCGGTCAGGCGTCGCTGCGGGCGGGCAGGGCGGCCACGGCCCTGCGGTCGAAGCCCTTGAAGGTCATCCAGCAGCCGAGGGCGAGCTCCCACGCCGCGATCGGGAGGGCCAGGACCGAGGCGACGGGGGAGACCTGGTCGAAGGCACCGAACAGCGTGGCGAGGACCGAGCCCAGGAGCAGCGGTGCACCGACCAGCCCCACGGTGGTGATCAGGCGGGGCACGAGCCGTGCGCGGTGCAGGACGGTGGCGAGGAGGATGGCGTTGAGGGCCGGCATGAGCCCGGGCCCGAGCAGGAAGGTCCAGTTCCGCACGGCCACGAGCGCCTGCCCGGTGGCCGTCAGGGCCGTCGTGTCACCGGCCAGGCCGGCCGCGTCCTGGCGCAGGGTGACCACGGCCAGGAGGCTCACCACCCCGATCATCACGACGGCGCCCTCCATCAGGCGGGAGGTGACGAAACCCAGTGCCATGGACTCGTTGCGCCGCTTCAGCACCGGGAACAGGGCGACCGCGGACCCGACGGCGGTCAGGGCGTTCACGACGTCGAGGACGCAGCCCCAGATGACGCGGGTGTCCTGTCCGCCGCCGGTGATGTAGTCGGCGTCGTGGAGGACGGGCCCGAGCAGGATGAGCGCGGGGATGGAGGACGCGAACGTGAGCAGGTAGAAGATGCCTGCCAGTCGGGTGTGGTTGCGCGTGGCGTCGATGGGCGCCCCTCCGGTCAGGACGGGCGGTGCTGCGGCGGTGGTGGTCATGTCAGGCTCCTGTGGGTGGGGGTCGTGCCGTGGTGTACCGGGTGGGTCCCGTGGTCGGGCTGCGTGACCGAGGCCAGGGGCAGCCCGAGGTCGCGGAGCTGCTGGAGCAGGCCGTGCAGGGCGGCCTGGTCGGCGACGGGACCGCTGAGCTGGCTGAAGCCGTCACGGGTGGTCAGGGCCATGCCCTCGAACCGGGTCGCCCACCGCGGCTCGAGACGGCCGCGGAGGCGGATCTCGTACCACCCGGACTCGTCCGGGCGGCTGGTCGGTGCGGTGTCCATGCCCGAAACCTAGGAGCGCCGGTGGCGGCCTGGCCTCACCACATCTGGTGAACCGTGTGGTGGTCCTGCCTGGTGGTCGCAGGGGGTGGTCCCGGGCGGCGCGCCCTGGTGGGGCCGTCAGCGTCGGTCGGGGAGCAGGCCGAGCTCTCGGCCGCGCGTCACGGCGGTGAGCCGGCTGTTGACGCCGAGCTTGGCGTAGATGCTCTTGGTGTGGGTGCGGACGGTGTTGAGCGACACCACGAGCTCGCGCGCGATGGCAGGCCCGTCGCGGTCGCTCGCCAGCAGCCGGAGCACGTCGAGCTCTCGCCCGCTCAGGGGGTCGACCAGCCCTTGCTGCACTGCCGGGGCGGGAGGTGTTGGCACAGAACGGAATCCGTCGAGGACTCGACGGGGATGGCCCCACGTCGGGTTCGCGCGGACCAACGCCTCCATCAGGCTGCGCATCGGCGACCCCTCGTCGACGAAGACGCGGACGTGGCCCTCCACCTCCGCCAGGCGCACGGCCTGTTCGAGGACGCGTATGGCGCCGGGCTCGTCCCGACGGCCGTGCCGGGCCCGGTGGGCGAGGGACTGGAGGACCAGGGTCTCGATCACCGTCCCGGTCCGCCCACCGCCCTGGGCCGCCTCGTGGAGCCGGCCGAGGAGGTCCTCGGCCGCTCCGAGGATGCGGGTCGAACCTTCGAGTGCGTTCTGGCGCAACAGGATCCGCGCGAGAGTGAGGTGTTCGTACTGCCGCACGTAGTGGAGCTCGTCGTCCGCGCCGAGGTGCTGCTCGCGCACCCAGTCGAGGGCGTCGGCGAGACGGTCCACGGCGAGGAGCGCCCTGGCCCGTTGCGCCGGGACGGGCCGGACGTTCGGTGAGAAGTCCCCGACGTAGACGCGGTCCGCCTCCTCGAGCAGGCGGACCGCCCCCGCCGGGTCTGCCGTCGCCCGGAGCAGGCCGGCCCGGGCGACGCGCAGGCGGTAGGGATGCTGGGGCAGCCCGTTGGGCTCGCCGAGCTCGTCCGCGCGACGGAGGTGCTCCGCGGCGGCCGACAGCTCACCGCGCTCGAGGGCGACCATGGCCAGGCCCACCATCATGTCCGCGCTGCCACGCAGGGCGCCGCCCTCCGAGTGCTGCTCCGCCAGGCGCAGGGCCCCCTCGTAGGTGTCCACCGCATCCCCGAGACGTCCCTGGGTGATGCGCAGGTCGGCCAGGGTGATCGAGCAGCCCAGCACGTCGGAGTGGTTGCCGGCCCGGCGCAGACCCGCGACCGCGGCGGAGTAGCCGCGGTGGGCGGTGTCGAGGTCCCCCGTGGCCCAGGAGGCCAGACCGGACAGGGCTGACCCGGCAGCCACGGTGAGGTCGTCACCGGGCGCTGCCCGCGCCACCGCGAGGTCGGCGTGGGCGGTGGCGCCGGCCAGGTCGCCGCGGACCAGGGCGAGCGCCGCCCGGTAGGTCTCCATCGCCCCCGGCAGGCGTGGGAGCTCTGAGGCGACCAGCACGCGCGTGTCCGGTGGGGGGTCGTCGAGGACCGACTGGAGGTCGCCCAGGCGCTCCTCGACATCGGCGAATTCGCCGCTGGACATGAGGGCCCCGATGAGCCCGAGCGCCAGGACCGGGCGCCGGTGCGCGACCGCCGCGGGGATGTCGGCGATCCAGCGTCGGACGGTGCTCTCCCGGCGGTCGCGCAGCATGCCGATCACGCACCCCTCGACGACGTCGGCCGCGAGCTCGACATCGTGGCCGGCCACGGCGTGACGCACCGCCGCCTCGGGCTCGCCGTGGGCGGCATACCAGCGGGCTGCGCGCCCGTGGAGCTCGACGGCGCGCCCCGGCGCCTCGTCGTCGAGGTGGGAGCGCAGCACCTCGGCGAAGAGGTGGTGGTAGCGGTACCACTGCCGGGTGTCGTCGAGGGGGACGACGAAGAGGTTCAACCGCTCGAGCTGCTGCAGCACGGAACGGCCGTCGTCGCCCCCGGTGACGGCATCGCAGAGCGGACCGCTGAGGCGGTCGAGGACCGAGGTGTCGAGCAGGAACCGGCGCACCTCCTCGGGTTGGCGGGCCACCACCTCCTCCACGAGGTAGTCGACGACGTACCGGTCGTCGCCGGCGAAACCCGCGATGAAGGCGGTGGGATCAGGACGGTCCTGCAGCGACAGGGCCGCCAGCTGCAGGGCCGCGATCCACCCCTCGGTCCGGCCCTCGAGGGCCGCGATGTCGCTGGCCCGCAGACCCAGGCCCACGACGCCGTTGAGGTAGGCGGTGACCTCGTCGCCGGTGAAGCGCAGGTCTGCGGCCCGGACCTCGAGCAGCTCGCCGCGGGCCCGCAACCGGGCCAGCGGGAGGTCGGGGTCGGCACGCGTGCCGATCACCAGCCGCACCTGCGGGGGCAGGTGCTGGAGCAGGAACTCGACATCGGCCGCGACCTGCGGGCCGTCGACCTGGTGGTAGTCGTCGAGGACGAGGTCGATCCCGTCGGGGTGGGCCGCGAGCTCGTTGAGCAGCAGGGTGATCGCGGCACGGACCGAGGTACGTCCGTCGTCGAGCAGGGTCGCCGCCCCCGCACCGACCCCCGGGGCGGCCTGCTCGAGGGCTGCGACGACGTAGGCCCAGAACGTGTCGGGGTGGCGTTCGGAGGACTCCAACGACACCCACGCGACGGCGCGCCCGGCGGCCGCTGCCGTGGCCGCCCAAGTCGCGAGGAGCGTGGACTTGCCGAAGCCGGGTGGCGCCGACACCAGCACCAGCCGCGGGCCTACGGAGCCGTGGAGACCCACGGAGCGTCGGTCGGGGTGGCCGGCGGAGGGGGCCGACAGCCGGGAGGACAGCCGTGGCCGGGGGACCAGGTCGTCGCGCGCGGGAGGGACGTGCAGCTTGGTGCGGACGAGGGGAGTCGGCAACGGGTCACCTCACTCTTCTCGCGGCGACGATCCCGACCCTAGGGCACGGGTGGCCCGGGATCAGGCGGGCTGCCAGAGCTCCACCCGGTTGCCCTCGGGATCGGTGACCCAGCCGAACCGGCCGACCCCGTCCATGTCCTGCGTCTCGGGGGAGACCGCGGCGCCGTGGGCCCGCAGCTGCGCCAGCATGGCGTCCAGGTCACTCACCCGGAAGTTGAGCATCACCTGCTGGCTGGGGGAGCCGAAGTAGTCCGTGTCGGAAGGGAACGCCGCGACGACGGTGGGCCCGGCCTGCGGCTGCCACGAACCGTGCTCGTCGAGGTCGAGGCCGAGGCACTCGCGGTACCAGGCCACCAGGGCTTCCGGGTCGGTCGCCCGCACGAACCATCCGCCGATGCCGAGGACACGTTCCATGGGGTCATCCTGCCAGCCCGGCCGCTACAGTCGCTGGCGTGCACCGAGCTGCGCGCGCCTTCTGGACGGTGGGCCCCTCGACGGGCGAGATCCGGCCCGTCGGGCTGGCGTCGGTGGGGCCCGACGACGTGCTCGTCCGGGCCACCCACTCGGGGGTGAGCCGGGGGACCGAACGCCTCGTCTTCGAGGGTCGGGTGCCGCCCGGGGAGTATGCCGCGATGCGGGCACCGTTCCAGGAGGGCGACTTCCCGTGGCCGGTGAAGTACGGGTACCTCAGTGTCGGCGTCGTCGAGGAGGGGCCACGAGAACTGGTGGGGCGCAGCGTGTTCGCGCTCCACCCGCACCAGACCGCGTACGTCGTCCCGGTGGCTTGGGTGTCGGTGGTGCCCGATGACGTCCCACCCGAGCGGGCCGTGCTGACGGGCACGGTCGAGACGGCCGTGAACGCCCTGTGGGACGCGGCACCGCGCATCGGCGACCGGGTCGCGGTGGTGGGCGCGGGCATGGTGGGGTGCTGCGTCGCGCGGCTGCTCGCAGGGGTCCCGGGGAGCCGCGTCACGCTCGTCGACGTCGACCCCACCCGGGAGGCGGTGGCGTCGGCCCTGGGGGTCGGCTTCGCCCTCGCCGCCCGGGCCCGCGACCTCGCCGGCGGTTGCGACCTCACCGTGCACACCAGCGCGACGTCGGCCGGGCTCCAGCTGGCCGTCGACCTGCTGGGCGCCGAGGGTCAGGTGCTGGAGCTCAGCTGGTACGGCGACCAGGAGGTCACCGTGTCGCTGGGCGGTTCGTTCCACTCGGGGCGGCTGTCCATCCGTGCCAGCCAGGTCGGCGCGGTGGCCGCGGCCCGACGCCCGAGGCGTTCGCCCGCCGACCGGCGCGCCCTCGCGCTGGAGCTGCTGCGGGACCCGGCCCTCGACGTGCTGCTCACGGGCCGTTCGGACTTCGACGCGCTGCCCGAGGTCATGGGCCGGCTGGCCGACGGCAGCCTCCCCGCGATCTGCCACACGATCACCTACGACGCGGAGGCGCCATGTTCACCGTGACCGTCCGGGACCACATGATGGTCGCGCACAGCCTGCGGGGTGAGGTCTTCGGGCCGGCCCAACGCCTGCACGGAGCCACCTACGTGGTCGACGCGAGCTTTCGCAGCGCGTCCCTCGACGAGGACTCCGTCGTCGTCGACATCGGGCGGGCAACCGAGCAGCTGCACGAGGTGCTCGGGGAGCTCGGCTACCGGAACCTCGACGAGGTGCCCGCCCTGGCGGGGCTCAACACCACGACCGAGGCACTGGCCCGGGTGGTCGCGGACGCCCTCGCCGTCCGCATCCGTGCCGGCGGGCTCGGGGAGGGGGCACGTCGGCTGGCGGGGATCACCGTGACGTTGCGGGAGTCCCACCTCGCCTGGGCCAGCTACGAGCTCGACCTGTGAGGACCGTCCACGTCGTGCTGCCCGACATGGTCGACGACCCGCTGCACCCCAGCGGGGGCAACACCTATGACACCAAGGTCTGTGCGGCCCTGGCCGAGCTCGGCTGGGGCGTTCACCGGCACCTGCTGCCCGGAGCCTGGCCGGACGCGGACCCGGCGGCCCGTGCCGGGCTGGCGGCAGTCCTTGCCGAGCTGCCGGACGGCGCGACGGTGCTGCTCGACGGCCTCGTCGCCTCGGGCACGGCGGAGCTCCTCGTGCCCGCGTCGTCGAGGCTGAGGGTCGTGGTGCTCGTGCACCTTCCGCTCGGTGCGGCTGACACCGTGAGCGGCGCGGTGCCCGTCCGGACCCGACGCGATGCCGAGGGGGCGGTCCTTCGCAGTGCCGCCGCCGTCGTCGCGACCAGCGACTGGAGCCGGGAGTGGTTGCTCGAGCACTACGCGATCTCCCCACAGCGTGTGCAGGTCGCCGAACCGGGGTCGGACCCCGCGCCCGTCGCGCCCGGGGCCCCCGGGGGGCGCGAGCTGCTGTCCGTCGCGGCGGTGGTGCCGGCCAAGGGGCACGAAGAGCTGGTGACGGCCCTGACGGGTGTCCGTGATCTTCCCTGGCGCATGACCTGCGCAGGCGCCGTCGACCTCGACCCGGGGCACGTGCGGCGGTTGGCCCGCCGGTGCGAGGAGAAGGGGATCGGCGACCGTGTCCGCTTCGTGGGCCCGCAGTCGGCCGGTCGGCTCCAGCACACGTATGCCGCGTCCGACCTGCTCGTCCACCCCTCCCGGCTGGAGACGTACGGGCTGGTGGTGACCGAGGCGCTGGCGAGGGCGCTGCCGGTGGTGGCGACCGCCGTGGGCGGGGTCGCGCAGGCACTGGGGACGGCTCCCGACGGCGAGGTGCCCGGACGCCTCGTGCCCGCAGGCGACGCCCGTGCCCTCACCGGTGCGCTCCGGGACTGGCTCGGCGACCCGGACCTGCGGGACCGGTGGCGCCGGGCGGCCCTCGGCCGCCGAGCCACGCTGCCGTCGTGGACGGCGACGGCCCGGACGGTCTCCGCCGTCCTGGAGCCCGCCGCCCTGTCGGCGTGAACCTCCGGGGCGGCTCCTCCGTGTACCCACTGAGCGCCCTCCGAGGGAAGGTGGTGTCCGCCAGTGGACAGGGATCATCGTCGTCCCGCCACGGCCCGAGCCGGACGCCTGAGTCGGTGGGGTTGGGTGCGCGCTGCCGTGGCGGTGGCCGTCCTCGCGACCGTGGGCTGGCGGGTCGGGACGGACGCGTTCCTTGCCGGGCTGTCCCGGGTGGACGCACGGTCCCTCGCCGTGGGCTGCGGCGTCGCCCTCGTCACCACCGTCTGCTGCGCGTGGCGGTGGACCCTCGTGGCCCGGAGCCTCGGGGTGCCGGTGCCGCTCACTGCGGCGGTGGCCGCCTACTACCGGTCGCAGTTCCTCAACGTCGCGACGCCCGGCGGCGTGGTCGGGGACGTCGATCGCGCCCTGCGCCGTGGGAGCGCCGTGGGGGACACGGGCCGGGTCGTGCGGTCGGTCGTCTGGGACCGGGTGGCCGGCCAGGTCGTCCTCGTCGCGGTGGCGATCGCGGGGTTGACCGTCCTGCCCTCGCCGGTGAGGGATCAGGTGCGCCTGGTCGCGATCGCCGTGCTGGCAACGGGTTTCGTCGTCACCCTGGTCACCCTGGCTGCACGTCGTGGGGGATCTTCGAGACCCACCGGCGACAGGAGCCGCCGGTGGTCGGCGATCCCGGGGTCGGGTGACCTCCGTGCGGTGCTCCTCACCCGGCACACCTCGTCGCGCGTGCTGCTCGCATCGGTGGTGGCCCTGGCGGGGCACGTGCTGACGTTCCTGGTCGCGGCACGGACGGCGGGGGCGAGCGCGGCCACCGCGGCTGTCCTCCCGCTCGCGCTCGTGGTCCTGCTGGCCATGGGACTGCCGAACGTGGCGGGCTGGGGACCCCGCGAGGGCGTCGCGGCGTGGAGCTTCGGCGCAGCGGGGATGGGCGCACAGCAGGGTGTCACGACGGCCGTCGTCTACGGCGTGATCGTCTTCGTCGGGGCCCTCCCGGGTGCGGTCGTCCTGCTGGTGTCGGCGGCCGGACGGGTACGGGGAGGGCGCCGTGGCTGACCGCCCGTACACGTTGCTGAGCTGCTGCATGTCGCTGGACGGGTACCTCGGCAGCGCCTCGCGCGGGCGGCTGCAGCTGTCGAACCTCGCGGACTTCGACCGGGTGGACGGTGAGCGCGCCGACTCCGACGCCATCCTCGTCGGTGCAGGGACGATCCGCTGCGACGACCCGCGGCTGCTGGTGCGGTCGCAGCAGCGACAGGCCGAGCGGGTGGCCCGCGGGTGGTCGCCCTCCCCGGTCAAGGTGACCGTGACCAGACACGGGTGCCTCGACCCCGCTGCGGAGTTCTTCGCCAGCGGTGACGGCGAGAAGCTGGTGTTCTGTGCGGGGCCGGCCCTCGCCACGACGCGGGAACGACTCGCAGGCGTGGCCACGGTGATCGACGCGGGCGAGCCGGTGGAGCTCCGGTGGGTGGCCGAGCAGCTGCACGCGCGAGGGGTGCGCCGACTCATGGTGGAGGGCGGGGGCACCGTCCACACGCAGATGCTCACGCAGGGTCTCGGCGACGAGCTGCAGCTCGTGGTGGCGCCCTTCTTCGTGGGGGAGTCGGCCGCGCCGCGCTTCGTCGGCGACGGGGCGTTCCCGTGGAGCGTCGCCCGCCGGGCGACCCTGGCCGAGGTGCGTCAGATCGACGACGTGGCCCTGCTGAGGTACGCGTTGTCCCCCCGGTACGGCGAGGGGTGAGGGTCGAGATGCTGGTGCCGCTGCCGTCGCCCCCACCCCCTGCGTCGATCCGGACCCAGGTCGAGGTCCCGTTGGCGCTCCCGGACGGCTCCACGACGACGGCGAGGGTGGTCACCTTCAACGGACTCGTCGACGGGCTCGAGCACCTCGCGTTCGGGCTCGGGAGGTACGCGGAACGCCATACGGCAGTGGGGAGCTCGCCCGCCACGCCGGTCCGGCTGCACAGTGAGTGCCTCACCGGGGACGTCTTCGGCAGCCAGCGCTGCGACTGCGGTGCGCAGCTGCGTGAGTCCATCGGGCAGCTGGCGACCGAGGGGGGCTTCCTGCTCTACCTCCGGCAGGAGGGACGCGGCATCGGCCTCTACGCCAAGCTGGACACCTACGTGCTGCAGGACGTGGGGCTCGACACCTACGAGGCCAACGTCGCGCTCGGGTACGCCGTGGACCAGCGCAACTACACGGTGGCTGCGCAGATGCTCCTGGCCCTCGGGCAGCCGCGGGTCGCGATGCTGACGAACAACCCGGACAAGGTCGCCCAGCTGCGGCGCCTCGGCATCGACGTCGTCACCCAGGTCCCCACGGGGCTGCACGTGAGCGACGCCAACGTGCGCTACCTCGCCGCGAAGGCGCGCCACGGTGACCACACCCTGGACCTCGCGCAGCTCACCGGGGCAGGGCGAGCACGTCCTCGTGCTGCACCGTGACCGCGAGTCGGCCCGCAGAGGCCTCGGCGAGGCGACGCTCCGCGTAGGTGCCCGCCCGTGCGACCAGGGACGGGTCCTGCTCCAGTGCGGCACCGAGCCAGCCGGTGAACCACTCGCGCACGAGCTCGCGGTCCTGCGCTTCGAGCAGCCACGGACTGGGCCGCCGCAGCACGTCGAACCCCAGGCGACCAAACGCGTCGACCGCGGCGCGGGCGCCGTCGGGACCGAGCAGCCGGTGGCCGCCCACCGACCGGCGCTGGTGGGCGTTGAACGCCGCCGCCACCTGCCGGTCGAAGGGATCAGCGGGCTCGAGGGAGACCCTCCCGACGACGCTCAGGGTGACCAGGACCGGGCAGCGCGCTGCCGCGCACGAGCGGACGAAGCGGTCGAGCTCGGCACCGGTCAGCATGTCCAGCAGGGCCGAGGCCGTGACCAGGTCGCTCCCCGAGAGCCCGTCGGGGCCGAGTCGGGTGATGTCCCGCTGGTGGCTCTCGAGGGTCACGGCAGCTCCGCCGGCCGCCCGCTCCGGCACCCTCGTCGCGGCCACGGCGAGCAGGTCGGCGTCGCGGTCGAGCAGCACCCAGTGCTGCGGTCCGGGGAGCAGCGGGGCAAGCCACCGGGACATCGACCCCGTCCCGCACCCGAGGTCATGGACGACGAGCCGGCGCCCCGGTGCCCTCCGCTCGCGCCGACGACCTGCAGCCGGCAGGTCGGCGTCGGTGCCAGCCAGGGCGTCGACCAGTGCGTCGACCAGCTCGCTCGATCTCGCCGCGGCATCGGCAGGCTCGCGCAGCGCCAGCCAGGTCGGGGTCGCCCGACCGTGTCCGTCCTCCACCGCACCTCCTCGCGTCGCGGTCGGCGGACCCACCGCCGGTGGATTCCTGCTCGTGGATCCGGCCGGTGAACCGACCACCGACGACGACCGTAGTAATGCTGTACGCCCAGAACGGTTCCACGTCCAGATGGGGAGGCGCTGTGCTGACGGTGCGTCGCCTCACCGGGGCCGGGGTCGTCGGCGTGGCCGTGCTGCTGGCCGTGGTCGGGAACAACAGCGTCGGCCTGACCGCCACCGGGTGGGCCGTCGGCCTGCTGTGCGGCGTCACCGTCAACCTCGTCGTCGCCCAGGGCCTGCGGGCTGCCGGCGTCGACCCGGGTCCGGCCGACGCCGTGACCCTCGGTCGCGCGGTCATCACCTGTGCCGTGGCCGCCCTGACGGCCGATGCCCTGCTGCACGGGCGCACCACCGCGCTGCTGGTGCCGATCACCGTGGTGGCCCTGCTGCTCGACGCCCTCGACGGCTGGGTCGCCAGGCGCACCGGGACCACGTCGGCCTTCGGCGGCCGCTTCGACGGTGAGGTCGACGCGTTCCTCATCCTCGTGCTGAGCGTCTACGTGGCACCGGACCTCGGTCCGTGGGTCCTGCTCGCCGGCCTGGTGCGGTACCTGTTCGCGGTGGCCGGCTGGGGACTGCCCTGGCTCCGCGCGCAGCTGCCGTTCCGCTACTGGCGCAAGGTGGTGACGGCGTCCGTGGGGATCGTGCTGACCGTCGCGGCTGCCGATGCCGGTCCGCACTGGTTCGTGGTCACGGCCGTCATTGGCGGGCTGGTGCTGCTGGCCGAGTCGTTCGGCCGTGACGTCTGGTGGCTGTGGCGGCACCGCGTCACCGCCCCCGTGGGTGCCGTGCGGATGCGGGGCCTGTCCTGGCGTCGCGTCGGGGGCGTCGTCGTCGACACCGTCGCCGTCGCGCTGGTCTGGGTCGTCCTCGTGGCCCCGGTCGAGCCGGGCCGGCTGGCGCCGGTGGCGTTCCTGCGGCTCCCTGTCGAGGGCCTCGCCCTGGCGGCCCTCGTCGTGGTCCTCTCGGGGAGGTCCTCGAGGGTGGTGGCCCGGGTCGCTGGACTCGCGCTGGGCCTGCTGGGGGTGCTGGAGGTGGTCGAGCTGGCGTTCGTCGAGGTGCTGGACCGACCGGTCGACCTCGTGACGGACGCCGGTCACCTCGGGGCCGCGGTCGACTTCGTCCGTGCGTCCTACGGTCCGTGGGCGGCCACCGGCGCGCAGGCGGGCGCGGTGGTGCTCCTGCTCGCCCTCGTCGCGGGCGTCACCGCCTCGGTGGGTCGTCTCGCGCGGCAGCTTCGGCGCCGACGCAGGCGGTCCGCTCTCGCCGTCGTCGCCCTGACCGTCGCCTGGGCGCTCACGGCGGTGTCCGGGGCACAGGTCGGGAAGGACGAGCCGGTCGCGGCCAGGGCAGCCCTCGGTTTCGCGGTGGGGCAGGCGCGCGGCATCTCGACGTCGCTGCGCGAGCAGCGCGCCTTCGACGCGGCGGTGCGGCACGACGCATACGCGGACCGGCGGACCGGTGACCTCGCGGGCCTGGCCGGCAAGGACGTCCTCGTCGCCTTCGTCGAGAGCTACGGCCGGGTGGCCGTCGAGGGTGACGCGTCGGCCGGCGTCCGCACGATGCTCGACGCGGCCTCGGCCCGGCTGGGGGCCTCCGGGTATGCCGCGCGGAGTGCCTACCTCACGTCCCCCACCTTCGGGGGAGTCAGCTGGCTGGCCCACTCCACCTTCCTGTCGGGGGTGTGGGTCGACAACCAGACCAGCTACGACACGCTCCTCGCGGGGAACCACACCACCCTGCCCAGCGTGTTCGCGCGCTCGGGGTGGCGGACCGTGGGGTTGCTCCCCTCGAACCGGGGGACCTGGCCGCAGGGGCAGCGGTACTACGGGTTCGACACCATCTACGACAGCTCGGACCTCGGGTACGCCGGGCCCGCGTTCGGGTTCTCCTCGATGCCCGACCAGTACGCCCTCGACGCGTTCGGGCGGCGCGAGCTCGGCCCGGGCCGGACGTCCCCGGTCATGGCCGAGATCGACCTCGCGTCGAGCCACGGGCCGTGGGCGCCGCTGCCACGCATGGTGGGGTGGGACGACCTGGGGGACGGCACGGTCTTCGATGCCGTGCACGCCGGGGCCGAGTCCGCGTCCCACCTCTGGAGCCACCGCGAGCGGGTCCCGGCGGCCTACATGGGCTCGATCGAGTACTCCCTCACGGCCCTGCTCGGCTTCGTCGAGCGGTACGGCAGCGACTCCCTCGTGCTCGTCCTCCTCGGCGACCACCAGCCCGCCACGATCGTCAGCGGGTTCGGGGGCAACCACGACGTGCCCGTCACCGTCCTGGCTCGCGATCCCTCCGTCCTGGCCCGCATCTCCTCGTGGGGCTGGCAGGACGGCCTGCGCCCCGGTCCCCGGGCGCCGGTATGGCGCATGGACGCCTTCAGGGACCGGTTCCTGGGCGCGTTCGGCGACCGGTCGCCGAAGGTGGTCACGGCCGGGCAGACCGCTCCCGCGGCCGGCGTCGCGAGCGCCCCACCCACCCGGGCCATCAGGTGAGGACCATCGGCCGGGAGGTGGTCGAGGCCGGGCTGCTCGCCGCCCGCCTCCAGGCCTACGAGCCCGGCGAGTACGTCGGGCAGGAGAGCTTCATGCGGGCGACCGAGATCCGGGACCTCGCCACCAGGGCCGCCATCGGGGCGGGGACCTCGGTCCTGGACCTGTGCTGCGGTGTCGCGGGTCCCGGCCGGCTCATCGCCGAGGCGCTCGGCTGCACCTACCTCGGGGTCGACCGTTCCCCGGATGCGATCGCCGTGGCACGCAGGCGGGCCGGCCCCCGGTGCCGGTTCACCGTCGCCGACGTCCCCCCGGTGCCCGAGGGCGGGTTCGACGTGGTCCTGCTCCTGGAGACGATGCTCGCGTTCGCCGACAAGGCGCCCCTGCTGGGCGCGGTCGCCGGCGCCCTCGTCCCCGGTGGCCGGTTCGCCTGCACCGTCGAGACCGGGGCGCCCCTCACGGCGGCGGAACGGTCCCTCATGCCGGCGTCCGACACGGTCTGGCCGGTGCCGGAGGCCGAGCTGAGGTCCTCCCTGGTGGACGCCGGCCTGAGGGTGACGTGGGAGACCGACAGCACCCGTGCCCACCACACTGCCGCCCGAGCCCTGACCCGCGCGTTCTCGGAGCACGCGGGGGACATCCGAGCGCATCTCGGCGACGCCTTCCTCGACGACCTGCTGACGGCCCACCGGCTCTGGACCCACTGGCTCGAGCAGGGGCGCATCCGCAAGCTCACCCTCGTCGCGACCCGAGGGGGTGGGTGAACGCGGGGTCCGCGACCGTCGTCCTACCTCCTGCCACCCGGGAGCGGGGCCGGGACGGCCAGACCACCATGCAGGACCGCACCCGTCGCGGTGCGCGACCAGAGAGGCACCACCGATGACCGCACTGAGGAAGACGTCCCTGCTGGCTGCCGTGTTCGCGGCGGCCGCCACGCTGGCCCTCGCCGCTCCACCGGCGACGGCCGACCATGACGACCACGCCGACCACCGCCACCACGTGGACCGGGCGATCGTCCTACCCGGCGCCACGGGCACCGAGGGGGTCGCCAGCGGTGGCGGCTCGACCTTCTACGCCGGGGACCTGCTCACGGGCGACGTCTTCCGCGGAGACGTCGGCAAGGGCACCGCGGCCAAGTTCATCGATGCACCGGCCGGCCGTTTCGCCACCGGCATGAAGGTGGACCGCGACGACCACCTGCTGTTCGTCGCCGGAGGCCCGACGGGCCAGGGCTACGTCTACAGCACCTCCACGGGGATGCCGGTGGCGTCGTACACCTTCGCTGCAGCCCCCACCTTCATCAACGACGTCGCGCTCACGGAGAAGGGTGCGTGGTTCACCGACTCCGCGCGGGCGGTGCTGTACTTCGTCCCCGTCAGGCACGGCACGCCCGGCGCCTTCCGGACCCTCTCCCTGAGCGGGCCCGCCGCAGAGCTCGCCGGCGCGTTCAACAACAACGGCATCCAGGCCACGCAGGACGGTTGGCGACTGCTCGTCGCCCACAGCGCCCAGGGTGCCGTCAACGTCGTCGACCCCCGCACCGGGGCGAGCCGGGCCGTCGCGGGGTTGAGCGTCCCGAACGTCGACGGCATCCTCCTCGACGGGCGGACCCTGTGGTCGGTGCGCAACAACGACAACCTGGTCGTCGAGGCCCGGCTGGCCAAGGACCTGTCGTCGGCCACGGTGCGCAAGGTCATCACGAGTCCTCTCTTCGAGACACCCACCACGGTGGCCCGTGTCGGCGGCCGGCTCGTCCTGGCGAACGCCAAGTTCGACACCGGTTTCCCGCCCACGGCGACGCAGTTCGAGGTCGTCGTCGTGAAGCGGTAGACCTCGTCCGGTCAGCGCCTGAGCGTGACCGGTCCGCACCCCGGGGCACGGCCGCGACCCAGGTGGCCGCCCCCGGGGTTGCGGCGCGTCGCCGTGCGTGCTTCAGTCGGAGGACCAGCTCGAGAGTTGCCCTGGACCCGGCGGCACGACGCCGACACGAGGTCCCATGGAACAGCCACCAGCGGCAACCAGCGCACCGTCCGCGACCCAGCGCGTTGCCCCACGGCGACCGCGACCCCCCAGCGACTACGCCATCCTGTCCGAGCGGATCCGCGGGGCCGGCCTGCTGCAGCGCCGACGGTTGCCCTACCTCGTGCTGCTGGTGTCCCTGGGTGCGGCGCTGACCGGCACCGGCGCGCTCCTCGTCGTCCTGGGCGACTCGTGGTGGCAGCTGGGCACCGCGGCCGGGCTCGCGCTGGTCCTCGCCCAGTTCGGATTCCTCGGTCACGAGGCAGCCCACCAGCAGGTGCTGGGCACGAGGAAGGGCAACGAGTGGTTGGCGCGCTGCCTGTCCTGCGGCGTGGTCGGCCTCAGCTACGCGTGGTGGACCCACAAGCACAACCGGCACCACAGCGCCCCGAACCAGGTGGGTCGGGACCCGGACATCGCTCCGGGGGCGATCGCCTTCACCCGTGAGGCCGCCGCCGACCGCACGGGGTTCCCCGGCTGGTTCGCCGACCACCAGGGCTGGTGGTTCTTCCCCCTCCTGCTGCTCGAGGGACTCAACCTCCACCAGGCCGGTGTGCGCGTGCTGCTGCAGCGTCGTGAGCTCCCGTGGCGCCGGCTCGAGCTCGGGCTGGTCGCCGTGCGGTTGGCCGGGTACGTCGTGGTCCTGCTGCTCGTGCTCGACCCCGTCAAGGCGCTCGCGTTCCTCGCGGTCCAGCTGGGGTTGTTCGGGTTCCTGCTCGGTGCCGCCTTCGCGCCCAACCACAAGGGGATGCCGATCGTGCCACGGGACGCCCGGATCGACTTCCTGCGCCGCCAGGTGCTCATGTCGCGGAACATCCGCGGCGGGTGGCTCGTCACGTTCCTCATGGGCGGGCTCAACTACCAGGTGGAGCACCACCTGTTCCCGTCGATGCCGAGGGCCAACCTGCGCCGCGCCCGTCCCCTCGTCCAGCAGTTCTGTGCCGAACGCGGGGTCACGTACACCGAGACCACCCTGATGGCCTCGTACGCCATCGTCGTCAGGTACCTCGACTCCGTCGGCCCGGGAAACCGTGATCCCTTCAGCTGTCCACTCGTCGAGCAGTACCGCGGCTGAGCCGGCCGGGGCGAGCACCGCCCCCGGCGCCGGGGACGACTGCCGTCACGTCGGCGCCCCGTGGCCGCCGACGTAGGGTCCACCTGTGATCCTCGCCCTCCTCGCCGCCCTCGTCGGCACCCTCGGGTATGGCGCGGGGTCGGTCCTGCAGAGCGTGGGCGCCTCCCGGGCCAGTGGCGTCGCCGTGGCGCGCCAACCGACCTACGTCGCCGGTCTCGCCTTCGACGCGGTCGCGTGGATGGGCTCGCTCGTGGCCCTGCGCCAGCTGCCGCTGTTCGCGGTCCAGGCCCTGCTCGCGGGCTCGCTGGCCGTGACCGTCGTCCTCGCCCGCCTCGTCCTCGGCGTCCGGGTCCGCCGCCGGGAAGGCGTCGCGGCGGCCGTCATCACCGCCGCCCTCGTCGTCCTGGCCGCCGGTGCCGGACCGCTGTCGGCGGTGCGACCGCCACGGCCCTTCAGCCCGGTCATGCTCGTCTCCCTGGGGGTGTTGGCGGTGGCGACGGTGCTCGCCGGGCGCCGTGCCCGTTCGACGGAGCTGGCGGTCCTCGGCGGCGTCGCCTTCTCGGGTGCGGCCCTGTGCGCCCGCGCCGCCCACGGGTCCGGCGACTGGGCGAGCCTGCTGCACGAACCCCTGGCCTGGGCTGTGCTCGGCTACGGGGCCCTCGGCATGATCGGCTACACGGGAGCGCTGGAGCACGGCTCGGTCGGTCCGGCGACCGCGATCCTCTGGGTGGTCGAGGTCGCCCTACCGGCCGTCGTCGGCGTGTGGGTCCTCGGCGACGCGGTCCGTCCGGGCTGGGCAGCACCGGCGGTGCTCGCGCTGCTGCTGGCCTTGGGTGCCTGTGTCGTGCTGGCAGCCGCCCCCGGTCAGTCGGGCGGGGCGACCGTCCCGTAACCGACGAGCCAGCTGGGCTCGAGGCGGTACATCCGGATGTCGTCGCTCCACGTGGTCGGGTCCGAGCCGTAGTGGGCCGTCCAGTGCGCGATGGTCTCGTCCCAGGTCGGGTCGCCGGGGGAGAGCAGGACGGCTCGTCCGTGGCAGAAGACCCCGAGTCGCTCACCGTCGAGGTGGGCAGCGCTCACCGCGGGTCGAGCCTCGAGGTGACGGGCCTTGGCAGCCCGACCGTCGGTGCCGAACGTCCAGCACCCGTGCAGGAAGTGCCCGTCCACGGCACTCACCCGGGGTTCACCCCTGGCCGTGACGGTGGCCAGGCTCAGCACCTTCATCCCGTCCAGGGCGGCCACCACCTGCTCGGCGGTGAGACGGCGGTCGCCGGTGATGATCTCGCGCAGGTGGCTCGTGCCGGCCGCGTGGGACGCGTCCATCAGGACCTGCAGCTCGTCGACCTCGCGTGCCGTCTCCTTCACGGTGTCGACGGTACTCGCGGGCCCCGACACCCGGTCGGTGCTGACGTGCCGATCCGGTCAGGAATCGAGAAGCACGGGCGGGGATGAGCGGCCTAGCCTTCCATCGAGGGGCCCGGAAGGGCGCCATACCGGGATCACACCACGAGGGGACGATGACATGGCCACCAAGACCGCTGACACCAAGACCGCTGACACCAAGACCGCCGGCACCACGGACGGGTTCACCGCGCAGGAGCGTGCCGCGATGAAGGAACGGGCCGCGGAGCTGCGCGCCGAGGGGAAGAAGGGCGCGAAGCTGGCGGACGGGTTGCAGGACCTGCTCGACAAGATCGCGGCGATGGCGCCCGACGACCGTGCCCTCGCCGAACGCGTCCACGTCGCCGTGACGACGACCGCGCCCGACCTGCTGCCGAAGACCTGGTACGGCATGCCCGCCTACGCGAACGCGGACGGCAAGGTCGTCCTCTTCTTCCAGGACTCGGGCAAGTTCAACTACCGCTACTCGACCCTGGGCTTCCAGGACGCTGCGAACCTCGACGACGGTGACATGTGGGCGGCCTCGTTCGCCCTGCTGCGGTGGAGCCCCGCGGTCGAGAAGAAGGTCGTCGCGCTGGTGAAGGACGCCGTGTCCTGACGCCGGGCACGGTGGGCGCGGTCGGTGACCACCGGGCCCTGCGCCGGCCCGCGCCCCGTAGGTTGGTCCCCTCGGGGCAGCAAGCCCCACGAAGGGACGTGCCATGAGGAGCCGACTGGCCAGGGCGGTGCTGCGGCTCTCGCGGTGGACCGCCGTCGGCGAGGTGCCCCGCAGCGGCATCCTCGTCGGGGCCCCCCACACGTCCAACTGGGACTTCGTCATGATGCTGCTGATCATGTGGCGCGGCGGGGTCACCCCGCGGGTCCTCATCAAGCACAGTCTGTTCAAGGGGCCGTTGGGGTGGTTGCTGCCCCGGCTCGGAGGGGTCTCCCTGGACCGCGAGAACCCCGGTGCCGTGGTGCGGGACCTCGTGCGCGAGGCGCGCAGCGGAGAGCCGTTCCTGCTGATCCTGGCCGCCGAGGGGACCCGCACGAAGGGCGAGTACTGGAAGTCCGGCTTCTGGCGCATCGCCCGCGAGGCGCGGCTGCCGATCGCCCTGGCGTTCATCGACGGCCCCTCGCGCACAGCGGGATTCGGGCCGACCATCGTGGCGGACGAGGACGTCGTGGTGGTCATGGACCAGGTCCGAGCCTTCTACCGGGACAAAAGGGGCATCCACCCCGAGCGCCGGACGGAGCCACGGCTGCGGGAGGAAGGGGGCGCCGCCGGGCGCGCCCCCGGGCGGTCCTCCGGCGCCTGAGCGCCGACCCCGCCCCTCGCCCCACGGCTGGTCCTCGACATGGTCCGGAGTCGTCAAGGAGATGGCAAAGGGCACGCATAACGGCAGGTGGCGACCCTGCGACCCTGACATGGTCTGCCGGATGGAGCTCACCGTCATGGCCGACTGGAACGCGGACCCGGTCTGGACCAAGCAGGGCATGGTCGACCTCGAGACCCTCCCGCTCTCGCCGCGGTTGACCGCGGACCTGCTCGCCTGGGCGCGTCGCTGGGAGGAGCTGCACGACCGCACCCGTACCGCGCCGCAGCAGGACTCCTACTCGGACTGGGTCAGCTCCGGGCGCCGGCTGTCGCGCGACCTGCAGCTCGAGCTCGGACCGGCGTACGACGTGGAGTACGCCCACGACCACGAGGGCTGACCTCAGCCCCCGGCCGCGATCGTGCTCGCGGTGTCGAGGAACGTCCGGGCCTCGTTCGGGTACCCGTGCCACGCGAGGTACAGCCCGGTCGTCACCCGCTCGACGTAGGCCCAGCGCCAGACGCGCTCCGCCTCCACCCCGGCCAGCTCTGCGGCGTGCTCGCACCCCTGGCGCAACAGGTCGGTGCCCGAGCCGGGCTCGGCCTCCTCCAGGTCGCGCAGCTCGTGGCAGGCGTCGCGCAGCGCCACCCCGAGGTCGTAGGCGCGTTCCCCGACGAAGCCGTCCGGGTCGATCAGGGCCCAGCCGGTCCCTCGCCGCAGGACGTTCCCGCCGTGCGGGTCGCCGTGGCAGACCACCTCCGGTCGCTCTGTCGTCGCGAGCTCGCGCGCGTGGGCCGAGGCCAGGGCGAGGGCACCCTCGTGTCCGCCGCCGTACCTGGGTCCGAGGTCGTCGAGGATGGCCACGAGACCGGCAGCCTTGCCCTCGAACCGTTTCCCTGCCCCGGCCGGCACGTGCCACGCCTCGAGGAGCAGGGGCGCGACCACCTCGACCTGCGCGGACACCGTGCGGTGCTCGGTCCAGAGGTCGGCGCCGAGCCGCTCGGTCAGCAGGGCGCCGGCCGCCTCGTCCCAGGCCAGGACCTCGGCGTAGCCACGCCCCTCGGCGGCGAGCATGACCGTCGCAGCCCGGTCGAGGGCGCCGGGGTCCGCGATCTTGAGCACCGCCCCGGTGCCGTCCACGCGCACCACGTCGAGCGTCGGAGCCCCCGCTCCGCCGTCGAACCACGCGCGGGCGGTGAGGTCCCAGGCGGTGCAGACGGGGCCGACGGTGGCCCGGAAGTGCGCGACGGTCGTCCTGAGGTCGCGGTCGGACCGGTCACGGCGCCGGTCGGCCTCGGCCACCGCGCCGGCGATGACGTCGTCGTGCTCGGGTGGGCGCCTCACCGCCTCAGGCTAGCCACCGGCTCCCGTGCCGGGGCAGGCCACGGCTGGTTGGATGAGCAGATGGCCCCTGTCGTGAACGTCACCGGTGGACTCGCTCGCGGCACCAGCCGCGACGGTGTCGACGCCTTCCTCGGACTCCCGTATGCCGCGCCGGCCGTGGGCGCCGACCGGTACCGGCTGCCGCAGCCCGTCGTGCCGTGGGAGGGGGAACGCGACGCGGGCGTGCACGGGCCGAGCGCAGCCCAGACGGCGTACCCGAGCCCGATGGACCAGTTCCTGCCGGCCTCGGTGGCCCCGGGGGACGAGTACCTCAACGTCAGCGTGTGGGCGCCGTCGGAGGGCGGGACGGACCTGCCCGTGATGGTCTGGATCCATGGTGGGGCGTTCGTCCGAGGCGCGAACAGCGTTGCCACGTATGACGGTTCGGCCTTCGCCCGTGACGGGGTCGTCCTCGTCTCGGTCAACTACCGCCTCGGCGCGCCGGGCTTCGCCGTGCTGGACGGTGCTCCCACCAACCTCGGTCTCCGCGACCAGGTCGCCGCTCTGCGGTGGGTGCGCGACAACGTCGCGGCGTTCGGCGGCAACCCCGAGGACGTGACCGTCTTCGGTGAGTCGGCGGGCGGCATGAGCGTCGCGACGCTGATGGCCTCGCCTGCTGCAGGAGGTCTCTTCCACCGTGCCATCGTCCAGTCCGGAGGCGGCACGGCCGTCTGCGCACTCGAGGACGCCCGACGGGTGGGGGTCGAGCTCGCTGCGATCCTCGGTGTGCCCGCCACGGCGGAGGCGTTCGCAGCGCTGGATCCCGAAGCCGTTGCCGCGGCCCAGGGGGCCCTGACGCTGGCGGTCCAGGCCGACCCCGACCCGGCCCGCTGGGGTTCCTCTGTCCTGCGCGGCGGTCTCGGCATCATGAGCCTGTTCCCTGTCGTGGACGGTGACGTCGTGCCCGAGGTCCCGGCGACCCGGATCGCGGCGGGGTCGGCCGCGGGGGTGCCGCTGCTCATCGGCACGACGACCGAGGAGATGCGTCTGTTCATGGTGCCGACCGGAGTCGCCGCCACGATCTCCGAGCCGGCCCTGCCGTTCCTCGCAGCACGCTACGGCTGGCCGGAGCACGCGGTCGAGACGTACGTGCGCAACCGTCCTGAGGCGTCTGCGGGCGACGTCGCTGCGGCCATCCTCACCGATGCCGGTTTCCGGGTCCCCACGGCGCAGCTCGCCGCGGCCCAGCACGGCGTCGGGGCGCCGGTGCACGTGTACGAGTTCGCCTGGCGGACACCGTTGGCCGACCTCGGCGCCTGCCACGCCCTCGAGCTGCCGTTCGTCTTCGACACGCTCGGCGCCGGGGCGCTGATGGCGGGTGGGGCGGCGCCGCAGCCGGTGGCGGACGCGATGCACCGGGCCTGGGTCGAGTTCGCCAAGGGTGGCGACCCGGGGTGGCCGTCCTGGGCGCCCGACGAGCCGCTCGTCAGGACGTTCGGCGCGTCGCCGGAGGAGCCCTCGTCGGACGTGTCCGCCGTGAAGGTGTCGACCTGGCCGCGTCAGGACGAGCTGGCGCTCTGGGGCTGACCCGCACCGCCCGGCGTGCCGGCGGCCAGCAGCTGCGCGCCGACGGCCCGGGCCACCTCCTGGAGCTCGGTGCACCCGACGATCCGGAACGGTGCGCGCAGCACCGCCAGCTGCTCGGCGTACCACCACAGGCTGCTCGTCGTCCCGACCAGCCGCGTCGTCTGCTCGTCGACCGCCTCGAGCCGCCCCAGCGCCCGGGGGAGCCAGTGCGACACGATCTCGACCGGGGCCTCGACCAGGACGTCGACGGCATACTCCCAGCCCGTCGCGAGGTGCTGCTCGAGGAGGGCGACGGGGTCGAGGTCCGGGGGAGGGGTGAAGGTGAGGTCGAGCACCTCGACGGCCGAGACCCGGTCGACGCGGTACGTCCGCACCGCCGCCTCGTCGGACGTGGGACGGGTGAGGCAGAGCAGGTACCAGCGTCCGTGGCGGACGACGACCGCCCACGGGTCGACCTCCACGTCCCACGTGCGACCTGACTCCGAGTGGTAGGTCACCTTGACCCGGCGGTGCTCCGCGCTGGCGTCCACCAGGGTGGCGGCCGTGGTCGGGTCCGGGCGGGCCGCAGCGCGGTCGGGTGCGGAGGCAGCCGTGCGGCGGACGGCATCCGCCTGTGCGGCAACGGAGTCGGGCAGGGCCCGGAGGATCTTGGCCAGGGCGCTGCCGACGGGGTCGGCGGGGTTGCCGGCGTCGTGGTGACCGTCGAGAACGGCCATGACCAGACCGAGCGCCTCGGCGGAGCTGAACGTCAGCGGGGGCAGCCGCAGACCCCGACCCACGCGGTAGCCGCCGTACGGGCCCCGGGTGGACTGGACGGGGATCCCGGCCTCGCGGAGGATGCCGACGTAGCGGCGGGCCGCGCGTGACGTGACCCCGAGCCGCTCGCCGAGGCGGTCCGCGGTGATGCCCGGTGAGTCCTGCAGCAGCTCCAGGCAGAGCAGGGCCCGGGCGGTCGGGTTCGTGGTGTCCACGTGAACAGATTCGCACACGTTGCGGAAGCGATCCGTCCGGAACCAGCCGTACCGTGCACCCATGACGATCGAGCAGAGCACCGACACCGGACCGGCCGCCGCCCCGGACGGCGTTGCGGCGCAATGGGTTCCGCCGAGCTGGGAACCACCGTTCGCCGGCACCGAGCTGGAGCACCTGACAGGAGCGTTGGACCGGCTGCGCACGACGTTCCGCTGGAAGGCGGGCGGGCTCGACCGCGAGGGCCTGGACACCAGCGTCGGGGCGTCGTCCCTGACCCTGGGAGGCCTGCTCAAGCACCTGGCCGCCTGCGAGGACCACGTCTTCACGACGAAGCTCAAGGGGGAGCCGCTGGGGTCGCCCTGGACGGAGATGGACCAGGACGACGACGAGGGGTGGCACTTCCGGTCCGCCGCCGCCGACACGCCCGAGGAGCTGTACGCCCTGTGGGACGGCGCGGTCGCGAGGTCCCGGGCCACCCTGGCCGCAGCGGTCGCCGAGGGTGGGCTGGAGCAGGAGGCCCATGTGACGGCCCCCGACGGACGGCACGCGAGCCTGCGTCGGCTGGTCTTCGACCTGGTCGAGGAGTACGGCCGCCACACCGGGCACGCCGACCTCCTCCGGGAGGCCGTCGACGGACTGGTCGGCGAGGACCCGCCCAGCGACTGGCGACCGTGACGGGCGCAGGTGCGAACCGGCTCCGGACCGGGCAGCCGGCTGCTCCCTATCCTGCTGCGATGGAGCTCGAGTTCAGCGGTGACGTGTGGTTCTGGCGAGGGCCGTCGCCGTGGCACTTCGTCACCGTCCCCGACGAGGAGTGCGGGGCGCTCGAGGCGGTCGCGTCCCGCGTGAGCTACGGCTGGGGCATGATCCCCGTGCGGGCCCGGATCGGGCCCACGACGTGGACGACCTCGTTGTTCCCCAAGGACGGTGCGTATGCCGTGCCCCTCAAGTTCGCGGTGCTGCGGGCCGAGCAGATCGAGGTCGGCGACGTGGTGACCGTCCACCTCTGCGTCGACACCTGAGCCGCAGGGTCACGCCGCGAACAGCAGGACCAGGCCACCACACGTGTAGCCGACCATCACCACGAGCATGGGGACCTGGCCGCGGACGGCCGCCTTCCGGTCGAACAGGCCCAGGGCGCGTTCGTGGGCGTGGACGATGCCCAGGACGTGGCCCGTGACGATGGCCGTCACCTGCAGGCAGGCGACGAACGTCGGGCCGATGAGGGCGGAGCCGGGGGTCAGTCCACGCGTCCCGAGCCAGTTGGCCCCGGTGCCGAGCGGGTCGGACAGCAGGGCGAGGGTGAGCTGTCCGCCGTAGACCCACAGGGACCAGTAGTGCGCGACGACGTACCCCGCGGCGATGGGCACCAGCGAGGGGGCGAACGCCGTGGCGCACCCGCGCAGCGACACCACGCCCGCGATCCTGGCCGCCAGCCCTGCTGCGGCCGCCAGCGTCCCGGCCACCAGCACGCAGAACCCGAGGAGGCCCAGGGTCTGCGCCGCCACCGGGGAGGCCGACGACTGCGTCCAGCTGAACCACGCGGTGAGCCCGGAGAAGCCGTCGTACGCCGTGCCGCCCAGCAGGACGGACACCGTCGCCAGCAGCCCGTGGTCGGCCTCGATCCGGTCCACGCCGTGCAGCGGGGTGCGGACGACCCACGTGCGGTCGGGTCGTCGCCCCAACGGGCTGAGCGCGCCGTAGAGGGAGGACAGGACCTCGAAGGGGTCGGCCCGTTCGAACCAGCGTGGACCGAACACCACCGCGCCCAGGAGGGTGAGCAGCATGACGCCGAGGATCGTGGGCAGGAGGACGGCTCGCGTCGTGCGGTCGGGCGCGATGAGCTCGAGCCAGGTGAACGCGAAGAGCCCGACGGCGGCCGGCCAGTAGCCCAGCCGGTACCGCAGGATGCCGTTGAGCGGGTCCAGTCCGCCCGCCCGGCACAGGAGGAGGAAGAGCGCGCGGAGGGGGTTGAGCACCCTCCAGACGGGACCCAGCACCAGGGACAGGAACGGCAGCCCGATCCAGAGCCAGACGTAGACGACGTACGGCGTGGGGTTGTTGGCGTTGTCGGCCCCGGCGACCAGGGCCATCAGGGTCCAGGCCGACAGGGCGAGCGCGAGGGCGACGGCGCAGCCCCGCAGCCACCGGCTGTCCAGGAGCCTGGCCGTCGTGGCAGGGAGGGGGTGGCCGCCACCCGGGTGCAGGCGCGGGGTGCGCCAGAGTGCTCCCAGGGCCACGAACGAGACCACGAGGGCGACGGACGCGCCGGCGACGACCAGGGGGAACGGCAGCGGCAGGTCCTCGCGCTTGCCCACTCCGTGCGCGACCCACGCGGCGGGGTTCAGCACAGGGGTCACGGGCGGTTCCTCCGGGGGCCGGCCGTCGTGCGCGACGGTCCCTGAACGGTACTGCCGGGACGTGCCCGGCGACCGGTGTTTCGGCGAGGCCGCGACCTGGTGGACCCGCGGAGAAATCTCCGCCGTCGACGGGCTGGCGACCCTAGACTCTGGACGCGGACCGGCTGCGGTCCGTCGGCCCCGGGAGGTCCCATGCACGCGTCGTCACGGTGGCCACGCGTGCTGCTGCTGGCGGTGCTCGTGGTGGCCCACCTGGTGTGGCTCGGGCAGGCGCCTGCCTCGGCCCACTCACCGATCTCGACCATCGTCCTGCAGGTGTCCGGCAGCGGTGGTGACGTGGTGGTCACGGCCTCGATCCGTTACCCCGACAGCGATCCCGTCGTCGGTGAGACCGTCCGTGCCGTGGCGTACCTGCCCGACACGGCCGAGTCCCGCCCGCTCACGCTCAGCGAGACCAAGGGTGCCCGTGGGCAGTGGCAGGGCACCGTGCACGCGACCCCCGGGCGGTGGCAGCTCGAGGTCGACGCCGTCCGCAAGAGCAAGGGCCTGCAGAGCATCGGGTTCGTGGTCGGCGACGACGGGTCCATCAGCGACGTGGTGAGTCCGTCACCGCTCCCGGCGACCGTCGTCGTGCCGGGAGCTCCCGCCGAGGCCGCGCGGTCCGGGCTCCGCGAGGCGCCGAGGACCAGCGCCACCCGGTCCCAGCTCACCTGGGCGGTGGTCATGGGAGTGGCCGGGATGCTCGTGATGCTCGTCATCGTCCGCCGGATGGCAGCCAGACCCGAGGAGCCGGCCGAGGCCGCGGACGTCGGATGGTGAGCGCCCGCTCCCGGTGCGGTGCCCGTATGGCGTGAGCCACGACGCCCGGGTGACGTGCGCCCGCGCGGTCGGTGCCCGGCAGTCAGGCGCCGGTCGGCAGCTCGGCCCAGACGACCTTGCCGTCCGAGACCGCGTCGCAGCCCCACCGGTCGGCGACGGCCTCGACGATGCTCACGCCGCGCCCGTTGACCTCGCCGGCCGAGGGGTGGCCCAGCTCGAACCATCCGCGCTGGGCATCGTGGACCGACAGGTGCAGCACGCCCGGGCTGTGGTGCAGGAAGACCCGGAACGGTGACTCGGCGTGCAGCACGGCGTTCGTGGCCAGCTCGGAGACGAGCAGCAGGGCGTCCGGTGCCACGTGGTCGAGGTCCCAGTGCTCGAGCGTGGCGCCCACGAAGCGGCGGGCCGCGATCACGGCCGTGGTGGTGGGAACGAAGACCTCGGTGCGCTGGGCGGTCGTGAGGTCGTGGACCAGGGCGCCGGGGTCCTCCGGGAGGGGGCGGAGGGAGCCGTACCCGGGTGGTGCGTGCACCTCGGAGTGCCGGACGCAGGTCTCGCGGATGCCCGGCAGGCCCGCGGAGGCGAGGAGGGCGGTGGGGTAGGCGCAGAGCAGGCCGGTCCGGTGACCGGTCAGCACGGTGTTCCAGGCGGACTCGAGCCCGATCGCGGCGGCGACCTCACCCTCCTCCCAGAGCAGGGCGACCAGCTCACCGAAGACGCGGGCGCGGGTGTCCTTCGTCGTCACGGAGGCGAGCAGCTCGCGCAGGTGGGACTCGAACCGCTCGAGGTCCAGCTCGCCCTCGGCCCGGAACTGGGCCAGGGTTGCGGCCGCGTCGCGCAGGTGGAGCGTGCCACGCGCGGTGGCCTCGGCGACGTCGGAGCCGAGCGCCGACAGGACCTCGAGGATCACCGGTGCGTGCGTGGCCGTGGCGATGAGGAGGACGACCTCCCCGGACTGCAGGCCCTCATGCGCGTACCCGGCCACCGCCGAGACGATCTCGGAGTCGTGGTCGTAGAAGATCACCGCATGGTCGTCGGGAGCGGCCACCGGGTCGCCGGACAGCACGCCTCGCACTGTACGCCCGTATGGACGGGCGTCGGCAGGTTTCTGGCGACTTGTCTCGCCGGGGGGCGGTGGTGGACTCCTCGGGGGCACCGGCACCAGAATGTTGCGGCGCCCGCGACGGCGGACCGGTGCGCGCGCCATACCTCGCCGTCCGGTGCCCGGACCCGGAACCGGGCCGCCCTTCCCGCCCTCCCCACACCTGCCGAGAGGTCCTCCCGTGCTGCAGACCGACCACTTCATCCGCTTCGAGAAGGTCGGGGAGGTGACGGCCACGGACCGCGGGCTGCTCGCCGAGGTGGAGACCGAACAGCTGCGGGTGGACCTCGTCAGCGACGACGTCGTGCGCGTGAAGATGAGCCGTGGCGGGGTGTTCGACGAGGAGCCGACGTTCGCGGTCTGCGTCGACCCGCTGTCGGGCCCGGTCGACTTCACCGTGGACCGCGACGACCAGCGGGTGACCGTCACGACCTCCGCGATGGTCGTGTCGTTGTGGCTGG
This sequence comes from Pedococcus soli, assembly GCF_054782575.1. Lineage (NCBI taxonomy): Bacteria > Bacillati > Actinomycetota > Actinomycetes > Micrococcales > Intrasporangiaceae > Pedococcus > Pedococcus soli. The sequence continues at coordinate 461,934 of NZ_BAAGSF010000006.1, read as the reverse complement.
AGCCGTTCCGCCTCGACGTGCACCGCATCGACGGCACCGCGGTGGTGGAGACCGCTGCCGACGAGCACGGCCGTTACTGGGGGTACGCCACGCTCAACGACACCTTCACGGTTCGTCGGCGCTGTCGGCAGGAGGACGCCGTCTTCGGGCTGGGGGAGAAGTCGGGACGGCACAACCGCAAGGGTCGGGACTTCACGATGTGGAACACCGACGTCCTCAGCCCTGACGCGGCAGGGGAGTTCACCGTCGGCAAGGAAGCGGGTGACCCGCGCGGCGACCGCACCAGCGTCGAGTTCGACCCGTTCTACGTGACGATCCCGTTCTTCTACCACCAGACCTACCCGGCGGGGACGATGGCCGGGTCGTTCATGGACAACGGGTACCGGGGTGAGTACGAGTTCTCCGCCCACGACGAGTACCGCATGACCTTCCGGGGCGGGCAGTGGACCGAGTACATCTTCGCGGGCCCGGACATGCCCGCGATCCTCACCCGGTACACCGCGCTCACGGGACGCACCCAGCTCCCTCCCCTGTGGTCGCTGGGCTACCACCAGTGCCGTTGGTTCGACTACACCCAAGAGGCGGTCGAGGCGCTCGGCCAGCGGCACCGGGACGACGAGATCCCGTGTGACGCACTGTGGCTCGACATCGACTACATGGACGGCTACCGCGTCTTCACCTGGGACACCGACAAGTTCCCCGACGCCCCGGGGATGCTGGAGCGGCTGTCCGACCAGGGGTTCAAGGTGATCACCATCATCGACCCCGGCGTGAAGTGGGACCCGGGGTACGCCGTGTTCGACGACGGGCTCGAGCGCGACGTCTTCTGCCGGACCGAGGGCGGTGACACCTACATCGGCCAGGTCTGGCCCGGCAACACCGCGTTCCCGGACTTCGTCACGCCCGAGGCGCGCGCGTGGTGGGGAGAGCTCAACGCCAGGCACGTCCAGTCCGGCCTGGCCGGGATCTGGAACGACATGAACGAGCCGGCCACCGGGTCGATCGCGCCCGACGGCATGCGGTTCGGGCACGGCGAGTTCGCCCACGACCGCTACCGCAACCAGTACGCGTTGCTCATGGCCATGGGCACCACCGAGGGCCTGCGGGCAGCGATGCCGGAGCTGCGCACGTTCATCCTGTCTCGCGCCGGGTTCGCGGGCATCCAGCGGTATGCCGCGAACTGGATGGGCGACAACCTCTCCCGGTGGGACCACCTCTGGCTGAGCATCGCCATGGGTTCTGGTTTCGGGGTGTCGGGCCAGGCGTTCGTCGGTGCAGATGTGGGTGGGTTCGCGGGCAGCTCCGACCCCGAGCTCTTCACCCGGTGGATGCAGTACGGCGTGCTGACACCGTTCTGCCGCAACCACTCGATGATGGGGAACGTCGACCAGTACGCCTGGGCGTTCGGGCCGGTGGTCCAGGACCTCGTCCGCGAGGCGGTGCGCCTGAGGTACCGCCTGCTGCCCTACATCTACACAGCATTCGTCCGGGCCTCCGAGACCGGTGAACCGGTGCAGCGGCCCCTGGTGTTCGACCACCAGTACGACGGCACCGTCCGCGACATCGACGACCAGTACCTGTTCGGGACCGACCTGCTCGTCGCCCCGGTGATCGACGCCGGGACGACCTCCCGGCAGGTCTACCTGCCCGAAGGGGACTGGTACGACTGGCACTCCGACGAGGTGCTGCCCGGCCGCTCGTTCGTCGTGGCCGCGACACCGATGGACCGCATCCCGGTCTACGCCCGTGGAGGAGCGGTCGTGCCGATGTGGGTGGAGGCCCCGGCATCGACCGCCGGCCACCACCCCGAGGCGGTCGAGCTGCACGTCTTCGTCCCCCGGTCGGACGGCGTGCACACGTCACGACTGGTCGAGGACGACGGCCTGACGACCGCGTCGGTGCAGGGGGCTGCCTGGCGGACGACGTTCACGCTGACGCGCGACGGTGCCTCGGTGTCGCTGCGGGCCGGGGTGGAGGGCGAGGGCTATCCGCAGTTCCGGCGTCGCGCATTCCACCTCGTGCTGCACGGGGCTGCCCCGGCGAGCGTGGACCTGGACGGGACCGAGGTGCCGGTCCGGGACGCGGTGGCGGTGCTGCCCGTGGGTGCAGAGGAGTTCATGGCGACCTTCGTGCTCTGACCGGTCCCGCGACATCTGCGCGCAGGGGTGCGTCAACCACTCGACGTCCTGGTGACGCCGGCTCAGTCCAGGTCGGGTTCGAGGGCGCCTTGGTACGCGGCCCGGTAGAGCCGCGCGGCGGCGACCATCCGCCCACCCCCGGGGGTTCGGCACACGACGCGCATGGCGGGTGAGGCGTCGAACGGGGATGCGTCGGACCCCGAGGCGGCGGCGCGGCCGGCGTCCTCGGCGATGGCGGTCATGAGCTCGAGCTCGAGTGGGGGAACGGTGGAGGTGATGGCACCCGGGTCGAAGGGGACCGGCGAGGTGGCGTCGACAGATGCGGTCATCGGAGGTGGACCTTCCACGGGCGGGGTCGATGCAGGACCCGCCGGGGTCCGGGGCGATTCTCGGACGGTAGCAGGGCTCATGGGCGCACGCATCGGACGACGTCGATCCACGGACGGGCGGTTCCTGCGATGGCTTCCTCCGCCGAGCGTCAGCAACGCCCGCTCGTGCCGACGTGGCCTGCGACGGTAGCACCGCTCCAGCCCCTCAGGTCCAGCCGGTCGTGTGGACCGGGCAGCGCCCAGGGCTGTGCGTGCTGCGCCGCCGGACCGCGGTGCGCACCGCCCAGCGGATCCGGCGTCGCGCGAGGAGCAGCAGCACGCCGACCCACAGCCCGACGGCCCATCGTTGTGGCCCGACGGGTGGGTCGGGCACCGGTCGGTAGCCGCCGTCGTCGAGTCCGGCTGCCTGCTCGAAGTGGTTCTCCGACCCGGGGAACAGGGTGTCGTCGACGAGGTACGCGACAGGCAGCAGGGCGATGCCACCGACGAGGGTGAACACCGCCCACTGGTCCACGTGGCGGGACTCGTGCTGCGCCAGGAGCCTGGCGCGGACCGGGTTCACGCGGGGGGTGGGGGAGGCGAGGAACACCTCGCCGACCATGCTGCCGGGGAGGTCCTTGGCGGCCGGGATGAAGGCCAGCGTGATCTGTGGGTCGCCGACGCTGCACAGCCCACGCCCCTTGAGCTCGGCGAACCCCAGCGCCAGCCCGCTGACCGGGGCGGTGAGCAGCGACCTGACGCGCGAGCGCACCGACGACCGAGCCGGCATGACCGGGTCGGCGATGGTCCGTCCCTCCGAGATCGAGATCGGTGCCACGCAGGCCGGCAGTGCCCGCGCCTTCTGCGACACCCGGAGCCCGAGCCCCACGACCGACAGCAGGGCGAGGACGACCATCGCCGCGAGCAGGCGGCGGTGACGACGCTGGCACAGGTCGCAGGCCAGGACTCGGCGTGGGCGCAGGACCCGGGTCCGGGGCAGGACCAGCAGCAGTCCCAGCACCCCGGCCCCGGCGAAGGCGACCACGGCCCACACGACCCGCATGGGTGCGGAGGTCGGGCGGCGCCGCCCGGGTCGGTCGTCCACGAGGGTCATCCTCGCGCCGCCCAGCCGCCCCGCGCCAGCCATGGGAAGGGGTGGGCGTCGCCTTGTCCCGGTTCGCGCTCGGAAGGCCGATTCGTTCTGGCTCAGGTAATTTCGAGTCATGACCTCCAATGCCGACAAGGCCCGTGAGCTCCTCCGACTCCACACCGACCCCGAACTGCTGCTCGTCGTCAACGTCTGGGACGTCATCACCGCGAAGGTGGTCGCGGACACCCCCGGCACCAAGGCGCTGGCGACCGCCAGCCACTCGATCGCCGCCTCCTACGGCTACCCCGACGGCGAGCAGATCCCGCGCGACCTCATGATCGAGGCCGTCGGCCGGATCGCGGCCGCGGTCGACCTGCCCGTGACCGCCGACCTCGAGGGCGGCTACGGCGACGCGGGGGAGACGGTGAGCCGCGCGATCGACGTCGGCATCGTCGGGGCGAACCTCGAGGACCAGATGAAGCCGCTGGCCGACTCGGTCCGTGCGGTCGAGGCTGCCGTCGCCGCCGGGGAGAGGGCCGGCATCCCCTTCGTCCTCAACGCCCGCACCGACGCCTTCGTCAAGGCCGGGGACCGCGACCCGCAGGAGGTCCTCGACGAGGCCGCTGCGCGCGGCCGCGCCTACCTCGACGCCGGAGCCTCGACGTTCTTCGTCCCGGGACCCTTGGACGAGGCCATGGTGAGCCGGCTCGTCGACGAGCTCGGCCCCCAGAAGGTCAACGTCATCGGCATCCCCGGTTCGGTGCCGCTGGCCCGCCTCCAGGAGCTGGGCGTCGCCCGGGTCTCCTACGGCCCGTGGAGCCAGAACGTCGCCCTGACGGCGCTGGCCGAGCTCGCCGAGGACGTGTATGCCGGTGGCGGACTGCCGGAGGGCACCCGCAAGCTCAACTGAGGGCCGGGAGGGTCACCCGCGCACCAAGGCCTCGTGGCCGAGTGAGGCGTGCACACCCCAGGTCTGGTTGGCGACCTGGGTGACGTGCAGGTCGACCGCTGCGCTCGACAGCGCCAGGGTCTCGGCGCGGGTGACCGAGAGCAGCGACTCCATCCACGTGACCATCGCGTCGAGGGCGGCAGCGGTCGCGGTGTTGAGGTCGGTGTCGAACCCCAGGGTCAGCCGGGCGGTCGGGGTGAGCGCGTGCACGGTCCGCAACGGCGGGTCGACGACGACGTCGAGCGCCATCGTCGTCGTCATCGGGCACTCGATCGCGGTCCCGCCGACCTCTCCGTGGCCCTGGGCCGCGTGGCCGTCGCCCGCCGTGAGGAGGGCGCCCGGGACGTTGACGGGCAGGAACAGCGTCGAACCGGCCACGAGGTCGCGGCAGTCCATGTTGCCGCCGCTCTCCGGCCTCGGGGGCACGGTCGACAGCTCTCCGTCGACGTCGCACGCCACGCCGACGACGCCCAGGAACGGTGCCAGCGGCACGGCATACCCGAGGTGGCTGCGGGCCAGGCCCGCGGCGGTGTCGACCTCCCACAGGAGGTGCCCACCGTGCCCCTCGCCCAGTCCGAGACGGTGGTTGAGCCACGAGTCGGCGCCGCCGGAGGCGGTCCAGCCCCACGGACCGGGGTCGATGGCGGAGAAGTGCACCGCGAGCACGTCGCCGGGACGCGCTCCGTCGACGGCCACGGGCCCGGTCAGGCAGTGACCACGGCGGGGAGTGAACATCCGCGGGCGGTCCTCACCGGGGAAGGTCTGGCGCTCGAGGTGGCCGCCCGAGTCGAGCGACTCCAGGACGACGGTGTCACCGGGTTGCACCGTGAGCACCGGGGGGCTGTCCCGGGAGACGGTCTCGACGACGGTGGCGGGGCTGACGGGGAGGTGGTGGATCACGGTGCTCCAGGTGGTGGTTCGGGTGGTGGTGGGCTGGCGCCGGGTGGCGGTGCGGGGCAGCCGAGGTGACGATGGGACCGACCCTGCCACAGCCGTCCGGCCGTGGCCCCTGCGGAGAGGACGCCATGGAGTACGTGAAGCTCGGATCCACCGGACTGGATGTCTCACGGATCGTGCTGGGGTGCATGAGCTTCGGCGAGCCGGACCGGGGCAACCACTCCTGGACCCTCGACGAGGAGGCCAGCCGGCCACTGCTGCGTCAGGCCGTGGAGGCGGGGATCACGTTCTTCGACACCGCGAACGTCTACTCGGCAGGCAGCAGCGAGGAGATCGTCGGACGCGCCCTGGCGGAGTACGGGCGCCGCGACGAGTTCGTCGTCGCGACCAAGGTGCACGGCCGCATGCACGACGGGCCGAACGGCGCCGGGCTGTCCCGCAAGGCGATCCTCGCCGCCATCGACGCCAGCCTCGCGCGCCTGGGCACCGACTTCGTCGACCTCTACCAGATCCACCGCTGGGACCCGCACACGCCGGTCGAGGAGACGATGGAGGCACTGCACGACGTCGTCCGGTCGGGGAAGGTGCGCTACCTCGGGGCGTCGTCGATGTGGGCGTGGCAGTTCGCCAAGGCGCAGGAGACCGCACGGGCCAACGGGTGGACGCCGTTCGTGTCGATGCAGGACCACTACAACCTCCTCAACCGCGAGGAGGAGCGCGAGATGCTGCCGCTGTGCGCCGACCAGGGGGTGGGGGTCATCCCGTGGAGCCCACTGGCGCGCGGCCTGCTCACCCGGGAGTGGGGCGAGCAGACCAGTCGCAGCGAGACCGACGAGTTCGGCCGGACCCTGTACGGCGAGGCCGACCGGGCCGTCGTCGACGCCGTGGGCGACGTGGCGGCGGCCAGGGGCGTGCCCAGGGCGCAGGTCGCGCTGGCCTGGGTGCTGCGGAACCCGGTCGTGACCGCACCGATCGTCGGGGCGACCCGGGCGGGCCACCTCGAGGACGCCGTGGCAGCCCTGGACCTGGAGCTCACCGACGACGAGGTCGCGAGACTCGAGGCACCGTACGTGCCGCACGCCCCCGCGGGGTTCTAGCCCGCAGCCGGTCAGGCCGGTTCGGGCATCAGGCGTTGCAGGATGTCGGGGACCCCGACCACCCCGAGCGCAGGGCCGCCCGGTTCGGCCACGACGACCAGCTGGGTGCTGGTCTGCTTCATCCGGGTCAGGGCCTGGTGGACCAGGGCACCCGGTGGCATCGTCTCGGGGTGGCGCATGATCACGGTCACCGGTTGCCCGGGATCCGAGGTGAGGGCGTCGCGGACGTGGACGACGCCCAGGACGCTGCGTCCGTCGCGGACCAGGACCCGGAGGTGGCCGGTGCGCCGCGAGGTCTCCCAGAGGTCGGCCGCCGTCGCATCGACCCCGACCGAGGTCAGGGCCCCGTGGTCGTCGACCAGGTCCGCCAGCGTGAGCGTCTGGAGGTCCAGCGCCCCGGAGAGCTGGGCGGAGTACGCCGTGTCGAGCGTCCCGACGCTGGTGGAGTGCTCCAGCAGGGACCGCAGGTCCTCGGGGCTGCGGCCCGAGGCCACCTGGTCCGTCGGCTCGACCCCGACCCGGCGCAGGCACCAGTTGGCGACCGCGTTGAGGGACCGCAGCAGGGGCCGGGTCGCCCACATGAACCCCCGCATCGGCAGCGCCAGCATCGTGGCGGAACGCTCGGGGTGGGCGATCGCCCACGACTTCGGCGCCATCTCGCCCACGACGAGGTGCAGGAACGTCACCACCACCAGGGCGAGGACGAAGGCGACGACGTCGGCGGCCCAGACCGGCAGGCCGGTGGCCTCCAGCGGCGGCATGAACCAGTGGTGGACCGCCGGCTTGGTGATCGCACCGAGGGCCAGGGTGCAGACGGTGATGCCGAGCTGGGAGCCGGCGAGCAGCAGGGTCAGCTCGTGCGAGCTGCGCAGCGCGGCACGTGCGGCCCGGCTGTGGTGCGCCGCGTCCTGGAGCCGGTGCCGCTTGGCCGACATGAGCGCGAACTCGATCGCGACGAAGAACGCGGACAGCGCGATGATGGCGACGGTGGCCGCGAGGATCACCCAGGTGTTGCTCATGACTGCTCCTCGGGCTGGTGCGGTCCAGCGGCATCCGCCTCGCCGCTCTGCGGCTCGGGGGCCCGCTCGACCCGCAGTCGGACGCTCGCGGGAACATACCGTTCGACCTCGAGCACCTCGATGACGGCGACGTAGGGCGTCGGCTCGCCGTCCTCGGCCAGCTCGGCCGGGTCGATCGGCAGCTCGACGACCACGGTGTCACCGGGGTCCGGCAGCGCCCCGTGGTGGGCGATGACGAGGCCGGACACGGTCTCGTGGTCACCGACGGGGAGGGCTCGGCCCAGCAGGCGCTCGGCCTCGTCCAGGGGCAGGTCGCCGGAGAGCAGCCACGAACCGTCCGCGTCGGGTGCGGGGACCGGCTCCGACACGGCGTCGTCGTGCTCGTCCGTCAGCTCGCCCACGAGCTCCTCCGCCATGTCCTCGAGCGTGAGGATGCCGGCGAACGAGCCGTACTCGTCGATCACGCAGGCCAGCTCACGCCGTCGCCCCACGAGCTCGCGGACGGCGTCGGGCAGGGCCATCGTCGTCGGCACCACGACCGGCTCCTGCATGAGCTCGGTGACCGACCGGGCGCCGAGGCCTGAGGTGGCGAGCACGTCGTACAGCTCGACCACCCCGAGCACGCTGTTTCCGTCCTCGGCCAGCACGGGGTAGCGGGAGTGGCCGGCCGCCATGAGGCTGCGGACGTCGTCGACGGTGTGGCGCGGGTCGACCGTGTCCACCCGCGGACGGGGGACCATCGCGTGCTCGACGTCGCGCCGGGGGAAGTCGAGGACGCGTTCGAGCAGCAGCGACAGCTCGGGGGAGAGGTCGCCGCTCTCGCGCGACTCCGCGACGATGTGCTCGAGGTCGCGGGCACTCGCGGAGTGCTCGACGTCGTGGACCGGCTGGATGCCCAGGGCACGCAGCAGGACGTTGGACGCCCGGTCGAACACCTGGATCAGCCACCCGAAGACCGTGAGGTAGATCGTCGTCGACCGCGACAGCCAGCGCGCGATCGGCTCGGGCCGGGCGATGGCGAGGTTCTTCGGGAAGAGCTCACCGAAGACCATCTGCACCACGGTGGAGAACCCGAGGGCGATCACCGTGCCGACGGCCAGTCCGACACCGGTCGGCACGGGCGTGCCACCGAGCAGGTCCGAGAGGGACTCACCGATCAGCGGTTCGGCCACGTAACCGACCACGAGCCCGGTGACGGTGATGCCGAGCTGGGCTCCGGACAACATGAAGGACGTGCGCCGGGTGACCGCAAGAGCGCGGGCGGCGACCGGGTCACCGGCCTCGGCACGGGAGGCCAGGCGGGACCGGTCCACGGCCATGTAGGCGAACTCCTGGGCCACGAAGTAGCCGGTGAGGGCGGTGATGAGCAGGACGACGAGGATGCCGAGCAGGAGGGACAGCACCGCGGTCACGCGTCAACTCCCCCGTGGGGTGGGGTGGGACCGACGCGCCGGGCGCGTCCCGGCGTACTGGGGGGTTCCATGGATCTCCGTGGTCGGGTGCTCTGGTGCGGACAGGGTCACTCGGTGGTGGCAACGCCGGTGTGCCCTCCGGGGTTCCGTGGGTTCCCGTGGGTTCCCTGGGAGTCCGTGGGATCCCGGCAGCGCACCCATCCTGCCGCACCGGGGCAGCAACGGACGCGCGAGCCCGTCGACGCGAGCGACGGGCCGGTCTACCGTGGACGGGTGCGCCTCACCGACGGCGGCCTCGAGACCTCGCTGATCTTCCACCAGGGCCTCGACCTGCCGGACTTCGCCGCCTTCCCGCTGCTCGACGACGAGCAGGGGCGGGCCGCGCTCCGGACGTACTGGGCGCCATACCTCGAGCTGGCCCGCGGGACGGGAGCCCACTTCCTCGTCGACACGGTGACGTGGCGCGCGAACCCGGACTGGGGCACCCGGCTGGGGTACGACGAGGCGGCGCTGCGCGAGGTCAACACGGAGGCCGTGCAGTTCGCCCGGGAGCTCGCCGTCCAGCTGCCCTCGGCCAGCGTCAACGGCGTCCTCGGCCCCCGGGGCGACGGGTACGTCGTGGGCCACGAGATGACGGTCGAAGGGGCGCAGTCCTACCACCGGCCGCAGGTCGCGGTGCTCGCCGAGGCGGGCGCGGACCAGGTCGCCCTGCTGACGGTCACGTACGTCGCGGAGGCGGTCGGGTTCGTCCGGGCGGCTCGCGACGTGGGGATCCCGGCAGTGGTGTCGTTCACGGTGGAGACCGACGGTCGCCTTCCCGGCGGCGTCGGCCTGCGGGAGGCCGTGGAGGTGGTGGACCACGAGACGGACGGGTCGGCGACGGGCTTCATGGTGAACTGTGCGCACCCCGACCACGTCGCGCCCGCCCTCGACGACGGGGACTGGGTCGGCCGACTGGTCGGGTTCCGCGGCAACGCCTCCCGGATGAGCCACGCGGAGCTCGACGCCGCCGAGGAGCTGGACGCCGGCGACCCGGACGAGCTCGGCCGGGCGTATGCCGCGTTGCTGCAACGGATGCCGGCCGTGGACGTGGTCGGGGGCTGCTGCGGCACCGACGACCGGCACGTGCGGGCGATCGCGGCTAGCGTGCTGGAGCATGGGCGCACCGACGACTGACTTCTACGGCCTCGAAGGCCACCTCGACGACGACGAGCGCGAGGTCCTGCTGGGGATGAGGGAGTTCCTCGCTCGCGAGGTGGCACCGATCATCACCGACCACTGGGTGCACGCGACCTTCCCGTTCGAGATCATCCCGGGGCTGGCGGCCCTGGGCACGGCAGGCCTCGCGTTCGACGGACCCGGTGGGGGCAAGCGCAGGTTCCTGCTCGACGGGATGCTCGCGATGGAGATGGCCAGGGTCGACCCGTCGATCGCGACGTTCCACGGCGTCCACAGCGGCCTGGCCATGGGTTCGATCCAGCTCTGCGGGTCCGACGAGCAGAAGGGGCGCTGGCTCCCGGCCATGGCGCGGTGGGAGAAGATCGGTGCCTTCGGGCTCACCGAGCCCGACGCCGGGTCGGGTGCCGCCGGTGGGCTGACCACCACCGCCACCCGCGACGGCGACGAGTGGGTGCTCGACGGCGAGAAGAAGTGGATCGGCAACGCGACCTTCGCCGACCTGACGATCATCTGGGCGCGCGACACGACCAGCGACGAGGTGCTCGGGTTCGTCGTCGAGAAGGACACCCCGGGGTTCAGCACCGAGGCGATCGGCGACAAGATCGCGCTGCGCGTCGTGCAGAACGCGCACATCACGCTCGACGGGGTGCGGGTGCCCGAGGCAAACCGGCTGCAGCACGCGAACTCCTTCGACGACACCGGTCGGGTCCTGCTCATGACCCGGGCCGGGGTGGCCTGGATGGCGGTGGGCTGTGCGCTGGGTGCCTACGAGCACGCGCTGGCCTACGCCACCGAGCGGGAGCAGTTCGGGCAGAAGATCGGTGGGTTCCAGCTCATCCAGGACCTGCTGGTCCAGATGCTCGGCAACACGACGGCCTCGGCAGCCCTGTGCGTGCAGCTGAGCCACCTGCAGGACGCGGGGAAGGCCACCGACGCCCAGGCCTCCCTGGCGAAGGCGTTCTGCACCGTGCGCATGCGCGAGACCGTGGGCTATGCCCGCGAGCTGTTGGGCGGCAACGGGATCCTGCTCGACCACCAGGTCGGCCGGTTCGTGGCGGACGCGGAGGCGATCTACTCCTACGAGGGCACGCGCGAGATCAACACCCTCATCGTCGGCCGCGAGATCACCGGCATCGGCGCCTTCGTCTAGCCGAGGTGGCCCCGCGCCGGCGCCCGCACACCGGTGGCGTGGATGCGGGGCAGCGTGATCGTGAAGACCGACCCGCCGCCGGGCCGCGGCGCGTAGTCGATCTCGCCGTGGTGGGCTCGCGCGATGGAGCTGACGATGGTCAGGCCGAGTCCCGTGCCCTGGATGGCCTCGGCCTGGGCCGTGCTGGACCGGAAGAACCGCTCGAACAGGCGGTGCGCCTCGGCCTCGGGGACGCCCATGCCGGTGTCCTCGACCGCGATCCGCACGGTGTCGTCGTCGGTCTCGTCGACGCGCACGGTCACCCGACCACCCGCGGGGGTGAACTTCACGGCGTTGGAGGCCAGGTTGAGCAGGGCCCGCTCCAGCTGTCCCTCGTCGCCGGCGACGAGGACGGGGTCGTGGGGCGCGACGACGGCCAGGGTGACCTCGGCGTCGCGAGCCATCTTCTCGAGGGCCTCGCACGCCTGCCACGAGCAGTGGACGACGTCGACCTCGGTGGGGGTGAACGAGAAGCTGCCCGCATCGACCCGCGACACCGCCAGCACGTCCTCGATGAGGGACAGCAGGCGGCCGGCGTTGCGCTCGACCTTCTCGACCATGCTCAGCTGGAGGCGGTTGAGGTCCCCGGCGTCACCCTCGGTGAGCATCTCCGCGTAGCCGATGACGCTGGTGATCGGCGTGCGCAGCTCGTGGCTGATGTTGGTGACGAAGTCGTCCTTGGCCTGGTCGAGCTCGGTGAGCCGTTCCACCGCCCGACGCTCCTTGTCCAGGGCCGAGCGGAGCTGGGCCTCGGCCTCGCGCCGCTCGGTGACGTCGACGAGCTGGGCCGTGTAGAGGTCGCCGCCGTACTCGTCGAGGGGGGACAGCGTCACCTCGAGCCAGGCCCGCGAGGGACGCGCCACCTGCACCTCGCCCTGCCAGCCAGGTGAGGCCTCGTCGTCGCTGAGCACCGACACGGGGGACCCCGGGACCACGGAGTCGACCTCGAGGGCGCTCACGGGGTCGAGCAGCAGCGACCAGCTCTCGTCCAGCAGGTCGGCCTCGGTGCGTCCGTCGTCGCCCGTGAGCAGGCGCAGGGCCACGGCATTGAGCTCGACCACCCGCAGGGCACCCTCTCGTCTACGCAGCAGCAGCATGCCGACTCGCGCGCCGTTGAAGCCGTGGCGGAACAACGCCTCGCTGCGCTCCAGCTCGGTCATCGCGACCTGGCGCTGCCGGATGGCCACGGACAGGGGGAGGACGAGGAGGGCCGCGCTGACCACGAACGCCTGCACCAGGGCCGTGATGACCTCGGGCGGCCGACCCGCCGACATGTGCGCGAACGGCCCTCCTCCCAGGGAGCTGAGCACGGTGCCGAGGATGCCTGCCGTCACGAGCTGCGCACAGACCGTGCGCTGGCCCATCCGCACCGCGCCCCACATCAGCGGGACGAACGGGACGAAGGCCAGTGGCAGGCTCTGTCCCGGGGCGAAGACGAGCGCGACCACGGCCAGCAGGGCCAGCCACTGGGTGATGCGCTCGGTCCGGCGCCGGCGCGGCGTCGGAGAGGCGCCGAGGAACCACGGCAGCACCAGCAGGAGGGCCGCCCCGTGCGAGGCGCCGACGGCGCGGGCCACGTCGAGGAAGTCCCCGGTGCCGGAGAGCTGGACGGTGACACCGGCTCCCACGGCGATGACCGCGACCCCCGCCGTGCACGCCTTGAGGAAGTGACCGAGTCCGGCCATCGACGCGAGTGCGGTCCGGGCCCCGCCGGCGCGGACGAGCAGGACGGTGACGACGACGGTCTCGGCGAGGTTCGCGGCAGCGAACCCGAGTGCGACGGGCAGGGACCGGTCACCGAGGAGGTTGCCGATGACGGAGACCACGAACAGCCCGGCGCCGAGCACCCAGCGCTGCCGCCCGCGCAGCCAGAGGAGCGCAGCAACGGAGACCCCTGCGGCCGGCCACCACGCCGCCACGCTGGATCCCGACGGGGCCAGGACCACGGAGGTGCTGGTGAGCGCGAGGACGGTGCCCAGCAGGCCGGTGAGGGCCACGACGGGGCGGACCCCGTCGGGCAGCCCGTCGAACCAGGTGCGCAGGGCCCCGTCCGGGCCGACCCTGACCACGGGCTCGCGGACGTGCACGGTGGCGCTGGCGCCCTGCGGGACGTCCGGGTGGCCGTCGGCGGCTCGGCGTGCGGGTGTGGGGCGGTGGCTGCCGGACCTCACGGCGTCCGTCCCGGGCTCGGGACGGGCACGACGCGCGCAACGGACACGCGAACACCTGACTCTCGGCCGGGGGGAGGGGACGAGGGCGATTGTGCACGAACGCGGCCCGTTATCCCACCAACGCGCCGCACCAGTGGGGGGACAGGGGTATGGCGCGGCGGCGCCATACCCCTGTCCGCGCAGGACCGTGCCCACTAGGTTCGGTTCCGCAGCCGAGGGCGAGCCGTGGGCGGCCCGTCACCGATCCGTTCCCGATCCGTTCCAGGAGTAGCCCATGAGCAGCGCCGCGGACATCTCCGGCACCGAGTCGCCGGGCCCCGACGGGGCCGAGGCGTGGTGGCGCAGTGCGGTGATGTACCAGGTGTACCCGCGCAGCTTCGCCGACGGGAACGGTGACGGCGAGGGCGACCTGCCCGGGCTGCGGGAGCGCCTGCCCTACCTCGCCGACCTCGGTGTCGACGGGCTCTGGATCTCCCCGTGGTTCCCCTCGCCGATGGCCGACGGTGGGTACGACGTCAGCGACTTCACGGACATCCACCCGATGTTCGGGACCCTGGAGGACGCCGACGCGGTGCTGCGCGACGCCCGGGCCCTCGGACTGCGCGTCATCATCGACCTCGTCCCCAACCACACCTCCGACCAGCACCCGTGGTTCCTCGCGGCGCTCGCCGGAGGACGCGGCGCACCGGAACGGGCGCGGTACTTCTTCCGCGACGGCCGCGGCGACGGTGGCGACGAGCCGCCGAACAACTGGATCAGCGCCTTCGGTGGACCGGCGTGGAGCCGGGTCACCGAGCCGGACGGGTCCCCGGGCCAGTGGTACCTGCACCTCTTCGCCCCCGAGCAGCCGGACCTCGACTGGAGCAACCCCGACGTCCTCGACGACTTCGACGACGTGCTGCGGTTCTGGTTCGACCGAGGGGTCGACGGCCTGCGGATCGACGCCGCCCCGGCCATGTCCAAGAAGGCCGGCCTGCCCGACGCCGACTACGGCGGGGTGCTGCAGTTCCGCACCGTGGACTGGGACGACAACCCCCACTGGGACGTCGAGACCGTCCACGAGATCTTCCGCCGCTGGCGCGCGATCGCCGACTCCTACGACGGGGAGCGCGTGTTCGTCGCCGAGGCCGTCGTCAGCACCCCGGAACGGCTGAGCAAGTACCTGCGCCCCGACGAGATGCACACGGCGTTCAACTTCCCCTACCTCAAGGGTCCGTGGGATGCCACCGCGCTGCGCACGGTCATCGACGACACGCTCGCGTCCTTCGCCCCCATGGGCATCCCCGCCACCTGGGTGCTGACGAGCCACGACGAGATCCGGCCGGTGACGAGGTACGGCCGGACGACGACGAGCTCGTACTTCATCACCGATGGTGAGGGCGAGGTCCCCGACCTCGAGCTGGGCACCCGGCGGGCGCGGGCCGCCGCGATGCTCATGCTCGCGCTGCCCGGGGGCGCCTACATCTACCAGGGTGAGGAGCTCGGCCTCCCCAACGTCGACGACCTGCCGGACGAGGTCCTGCAGGACCCCATGTTCCTGCGCAGCGGCGGGGAGATGCGAGGTCGAGACGGCTGCCGCGTGCCGCTGCCGTGGTCCGGCACCGAGCCGCCGTTCGGGTTCTCGCCCGAGGGCGTCGACCCGTGGCTCCCGCAGCCCGAGTCCTGGCGCGACCTCACGGTCGAGGCCGAGCTCGCCGACCCCGGCTCCACCCTGTCGTTGCACCGCGAGGCACTTCGGCTGCGGCACGAGCTCCCCGGGCTCGCTGCGGCGGGACTTGCCTGGCGGGAGTCGTCGTCAGGGGTGCTGGACTTCGAGCGGGGGGCGTCCCTGCGCTGCATCGTGAACCTCTCGGGACAGTCGGTACCGCTCGAGGGCTCCACCGTCCTCCTGTCGAGCATCCCGCTCGAGGACGGCGCCCTGCCGGCGGACGCGACGGCCTGGGTCAGTCCGGGCTGACGCCGCCGCGTCCGGGAGGGGTGCGGTCCGGTCGACCGGCCTCAGGCGACCGGGCTCAGGGGGTGGATGGCGATGTCTCCGCCGAGGTGGTCGGCGCTCGCGGTCATGGCCTCGGCGATGTGCGGCGTCGTGAGGTGGGCGTCGAGGTCGGCCTGAGCGCGCCACCGCTCCAGCGTGACGAACGTCCCGGGAGCGGCCCCGGACTCGAACAGGTCGTAGGCCAGGCAGCCCTCCTCCTCGCGGGTGGCGGCGGCGAGCGTGGTGAGCAGGGCTCGAACGGTCTCCTCCGACCCGGGCTTGGCAGGGATGGTGGCGACGACGTGGAGCTCGGTCATGGTGGTGCCTCTCGGGTCGGGTGCTCCCCACACTAGGTCCGCGTGGTCCGGGCCGCAGGTGAGCGCGAAGTGGCAGTGGGACGGGACACAGGGCCGGATCCGGGCCATTCCGGACGACGGCCCGGCGATGCGGGCCCGGATGTCGTCGTCGTGGTCCGGGACCAGTTCCCCCTCGGCCACCTCGGGGAGGTACTGTCGCCCCGTGGATGCACGATCGGACCATGTACGCGCAGGTCAGGACCTTGGAGGAGCTGTCACCGGGGACAGCGCCGAGGCTCGCGAACGCGCGGCCGCGGACGCCCGGGTGGGCGCCGCCGACACCGTCCGGGACGTCTTCGACCAACTCGGCGTGATGGTCGTCGCGTGGGAGGGACCGGAGCACGTGGCGGTCGCGGCCAACGCGCCGTACCGCCAGTACGTCGGCCGCGAGGCCTTCATCGGCCAGCCGTGGAGCCGGGTCATGCCGGAGCTCGAGGGGCAGCAGTTCCTCGAGATCCTCGACCGTGTCTACTCCTCGGGCGAGACGCACGTCGGTTCGGAGTGGCGGTTCCAGATCCGGCGGGACGACACCGACCAGCTCCACGAGATCTACGTCGACTTCACCGTCACCCCACGGCGCGACGCCGACGGCCGGACCATCGGCGCCGTGTGCTCGGTGGTCGACGTCACCGAACGCGTCCACGAACGGCACGAGGCGGCCCTGCGCACCGCGCACGCGCAGGAGCGGTACGAGGCGGTGCACGACGTCGTCGTGGAGCTGCAGCGCGCCCTGCTGTCCATGTCGTTGCCGGTCCTGCCCACGGCCACGATCGCCGCGCGCTACCTCGTCGCCGCGCACGACCAGGCCGCCGGCGGCGACTGGTTCGACGCCTTCGTCCTCGACTCCGGCATGCTCGCGCTCGTGGTGGGTGACGTGGTCGGGCACGGCGTCGTGGCCTCTGCCGCGATGGGCCAGCTGAGGGCGGTGCTCGAGGAGCTGCTGCGCACCGAACGCGAGCTCGACACGGTGCTCGGCCGCCTCGACACGTATGCGGCGCACAACCCGACCATGCGTGCGGCCACCGTGGCAGTGGTTCTGCTCGACCCCGAGACGGGGAAGGTGGTCTACGGCCGGTGCGGCCACCCCGCTCCGCTCGTGCTGGCCGAGGACGGGACCACCCGCCTGCTCGATGCCGGCGCCGGGGGACCGTTGGGGACGGGGGCGATCCAGTCGCTGGCGCACACCACGCTGGCCCGGGGTGAGGTCGTCCTGCTCTACAGCGATGGCCTCGTCGAGCGCAGCGGCCACTCCCTGGACGACGGCGTCCGGGAGCTGAGCAAGGTGGCCTCCGACGCCATGGTCAACCGCAGCCTGCCCGTGAACGCCGCAGCCTCCGCGGCCGACCGCGTGGCCGAGCTCACCATGGAGCTGATGACGCGGAGCGGCCACGAGGACGACGTGACGGTGCTCGTCGCCCAGCGCCTCGCCCAGCGGGTCGAGGACCTCGACCTGCGCCTGACCGCGACGCGAGAGAGCCTGCACCAGGTCAACGCCGCGTTCGGGGCGTGGCTGGCTGCGCTCGGGCCGTCGGCGGCGGACCGGTTCGCCCTCGAGCTGGCCGTGACCGAGGCCGTCACCAACGTCATCGAGCACGCCTACCCGGTGGGACGACCGGGGGTGCTCAACCTCATCGCCTCGGTCCTGCCGACGGGAGGAATCGCGGTGCGCGTCGGCGACGAGGGGCGCTGGCAGGCGCCGCCGTCGAAGGCGGCGACGGGAGGACGGGGCCTGCTGCTCATGTCGCAGGTCGTCGACGAGGCCGAGGTCCTGCACCCGCCCCAGTCCGCGAACGCCCCGGAGGGGGACCGCGGGACGACCGTAGTCCTTCGTCACCGGGCGCACCGAGACGCCGTGATGGCCTCGGGCCGCAGCCTCCTGCACGACGAGACGCGGGAGGGTGACTTCCCCGAGGCCGACTTCGAGGTGGTCGTGGACGACTGCGACGAGGGGCCGGTCGTGCGCCTCACCGGGACCGTCGACCTCGACACCGCCGAGCGCGCGAGGGCGGCACTGCTCGGGGCTGCGCGTGGTGGGGTGCGTTCCCTGACGATCGACCTGACCAGGGTGCACCAGCTCGCCAGCGCGGGCGTCCGGGCGTTGTTCGAGGTTCGCGAGCAGCTGCTCGCCAACCGCAAGCAGCTGGTCATCGTCGCCGAACCGGGCAGCCCGGCAGCGATCGTCCTCGAGCTCGTCTCGCTGGCCTACCACCATCCCCTCACTGCGCCGCCGACGACCGCCTGAGGTCCGGGCGGGGCCGCGTCACCAGCGCGGTCGCCACCTGGTCGGCCAGCAGCACGGCGGTGCGGCGCTGGTCGCGGGTCGGGCGGATGACGCGCGAGGCGGCCGTGAGCAGGAAGGTGCCGAGGACCTCGCCGGCGGCGGTGACCTCCACGGCGACCTCCGTGTCCACGGGCAGGCCGTCGCGGTCGACGTCGTGGCTGCTGCCGCGGCCGGTCAGGGCGCCGGTGCGCGACAACCGCGGCACCCCCGGTGCTGCCGGGCCGGCCTGGAAACGGCACCGGTCCAGCCCGAGGACGGCGGTGATCCGCTCACACACGTCGGCCACGAGGACGTCGACGGGGCGGTCCGCTCCCTGGGCCGCGTCGGCGCTCGCGACGAGGCCGTCCAGGAAGCCCGAGGCCCGGCTCGCGCGGGCCTGCTGCCGCCGCCCCCACAGGGACAGCTCGGTGACGGCCACGCCGACCAGCATGAGCAGGGCCATCGCCTCGAGGTCCTCGCGGTCGTGGATCGCGAGCTGTCCGTAGGGTCGGGTCAGCAGGACGTCGAACCAGACGGCTGCCGAGGCAGCAGCGAGCAACCCGGCCGAGCGCAGTCCGGTGGACGCCGCCGCGACGACGAGGACCACGAGGACCAGGACGGCCGGCGCGTTGGCGACCTCGGCACGCACCGTGGTGAGGGCGAGGCACGCGAGCAGCGGGAGGCCGGCCGCGAGGCCGAGGACGAGGGGGCGGCCCGAGGACGCCGTCATGGTGGTCACACCTCCATGACGCCGCGCCGGTCGGCGAGGGTCAAGGGGCCTTGACGCGATCCATACGCCGGATGTCGGTGTGTGCGAGGGTGGTCACGTGCCTGTACCCGTCGAAGGATTCGCCCACGTCCGCCTCACCGTCACCGACCTCGCCCGGTCGAAGGAGTTCTACGACGCCGTCTTCGGGTGGGACGTCGCCTTGGAGGTGCCCGAGGGCGCCGACGAGCAGACCCGTGAGCAGCTCGCGTTCCTCTACGGGGGAGTGATCTACACGTTCGGCGGGGGCCTGTTCGGCTTGCGTCCCGTCGCGCCGGAGTCCGACGAGTTCTCCGAGGACCGCGTGGGTCTGGACCACGTGGCCTTCGCCGTCGCGTCCTTGGCGGAGCTCGAGGCGGCCGCGGCCACCCTCGACGAGCTCGGCGTCGCCCACGAGGACATCAAGGACCTGGGCCGGATGTCGATCCTGGAGTTCCGCGACCCCGACGGTGTCGCGCTGGAGCTGACCGCCCCGACCGGCTGACGGTCAGAGGCGTTCGCGCACCGGTGGCACAGGGAGCCGGATGCCCCTGGGGCTGTGGCCGTGCCGCTGGTGCTCCTCCGACGCCTCGCTCCCGGAGGGGTGCACCACGGCGACGGGGCAGTGGGCCGCCCTGACGACGGCCTGCGACACCGAACCCTTGACCCAACCCGAGACGACGCCGCGCCCACGGGTGCCCACCACGAGCAGGCAGGCGTTCTCGCTCAGCCGGGCCAGCTCCTCGACGGGGTGTCCCTGGACGACCGAGCGTCGGACGTCGACGTCGGGGTACTGCTCCCCGAACCCGGCGAGGGCCTCCGACGTGACCGACCGCTCCTGCTCACCGGCCTGCTCCCAGTCGACCGACCACGCCATGGAGGCCGAGGCGCCCTCGACGGCGTCGAGCTGCCAGGTGTGCACGACGGTGATCCCGACCCCGCGGGAGGCCGCCTGCTCGAAGGCGAAGGCGAGTGCGGCCACCGAGGTCTCGGTGCCGTCGACGCCGACCACGACCCGCGCGTCCGGGACGGAACGGGTCGCCGCCTCGTGGACCACGACGACCGGGCTGTGCGCGTGGGCGCAGACGTGGGTGGAGACCGAACCCATGAGCAGGCCCCGGAGGGGACCGAGCCCGCGCGCCCCGACCACGACCAGGGCGGCGTCGCGCGAGGCGCCCACCAGGGCCTCTCCCGGCGACCCGGCGCCCGTCTCCACGGCGACCTCGAGCCCGGGGTGTGCACTGCGGACCCGTGCCGCAGCCTGGGTGGCGGCGTCGACGGCTGCCCTCCGGACGGAGTCGTCGAGGTCGGTGACGACCGTCCCCCCGGGCACGCCGGCCCTGACGGCGGGGTAGGTCGGCAGCGAGTAGGCGTGCACGACCAGCAGTCGGCAGCGGCTGCGGGCGGCTTCGACGGCAGCCCACTCGAGGGCCAGCTCGCTGGTGTGGGACAGGTCGATGCCGACGACCACGGTGCGGTGGTTGGTGTCCATGGAATGCTCCTGGTTCTCGTCTCTGTGGAGTCCACGTTGGCTGCGAGATCCCTGTCGGCACAGGGCACTTGGTCCCTGTGCCGCTCCATGGACGACCGACAGGGTGGGGTCACCACTTCCCTCGAAGGAGACTCCATGCTGGTGCGCGAGCTCATGACCGTCCCGGCCCACAGCGTCCGCACGGGGAGCACCCTCGAGCTGGCGATCCAGCTGCTGGCCCGGGCCAAGCTGTCCGCGCTCCCCGTCGTCGATGCCGACCACCGGGTGGTCGGCATCGTCAGCGAGGCCGACATCCTGCGGCTGCACCTCACCCCGGACCCGCGGGCGCACCTGCGCCCCATGGAGATCGAGGCCGGGCCGTGGCCACAGCTCGTGGACGAGGTGATGACCCCCGACCCCGTGACCGTGCTGGAGACCTCGGACGTGGCGGAGCTCGGGCAGCTGTTGGCCGACACCGGCTGGAAGAGTGTTCCCGTGACCCGGGACCGGGTCCTGGTCGGGATGGTCAGCCGCAGCGACATCCTGCGGTCGATGACCACGTCGGACAGCGTGATCCGCCGGCACCTCACGAGGGAGTTCGCAGCCCTGGGCCGGGCCCGCTGGTCGGTGAGCGTTGCCGAGGGCGAGGTGACGGTGTCCGGCACGCGGGGTGGGCGCGAGGCCCGCCTCGCGCAGGTGATGGCGTCGGCGGTCGCCGGGGTGCGCCGCGTGGTCGTCACCGGTGGCGTGGTCGGTGACCAGGACCCCTCGGGCGGTCAGCCGGGTGGTGCGGGCGCCTGACGCGAGCCGGACGGAGGACGACCGCGACACCGGAGGTGGTGCCGCGGTCGTCCTCGAGCCGGCTGGTGCTAGCGCAGCCAGCGGTGGTGCCGCACGACGGTCAGGCGGTTCCACGCCCTCCCTAGACCGAGGTGCTTCCCGGCACCCGAGGCGAGCAGGACGACCAGGGCCAGGGCGTACACGAGGTGGTCGTCCATGAAGGGGTTGTTGTCCGGGGGCAGGTAGGCGCTCCACATCATCACCAGCATGGCCGAGCCGGCCACGGTCGCGATGCGCATCCCCACGCCGAGGACCAACGCGACGCCGATGCCGAACAGGCCGAGCATGAACAGCCAGTCGGCCCAGGCCGCGCCGGCGAAGCTGCCGTAGAAGTCCTTGAGCGGTCCGGCGGTCCCGAACGTCAGGAACCCCTTGGTGGGTGAGCCCCCGTTGACCCAGGCGGCATCGCCGAACCGGTCGACCACGCCGGTCTTGGCGTCCCTCCCGGTGGCGAACCCGAGGGCGAACAGCTTGTCCAGGAAGGCCCACAGGAACACCCATCCCAGGGCGAGGCGAAGGAGTCCGAGGGCGGTACCCAGACCCTGCTGCTGGGAGGGTTCCTGAGGCGCCTTGGTGGTACTGGTCGATCCGCGGTGGCGCGAGATGGTGGACATCGTCTTCTCCTTGTCAGGCATGGCTGGGGCCGTTGGGACGGGGTCGAGCGACCCCTCCCTCGGCGCCGTGGCGCCAAGGGCCCAGTCATGACGTTAGGAGCCGGATGCCGCTGTCTCCCAGTGGCTTTGGTCCCTGACGTTCGATGTGGCGGCACGCGGCACGACGTGGACCGGGCACCGTGCGTGCGCCGAGCAGTAGGCACCCACCTGCCTCCCACCGGGACCCGCGTCGTCGCTGCTCCGGTCCTGCCCCACGACCAGCCCGACGGCCTTGGAGCTGCGCTCGACGAGGACGACCGCGGGGTCGCCGGTGGGTGACTCGAAGGTCACGCCACGGTGCTTCCCGTGGCGCAACGCATTGAGCCCGGCCGCGAACGTCGCGCTCTCGGCCTCGGCCCGCTCGGTGGGGTCGAGCCCCACCGGCACGACCTGGACGAACCGGATCGAGGCGCCCAGGCTCGCGGCCAGCTCGACCCCCCGGACGGCGACACCCAGTGCCATGCCGTCGTTGACGAGGCCGACGACCACCTCTCGCGCGGTCGGGTCGGGGTGGCTGGGTCGAGGCACGTTGGTCATGGGGCCAGTCTCTGCGAACCTGCGCGCGGACCGACACGGGCGAAGGTCCCGCCCACCGTCGCCCGTCGAGGTCCGGCACCGGGCACGGCCGGTGTGCCACCGCGGCGGTGCCGTTCGCGGCATACCGGTCCCGCGCCGCCGGCCCGGCCTATCCTCGGGCCATGGACCCCGGCGAACCCCACGCAGTCCCTGTCCCGTCCTCACCGCAGACCGATGGCCTGCTGGACGCGGTCATCGCGGTCAGCGCCGGGCTCGAGCTCTCCGAGGTGCTCACGCGCATCGTCCGGTCCGCGTGCACGCTGGTGGGCGCCCGGTACGGCGCTCTGGGGGTCCTGGCACCGGATCGCGACCACCTGATGGAGTTCATCACCCACGGACTCGGGGAGGAGGAACGGCAACGGATCGGCGACCCACCCCGCGGGCACGGCGTGCTCGGCCTGCTCATCCGCGACCCGCGTCCGCGCCGGATCGCCGACATCACGTCCCACCCCGACTCGTACGGGTTCCCGCCCAACCACCCGCCGATGAGCAGCTTCCTCGGCGCACCGATCCGCGTCCGGGACGAGGTGTTCGGCAACCTGTACCTGGCGGTGAAGGAGGGGGCGCCCGAGTTCTCCGACGAGGACCAGGAGCTCGTCGTGGCCCTGGCCGCTGCCGCGGGTGTGGCCATCGAGAACGCCCGCCTCTACGAACGCACCCAGGTCCAGCGCCAGTGGGCGCAGGCCGTGGCCGACGTGACCCAGGCGCTGCTCGAGGGGGAGACCGAGACCGCCGCCCTGGGGGTCGTCGCCGACCAGGTCTGCCGCGTGGCCGGGGCCAGGGCCTGCGCCATCGCCCTGGAGCGCGAAGGGCTGCCGCCGGTGGTCGGAGTGGTGCACCGGCGTGACAGCGGTGCCGTCGAGATCCCTGACGAGAGAGGCGATTTCGGCACCCTGACCGGACCGCACTGGGAGCAGGTGCGTGACGTCCGCCAGCCCCTGCTGCTCATCCCGGGGGAGCAGCAGGCCGCAGTCGCGGAGATCGTCGACGACGTCGTGGCCATCACCGGGGTCGAGAGCTCCGGCCCGACCGCGCTCGTGCCGATCGTCGCCGGAGCCACCCCCGTGGGGGCCTTGCTGGTCTGCTGGGAGTCGGCCGACCAGGACGTGGCGTCCGGGGTGCTCGGGCCGTTGCAGGAGTTCGCCCAGCACGTGGGGCTCGCGCTGGTGGCGGCCAGCGCCCAGAAGGACCGGGCCGTGGTCGCCCTGCTGGAGGACCGGGAGCGCATCGCCCGGGACATGCACGACCACGTGATCCAGCGGCTCTTCGCCACGGGGCTGTCCCTCCAGGCGAGCGGGCGGCTGGCGCAGCACCCGATGGTGCGGTCCCGGCTCGAGGAGGCGGTGGGGGAGCTCGACCTCGCCATCAAGGACATCAGGCAGGCCATCTACCAGCTGACCCCCCTCCCGGCGCCGACCGGCCTTCGGGGTCGGCTGGAGGAGCTGGTCGGCAGCTACACCGACGTGCTGGGCTTCGCGGCGCGGCTGGAGCTGTTCGGTGAGGCCGTGGGCATCACCCCGGAGCAGGAGCAGGACGTGGCGGCGGTGGTCCGCGAGGGCCTGGCCAACGTGGCCCGTCACGCGCAGGCGACCTCGGCGACGGTCCGGGTGTCGATGGGGCCGAGCCTCGAGGTCGTCATCGTCGACGACGGCGTCGGCGCACCGGCGACCGGCCGGCGCAGCGGCCTGGCCAACCTCGCCGAGCGCGCTGCGGCTCGGGGCGGTCAGTGCGCCGTCAGTGCCGCGCACCCGTGCGGCACCCGCCTCACGTGGAGCGTCCCCACGGGCGGCGGTGCGGCCCCTGCCGGTCGTGCTGCCCGACCGGGGGGACCATGGTCCCGGGCGTGAGCGTCGCCAGGTGTCATCGTGGTCTCGGCGTCACCGCCGCCACCACCAGCACGCCCGAAGGAGCACCATGACGACGATCTTCCTCCTGGACGACCACGAGATCGTGCGCCGTGGCCTGCGTGAGCTGCTCGAGGGCACACCGGGCTTCACGGTGATCGGGGAGTCGGGGTCGGCCCAGGAGGCCGCCCGTCGCATCCCGGCGCTGCGCCCCGACGTGGCGATCTTCGACGCCCGGCTCCCCGACGGGTCCGGGATCGAGGCCTGCCGCCAGGTGCGGTCGGTCGACCCGTCCATCGCCGGGCTCATCCTGACGTCGTTCGACGACGACACCGCGCTCACGGCTGCGATCCTGGCCGGTGCCGCCGGGTACCTGCTCAAGGACATCCGTGGCAACGGTCTCGTCGAGGC
Organism: Pedococcus soli; assembly: GCF_054782575.1. NCBI lineage: Bacteria > Bacillati > Actinomycetota > Actinomycetes > Micrococcales > Intrasporangiaceae > Pedococcus > Pedococcus soli. Next base: position 437,354 of record NZ_BAAGSF010000006.1, on the reverse strand, counting down.
CATCGAGCGGGTCGCCCGCGGCGAGAACCTGCTGGACCCCGAGCGGGCACGTCGGGTGCGCACCGACTGGTCGCAGGACCACGACGCCGACCCCCGGCTGCGGTCCCTCAGCCCCCAGGAGCGCCGCATCCTCGACCACATCGCCGCAGGGCTGACCAACCGCCAGATCGGCGAGGCCATGTCGTTGGCGGAGAAGACGGTGAAGAACTACGTCACGTCGGTCCTGGCCAAGATGAACATGGAGCGACGCACGCAGGCCGCCGTCTACGTCGCCACCCACGGCGCCGGTGGTCGCGGCGGGCGCGCCGTCCCGTAGGCGACCGGGAAGGCACCCGCGGGGCCGGGTCCACCACCGAGCCCACTACGGAGCCAACCTTCGAGCCCACCACGGAGCCAACCTTCGAGCCCACCACCGACGTCAGCCGGGCAGGAGCATCCGACCGGTGACCTGGCGGGTGGACACCCGGACCCAGCGCGCCTCGCGCTCGTCGAGCCTGACCCACGGACGACGGGCGAGCGAGACCAGCCGGGCGGCCTCGGCCTCGTCGGTGACGACCGCGGCCGTCCCGTGCACGAGCACGGACCAGCCCGAACGGGCTGCCGCGTCCCACTCGTCGACCTGGAAGGACACGGCGTCCCCGTCCAGCGCGGCCTGGATCTTGGAGCCTCCGGCGGTCCGGAAGCAGATGTCCACCCCGTCGAGCAGGTGGTTGACGGGGAGCACCGCGATCTCACCGTCGAGTGGGAACGCCAGGCGGCCGACGGGGGCCGCCCCCAGACGGGTCAGGCAGTCCTCCAGGTCGAGGACCCGCAGGCCCGTGTGGTCGGTGGCGTATGCGGTGCCCGGCCCTTCCCGAGGGACGGCGCCGGGGACGGCGGGGGAGGTGTCGAGGTCGTTCATGGGAGCTCCTTGTCCGAAAGGGTGGACGGGTGGTGGCAGGGGTGCCGCCCCCGGTGGTCAGGGGGTGCCCGGATGGCTGGACGGCACGACGGTCAGGGGGCACCGGGCGTGCGTCACGAGCGACGCGCTCACCGAACCCAGGAGCAGGCCCCGGAAGCCACCGCGGCCGCGTGTCCCGACGACGAGCAGCTGGGCGTCGCCCGACTCCTCGGCGAGGATCGTCGCGGCGTGGCCGCGGACGAGGGTGGTGGCGACGTGGACGTCGGGGTACTTCTCCTGCCACCCGGCCAGCATCTCGGCGACCTCGAGCCGTTGGGACTCGGCGACGTCGCGCCACTCGCCCTCCCAGTCGCGCCCCGACAGGAACGGGTCGGGCTCCTCCCACCACCACGTGTGGACGGCGAGCAGGGGAGCCTCGCGGGAGGAGGCCTCGGCGAACGCCCAGGCGACAGCGGGCATCGACTGCTCCGAGGCGTCCACGCCGACCACGACCGGTCCGTGGGCCTTCCAGTCACCCCGGTGCGGAGCCAGCAGCACGGGGCAGCGGGCGTGCGCGGCGACGGCGCGACTGGTCGAGCCCAGGAGCAGCCCGGAGGCGCGGCCGAGACCACCCGAGTCGACGACGACGAGGTCGGCCGTCCGGCTGGCGTCGACGAGCGCTGCAGCCGGGTCGGCGACGACGGTCCCGCGGGTCACCTCGAGGTCGGGCGCGGCCTCGCGCGCCTGACGGGCTGCCGCCTCGGCGACGAGGTCCTGCGCCTCCAGCCGCTCGGTCGTCCAGGGCACGATCCCCACACCTGTCGCGTGCAGGACGTGCAGGGGCCGACGCAGGCGACGGGCCTCCTCCACGGCGACGTCCAGCGCCCGGTGGGCGGCCGCCGACCCGTCGACCCCGACGACCACGGCGTGCCGCGGTGGTTCGTCCAACCTGTTCATGACCAGCTCCTCTCTCTCTCCTGCCTGCCCACGGTCGCCCTGAGGGGGCATCGGCGGGAGGGGCGAAGGTCCCGGACGTGGGCACGGGACCTTCGCCCCATACGGCTGTTGCGGGCCGGGAGGACGCTGCTGTCATGACCACGAGCACCGCACCCACCACTCACGAGATCCCCCGGCACGAGTGCTGGGCCCTGCTGCGCGAGGCCGTCGTCGGACGGCTCGCGACGGCCATCGACGGCCAGCCGGAGATCTTCCCGGTCAACCACGTCGTCGACCACGCGTCGATCGTCATCCGCACCGCTGCCGGCACCAAGCTCGAGAGCGCCCTGGGCCACCTCGTGGCGTTCGAGGTCGACGGGTACGACGTGGCCACCGCCACTGCGTGGAGCGTCGTCGTCAAGGGCCGGGCGGCCGAGGTGTCCCGGCTGCACGACGTCCTCGAGGCCATGTCCCTGCCGCTGTTCCCGTGGCACGACTCGGTGAAGCCGCACTTCCTGCGGGTCGAGGCGGACGAGGTCAGCGGGCGTCGGTTCGCCGTCGCCGGCGGCGTCCACCGCAGCGAGCCGTCCGGCCCGGCGACACCATGACGGCGCGGCCGGAGGAGGGCCTGGCGGTCGTCGTCGGGTGCGACGGGTCCTGGGAGTCCGTCGAGGCGGTCGACGTGGCCGTCGAGGAGGCTCGGCGCCGAGCGCTCCCGCTGGTCGTCCTCACCGTCGAGGACGGTCGCGGCGCCGGGCTGCACGACCTGCGCGACTGGTCCCGGGCGAGCGCCGAAGGCGCGCTGTGGGCCGGTGCGATCGGGTGTCGTGCGCTCGAGCGCGTGGGCGACCGGGTCCCTGTCACGGCCCTCACCGCTACGGAGGTGGACTCCCCCCAGCTCGACCGGCTCGCCGGGGGGACGGCCCTGCTCGTCGTGGGCCGGCACGGCTCCGGGGGACTCGGGGCCTTCGCCTCCGGCTCGACCAGCGAACAGCTCGTCCGCCGCCTTCGGTGCCCCGTGCTCGTGGCCGGCCCGAGGCCCGGGGCTGGCGCGGTCCACCGGGTCGGCGGGCCGCACCCGGTGGTCGTCGTGGGCGTCGACGACGAACCGAGCGCCGCCGTCGTGCTGCGTGTCGCCGTCGAGGCGGCCCAGCTCCGGGGCTGGGCCCTCACGGTCGTGCACGCCGTCCCGCGGACGGACACCGAGCTGCACCTGCTCGCGCGGGGTGTCTGGGAGCGGCACGGCGACCTCCTGTTGGCCCAGCGGTCGCCCGACCACTCCCTGGCCCGGGTCGTCGTCGAGGTCGAACGACCGGTGCCGGCGCTGCTGTCCCACGCCGGACCCCACGACCTGGTCGTCGTGGGGACCCACGGGGAAGGTCGGCTCGCAGGACTCATCAGCGGGTCCGTCGCCCGTGGCGTCCTCGACCGGATGCCCTGCGACGTGCTGGTCGTCCCGCCCCACGTCGTCGCGCCCGACGCCGTCCCGGTGCCCCGACCCGACCAGGTCGCGGCCGCCGCGGTCGAACCCGACCGCCGGCACTGATCCCCACCGGTCCTCAGGGGACGACGACGCGCTCCCCGAGGCGCGGGACGACGACCGTGGCACCCGTCTCCCGACGCAACCGGTCGGCCAGCGCGGCGGCGGCCTGCGGCTCGCCGTGCGTCACGAAGACCGCCTCGGGCGGCTGGACGAGACCGATGACCCACGCGACCAGCTCGTCGGCGTCGGCGTGCACCGAGAAGCCCTGGTCCTGGACGACCTCGGCCCGCACCCGGACGTACGCCCCGGCGATCTTGACCTCGTGCGCGCCCTCGGCGAGCGCCCGACCCCGCGTGCCGACGGCCTGGTAGCCCGTCAGGACGACGGTGTTGCGGCGGTCAGGGAGGAGGGTGCGGAGGTGGTGCACGACCCTCCCGCCGGACGCCATCCCGGACGAGGAGACGATGATGCTCGGCTCCTTGGGGCGGTTGACCCGTTCCGACTCCTGTGCGGTCGGGAGGGTGCGCAGCCCCGGCAGCTGCACGAGGTCGTCACTGACGCCGAGGCGGAGCTCGTCCCTGTGCCGGGGGTCCCGGTAGACGTCGAGGACCCTCAGGGCCATCGGACTGTCCACGTACACGGGGACCTGCGGGATCCGGTGCTCGTGCCAGAGCAGGCTCAGGGCGTTGAGGACCAGCTCGGTGCGGTCGACGGCGAACGCGGGGACGAGCACCGAGCCGCCGCGCGCGACGGTGCGACGGATCGTCTCGGCGAGCAGGTGGTGGTCGGGGTCGAGGGAGGGGTGGCTGCGGTCGCCGTAGGTCGACTCCACCACCACGGTGCGTGCGGCCGGCGCGGGCTCCCGAGGGCGCAGGACGGGATGCTCCGGGCGCCCCAGGTCGCCGGAGAACAGCACCGTGGTGTCGGCGGTGGTCAGGTGCGCGCTGGCGGACCCGAGGACGTGTCCGGCACGGACGAGGACCAGGGTGCCCGCCCCCTCCAGGGCCACCGGCACGCCATACCCCGTCTGCCGGAACTGTCGCAGCGCCTGCTCGACGTCCCCGGCGGTGTACAGCGGCACGGGCGGGTCGTGCCGGGAGTAGCCACTGGTGCGGGCGTAGGACGCCTCCTCCTCGAGGAGGTGGGCGCTGTCGCGCAGGACGATCGGCGCGAGGTCCGCGGTGCCGGGCGTGCACCACACCGGACCGTCCAGGCCCTGGCGCACGAGGGCAGGGAGGTAGCCGCAGTGGTCGAGGTGCGCGTGGGTCAGCACCACGTCGTCGATGCCTGCGGGTGAGACGGGGAAGGGATCCCAGTTCCGGTGCCGCCACTGGCGTTCGCCCTGGTAGAGGCCGCAGTCGACGAGGGTTCGGGCCCCGGAGTGCTCGACCAGGGTCCTGCTGCCCGTGACCGTCCCCGCGGCACCCAGGAAGGTGAGCACCGTGGTCATCGGTCGGCCCGCCGGCCCGGTCGGTGGGCAGCGGACTGCGACGCCGAGGGGCACACCACGGCCACGGCCGTCCCGGGGTGGTCCCGGCGGACGCGCTCCACCGCACCGACGAGGCTGCGCACGACGGTGCGGTCGTGCGCCCCCAGCGCCACGAGGACGGCGTCGCAGCCCGGGTCGTCGGCGAGGGCGTCGACGGCCGCGGCGAGGCTCGTCGACGTGCAGGAGGGGGTGAGGTCGACGACGTCACGGACGCTGGCAGAGGGGGCGGCGCACGACACGAGCCGGAGGGCCCGCCCTCCCCGCGAGGAGGTGTGGGGCGCGGACGTCGGGGACTCGGTCGGGCACATGGTCGGGGACTCGGTCGGGCACATGGTCGGGCTCCTCGCTCGAGAGCGGTGGTGCAGCCGTGCTCACCCCACTGTCGTCGTCGGTGGCGACACCCGGGCAGAGACCTAGGTCCCTTCCCGCGGGCCGCAGCGAGGTCCTGCCGCGGTCAGGGGCGGTCGATCTCCGCGAACACCGGGCGCCCCAGGGTGGGCTGGGACAGCAGTCGACCGAAGTCGGTGGTGTTGCGCGAGATCGAGATGAGGAGCCGTCCATCTGCCAGCCGTATGCCGGGATGGGCCAGGGGGGCGTAACGCAGCTGCCCGGCGGGGTCGCGGAACTCGGCACGGACCCCACGCCTCGGGGTCCACGGCCCGGTGGGCGAGCCCGACGTCCACGAGTAGACCGTGCTGCCGAGGTCGCCGTCGCGCTTCGAGACGACGACGAAACGCCCGTCCACGACGTCGACCGACAGGGTCTGCGACACCCCACCCTCAGCCGGGAGCACAGCCGTCGCGGAGTCGGGGTCGAGCGACCAGCGCACGCCGTCCCAGAACTGCCAGGTGCCGCGGTCCCGCGCGTCGGCCGCCGGGGCGCGGGCGACGTACAGGGCTCGTCCGAAGGAGGTCCGCCCGGGCAACCGCGTGCCGTAGACGTAGATCCACCGACCCTGGACCGTCATCGCCGAACCCCAGTTGACCTGGTCGGCCGCCGTGCTGTCCGGGGTGATGTCGAGCTGGCTCTGCAGCTGCGGAGACCCGGCCGTCGTGGCGTCGAAAACCGTTGCGCTGCTGCCGAGATACGTGAAGTCGAGAGCGCCGGCCGTGCCTCTGCGGATGCGCGCCGAGATGACCACGAGCAGGGTCCGATCGCCGCGTCGCAGGGTGGCGACGGACATGGGCCAGTGCACGACACCGTCCTCGCGGTCGCGGATGACCGGACCACTGTCCCGCGTCTGCACCTGCGAGGTGCACAGGCCGCTCGTCACCAGCATCGAGTTGGCGACGACCCGGGGACGGACGTCATCGCGACGGACGGTGTCGCCGAAGACCCACACGATCCGACCGTCCGGCAGCCTCGTGCTGGCGCCGATGTCACCGGCCTGCCACAGGGGCAGGTCGAGCCCGGCGACGACGCGGTTGAGCTCGTCCACCGTCACCGCCGGCGGGGTCGTGCCCGTGACCACCGGGCACGAGGGCGTGAGCCGCGGGTATGCCGCCTGCGTCGAGACCCGGGGTCCGGTCCCGCCGGCGGTCCGCGAGGGCGTCGCGGTGCACCCGGCCAGCGTGGTGGTGGCGAGCACCAGCGCGAGGACTCGCCTCCGTCCGGTGGCCGGGGCTGTCGAAGGGGCAGCCGACGGGTGGCGGACCGGTCGCCGGGGCCGGGGGAGTGCGGGCACGGAGGAAGCGTAGGGCGGCGACACGCGGACCCCACATGTGGTGCTGTCAATCGCCCCCGTCACCCGCATATGGTGTGTCTCGCTGGTCCGGGTCCCGTGCACACGGGACCCGGGGCAAGAGGGAACCCGGTGCGAGTCCGGGACTGCCCCGCAGCGGTGAGTGGGAACGACAGTCGTCACCAAGCACTGCACGCCTCGGCGTGTGGGAAGCGACGGCCAGTAGGTGTCTCGCCGGGTCCCAGGACCGTCCACGGACGGTCGGGGGAGCCGGCAACGACGGGTCCACGAGTCCGAAGACCTGCCAGCGGCCGCGCACACCGTGCGCGGTTGAGTCGTGGCCTCGAGGGTGGGTCACCCGGCTTCTGCAGTCCCGTGTCGGTGTGCCGGCACGGCTGCGTCGTCGTCCCCCCTCGCGCCCGCGGCACCGATTCGCTCGCGAGGAGAGAGCAGGATGACCCAGACCCCCGTGGTCGACCCGTCGACCACCAGCACCACCCCCACCCGTCGGACGAGCATGGCCGTGCGCAAGCGCAACGGCGACAGCGAACCCGTCGACGTCATGAAGATCGTCCGCGCCGTCGAGCGCTGGTGCGACGACCTCGGCGAGGTCGACCCCATGGCGATCGCCACCCGCACGATCAGCGGCCTCTACGACGGTGCGACGACCGCCGAGCTCGACCGCCTGTCCATCCAGACCGCTGCGGAGATGACGGCGAGCGAGCCGGAGTACTCGCGGCTCGCCGCGCGCCTGCTGTCCAACTACATCGACAAGGAGGTGCGCGGACAGCAGATCGCGTCGTTCAGCCAGGCCGTCCGCCTCGGCCACCTCGAGGGCCTCATCGGCGACGAGACGGCCGCCTTCGTGGAGGCCAACGCCCGCAAGCTCGACCACGCCGTCGACGTGTCGAACGACCGTCGCTTCGAGTACTTCGGGCTGCGGACCGTGTACGACCGCTACCTGCTGCGGCACCCCGAGACCCGCAGCGTCATCGAGACCCCGCAGTACTTCCTGCTGCGCGTCGCCTGCGGCCTCTCGCACACCCCGCAGGAGGCCATCGCCTTCTACCGGCTGATGGCATCGCTGGCCTACCTGCCCAGCTCGCCCACGCTGTTCAACTCCGGCACGCGGCACACCCAGATGTCCTCGTGCTACCTCGTGGACTCGCCGCAGGACCAGCTCGAGTCGATCTACGACCGCTACGCCCAGGTCGCGAAGCTCTCGAAGTTCGCCGGGGGCATTGGGATCTCGTGGTCCCGGGTCCGCTCGCGAGGCGCCCTGATCCGGGGCACGAACGGCCACTCCAACGGCATCGTCCCGTGGCTGCGCACGCTCGACTCGTCGGTCTCCGCCGTCAACCAGGGCGGCCGCCGCAAGGGTGCGGCCTGCGTCTACCTCGAGCCGTGGCACCCCGACATCGAGGAGTTCCTCGAGCTGCGTGACAACACCGGCGAGGACGCACGGCGCACCCACAACCTCAACCTCGCCAACTGGATCCCCGACGAGTTCATGCGCCGGGTGGAGGCGGACGAGCAGTGGAGCCTGATCGACCCCGACCAGGTGCCCGAGCTCCCCGACCTGTGGGGCCCCGCCTTCGAGGCCGCGTATGCCGCCGCGGAGCGCGACGGCCGCGTGGTGCGCACCGTCAGCGCGCGCGAGCTCTACGGCAAGATGATGCGGACCCTCGCCCAGACGGGCAACGGCTGGATGACGTTCAAGGACGCCAGCAACCGCACCTGCAACCAGACCAGCGACGACCAGGTGGTCGGCTCACCGGTGGTCCACCTGTCCAACCTCTGCACGGAGATCATCGAGGTCTCCAGCAACGACGAGACCGCGGTCTGCAACCTCGGCTCGGTCAACCTCGCCCAGCACCTCACCACCGGCCGCGATGCCGTCGACTGGGTGAAGCTGCGCGCCACCGTCCGCACCGCCGTGACCTACCTCGACCGGGTCATCGACATCAACTACTACCCGAGCGAGGAGTCGGCGGCCTCCAACCCGCGCTGGCGCCCCGTGGGACTCGGGGTGATGGGGCTGCAGGACGTCTTCTTCGCCCTACGCCTGCCGTTCGACTCCGACGAGGCCAAGGAGCTGTCCACCCGCATCGCCGAGGAGGTCTACCTCTCGGCGCTCGAGCGGTCGACCGAGCTGGCCTCCGTGCACGGTCCGCACCCTGCATACGAGCAGACGCGCGCGGCTCGCGGCGATCTCCAGCCGGACCTCTGGGACGTGACACCGACGCAGGCGGAACGTTGGACGGAGCTGCGGAAGGCCATCAAGGAGAACGGTCTTCGCAACTCCCTGCTCATCGCCATCGCGCCGACGGCGACCATCGCGTCGATCGCCGGGGTGTACGAGTGCATCGAGCCGCAGGTGTCGACGCTGTTCAAGCGGGAGACGCTGTCGGGGGAGTTCCTCCAGGTCAACACGGCGCTGGTGCGCGAGCTCAAGGCGCGCGACCTGTGGACCCCCGAGGTGCGTGAGGCGATCAAGCGCAGCGAGGGGTCGGTGCAGGGCATCACGGCGATCCCCGAGGACGTCCGCCACCTCTTCCGCACGGCGTGGGAGCTGCCGCAGAAGGCGCTCATCGAGCTGGCGGCCGCGCGCCAGCCGTACATCGACCAGAGCCAGTCGCTCAACCTCTTCCTCGCGTCACCGACCATCGGGAAGCTCAGCTCGATGTACCTCTACGCGTGGAAGGCCGGGCTCAAGACGACCTACTACCTGAGGTCCCGCCCGGCCACGCGCATCCAGCAGGCCACGATCGGCCTGACCGCCGCCCCACCCACCGTCACCGACGAGGCAGCCATCGCGTGCTCCCTCGAGAACCCCGAGAGCTGCGAGGCCTGCGAATGACCACCACGACCGACACCACCACGACCGGGCCGACCGCCACGAAGATGCTGCTCGACCCCGGGATGAACCTCACCCTGCGGCCGATGCGCTACCCGCACTTCTACGAGCGGTACCGCGACGCCATCAAGAACACCTGGACCGTGGAGGAGGTGGACCTGCACAGCGACCTCAAGGACCTCCAGCGGCTCACGGCGGCCGAACGACACCTCGTCAGCCGCTTGGTGGCGTTCTTCGCGACCGGCGACACGATCGTCGCGAACAACCTCGTCCTCAACCTCTACCAGCACGTCAACTCACCGGAGGGACGGCTCTACCTCAGCCGTCAGCTGTTCGAGGAGGCCGTGCACGTGCAGTTCTACCTGACGCTGCTCGACACCTACGTGCCTGACGAGAAGGAGCGGCACGAGGCGTTCGCCGCGGTCGACAACATCCCGTCGATCAAGGCCAAGGCGGACTTCTGCTTCGAGTGGATCGACACCGTGTTCGAGCTCGACCAGCTCGAGACGCGTGAGCACCGCAGGGCGTTCCTGCTCAACCTGATCTGCTTCGCCGCGTGCATCGAGGGGTTGTTCTTCTACGGCGCCTTCGCGTACGTCTACTTCCTGCGGTCCCGGGGTCTGCTCAACGGTCTGGCCAGCGGCACCAACTGGGTGTTCCGCGACGAGTCGATGCACATGGCGTTCGCGTTCGACGTCGTCGACACGGTGCGGGCCGAGGAGCCCGACCTGTTCGACGACGAGCTCGCCGACCAGGTGCGGGCGATGATCCGGGCCGCCGTGGACGCCGAGGCGCAGTTCGCCGAGGACCTGCTCGGCGGGGGAGTGGCGGGCCTGTCCACCGCGGACATGCGCACGTACCTCGAGTCGGTCGCCGACCGACGGCTCGAGCAGCTCGGCCTCGCGCCGGAGTACGGCTCGAAGAACCCGCTGGCGTTCATGGAGCTCCAGGACGTGCAGGAGCTGTCGAACTTCTTCGAGCGCCGCGTGTCCGCCTACCAGATGGGGGTCAGCGGCTCGGTCGGGTTCGACGAGGACTTCTGAGCCCTGGTCGGGCGCCTCGCGAGGGAGAGGCGCCCGACCAGCCGCGGAGGCGGTGCGGGGTTAGGGTCGCGGTATGAAGCCTGTGCGCGTGGCCCTCGGTGCCTTCCTCGTCCTCATCGGGGTGGTCTGGTTCCTCCAGGGCATCGACGTCCTCGGCGGCAGCGTGATGAGCGGCGTGACCCTGTGGGCCGTCATCGGCCCGGTCGTCGCGGTCGTCGGGGTCGTGCTGGCCCTCAGCGGCCTGCGGGGCGGTCGTCACCGCACCCTCCACGAGGACTGACCGAGGTCACCACCAGCCCTGGCGGCGGGCCCAGCGCAGCAGCCAGAGGCTGATCGACGTCATCACGGCGAGGACGACGACGAGCTGGACCCAGTGGGTGCTCTGGTTGACGATCACGTTCATCCCGTAGACCGAGGCGATGGCGGTGACCGGCAGCGTGATCGCGGCGATGACCGCCAGCCGCTCCATCGCCACGGTCATCTTCGTCGTGACCCGGGTCTGGTAGAGCTCGATGACGCCGAACAGGAACGCGCTCTCGCCGTCGGCGAGGCTGCGCACCCGGTCGAACTGCTCACTCAGGTCCTGGGCATGGCGCCGGGACTGCGTGGAGGAGAAGCGGTCCAGCGAGGCGAGCCTGCCGAAGATCTCGTGGGCCTGCCCCGCCTGCGTCCGGGAGATCAGGAGCTCGTGGCGGAGGAGGAACAGCTGCTCGAGCAGCACCTCCGGCTGCCGGAAGTCCGATCCCATGACCTGCATCTCGAGGGCGGGGAGACGGGCTGCCACCGAGCGCACCACCTCGCTCTGCCGCCGCGCCATGGCCGACCCGATCGCGTACGAGAGGTCCCCGGGAGTGGTGGGCCGGAGCCGTCCCGCGGCGATGCGTTCGCGGACGGCATCGGTCTGGGCGGTGGCCTCGGACGCGGGGACGGCGGGGTTGCGTGGGCCGTGGACGGTGACGAGGTAGCGGGCACCGACGAGCTGGTCGAGCTCGAGCATGTGGACGTGCCCGCCCTCCCCGGGGAGTGGCGTGTGCACGACGACGAAGGTGTGGTCCTCGTACCCGTGGACCGTCGGGACGAAGTTGCGCTCTCGGCAGGCCTTGAGCACCAACGGGTGCGCGTGGAGCACGTCCCGCAGGACGTGCTCCACCTCGTCGTCGAAGTCCGGGGCGTCCACCCAGACGAAGCCCTCGGGGCGGGCCAGCAGCGCGGCGATGTCCGAGGACGGGTGAGGTTCGATCCCGTCCGCCGTCACCAGCCAGGTGTCCACCGGTGCCGGCTCACTCGCTGAAGCTGGACTCCAGCGTGATGGGCACCGACAGCGCCTGGCTCACCGGGCACCCCGCCTTGGCGGCCTGGGCGGCCTCGTCGAACTGCTCGGCCGTCAGCCCGGGGACGACACCCGTGACCGTGAGCGCGACCCCGGTGATGCCGGTGCCCGGTTGGAACGTCACTGCCGCGGTGGTGTCGATCGACGTGGCCGGCGTGCCCGCCTGGGCCAGCCCGTGCGAGAGCGCCATCGAGAAGCAGGTCGAGTGCGCTGCTGCGATGAGCTCCTCCGGACTGGTCCTGCCGTTCGCCTCCTCCGCGCGCGAGGGCCAGGTCACGTCGTACGTCCCGAGGCCGGACGAGTCGAGGGTGACGCTCCCGGCACCCTCCATGAGGGAGCCCTCCCAGTGGGCCGAGGCGTTGCGGGTGGTGGCCATGACTTCTCCTGACGGTGTGGGTGGATGGGGATGGGTCAGAACGTGGTGTACCCGCCGTCGGCCACGAGGACCGACCCCGTGACGAACGACGACGCGTCGCTGGCGAGGAAGACCACGGCGGGCGCGAGCTCCTCGACGGTGCCGTAGCGCCGCATCGGTGCGTCCTCGATCCAGTGCTGGCGGAACTTCGGGTCGTCGACCGGTGACATGTCGGTCTTGATGTAGCCGGGGGCGAGGGCGTTGACCCGGACTCCGTGCGGCGCCCACTCGGCGGCGAGGCTGCGGGTCAGGTGGTGGACCGCGGCCTTCGAGGCGTTGTACGCGGGCTGCCACTGTGGTCGGTTGACGATGAAGCCCGACATCGAGCCGATGTTGACGATCGACCCGGACCCCTCGGCGACGAAGTGACGACCGAACGTCTGCGAGCAGGTCCACACGGCGTCGACGTTGACCGCCATGACGGCCCGCCAGTCCTCCGGCGTGACGTCCAGGGCGGGCGCGTGGACGCAGGCACCGGCGTTGTTGACGAGGATGTCGACCCGCCCGAAGGCTGCGAGCGTCGCGTCGAGCACGCGTTGGACGTCGTCGGGCACGGTGACGTCGGCCTCGACGAACTCGGTGCGGATGTCCTTGGCGCGCAACGTCGCGAGCACACCCTCCGCTGCGGACACGTCACGTCCGACGAGGACCACGCTGGCGCCGGCGTCCCCGAGCGCCTCGGCGAACCCGGCACCGAGCCCGCGCGTCCCTCCGGTCACGACGGCGACGCGGCCCGCGAGGGAGAAACGCTCCAGTGCACTCATGCGAGCCAATCTATGGGGCAGCGCGTATCAGGGCGAGGGGTGTGGACCTCCTGTCTCGTGACGGCGACGACGACGAGCGTGGGAGCGGACGATGACGATCCTCGGCAAGCTCTGAAACCCGCGCGACACCGGGGGCCACGCGCCATACCCTCACGGCATGGCAGGACGACCGGAGGGGTTCGCGTTCGAGCGACGCGGCGAAGAGGTCGTGGTGACGCACCACGGCCGACTCGCCTCCGTGCTGCGCGGACGTCGCGCGGCGGAGTTCCTCGAGGACGCGCAGCGCGGTGACCCGCAGGAGCTCATGGCGCGGGTGACCGGGAACTACCGGCGCGGCAACGAGCGCCGGGCCCGGCAGCACCCCCGCAACCGCGACCGCTGAGCCGGGGGGCGTTCAGGGGGCGAGGAACTGGACCCGCGTGCTGTCGTTCCACCGCACGACGATGGTCGCGCTGCCGGGCCGGTGCGGGCAGGGGGAGACCTGCTCGGAGCAGGGGACGAGGAACATCCGGTCGCCGTTCTGGACCAGCAGGCGCAGCCCTCGGTACCGGTAGCGGAAGGTCTGTCCCTCCTCGACCGGCAACGCCGTCTCGGTGATGTCGGGGCTGCGCAGGTACAACCGTTCGCGGGTGTCGACGACGACCCGCGGGAGGTCCTCGAGGTGCCCCGCCTGCTCCTGTGCCAGTCCCGTCCCCGACCACTGGGCCACGGTGGCGTTGGCCCAGAAGACGGCTGCCGCCACGGTGATCCAGAGGGCGACCCGCAGCCGGATCGAGCTCCCACGCAACCCCAGGGTGTACGCCGTGACGGTGCCTCCCAGCGCCATGAGGACTGGCGTGACCAGGGGGTAGTACGGCCACCGGCCGACCATGGCGTAGGCGAACAGCAGCACGAGCCCGGCGGCGAGGAGCCCCATTCCGACGGCGAGGGCGAGCGAGGCGCGTCGCGTCAGTCGCGGCGCGAGCCAGCGGTTCGCGGCGATGGCACCGGCCACCAGCAGGACCAGGACGAGCAGCGGCACGAGCAGCGGACCCGGGCTGCGCATGACGAAGCTCTGGGTCGAGAGCCCGATCGTGTCGACGTCCAGCCCGAAGTAGAGGTACTGCGCCCGGGTCGAGACGTAGCCGAAGTAGAACAGCAGGGTGCTCAGTGCGGTGGCGGGCGCCACGATGTTGCCGGCCACGCTGTAGACGCGGTCCCACGAGACCCCGCGGCCCGGCTCGTCGGCGGCCATCATCCGCCGTCGGTCGTGGCGTCCGTGCCCTTGTCGGTGCCCGAGTCGCTGCTCGTGTCGGTGCTGGCATCGCCGGACCCGGGCGGCAGCTGCGGCACGTTGAGCGACACCGAGAGCTGCTGCTCGTTCGCGAGCGCGCCGACGAAGTGCCGGCACGTCGCCGAGGTCGGGTCGGGACAGAAGACGAGGCCGGCGAAGCCGAGCGAGGGGTTCGCGTCCTGGGCGACGTCGCCGGTGGCCCGGACGGGGAGGTCGCACTGCAGGGCCGATGTCCGGAAGACATAGTGCAGGCAGCTCGGGCGTTCCGAGCCGCACCCCTGGTCGACCGCCTCGAACGACGCGGGGTCGAACAGCACCCGGGTGATCTCGATGCCGGTTCCCCGCGGGATCTGCCCGTCGGGACTGGCGATCCACGTGACGTGGGCGCACTGGAGCCGGGGGTCGTCACCGTCGTCCTGCGCATCGCCGCCGATGGGGAGCCTGGCCACCGCGATCGCCGGGGCGTCGTCCGAGGTCGAGCTGTCGGAGCTGTCCGGGGTCGTGGGCTCGGGTTCGGGGGAGTCGAAGGTCTCGCTGTCCCCGGACGCCTGCGAGGAGCCGTTGCCGGGGTCGCCGGCTGCGGTCGCACCACCCGAGCCACTGCTCGCCGCGCACCCACCCAGCAGGAGCACCCCGACGGCCAGCACCGCCGCCGCGTGCGACCGGGCAGGTCGTGACGTGCGGTGCGAAGCGCGGTGCGTCCTCATCACGGGTCGTCCGTCCCTAGGTCACCGGAGTGGTCCAGAGCGCGGACCACGTCCTCGGCCCGACCTCACCGTCCACCTCGAGCCCCTTGTCCTGCTGGAACCCGCGGACGACCCGGTCGGTCACGGGCCCGAACTCGCCGTCGGCGTCGAGCTCCCACCCGCGCTGGACGAGGCGGCGCTGGAGGGCCAGCACCCCCGGGCCGGTGGACCCCTTCCTCATCAGTCCCGGGAACGGCGGGGGCGTCCCCACCGGGGCTCGGGCGGTCCCGCGGGAGGCCGTCGCGGCGTCACCACGGCCCTGCGTGGCAGCCGCCTTGGTGAGTGGCACCGCTCCCGAGTACGCGGGGTAGCCATAGCCCACGATGAAGCGGGTCGCGCGGTCGTGGACCCAGACGCCGTCGCTCTTGCCGGGGATGGCGGCGTTGCCCTCGATCGTGCGGACGCGTCCGTTCGCGAGGGGTTCGACGACGAGCCCGATGTGGTCGATGGCGTCGATCCGGCGACCGCCGTCCCAGTCGAAGAACACCGCGGCGCCCGGACGGGGTTCGTGGCCGAACCGCCCTTGGCCGTCCCACCACCGCGCGCACGCCACGGTGGAGGCGAACTTGCCGAGCAGGTCGTAGTCGCCGGCCACCCCGAACCCCACGCGGGACACGAAGATGTTGCACCAGGCGACACCGTTCCAGCCGTACTGCGCCCCGAACGGCTGCCGGTTGCTGCCGACCGGGTCCTCGATGGTCCCGCGGTGGCGCAGGGCCTCGGCGAGGACCGCACCGGCCAGGCCCGCGGCCTCGTGCTCGCCGGGTGAGGGGAGCTCGACCGCGTCCTGGTCGGGGACCTCGCCGTCGCCCTCCTTGGGGCCGTTGTCGGTCTGCACGGGCTCGTCCTCGGGCTCACCGAGGCTGTTGGTGTGGACGTCCGTCCCCTCGGTCGAGGTCATGGAGCCTCCTGCGCCGCACCGACCGCGTCGAGGACGGCCGCCGCGACGTCGGGGTCCGACAGGTAGTCCTGGATGGAGTGCGGGTCCGAGGGGTTCTGCGCCCGTTCGTCCCGCATCGCGTCACTGCCCGGTGCGAACAAGGGGGTCAGCGGGTGCACCAGCGCCACGACGTCGTGCTCGTCGTAGGCGTTGAGCCACTTGAGCGTTCCACCGACCGGTTCGATCACCCCCGGTATGCCGCGGTTCGCGTCCCCTTCGGCGCCGCCCCACAGGTTCCGCTTCACGACCGCGTACCCGTCAGGGGAGCCGGCCGTGACCAGCAGCCGCACGCGAGGTCCGGGGGTGTAGCGCTGCAGGGCGTCGTAGGCCACACAGCTGCCGAGGCTGTGGCCGACGACGACGAGGTCGGTGTGGCCGTCGGCCGAGGCCTGCGCGATGGCGGCGGACACGACCTCCTGGACGGCGTCCCGCATGGCGTCGTCCTCGAGGTAGTAGGCCACGTCGGACAGGAACCTCGTGATGATCGCCTGCGGCGCACCGGTCTTGTCGCTGATGAAGCGCAACGCCTCCCGCACGACCTTGGGGCGCAGCAGGTCGCCCCACGACGCCTCCTCGCCGCTGGCCCGGGCCTTCTCCACGTCCCGGGCAGCACCGGCCAGCTCGGGGTCGGTCTGTTCCAGCCGGCGGGAGGCGACGAAGCCGATCTCGGCGGCGCCGTCGAGCAGGAGGTCTTCCCCGGTGGCCTTCGCCCGGGCGGCGACGTCGAGCCCCTCGAGCTGTGGCGCCGTTCCACCGGCCTTCTCGTGGGCGGCGATCCGGTCCGCGAGGACGTTGCCGTAGTAGGGGAAGTAGACGGCGCCGGCGTCGGGCTGGGCCCGTCCGGCGAGGGTCGCCCCCTTGGCGAGCCCGGCCAGCCACTCGCGCTTCTTGCGGGCGACGTAGTCGGCGACCGCGGCGTCGCTGCGGTCGCTCCCCGCAGGCATCTGCTGGCTGCGACCGTGGATGAGGAGCAGGGCGGTGCTCATATGTTTCCTCCCAGTCCGAGCATCTGGCCGACGAGGTCCTTGGCCTCGGTGCCGTTGCTCTCGTCGAGGGTCCGCGCGCGGAGGTCGGCGACCAGTGCGGAGACCCGGATTCCCTTGTTGGCGACCCAGACCCGTTTGGACTCCGGCGTCTCGTCGGTGGCGAGGTTGCCCTCGGCGTCGACGTACTGGTTCTGCGCGTTGCGTTTCTGCTCGCTGGCGTGGTGGAGGGCCACGAGCTCCCACGTGTCGCTGAGGACGGGTGACCCGGACGAGCCCGGCTCCGTGTCGGCGCCATAGAGGACGAAGGTGTCGTCGACGACCTCGAGCAGCAGGTTGTTGCGGACGCAGATCTCCCGTGTGCGACCCGACGGGTGCTGGATCACGTTGACGTTCTGGCCCACCACGATCTTGCCCACGCCGCCGTGCAGCGGGATCGAACCGAACTGCTGACCCGGGGGCTGGCCGTCCAGCGGCGCCACGGCGACGACCGTGTAGTCGAGGGCATCGCGGGGGCTCGTCACGAAGCAGCGCTCGGGCTGCAGGGCGACCTTGCGCGGGGTGATGTTGCCGTCGGCGTCCTCGACGTAGCGGAACCACGCCACCGACCCGGAGGCCGTCTCGGGTGAGTCGATGACGTGGTTGTTGGTCATCAGCAGCCAGGGCGACACGAGGAACCCCGTGCCGAGCTCGCTGGTGGTGTTGATCTTCGCCACGGCGTCGGCCTTGGTCGCGCCGGTGCTCAGCCACGCCCCGGCGAGGAAGTCGGCGTTCTGGAAGATCCGCTCGAGGGCCGCATCGACGTCGGGCGCCGCGGCGTCCTTGGCGACCGGCTCCCCGCGGCGCCGGGCGAACGCCTTCTTGCGGGCGAGCGGCTCGCTGCGCCAAGCCTGTCCGGGCTGCGCCGCGACCGCGCTGATGCGTGCGAGCGTCTCGGGGCCGAGCCGGAGCTCGGGCTCCCCACGTGGTCCGTGCCGGTCGCCTTCGTTCGGCTCCGGCAGCGCACTGACGACTGCCATCTCTGCCCACCTCCGTGTGGTGATCCTGTCCACGGCACGAGTCGGAGGAATTCGCTGCGGATGACTCAGGGTGCGCCCGGTGGCAGCGCGGCGGCATCAGCAATCTGACGTAGCGGATACCGGCGTTTCCGTGCTGCTACCGGGGCACAAGCGACATCCCGGCGTGGGTTCAGCGGGCCAACAGCTCCTCGAACGGCACCGGGTCGGCGAGCTCGGTGCCGTTGCGGGCCGGTGCCGCCGCAGCAGCACGCCCCGACACGAGGTCGGCGAGCTCGGCCGCGGCGACCTCGACACGGGTGGACAGCCCCTGGCCCGGGTCGCCACCGCCCCAGTCCTCGGACGCCGCGAACACACCCGTCGGGACCGTCACGGCCTTGAGGTAGGCGAACATCGGACGCATCGCGTGCTCGAGGACCAGGGAGTGGCGGGCAGTGCCTGCGGTGGCCGCCATCAGCACCGGGGTGCCCCGCAGGGAACCCTCGTCGAGGACGTCGAAGAAGGTCTTGAACAGGCCGCTGTAGGACGCCTGGAACACCGGCGTCACCGCGATCACGGCGTCGGCCGAGGCGACGGCGTCGACGGCCTCACGCAGCGCACCGCTGGGGAAGCCGGTGAGGAGCGCGTTCGCCAGGTCGTGGGCGTGCTCACGGAGGTCGACCACGTCGACGGTCGCCTCCTGCCCGCGCTCGAGCAGCGCGTCGCGGGTGGCGGCGGCGAGCCGCTCGCCGAGCAGGCGGGTCGACGACGGCTGTCCGAGGCCCGCCTGGACCACCACGACCCGGCGTGGGCTCGACTGGGACGACAGGGGACTCGTCATCGGGAGACCTCCAGGGATCGGGCCGCGGCGAGGCGGCTGGCGTGGGTCGGGGCGTCCGGCACGTGGGCCGGCCTGCGGGCGGCGGCGATCCTGCGCAGCTCGGGGACGACCTGCGTGCCGAGGATCTCGACCTGCTCCATCACGGTCGAGTGCGGCAGCCCCGCGTGGTCGATGAGGAAGAGCTGGCGCTGGTAGTCGCCGACGGAGTCGGCCATCGCGGCATACCGCTCGATGACCTGCTGGGGCGAACCCACCGTGAGGGGCGTCTCCCGGCTGAACTCCTCCAGCGACGGGCCGTGGCCGTAGACGGGCGCGTTGTCGAAGTACGGGCGGAACTCCCGCACCGCGTCCTGGCTGTTGGCCCGCATGAAGACCTGCCCACCGAGGCCGACGATGGCCTGGTCGGCCGAGCCGTGGCCGTAGTGCTCGAAGCGGCGACGGTAGAGCGCGACCATCTGACGGGTGTGGCTCATCGGCCAGAAGATGTTGTTGTGGAAGAAGCCGTCGCCGTAGTAGGCCGCCTGCTCGGCGATCTCGGGGCTGCGGATCGAGCCGTGCCAGACGAACGGCGCGATGCCGTCGAGCGGGCGCGGGGTGGCGGTGAAGGACTGCAACGGGGTGCGGTACTTGCCCTCCCAGGTGACGACGTCCTCGGTCCAGAGCCGGCGCAGCAGCGCGTAGTTCTCCACGGCGAGGGCGATGCCGTCGCGGATGTCCTTGCCGAACCACGGGTACACCGGGCCGGTGTTGCCGCGGCCCATCATGAGGTCGACACGACCGTCGGCGAGGTGCTGCAGCGTCGCGTAGTCCTCGGCGATCTTCACGGGGTCGTTCGTCGTGATGAGGGTCGTCGAGGTGGACAGCAGCAGCCGCGAGGTCTGGGCGGCGATGAACCCCAGCGTCGTGGTGGGGGAGGACGGCACGAACGGGGGGTTGTGGTGCTCACCGGTCGCGAAGACGTCCAGGCCGACCTGCTCGACGTGCTTGGCGAGCTCGACGGTGTCCTTGATGCGCTGGTGCTCGCTGACGGTGGTGCCCGTGGTGGGGTCGGTGGTCAGGTCGCCGACGGTGAAGATCCCGAACTGCATCGGTCTCGCCTCTCGTGTAGGTAGTTGCGAATTCAACTACATCAACCCGCGAGGTGTCACATCCATTCCCCGCGCACGGGGTGCGCGGCGCACGTCAGCTCGGCCGGGACTCGAGCCCGGTGCACGCGTTCGCCTGCTCCCAGAGCCCGTGGAGCCGCTTGGTGTCCGCAGCCCCCGGACGACGGGGTATGCCGTCACTGCCGATGAGCATGGGCGTCCAGCTCGCGGTGCGCACCACGCTGTGGCCGTTCGACCCGGTGCCCTTCGCGGCCTTGACGTCCAGGGACAAGGTGAGCACGCCGGACCGGGAGTCCGGCTCCTTGCTGCGCCACCACACGAAGTTGCCGAGCCCGTACGCGACGTAGGAGCGCCCGAGCCACCCGGCGCCGTTGACCCGGTGGGAGTGGCCGCCGACGATGATGTCGGCTCCTGCCTCCTCGAGGACCTGCGCGGTCTCCGCGGACAGCGGGTCGGGGCACTTCTGGTAGTCCAGTCCCCAGTGCAGGAAGACCACGACCACGTCGTACTTCCTGGACGCTGCGGCAACGGCCCTGCGCAGCCGGGTCACCGGGGCGGCGCTGGCGATGCCGCCCTTGCCCGGTCCGGCCGAGTAGCGCGAGAGGGTCATCTCGAAGACCTCGGAGGCGCCGAAGACAGCGACCCGCAGGCCCTTGGCCGACAGGACCGCCGGGGCGAAGGCCTCGTCCTCGTCGGCGCCGATGCCCACGACCGGGATGGGGCTCGTCCGCTTCGCGGCGAGGGTGTCCTGCAGCCCGACCGGTCCGTAGTCCACGCCGTGGTTGTTGGCCATGCTCACGGCGTCGACCCCGGCGCCCTGCACGGTCCTCAGCGCCGAGGCGGGGGCCCGGAAGTGGAACTCCTTGCCGATCTTCGTCCCTCGCGTCGTGATCGCCGTCTCCAGGTTGACCATGGCGAGGTCGGCGGCGCCGAGGGAGTCCTGCAGCTCGGCGAGGCCGTCGGGACGTGACGCCAGGGGGGCGAGGTAGTCCTCGAAGTGGACGTCCCCGGCGAACGCCATCGTCAGGGTGTTCGGGTCGCTCGGCCGGGCGGCCGTGGTGGAGCTGGGCGACGCCGTCGTCGACGACGTCCCGGGCGCGCGCGTCGTGGTCGTGGCGGACGTGCCGCTTGCACTCGGGGTCCCGCCGGGGCGGGTGCTCGGGCTGCCCGTCCGGCTGGTGGCGGTCCCGTCGGAGGCGCCCGCGGAGCAGGAGGCCGTGAGCGTGACCGCGAGGGCGGCAGCGGTGACCGCTGCGAGTGGGCGCATGAGCGCCGAGTGTAGGTCGCCCTAGGATCGCCATCGTGGAGGCGGCCGCATCGGGACATGGGCGGTTCGGGTCGCTCGTCGCGACCGGGCCCGTCGAGGTGCATCGGGACCTGTCCGGGCTGGAGGCGCTCGACGGCCTGGGCTCGGGGTTCTGGGCCGTGGTCGCCGAGTTCGAGGGGTCGGTCACTGCCGTGCGGTTCGCCCACGTGACGCGTCAGCCGCCGAAGGCGCGCACCGTGCCGTGGGTGCCGCTGCGCGGGGAGTGGGGCACCAGCCTCGACGAGGCGGGCTACCTCGCAGGGGTGCGGGAGATCCGCGACCGCATCGCCGCCGGCACCGTCTACCAGGTCAACCTCTGCCGGGTGATGTCGCACGAGCTGGCCGAGGAGGCCGACCTCGACGGCCTGGCGCAGCTGCTCGCGCGGGGCAACCCCGCGCCATACGCCTCGCGCATCCACGTGCCGGACGCGGGACTCGACGTCGTGTGCGCGAGCCCGGAGGCGTTCCTGCTGCGCGACGGTGACCAGCTGGAGTCGCGGCCCATCAAGGGCACCGCGACCCACCTCGAGGCGATGCTGCCCAAGGACTACGCCGAGAACGTCATGATCGTCGACCTGGTCCGCAACGACCTGTCGCACGTCAGCCGCCCCGGCACCGTGCGGGTCGACCACCTCTGCGCACCGGAGGAGCACCCCGGTCTCGTGCACCTCGTGTCGACGGTCTCCGGCGAGCTGCGTCCCGGGGCGAGCTGGGAGGACGTCATGGCCGCCACCTTCCCACCCGGGTCGGTGTCCGGCGCACCGAAACACACTGCCCTGCAGGCCATCGCCGACCTCGAACCGGTCCCTCGCGGTCCGTACTGCGGGGCAGTCGGGTGGGTCGACGCCGATGCGGGCACGGCGGATCTCGCCGTCGGCATCCGGACGTTCTGGGCAGAGCGGGGTGCGGACGGACGACGGTGGTTGCGGTTCGGTACCGGGGCAGGCATCACGTGGGGATCGGACCCCGCGGGTGAGTGGGAGGAGACCCGGGTCAAGGCCGCACGGCTGGTCGGGCTCGCATCTGGGAGGGTGGACGCATGAGCAGCGTGAGGGTCTGGGTCAACGGTCGGCTGACAGGGGTGGACGAGCCGTCCATCGCGGCGCTCGACCACGGGGTGACCGTCGGGGACGGGGCGTTCGAGACCGCGAAGGTCGACCACGGGCAGGTGTTCGCGGCCACCCGCCACGCCCGTCGGCTCGACCGCACGATGGCCGGGCTCGGCCTGCCGCCGGCCGACCACGACCGCCTCGCCGAAGGCATCGATGCGGTGCTGTCCGCGGGCGACCCGATCGAGTTCGGTCGGCTGCGCTACTCCGTCACCGGAGGAGCCGGCCCACTCGGGTCCGACCGGGACGACAGCCCACTCACGTACATCGTCACCGCCGGCGCCCAACCGCGACCGCCGGCGAACGCCTCGGTCGCCGTCACCCCGTGGACGCGCAACGAGCGCTCCGCCGTCGCCGGCCTCAAGACGACCTCGTATGCCGAGAACGTCGTCGCCCTCGCGTACGCCAAGGAGCGCGGGGCGATCGAGGCGGTGTTCGCGAACACCCGTGGGGAGCTGTGCGAGTGCACCGGGTCCAACATCTTCGTCGTCGTCGACGGGGTGCTGCGCACGCCGCCCCTGGACTCCGGCTGCCTGGCCGGTATCACCCGCGAGGTCACCATCGAGTGGTGCCGTGAGGACGGGATGGAGGTCGTCGAGGAGGCCCTGCCGCTGGACGTCCTCGACAGCGCCGACGAGGTGTTCATCACGAGCAGCACCAAGGACGTCCTGCCGATCAACGCCGTCGACGACCGCACCCTCGAGGTGGGGCCGGTGACCCGGCGCGCGGCCGAGGTGTTCGCCCGGCTCTGTCAGGAGAGAATGGATCCGTGACCGACCAGACACGGGGCCGCACCCCCGAGGCCAGGCAGGACCAGCAGCAGTCGCCCTCCGACGAACGACGCCGGTCACGAGACCGGGAGAACGACCGGGAGAACGACCGGGAGAAGGACTGGGAGTGGCGGCGCAAGATCCGCTCGAACCCCCACAGCCACCGCATCTACAAGTGGGTCGTGGGGATCGTCGGCGCCCTCGTCACCATCGCCGGACTGATCGCCGTGCCCGCTCCGGGACCCGGCTGGCTGATCGTCTTCGTCGGCATCGGCATCCTGGCGTCGGAGTTCGAGTGGGCCCAGCGGCTGCTCGACTGGGGCAAGGCGCGCCTCGCCGACTGGAACGACTGGATCGGCCCCAAGCCTCTCTGGGTCAAGGGGCTCGTCGGGCTCCTGACCGCAGCGCTGGTGGCGCTCGTGTTCTACGGGCTGTTCCTCCTGTCGGGCGTGCCCGGGTTCCTGCCGGACGTCATCGAGGACTGGCTGAACTCCCTGCCCGGCCTCTGACCCGCCGGCGACGCCCCGACAGACCCCCGGATTTCGCCCATCGCACCCGCTCCCGCTATTCTTCGGCAGGCCCGCAAGGGCACCTGGACGTGTAGCTCAGTTGGTTAGAGCGTTCGCTTCACACGCGAGAGGCCATGGGTTCGAGTCCCTTCACGTCCACCAGGTCGGCACCAGCCGCCCACGCCGTCCGTCGAAGCCCTTCCCGTTCCGGGGAGGGCTTCGACGCGTTGCGGGTGGGTTCCGCGGCAGGTTCCGCGGCGGTTCCGGATCCCCGGGCGGTCTCGTGGCGTCATACTCGTCGCCGCCGCAGGGAGCGGCCACGAACCGGGGGGGAAGCCATGACCGAGCCAGGAACACCCGCACCAGAGCCCCAGCACCCTGCAGCCACACCACCCACGCCGCCACCCACCCGGACGGTGGACCTCGGGTCGCCCCCGCGCGAGCCCCTCCGGCTGCCGGTGTGGATGGTCATCGCCCTGGTGATCATCCTGTTCACCTCGTGCTCGGCCGCCAGCGACGCGAGCGACGCCGCGGACAGCGCGAGACGAGCGGCCAGCCTGGCCGGGGACACCGGCAGCGGCACCACGACCCTCGACGAGGTCCAGGCCATGTGCCAGCTCCTCGGGGCGGTGGCCGTCAAGCAGGAGATCGACCTCGACCAGGTCTTCGAGGGCACGACCACGGGGACGAGCTGCCAGGCGGTGGCGCAGCAGGCCGCCCACCCCTGACGGCGGGTCCTCCGGTGGAGGCGGTCCGGACGAGGGGAGGGGCGCGGCGGCGAGCAACCGAGGAATAGCATCCGGAGGGTGAGCGACTCGATGCACACCACAACCATCCGGATCGCCGGCGCCGACGGCGACGAGATCGAGGCCTACCTCGCCCGGCCCGACGGCGACGCCCCCCGCGGCGGGGTCGTGGTGATCCACCACATGCCCGGCTACGACCGGGCCACCAAGGAGATCGTGCGCCGGTTCGCCGAGCTGGGGTACGACGCGATCTGCCCGAACCTCTACTGGCGCGAGGCTCCCGGCGCCGACCCGTCCGACGCGGCCGCGACCGCCCGGGCGAACGGCGGGGTCCCGGATGCGCGGCTCGTCGGCGACGTCGGTGGTGCCGCGGCACACCTGCGGTCACTCCCGAGCAGCAACGGGAAGGTCGGTGTCATCGGGTACTGCTCCGGCGGCCGCCAGAGCGTCCTGGCCGCCTGCCACCTCGACGTCGACGCGGCGGTGGACTGCTACGGGGCGTTCGTCACGGGCACGCCGCCGGAGGGGTTCCCGCTCAAGGTGACCAACCTCGTGGACCAGCTCCCCGGACTGCGCGCCCCGCTGCTCGGCCTCTTCGGAGCGGACGACAAGACCCCCAGCCCCGAGCACGTCGCCGAGCTCGACACGCGCCTGACCGAGCTGGGGAAGCCGCACGAGTTCCACTCCTACGAGGGCGCGCCGCACGCGTTCTTCGCGGTGGACCGACCGTCCTACCGGCCCGAGGCCGCCAACGACGGCTGGGAACGCATCGCCGCCTTCTTCGCCACCCACCTCTCCACGCAAGGGGCCTGACGTGTGTACGTACGCCACCGTGACCGAGTCCGTCGACGGCAGCGCCAAGGGCCCGGGAGGCCAGTGGTTCCACGTCAGCGACGCGACCGTCTACTACGACCACCCCGTCCACGCCATGGCCGAGCACACCCTCAACATCGACCTGGCCGACCCTTCGAGAGGACCGGGGCAGCGGGTCGCGGTCGAGCTGACCCGTGCGTCGGCCACCCGGCTCCGCGATGCCATCGACACCGCCCTGGCGTCGGCACCCGAGGGGGTCTGATGGCGACGCCGACGGTCCAGAGCCTGCACACGTACCCCGTCAAGGGCGAGCCCGGCCTCACGCTCGAGGCCGTCGTCGTCGACGACGCGGGTCTGGAGGGCGACCGCCGCAAGAAGGCACCCGTTCAGGTCATCGCCGCCGAGGACGTCCGCGACGACACGCGGGCCAACGTGGTCGTCACGCTGGCCTCGGCCGACCTCGCCGCGACCGTGGGCTCGGTGCTGCGCGTGGGGGAGGTCGTGCTCGACGTCATCGGCCCCGCCGGCGGCTGCCCCGGGGTGTATGCCGCCGTGAGCCGCCGCGGCACGGTGCGGGTGGGGGACCCCGTGACCACGGATCAAGAACCCGCGTGACGACTGTTGCACGCGCGGCATAAGGTCGAGCCGTGGTCAGCTTGACGACGACAACGGGGCAGGGGCGGTCGGCACCGCTTCCGATGGTGCCTGCGGCCGCGCACGAGGCCGCCGTCGCACGGCTGGCGGCGAGCTACCGCGCCATACCGGCCGATGCCACGGTGCGGCTCGCGAAGAAGACGTCCAACCTGTTCCGGGCCCGGGCCAGGACCGACGCCCCCGGCCTGGACGTCTCCGGGCTCGGTGGCGTGCTGTCGGTCGACCCGGTCGCCCGCACGGCCGACGTCCAGGGCATGTGCACGTACGCCGACCTCGTGGACGCCACGCTCGCGCACGGGCTGGCACCGCTCGTCGTCCCGCAGCTGAAGACGATCACCCTCGGCGGAGCAGTCACGGGACTGGGCATCGAGTCGACGTCGTTCCGCAGCGGGCTGCCGCACGAGTCCGTGCTCGAGATGGACATCCTCACGGGCAGCGGCGAGATCGTGACCGCCCGCCCCGAGGGGGAGCACGCGGACCTGTTCCACGGCTTCCCCAACTCCTACGGGACGCTCGGGTACGCCACCCGGCTGCGCATCTCCCTGGAGGAGGTCGATGCGGCGGTGGCGCTGCGGCACCTGCGGTTCCACGACCTCGAGTCGCTCGTCACGGCGATGGGTGCCGTCGTCGACACCGGGGAGCACAAGGGGGAGCGGGTCGACTACCTCGACGGCGTGGTGTTCTCGGCCACCGAGGCCTACCTCACGCTGGGGCGGCGCTCACCCCTCACGGGGGCGCCCAGCGACTACACCGGCATGGACGTCTACTACCGGTCGATCCAGCACGACGGTGCTCGCCCGCACACCGACCTGCTCACCACCCACGACTACCTGTGGCGCTGGGACACCGACTGGTTCTGGTGCAGCAGGGCGTTCGGGGTGCAGCGGCCGGGCATCCGTCGGCTGTGGCCGAAGCGGTTCCGCAACAGCGCGTCCTACTGGAAGCTCATCGCGCTCGACCACCGGTTCGACGTGGCCGACCGGCTCGAGGCCCGGAAGGGCCGGCCACCGCGCGAACGCGTCGTGCAGGACATCGAGGTGCCGCTCGGGCGCACGGCCGAGTTCGTCGAGTGGTTCCTGCGCGAGGTGCCGATCGAGCCGATCTGGCTCTGCCCCGTGCGCAGCTCCGGCAGCTGGCCCCTGTACCCCCTGCGGCCCGGGGAGACGTACGTCAACGTCGGGTTCTGGTCCAGCGTCCCCCGCGACCCTGACGACCCCGGCGCGACCAACCGCCTCATCGAGGCGAAGGTCACCGAGCTCGACGGCCACAAGTCCCTCTACTCCGACTCCTACTACGACGAGGGTGAGTTCTGGCAGCACTACGGCGGCGCGACGTACGCGGCGCTCAAGGCCAGGTACGACCCCCGTTCCCGACTGCTCGATCTCTACTCCAAGGCGGTGCGACGCACATGACGATCCTCAAGAGCAACCGACCCGACTCCGACGTCCTCCCGGCAAAGCTGTCGATGGCCCAGATCCTCGATGCCGTGACCTCGGGGGAGATGCCGTTGCGGTTCACCGCCTACGACGGCTCCCGTACCGGCCCCGAGGACGCCGAGTTCGGCCTCGACCTGCGGACCCCGCGCGGTGCCAGCTACCTCGCGACGGCACCCGGGGACCTCGGTATGGCGCGCGCCTACGTCGCCGGGGACCTCGACCTCATCGGGGTCCACCCCGGTGACCCCTACCCGCTGCTCGCGGCGATGGGCGAGGTGCACTTCCAGATGCCGGCGCCGAAGACCGCTGCGGCGATCGC
Source organism: Pedococcus soli (assembly GCF_054782575.1). Taxonomy (NCBI): domain Bacteria; kingdom Bacillati; phylum Actinomycetota; class Actinomycetes; order Micrococcales; family Intrasporangiaceae; genus Pedococcus; species Pedococcus soli. Next base: position 409,930 of record NZ_BAAGSF010000006.1, on the reverse strand, counting down.
CCGGTCGCTCGGGGTGGAGCTGCTCAAGCCCCCGCCGCCGCCGCCCCAGGAGTCCCTGCCGAGGTGGCGTCGAGTCGCCGAGGGGCTGCGGCACACCCGGACCCGTGACGCCGAGGCGATCCACCATCACTACGACGTCTCGAACGCGTTCTACGAGCGTGTCCTCGGCCCGTCGATGACGTACACCTGCGCGGCGTACCCGCAGGACTCCTCGACGCTGGAGGAGGCGCAGGAGAACAAGTACCGCCTCGTCTTCGACAAGCTGCGGCTCAAGCCCGGTGACCGGTTGCTCGACATCGGCTGTGGCTGGGGCGGCATGGTGCGGTATGCCGCGCGGCGCGGGGTCCGCGTCATCGGCGCCACCCTGTCGGCCGAGCAGGCCCAGTGGGCCCAGGAGGCGATCGAGCGCGAGGGGCTGGCGCACCTGGCCGAGGTCCGCCACACCGACTACCGCGACGTCGCGGAGACGGGCTTCGACGCGATCTCCTCGATCGGCCTCACCGAGCACATCGGCGTGCGCAACTACCCGTCGTACTTCCGCTTCATCGAGGACCGGCTGCGCCCGGGTGGCCTGCTGCTCAACCACTGCATCACCCGTCCCGACAACAGGCGCACCTCCACCGGGGCGTTCATCGACCGCTACGTGTTCCCCGACGGTGAGCTGACCGGCTCCGGCACGATCATCGCCGCGATCCAGGACGTCGGCGGGCTCGAGGTGCGCCACGAGGAGAACCTGCGCGAGCACTACGCCCGCACCCTCGCGGGGTGGTGCGACAACCTGCGGGACAACTGGGACGCCTGCGTGGCGGAGGTGGGCGAGGCCACGGCCCGCGTCTGGGGCCTCTACATGGCGGGGTCGCGACTGGGGTTCGAGCGCAACGTCGTCCAGCTCCACCAGGTGCTGGCGGTCAAGCTCGGTGACAAGGGTGCGGCAGGTCTTCCGCTGCGACCGTGGTGGGACGGCTGATGGACCAGCGGATCTCGCTGGTCACCCTCGGCGTGGGCGACCTCGCCCGTGCCGAGGCGTTCTACACGGCGCTCGGCTGGCGCCGGGGCAACGACGAGGACGAGGTGGCGTTCTTCCAGTGCGGTGGCATCGTCCTCGCGCTCTGGGACCGCACCGCCCTGGCCGAGGACTCGGTGGTCACCGATGACGGCGGCTGGGGCGGGGTGACGCTGGCGCTCAACGTCGCCAGCCCTGCAGAGGTCGACTCCGTCCTCGAGGAGGCCCGCGCAGCCGGGGCCACCATCGGCCGCGGCGGCGCCGACACGGTATGGGGCGGGTACTCCGGCATCTTCGTCGACCCCGAGGGCCACCCCTGGGAGGTCGCCCACAACCCGTTCTGGACCGTCACCGACGACGGCCGCACGCTGCTGCGCGCCCCCTAGTCCAGCGGAGCGAGCAGCTCGGTCCCCAGCCACTCCTTTGGGATGCCGAACGCGTCGACCAGCTCCTGGGCGTGCGGTCGCAGGGTCGCGCAGAGGTCGTTGACCGCGGCGGTCACCTGCTTGCTCCGGGCCGGGGTGATCCGGCCGTGCTCGAGGTACCAGCCCTTGTCGGCCTCGATCTGGCTCAGCGCGTAGAGGTCGCACACGGTGGAGAGCATCGCCGCCGCCGTGCGGTCCTCGCAGGCGTCGATGCCGGCGACAAAGGCCTCGAGGATGGTGCGGTCGACGTGGGCGCGGGCCGCCTCGACGACGTGGTCCTGGGCGAGGTTGAAGACCTCGAAGAGGTCGGCGCCCGGCTTGCCCGCCTTGCGCAGCCGCAGGGCGAGGGTCTCGAGCAGGTGCCGCTCGCGGTCCTCGAACAGCGCCAGCTGCCAACCGCGGTCGGTGGGCCCCTTCTCGCTGTCGCGTCCCGGCGCCGCGGCGACCAGGCGCTCGACCAACCCGCGGGCAGCCGTGCGCTCGATGACGGCCCCGGCGAACTGGCGGGCCCCGAAGCGCACCATCCCAAGGGTGTCGAGGTTGCCGAAGCTGTCGCGGTAGTCGGTCAGCAGGCCCTTGGCGACGAGCTGGAGCAGCACCGTGTTGTCGCCCTCGAAGGTCGTGAACACGTCGGTGTCGGCCTTGAGCGCGGGCAGCCGGTTGACGGCGAGGTACCCCGCGCCACCGCAGGCCTCCCGGCACATCTGGATGGTCGTGGTGGCGTGGGCCGTGGAGACCGCCTTGATGCCGGCGGCACGGGCCTCGAGCTCGCGCTGGCCGTGCTCGTCGACCTCGTCGGGAGCGCTCTGGACGTCGTGCATCAACGAGAGGAGCTCGTTCTGGGCGAGCTGGAGGGCGTAGGACTTCGCGAGGGCCGGGAGGAGCTTGCGCTGGTGGGCCCGGTAGTCGAGCAGGACGACCTCGTCCTCGGCGCCGGGCGGGGTGAACTGGCGGCGGTGACCGGCATACGTCACGGCGAGGGTGAGCGCGGTCCGCGTGGCCGAGCCCGCGGCACCGGCGACGCTGACCCGGCCGCGGACGAGGGTGCCGAGCATGGTGAAGAAACGGCGGGTCGAGTTCTCGATGGGGGAGGTGTACCGCCCCTGGTCGTCGATGTCGCCGTACCGGTTGAGCAGGTTGGTGCGCGGCACCCGGACGTGGTCGAAGGACAGCCGGCCGTTGTCCACGCCCGCCAGGCCCGCCTTGGCCCCGCAGTCGCCGATGGTGACGCCGGGCAGGGGCGTGCCGTCCTCGTCGCGGATGGGCACGAGGACGCAGTGCACGCCGTGGCTCTCACCGTCGGTGATGAGCTGGGCGAAGACCGCGGCGAGCCGGCCGTCGCGGGCGGCGCCGCCGATGTAGTCCTTGCGGCTGCGCAGGTCGGGCGTGTTGACGACGAGCTCGTCGGTCGCGGGGTCGTACGTCGCCGTGGTGCCGAGCGACTGCACGTCGGAGCCGTGCCCGGTCTCCGTCATCGCGAAGCAGCCCGGGAGCGTGGCGTCGATGATGCGAGGCAGGTATGCCGCGTGGTGCGCGGCGGTGCCGAGGTTGGCCACCGCGCCACCGAAGAGGCCCCAGTGCACGCCGGCCTTGACCATGACCGACAGGTCGGCGTGGCCGAGCATCTCGAACGCCGTCACCGACCCGCCGAGGTCGCCGTTGCCGCCGGCCTCCTTGGGGAAGCCGCGCGCGGGGTGACCGGTCGCGGCGATCTTCTGGACCTGGTCGGCGACCCGCGCGCGGTACTCCTCCATGGTCAGCTCCGCCTCGGGGGCGGCGAAGTCGCTGGGGGACAGGTCGGTGCGGGCCTCGTCCTTGATGTGGGCCCACCGCCCGTCGAGGGCGCGGCGCAGCTCGGTGGCGAGGTCGGTCATGGTGGCTCCTTGGACGATCAGGACGGGTCGGGCCAGGCGGCGGACAGTCCGCCCCAGGCCAGGTCGGTGAGGTGTGCGGTGAGGTCGGCGCGGGTCAGCGAGGGGTCCGCCAGCCACTGGTCGGCAGCCGCCCGGACCATGCCCACGACGCCGGCCCCCCACACCGCGGCGGGCGAGGTGTCGCGGCCGACCGAGGCGAGGGCTGCGCCGATCAGCGCGGACATCTGGTCGGCGATGTGGCTCGTCACGGCCAGGGCGGGGTCGCCACCGGACGGGGCGTCGAGCAGGGGGGCGTTGACGACGAAGCGGTAGACCTCCGGGTCGCGCTCGACGAGGGCGAGGTAGGAGTCGATCGCCGCGGCGATGATCGCCCGGGGCGACCCCCCGGCGCGGGCGAGGTCGGGCGACCCGCCCCCCATGGCGGACCCGAGGTCGCGCAGGATCCGCGCGTCCACGCTCTCCGACACGGCGGCATACAGGCCGGAGCGGTCGGTGAAGTGGCGGTAGAAGACCGTCTTGGACGTGCCGGCTGCCGCCGCGATGTCGTCCATGCCGACCCCGGCACCGTGCTCCCGGATGGCGCGCAGGGTGGCCTCGACGAGCTCACGGCGCCGGCTGGCGCGGTGCTCGTCCCAGCGGGTGCTGCGACCGTCGGTGGTGGTGCTCACGCTGTCGACGGTAGCAGGTACCAGTCGTACCTGCTACCGTCGGTATCAGTAACCCTCGACCTCCAGGAGGACCTCGTGGCCGCATCAGCGAAGCCCCGCCGCGCCGCCGTCATCGGTGGCAACCGCATCCCGTTCGCCCGCGCCAACAGCACGTACGCCAAGGCCTCCAACCAGGACATGCTCACCGCGTCCCTGGAAGGCCTCGTGGCCCGCTTCGGGCTGGCGGGGGAGCCGGTCGGCGAGGTCGCTGCCGGAGCGGTCCTCAAGCACAGCCGCGACTTCAACCTCACCCGTGAGTCCGTCCTGGGTTCGAGCCTCGCGCCGACCACTCCGGCGTACGACGTGCAGCAGGCCTGCGGCACCGGGCTCGAGGCGACGGTCCTCGTGGCGAACAAGATCGCCCTGGGTCAGGTCGAGTCCGGCATCGCCGGCGGTACCGACACGGCCTCCGACGCGCCCATCGCCGTGAACGAGGGGCTGCGCGAGACGCTGCTGGCGCTCAACCGGGCGAAGACCCCCGGCCAGCGACTCAAGGCAGTCGCGCGCCTTCGCCCCGGCCAGGTCGTCCCCGAGATCCCGCGCAACGTCGAGCCGCGCACCGGCCTGTCGATGGGCGAGCACATGGCCCAGACGGCGGCGCACTGGGGCGTGACGCGTGAGGCCCAGGACGAGCTGGCCGTGCAGAGCCACCGGAACCTCGCAGCGGCCTACGACCGCGGCTTCTTCGACGACCTCCTGACGCCCTACCTCGGCCTCACCCGGGACCAGAACCTGCGCGCGGACTCCTCGGTCGACAAGCTCGCGAAGCTCAAGCCGGTCTTCGGCCGGGGCGACGGCGCCACCATGACGGCAGCCAACTCGACGCCGCTGACCGACGGTGCCTCCGTCGTGCTGCTCGGCAGCGACGAGTGGGCGGCCGAGCGCGGCCTGCCCGTCCTGGCCCACCTCGTCGACGCGCAGACCGCAGCGGTCGACTACGTCACCGGCCACGAGGGACTGCTCATGGCTCCCGCCTACGCGCTGCCCCACCTGCTCGAACGCCAGGGCATGAAGCTGCAGGACTTCGACCTCGTCGAGATCCACGAGGCCTTCGCGGCCACCGTGCTGTGCACGCTCGCGGCCTGGGAGAGCGAGGCGTTCTGCCGCGACAGGCTCGGTCTCGACGCGCCCATCGGCGCGCTGGACCGCACCAGGCTCAACATCAACGGATCGTCCCTGGCCGCCGGCCACCCCTTCGCGGCGACCGGTGGACGGATCGTTGCGACCCTCGCCAAGTCGTTGCAGGAGAAGGGATCCGGCGCGCGTGGCCTGATCTCGATCTGCGCCGCCGGTGGACAGGGTGTCATGGCGATCCTCGAGGCGGCCTGACATGGCCGGCGCGTACGCAGGATTCGTCAACAGTGCCGTGGGCACGAAGCTCGCCGCGCAGCTGGGCCTCCCTCGGCCCGTGCGCCTGCGCCGGTATACCGCCGGCGCACCGCTCGTGGAGGGTCCGGTCCTCGTCGCCGGGCTCGCCGACGCCCCGGTGGCCGAGCACGTCCGCACGCTGCTCTCCGGCGAGGGGGTGGAGGTCGTCGACGCGGTGCCGGCGGGATCCAGGCTCGGCGCGGTGGTCCTCGACCTCACGACCGTCACGGAGCCCGGAGACCTCGACCTCGTCCGCGTCGTCCTCGCCCCCGCGGTGAAGGCGCTGCGGGCCTCCGGCCGGGTGGTCGTCGTGGGTGCGGATCCGGCGTCCGCCACGTCGGTCGCCCAGGCGGCGTCGCGTCGCGCGCTCGAGGGGATCACCCGCTCGGTCGGCAAGGAGCTGCGCTTCGGGGCCACGGCCAACCTCGTCCTCGTCGCCGAGGGCGCCGAGGCCAACACCGACGCCGCGGTGCGGTTCCTGCTCTCCGGCCGCTCCGCCTACGTCGACGCCCAGGTCGTCCGCGTCGGACCGGGCGCCCCGGCCGAGCCGGCCGACTGGGCCCTTCCGTTGGCGGGCAAGGTCGCGGTCGTGACCGGGGCTGCTCGGGGGATCGGCGCGTCGATCGCCGACGTGCTCGCCCGCGACGGAGCGCACGTGGTCTGCGTCGACATCCCGGCGGCGGGGGAGTCGCTGGCCCGCACCGCGAACCGGGTCGGCGGAACCGCACTGCAGGTCGACGTCACGGCGGCCGACGCGGGGCAGCGGATCCTGGACGCCACCGGCCGCCACGGGGGCCTCGACATCGTCGTCCACAACGCGGGGATCACCCGCGACAAGCTGCTCGCCAACATGGACGAGTCCCGGTGGGACTCTGTGCTCGACGTCAACCTCGGCTCGATCCTGCGGATGAACGAGGTCCTGCTGGGGGAGAACGGGATCCGCGACGGTGGGCACGTCGTCCTCGTGTCCTCGATCGCGGGGATCGCGGGCAACCGTGGCCAGACCAACTACGCCGCGTCCAAGGCCGGGGTCATCGGCCTCGTCGACGCCCTCTCGGTCGACGCCGACCTGGTCCGTCGGGGCATCACCGTCAACGCGGTGGCCCCGGGGTTCATCGAGACCGAGATGACCGCCAAGGTCCCCTTCGCGACGCGGGAGGTCGGGCGCCTGCTCAACTCGCTGAGCCAGGGCGGCCTGCCCGTCGACGTCGCCGAGACGATCGCGTGGTTCAGCCAGGACGCCAACGCGGGAGTGACCGGCAACGTCGTCCGTGTCTGCGGCCAGAGCCTGTTGGGGGCCTGACGTGGAGCTGCGCGAGGTCGCGTCGACACCTGCCCTCGGACCGCTGTTCGCCCGGGCTGCGCTCACCCAGCGTGGACGGGGCGGGGCGCTGCCCGCGCACGGGCTGCACCTCGCCGCAGTCCAGGTCGACCGCGCGCACCTGCTCGACTACCAGCACCTGTGCCGGTTCGCCGGGGGAGACGTGCTGCCGCACACCTACCCGCACGTGCTGGGGTTTCCTCTCCAGGTCGCGCTCATGGCCGGACGTGACTTCCCGCTGCCGCTGCCGGGACTGGTGCACCTCGAGAACCGCATCACCGTGCACCGTCGCCTGACCGCGGACGACCGCCTCGACGTCACCGTGCACGCCGCCGACCTGCGCCCGCACGCCAAGGGGCAGCTCGTCGACCTCGTGACCGAGGTGGACGTCGACGGGGAGCGGGTCTGGGAGGGGCGCAGCACCTACCTGCGACGCGGTCGAGGCGACGCGAACGCCGTGGCGCCGCAGTCGAGCCCACCGATGCCGCAGGGGCCTCCCGCCGGCGTCCTGCGCCTGCCCGAGGGACTGGGCCGCGCGTATGCCGCGGTGTCCGGTGACGTGAACCCCATACACCTGCACGCCCTCAGCGCGAAGGCGATGGGGTTCCCGCGCGCCATCGCGCACGGGATGTGGACGGCGGCGCGGACCCTCGCCACCCTCGGGCCGGAGGCGAGCGGGCCCTCCACCTCCGAGGTGTGGTTCCGCAAGCCGGTCCTGCTCCCCTCGACGGTGGAGCTCGTGGTCGACGACAGCGGGCCGCGCACCGTCGTGGGTCTCCGGTCCGGCCGCGAGAGCGTGCGTGAGCACCTCGTGCTGACCCTCGACGTGGAGGCAGGCGCCTGAGCCGGGCGGGGTGATTCGTCCGGCTTGGTACCGACCCGTCCGGCGTGGATTGGTGGGGCGGGAGAGCCCCACCTAGGGTCGACGGCGTGGAGACAGCAGCGCGGGACCGTCCTCGCCCGGGCGAGCGGGTCCGGGCCGTCGTCGCCGGGTGGTGGACCACCGCCTCGCAGGCGGTCCGCGTCGCAGGGCCTCAGCGTGACGCCGCGCTGCTCATGGCCAAGGCGGCGCTGGCGACGGTGCTCGCGTGGCAGTTCGCGGTCCTGGTCCTGCACAGCTCCAACCCGTTCTACGCGCCCATGGCCGCCCTGCTCGTCGTGGACAGGACCATGGTGCGGTCGTTGGGCGCCAGCGCCCAACGCGTCGTGGCGGTGGTCGTCGGCATGTCTGCGGCCTGGCTGGTCGGTTCGTGGCTGGGGGTGCACTGGTGGAGCATGCTCCCGGTGCTCTACCTGGCCCTGCTGCTCGCGCGCTGGCGTCGACTCGGTGACCACGGGATCCAGGTCCCGACGATGGTCCTGCTCTCCCTGCTGACCGTGGGTGGGACCGACGTGGAGTTCACCTACCTGACGATCATCGAGACCATCGCCGGCGGGGTCATCGGTGTGGCGACGAACGCGATCGTCCTCGCACCGTTGCACGTGCAGCAGCCGCGCGACCAGATCCGGTCGCTGACGACCCGGGTCTGTGCACTGCTCAACGAGATCGCCGCGGGGCTGCGCGAGGGCTGGGACACCGATGCGGCTCGGAAGTGGTACGACACGAGCTCGGAGATCGTCGGCCTCGCGCCCACCATCCAGGAGGAGATCGAGACCGGTCGCGAGAGCATGCGGTTCAACCCTCGCGACAACCTGCTCGGCATGGAGGTGGACTGGGCGGGGTACGCCCGGACCGTCGATGCCATCGGTCGCGCGCAGTGGCAGCTGTCGGGCATCGCCCGCACGCTGGTCGACGCGGCCGACGAGGACGACAGCCAGCCGACCCCCACCAAGCGATTCCTCGACCGCTACGCCGAGGCGCTCGACAAGGTCGCCGGCGCCATCAGCCACTTCGGTCTCCCCGGCGACGAGGAGGTGGGAGCGGTGACCGACTACCTCCACTCGGCGGGCGCCGTCCTGGACCAGCTGGGGCACGACATCCGCGAGACCGAGCTGGAGGACCCGCGAGCCTGGCCGGCGTACGGCGCCCTGTTGCTCGATGCCCAGCGCCTGATCCGCGAGCTCGAGGTGGCCAGCCACCAAGCGGTCATGCCGACCGACAGCGGACCGATCCGCAAGCCCGGCCGCAAGGTCATCGGCCGTTGACGCAGAACCCGAATGGCGTTGCTGTGCAACGGCATTGGGTCTGTCGATGAATGCGGGGCGTTGTCGGTGGTCGACGATAGTGTTCCTGGTATGGCGATCAGCGCGGACCTTGCTCCTCCCACCTTCGGTGGTGAGCAGCGACGCCCTGTGGTGGATGCGGCCGCGGTGGCGCTGGAGGTGTTGTGCCACGGGGAGCCTGACCGGTTGTGGTCTTTGGGTGATGCTGAGGTGGGTGCCGCGCTGGCCCTGTTGAGCGAGGTCGTGTCGGCGGCGAGGGCGCAGCTGGTCCTGGTGCTGGCCGAGGCCAAGGGCCGCGGGCTGGGGGTGGAGCGGGGGTTGGGGCCGGTGGACTGGGCTCGGTCGGTCGCGCCGTTGCTGGCGACCAGGGACCTGCTGGACGCCGACGTCGTGGCGTCGGCCGTGGCTGAGGGAGGAGCGGTGGGGTCGGTGGGGTCGGTGGGGCCGGTGGGCCACCCCCTCGACGAGGTCGTCGAGGCGGTAGTGGGGGCGTGCACGTCGGACCCTGGGGTGCGGGCGGAGGCGTTGGCGGTGGGCAAGGCGGCGCAGATCTGCCGGTTCCACCGCACGGTGCGAGCCATGGCTGAGCCGGTCGGTCTGGACGGGGCGGTGTCGGTGCTGGTGTCCGGCGCCCGTGGTGCCGGCGGGTTGTCCGAGGCCAGGCTCGCGGTGGCCCTGCGGCACGCCGGTGAGGTGGCCCGCCCGGACGGGGCGGTGGAACGCGACGCGCAGATCCGTCGGGACCACCGCTCGCTGACCAAGGGGCCCGGCCCGGTCGGGATGTGGCGGTACACGCTGCTGCTGGACGAGGAAGGCGCCGCAGTCGTCGATGCCGCCGTGGACGCGTTGGCGAGGCCGGTGCGCGACGAGGACACGGGCGAGCTGGATCTGCGTACCCCCGCCGCGCGGCGCGCGGACGCCCTGCTGGACCTGGTGACCCGAGCGGTGTCCGCGCCGGAAGGCCTGCCTCGTCAGGCGAAGACGTCGCTGGTGGTGACGGTCGGGCTGGACGCCCTGCAGGGGCGGTGCCGTGGCGCCGCGCTCACGGCCGGCGACGAGTCCCTGACGGTGGGGGCGGTGCGGCGGTTGGCGTGCGACGCCCAGGTGATCCCAGTCGTGCTCGGCAGCCGTGGGGAGGTCCTGGACCAGGGGATGGGTCGGCGGTTGTTCGACCGAGCCCAGATACGGCACCTGTGGCTGCGGGACCGGCACTGCACGTTCCCGGGCTGTTCGAAACCGGCGGCGTGGTCGGATGCGCACCACCTGGTGCACTGGGCTGATGGTGGCCCCACGAACGTCGACAATGCCGCGTTGTTGTGCCGGGCGCACCACACCATCGTGCACACCTACCGGTATGGCGGACGGCCCAGCAACGAGGGCGGCAGACCCAGGGTCGAGTGGGACCTGACCACCGGCTCCTACGACGAGGCCCTCGACGAATGGCGCCGACGCGACCGAACCCGGCCCCGCCCCATACCCGCCACGACCTGAGCGGGCGACGGGTCACGTCCGCGCGGTCCTGAACCCCCGTGCAGAGGTGCCGCGCCGATCTTCGGCCCGCGCTAGGACTGTTCCTGTCGCAACGCGATGATTTCAGCGCGGAGCGCCCGCACTTCGGCAGCGAGATCGCTCACCCCTTCGCCTGTCCGTTCCTCCGCAGCCTGGACCTCGGCCACCCGCTCGACGAACCAGGAGGCCAATGAGGCCGTGATGACGCCGAGCAGGGCGATGCCGGTCATCATCAACCCGGCGCCGACGAACCGGCCCTCCGGCGTCGTGGGGAACTGGTCTCCGTAGCCCACGGTGGTCACGGTCGTCGCGGCCCACCACAAGGCATCTCCGAACGTCGTGATGTTGGCGCCCTGATGGCCACGCTCGGCATCCAGCACGGCCAACGCAGCGACGAACCCGACCACGACGACCGCAGCCGCGACGTAGGCGACCACCCTGCCGCGCACGAAGGACTGACCTCGACGACCGATGATGTTCAGCGCCACGACAGCTCGCAGGGCCCTGAGCGGGCGAAGCATTGGCACGGCCAGCGTGATGACGTCGAGCCAGTTGCGGCGCAGGAACAGCCGCCGTTCCTCGGACATCGCCAAGCGGACCAGCAGGTCGGCACCGAAGAGCAGCCACACCGTCCAGGACACGAACGAGCAGGCGGTCTGAGCCGCCCGCGACAGTTGTGGCTGGAGGATGGGCCAGGCGTAGGCGCCGAGGAAGGAGAGGGCGGCGACCAGCAGGGGTCCGCTGGTCCGCCGTTCCCAGTCGATGAGCTTCTGGTCCGACACGTTCGGCACGGTAGTGGAGTGAAACGGCGAAGAGTGTTCCTTTTCCTACGAGCGGCACGTCGCGCCCGGGAGCCAGCCGAGCCTAGGTCGCTCCTGCGTGCACGAGGCTCTTGGCGTAGCAGCGGGAGAGCTCGGAGTCGGCGTAGTGGCCGAAGTCGATGGTCCGGGAGTAGCCGCACGACTCGTACAACGCGATGGCGTCCCCCTGGATGATTCCCGTCTCGAGGACCATGACTGCGACCCCGGCGAGTCGAGCGGTGCGTTCGAGGTCGGCGAGCACGAGCCTGGAGACACCACGTCGCCGGGCCCGCGGGCTGACGTACATCCGTTTGACCTCGGCAACAGGTGCGTCGAACAGGCGCACGAGGTCGTCCCTGCGTCGCCATCCACCCATGGCCACCGGCCCGGTGTCGTCGGTGGCCAGCACGAAGGCGCCACGGGGTGCTGCGAACTCGCCGTCGACGATGGGGGATTCGTCAGGCCCGCCGTAGATGGACACGTAGTAGGCCTGTACCTCGGCGACGAGGTGCTGGACGTCGGCGTCCTCGAACGGGACGCTGCGCAGCTGCACACCCCCATCGTGGTGGGGCACAAGACGATTCGTCACGCTCAGGCAGGGTCCGTGGGAAGGGCAGCCACGGCTTCGGCGATGGGGACGTGGCCGGAGACGAGCTCCAGGACCAGGCCCGATCCGGCACCGGTCGCGAGCAGCTCGGCCAGGACGCTGGCGACGTCGGCTCGGGGGACGGCGCCCCTCTCGACCGCGGGTGCCAGCGCGACCCGGTCGGTCGCCTCGTCGTCGGTGAGCCGCCCCGGACGCAGGATCGTCCAGTCGAGCTCGGTGCGCGCACGGAGGTCGGCATCGGCCGCCCCTTTGGCCCGCAGGTAGACCTGGAAGACGTCGTCGGAGTCGGGGTCCCCGGAGTCGGCGCCCATCGAGGACACCATGACGTAGCGCCCGACCTCCGCCGCGACGGCGGCGTCGGCGAGCAGCACGGCGGCGCCACGGTCGACGCTCTCCTTGCGAGTCGCCCCGCTGTCCGGCCCCGCGCCGGCCGCGAAGACCACGGCGTCGGCACCGGCGATGGCAGCAGAGAGGGCCTCGACGGTCGTGTGCTCGAGGTCGACCACCTCGGCCCTGGCACCGTGCTTCTCCACGTCAGGGACGTGGTCGGGGTTGCGCACGAGGGCGATGGCCTCGTGCCCACGCGCTGTCAGCTCCTTCTCGAGCAGCAGGGCGATCTGTCCGTGTCCTCCGGCGATGGCGACGATCATGCGTCCTGTCTACAACCTCGGCCGCCGGGCCGCGCGCCCGGGGCGGACGACGCACCCTCCGTATGGCGCGGCGCCATACGGAGGGTGCGTGGTGCAGCGACGAGCCTCAGGCGACGTCGAACCGGTCGAGCTCCATGACCTTGGTCCAGGCCGCGACGAACTCGTCGACGAACTGGTCCTTCGCGTCGTCGCTGGCGTAGACCTCGGCGAGGGCACGCAGCTCGGAGTTCGAGCCGAACACCAGGTCGGCGCGGGTGCCGGTCCAGCGCACCTGGCCCGCGCCGTCGCGGGCCTCGAAGGTCGAGGCGTCCTCGGAGGTCGAGGTCCACTGCGTCCCGAGGTCGAGCAGGTTGACGAAGAAGTCGTTCGTCAGCGTGCCGGGAGCATCGGTGAGCACCCCGAGCGAGGAGCCGTCGTAGTTCGCGCCGAGGACGCGCAGGCCGCCGACGAGCACCGTCATCTCGGGCGCGCTCAGCGTGAGCAGGTTGGCGCGGTCGAGCAGCTGGTACTCCGCGCCGAGCCGGTGGCCCTTGCCCGGGTAGTTGCGGAAACCGTCGGCCCGCGGCTCGAGCCACGCGAACGACTCCACGTCCGTCTGCTCCTGCGAGGCGTCGACGCGACCCGGGGTGAAGGGCACCTCGACGTCGCGGCCCGCGGCCCTGGCCGCCTGCTCGACGCCCACGCCACCGGCGAGGACGACGAGGTCGGCCAGCGACACCTGACGTCCACCCTGGGCGTTGAACGACTCCTGCACACCTTCGAGGGCGCGCAGCACCGTCGCGAGCTGGGCGGGGTTGTTGACCTCCCAGCCGTTCTGCGGGGCGAGGCGGATGCGGGCACCGTTCGCGCCACCGCGCTTGTCGCTGCCGCGGAACGAGGACGCAGCCGCCCAGGCCGTGGAGACGAGCTGCGAGACCGTCAGCCCGGTGTCGGCGATCGCCGACTTGAGCGCGGTGACGTCCTCCGCGGTGATCGGCTCGCCGGAGGCGGCGGGGAGCGGGTCCTGCCAGAGCAGCTCCTCGGAGGGGACCTCCGGACCGAGGTAGCGGGCGACCGGGCCCATGTCGCGGTGGGTCAGCTTGAACCACGCGCGGGCGAACGCGTCGGCGAACTCGGCGGGGTTCTCCAGGAAGCGCCGGGAGATCTTCTCGTAGACCGGGTCGACGCGCAGCGCCAGGTCGGTCGTGAGGAAGTTCGGGGCGATCTTCTTCGTGGCGTCGTGGGCGTGCGGCACGGTGCCCTCGCCGGCGCCGTCCTTGGGCTTCCACTGGTGGGCGCCCGCGGGGCTCTTGGTGAGCTCCCACTCGTAGCCGAACAGGTTCTCGAAGAAGTTGTTGCTCCACTGGATCGGCGTCGTGGTCCAGGTGACCTCGATGCCGCTGGTGATCGTGTCGGCGCCGTTGCCCGTGCCGAAGTCGTTCTTCCAGCCCAGGCCCATCTGCTCGAGCGGTGCGCCCTCGGGCTCGTCGGACACGTGCTCGTCGGGGTTCGCCGCACCGTGCGTCTTGCCGAAGGTGTGGCCGCCCGCGATGAGGGCGACGGTCTCCTCGTCGTTCATGGCCATCCGGCCGAACGTGTCGCGGATGTCGCGAGCCGACCGCAGGGGGTCGGGCTCACCGTCGGGGCCCTCGGGGTTGACATAGATCAGGCCCATCTGGACCGCGGCGAGGGGGTTCTCGAGCTCGCGGTCACCGGTGTAGCGCTCGGCGCCGAGCCACTCGGTCTCAGGACCCCAGTAGACGTCCTCGTCGGGCTCCCACACGTCGGCGCGGCCACCGGCGAAGCCGAAGGTCTCGAAGCCCATCGTCTCCAGCGCGACGTTGCCGGTGAGGATCATCAGGTCGGCCCACGAGAGGTTGCGGCCGTACTTCTTCTTGACCGGCCACAGGAGGCGGCGGGCCTTGTCGAGGTTGGCGTTGTCGGGCCAGCTGTTGAGCGGGGCGAACCGCTGCTGCCCGGCGCCCGCGCCGCCGCGGCCGTCCTGCACCCGGTAGGTGCCGGCGCTGTGCCACGCCATGCGGATCATGAACGGGCCGTAGTGCCCGAAGTCGGCCGGCCACCAGTCCTGCGAGGTGGTCAGGACCTCGGCGATGTCCTGCTTCACCGCTGCGAGGTCGAGGGACTCGAACGCCTTGCCGTAGTCGAAGTCCTCGCCGAGGGGGTTCGCGACCGCCGGGTTCTTGGCGAGGATCTTGACGTTGAGCCGCTCGGGCCACCAGCCGCGGTTGCCGCCGCCCTGGGCCGGCTCCGGCGCACGGTTGTGCACGACGGGGCACTTGCGGTCGCTCTCGTTCATCTCGCCGACGCGGGTCTCGTGACCCTCGGCGTTGGTGTTGCTCTCGTGGTTCTGGTCGGACATGGCTTCCTTCCGGGCAAGGGGTGGATGGACGGGTACGGCGGGTGGTTCGTGGTGGGGTCAGGCCGTGGCTGCAGCGGCGCAGGTCGGGCACAGGCCGCGGTAGACGACCTCGGCCTCGTCGATGGTGAAGCCGTGGTCGTCCGACGCCGTCAGGCAGGGGGCGTGGCCCACGGCGCAGTCGACGTCGGCGATGGTGCCGCAGGACCGGCACACGACGTGGTGGTGGTTGTCGCCGACGCGTGCCTCGTAGCGGGCCACCGAGCCGGGCGGCTGGATGCGGCGCACGAGACCCGAGCGGGTCAGGGCGCCGAGGACGTCGTAGACGGCCTGGTGCGACACCTCGGGCACGTCGCGGCGGGCGGCCGCGATGAGCGAGTCGGTGTCGGCGTGGGGGTGCGCACGGACCGCACCGAGGACCGCGACCCTGGGCTGGGTCACCCGGAGCCCTGCCTCGCGCAGGAGCTGCGGGAGGCCGTCGGGGTGTCCGGCTGACGTCGTGGTCATGCCGCACACTCTGGCCTCGTATCTGGAACGAGTCAAGATTCGACACGGTGCCGTGAGATGACGGGTGGGTGAACCTGCGGTGCCGGTATCTCGCGCGCGACGACGCGACCCCGGCCGATAGCATCGGAGGGCTGCGCGCGGAGGTCCGCGGGCGGCATACCCGAGGGGCCAGGTGCCAGCACCGGTCCCACACCCGAACCAAGGAGAGCGCACCGTGTCTGCCC
Source organism: Pedococcus soli (assembly GCF_054782575.1). Lineage (NCBI taxonomy): Bacteria > Bacillati > Actinomycetota > Actinomycetes > Micrococcales > Intrasporangiaceae > Pedococcus > Pedococcus soli. The sequence goes on along the minus strand of NZ_BAAGSF010000006.1, from coordinate 394,416 downwards.
AGATCACCGTCACCATCGCCGGGAGCGAGCGACAGGTGCCGGAGCAGACGACTGCCGCCGACCTGTTCGAGGGTGACCGCGCCGTCCTCGTCGCGCGCGTCAACGGCGAGCTGCGCGACCTGGCCCACGTCGTGGCCGACGGCGACGTCGTCGAGCCCGTGACCGCCCAGGAGCAGGACGGCCTCGACGTGCTGCGGCACAGTGCGGCCCACGTGCTGGCCCAGGCGGTCCAGGAGGTCAACCCGAAGGCGAGGCTCGGCATCGGGCCCCCCGTCCGTGACGGCTTCTACTACGACTTCGACGTCGACGACGCGTTCACCCCCGAGGACCTCAAGGCCCTCGAGAAGGTCATGCAGCGCATCGTGAACGAGGGCCAGACCTTCGTGCGCCGGGAGGTCAGCGACGAGGCCGCGGCCGTCGAGCTGGCGGACGAGCCGTACAAGATCGAGCTCATCGGCCTCAAGGGCGGAGCCGCCGGTGACGCCGCCGAGGGTGCCGACGTGGAGGTGGGCGGCGCGCAGCTGACCATCTACGACAACATCAAGCGCGACGGCACCCGGGCCTGGGGCGACCTGTGCCGCGGACCGCACGTGCCCACCACCAAGGTGCTCGGCAACGCCTTCAAGCTCATGCGCAGCGGTGGCGCCTACTGGCGCGGCAGCGAGAAGAACCCGCAGCTGCAGCGCGTCTACGGCACCGCGTGGGCGACCAAGGACGAGCTCAAGGCCTACCTCGACCGCCTCGCCGAGGCGGAGAAGCGCGACCACCGCAAGATCGGCGCCGAGCAGGACCTGTTCAGCTTCCCCGACGAGCTGGGCTCCGGCCTGCCCGTGTTCCACCCCAAGGGTGGGGTGATCAAGCGCGAGATGGAGGACTACGTCCGGCTGCGCCACATCGAGGAGGGTTTCGAGTACGTCGGGACCCCGCACATCTCGAAGGAGCAGCTGTTCCACACCTCGGGTCACCTGCCCTACTACGCCGAGGGCATGTTCGCGCCGTTCGACGTGGACGGCACCGACTACCGCCTCAAGGCGATGAACTGCCCGATGCACAACCTCATCTACCGCTCCCGAGGCCGTTCCTACCGCGAGCTCCCGTTGCGGCTGTTCGAGTTCGGGCACGTCTACCGCAACGAGAAGTCCGGAGTGGTCCACGGCCTGACCCGCGTGCGTGGGTTCGCCCAGGACGACTCGCACTCGTACGTCACCGCCGAGCAGGCTCCCGGCGAGATCAAGCACCTGCTGGACTTCGTGCTGTCCCTGCTGCGCGACTTCGGGATGGACGACTACTACCTCGAGCTGTCGACCCGCGAGACCGAGGGCGACAAGAAGGACAAGTTCATCGGGTCCGACGACCAGTGGGAGCTCGCGACCGAGGTGCTGCGCAACGTCGCCACCGAGTCGGGTCTCGAGCTGGTCATGGACCCCGGGGGCGCGGCCTACTACGGCCCGAAGATCTCCGTCCAGGCCCGCGACGCGATCGGCCGCACCTGGCAGATGTCGACCATCCAGTACGACTTCAACCAGCCCGAGCGGTTCGGGCTCGAGTACCAGGCGGCGGACGGTTCGCGCCAGCAGCCGGTGATGATCCACTCGGCCAAGTTCGGGTCGATCGAGCGCTTCCTGGGCGTGCTCGTCGAGCACTACGCCGGGGCCTTCCCGCCCTGGCTCTCGCCGGTGCAGGTCCTGGCCGTGCCCGTCGCGGAGGAGTACTCCGAGTACCTCCACGACGTCGCGGACCAGCTGCGGCGCAAGGGGATCCGCGTCGAGATCGACGACAGTGACGACCGGTTCCCCAAGAAGATCCGCAACGCGAGCAAGTCGCGGGTGCCGTTCACCCTCATCGCCGGCGAGGAGGACCGATCGGCCGGTGCCGTGTCGTTCCGCTACCGCAACGGTGAGCAGAAGAACGGCGTCCCGATCGAAGACGCCATCGCCGAGGTCGTCGCGGCCGTCCAGGCCCGCGTCCAGGTCTGACCGGTCACGCCTGCGTTCGGTGAGCGCGAGGTGTCGCATTCCCTGTGCGATTCCGACACCTCGCGCTCACTCAGTTCTCACCACCTTCGTGAGATCAGCGGGTATGGCGCCCGGTCACCCGCGCGGTCGCCAGACCAGCCGGACGTCGGGGGCGCCCTCCTCGTTGTCACCCTCGGTCCACTCGACCGGGACGAACCCGTGCCGCTCGTAGAAGCGCAGGGCGCCGGTGTTGCTCTGGAACGCCCAGAGCTGCACCCCGTCGGGGAACCGCTCGCGGGCCAGCTCGACGAACCGGGCACCGAGCCCTCGGCCGGTGTGGTCGGACGCGATGTAGAGGTGACCCAGCTCGTCGGGCTCGGCCAGCGCGAGGAAGCCGACGACCCGCCCGTCGTCGTCCGCGACCCAGACCTCGCCGTCGGCGATGAGGACGTGCTCGACGAACGCCAGCACGCTCTCGCGCGGGTGGACGATCATCGGGATCCGGGGCGCCGACTCGGTGCGCACCTGCCAGAACAGCTCTGCGACGGCGGGTGCGTCGTCCGGCGTCGCGGGGCGGATGGCCACCGACGGGATGCCGTCGGTCGCCGGGGTGGCCTGGGTATGCGGTTCGGGCACGGCGAACATCATGCCGACTCCGTCCGTGGCCGGCTGCATAGGATCGGGGCATGAGCGACGCACCCGAGCCGGACACCGACTTCGCGAGCGTCCAGGACGGGTTCGAGCGGTTGTGGACCCCGCACCGGATGGCCTACATCACCGGCGACCGCCCGAGCGAGGCGGCAGGGGACGGCTGTCCGTTCTGCGCGGCGCCGGGTCGTGGCGACGCCGAGGGGCTGGTCGTCCACCGGGGCGAGCACTGCTACGTCGTCATGAACCTCTTCCCGTACAACCCCGGCCACGTCCTCGTCTGCCCGTACCGGCACGTGTCCCTCTACGTCGACCTCACCGAGGAGGAGACGACCGAGTTCGGCCGGCTCACCAAGGAGGCCATCGCCGCCCTCGACACGACATCGCAGCCGATGGGCTACAACATCGGGATGAACCAGGGGGCCGTCGCAGGAGCCGGGGTCCAGGCACACCTGCACCAGCACGTCGTCCCCCGCTGGGGTGGCGACATGAACTTCCTGCCCATCATCGGGCAGACGAAAGCTCTTCCGATGCTGCTGGAGGACGTGCGCTCCCGGCTGGTCGCCGCCTGGCCGGGTGGGGGAGCCGCTGCCACCGACGGGTCGACCACCACGGACCGAGGCGTTCCAGCGGCAGGAAGCTGAGCAGGCAGACCACCAGCGGCAGGAAGTGGATCTTGAGCATGAGGTAGGTGCTCAGGTGGAACCCGCCCCAGAACGCCAGCGCGGCATACAGGGCCCTGCCACGGAGCCAGAGCAGGACGGGTGAGCAGAACTCGGCCACGAGCACGATCCACTGCATGGCATGGGTCAGGGCCGGGTGCGAGCCGACCCATGGGCCGATGCCGTTGGGTCGGCGGGTGAGCGCCCAGATCAGGGTGGCGCCGTTGGCCCAGTCCCAGCCCCCGAAGCGCATCTTGGCGCTGGCGGACAGGAAGTAGATCGACACGGCGCCGACCTGCACCATGCGGACGGCCCACCCGGCCGCCTGCGAACGCACGTCGACGTCCGGGACCCGCGCCCGCCCCGCGGTCGGCAGCACGAACAACGCCACGACGAGGGCGAAGTGGTCGTGGTCGACCTTGGAGTACGCGAAGGCGTTGCTCACCCAGTCGAGCATCCCGACGGCGCAGACCCAGCCGGCCAGGCGCGGGAGCCGTCCGGTGGCCGCGACGAGGGCGCTGACGACGATCACGCCGAGCAGGACCCGGACGTAGACGTGCGAGGGCGCGGGCAGGTGCAGGACGTCGCGGACGACGAGCCCGCGGTAGAGGGAGGGCGGGACGTCGCCGTGGGGGATGGGGTCGGTGACGATCCACAGGACGTCGAGCAGGACGAACGGGTAGATCACGTGGCGCAGCCAGGCGACGCGCGCGAGGGGCAGCTCCGGGGCGAGGAACCGCTCGACCGGGTTCACCGGGACCCCCTCCCGCCGGGGAGCCCGCTCGGCTGCGGGTCGAGGGGGTCGCGGACCTGCCAGGTGGCGAGCGTGTGCACGGTGGCGTCGCCGGTGGGGATGCTCGTCGAGGTGTTGCGGAGCCAGATGGTCGCGTACGGCGTCTCGTGCGGCAGGCGCCGGTGGTGCAGGACGGCGATGTCCTGGAGCAGCTCGGGGGTGCGGATGATCCGGGGCGCCTGGCCCTCGATCTCGGCCCGCTCGATGCCGATCATCTCCTTGGAGAGGGGCACCCGGACGACCTCACCGTCCGTCGTGAGCGCGTCCATCGTCAGGGAGTTGATGACGCCGTTGTTCTGCACCGAGAAGGCGTACTGCGACATCGGCGCGAACGGCCACCACTCGTCGTCGCCCACCCAGGTGCCGAGGCAGACGGTGGTGACGACGACGGCCGTCGTGGCCAGCCGCCACAGGAGCGAGTACGGCCCGAGCCGCTGTGTGCTGCCGCCCGGACGCCCCCTCATGGCCGTCATGGTGCCACGCGGGTGAGAGACTTCGGCCATGGACACCGCCCCGGACAGCACCCCGAGGGGGCGCGGCCTGCTCATCTTCGACGGTGACTGCGGCTTCTGCACGACCAGCGCCCGCTTCCTCTCCCGCTGGGTCGACCGGCACCAGCGCTACCAGGTCCAGCCGTGGCAGCAGCTCGACCTCGCGCCGCTCGGCGTGACCGAGGAGGACTGCATCGCGGCGGCGCAGTTCGTGCGGCAGGACGGTTCCGTCGTCGCCGGGCACCGGGCGATCGCGGAGGGGCTCAAGCACGGAGCGCCGGCGTGGCGGCCGCTCGGGCACCTGATCACCCTCCCGGGCATCTCGTGGCTCGCTGCCCGCGCCTACACCTGGGTCGCCGACCACCGGTACGCACTTCCCGGCGGCACCCCGGCGTGCGCGCCGAAGGTTCCGGCCGCGCCTCAGTAGGCTGCCACCACCATGCTCAACAAGTACGCGCGCGCGCTCTTCACCACGATCTTCACCCCCGTGGCCCGGCTGTTCCTGAAGCTCGGCATCAGCCCGGACGTGGTGACCGTCGTCGGGACCATCGGCGTCTGCGTCGGAGCCCTGGCCTTCTACCCCCGGCACGAGTTCTTCTGGGGCACCATCGTCATCACCCTGTTCGTCTTCTCCGACACGGTCGACGGGGTCATGGCCCGCATGTCCGGTCGCTCGGGCAAGTGGGGGGCCTACCTCGACTCGACCCTCGACCGGGTGGGCGACTCGGCCATCTTCGGCGGCCTCGTGCTCTGGTACGCCGGCAGCGGTGACAACTTCCTCATGGCCGGGCTCGCGCTGGCCTGCCTGATCCTCGGCAGCGTGGTGTCCTACGCCAAGGCCCGCGCCGAGGGCCTGGGCTTCTCCGCGGACGTCGGCATCGCCGAGCGGGCCGACCGCCTGGTCGCCGTGCTCGCCACGACCGGCCTGGTCGGGATCGGCCTGCCCGAGGTCGTCCTCACCGTCGTGCTGGCCCTGCTCGCCGTCGCGAGCCTGATCACCGTGGTCCAGCGGATGCTCATGGTGCGCCGCCAGGCGCTCGCCGCAGCCCCGTGAGCCGCCTCGGCGACGTCCTCGCCGTGACCGGCTTCCGGCTCGGGTGGGGGACCGTCCGACGACTCCCCGAGCGTGCCGCGTATGCCGCGTTCGACCGCATCGCCGACCTCACCGTCGCGCGGGGTGGCAAGGGGGTCGAGCGGCTGCGGTCCAACTACGCGAAGGCGCGGCCCGAGCTCGACGACCGTGCCCTCGACGCTCTGGTGCGCGCAGGCATGCGCTCCTACCTGCGCTACTACTGCGAGGCCTTCCGCCTGCCCGACCGCTCGACCGCCGACATCGCGGGCCAGGTGCGCGTCGTCGGCGACGCTGCCGTGCGGGCCGAGCTGGGAGCCGGGCGCCCCGTCGTCTGCTTCCTCGGCCACCTCGGCAACTGGGACCTGGCCGGCGCGTGGGGCACCAAGGCCCTGGGGCCCGTCGTCACCGTCGCGGAGCGGCTCGAGCCCGAGGAGGTGTATGCCGAGTTCCTCGAGTTCCGGGAGTCGCTCGGCATGACGATCCTGCCGCTCACCGGTGGGGGAGACGTCTTCGCCCAGCTCCGCGGCCACCTGGCCTCCCCGGTCCTCATGCCGCTGCTGGCCGACCGCGACCTCACCGACCGGGGGATCGAGGTCGACCTGCTCGGCCACCGTTCCAAGATGGCCGCCGGCCCGGCAGCGCTCGCCCTCGGCAGCGGTGCGGCACTGCACCCCGTGTCCATCCACTACGAACGCGTACCCGGCTCCCGCAGGCACGGCCTCGTCATCACGTTCCACGAGCGGGTCGAGGTCCCGGCCACCGGCGCGACCCGCGCGAAGGCCGTCGCCATGACCCAGCAGTGCGCCGACGTGCTGGGGGCGGCGATCCGCGAGCACACCGAGGACTGGCACATGCTCCAGCGGGTCTTCCTCGACGACCTCGAGCCGCGCCCCGCCCGACCGGCCGCCGCCGAGGTGGCGCCGTGAGGATCGGCATCGTCTGCCCGTACTCGTTCGACGTGCCTGGGGGAGTGCAGTTCCACGTGCGCGACCTCGCCGAGCACTTCCTCGCCCAGGGCCACCACGCGTCGGTCCTCGCGCCGGCCGACGAGGACACCCCGCTGCCCGAGTACGTCGAGTCGGTGGGACGTGCCGTCCCGGTCCGCTACAACGGCTCGGTCGCCCGCCTCAACTTCGGTCCGGTCACCGCGGCACGGGTCGGCCGCTGGCTCGAGCGCGGCGAGTTCGACGTGCTCCACATCCACGAGCCCGTCACCCCCAGCATCGCGCTGCTCGCCCTCTGGTCGGCCGAGGGCCCGGTGGTGGCCACGTTCCACACCTCCAACCTGCGCTCACGGGCCATGCAGGCGGCATACCCGCTGCTGCGTCCCAGCCTGGAGAAGATCAACGGGCGCATCGCCGTCTCCGAGGACGCGCGGCGCACGGTCACCACGCACCTCGGCGGTGACGCCGTCGTCATCCCCAACGGGGTCAACGTGAGCAGGTTCGCCGACGCCACGCCCAACCCGGCGTGGACCGGCACCGGGCAGGCGCCGACGCTGGCGTTCCTCGGGCGCATCGACGAGCCGCGCAAGGGCCTGCCCGTCCTGGCGGCCGCCCTGCCCGCCGTCCTGGCGGAGCACCCGGGGACCCGCGTCCTCGTCGCGGGCCCGGGTGACGTGGAGGCCGCGCGCGAGCGGCTCGACCCGGCCGTGGCCGCCGCGACGGAGTTCCTGGGGATGATCAGCGACGAGGACAAGGCCGCGCTGCTGTCGTCGGTCGACGCCTACGTCGCGCCGCACACCGGGGGCGAGAGCTTCGGGATCGTCCTCGTCGAGGCGATGAGCGCCGGCGCGCCGGTGGTGGCCAGCGACCTCGCGGCGTTCGTGCGTGTCCTGGACGGCGGCCGGTGCGGGGCGATGTTCGCCAACGAGGACCCGGCCGACCTGGCCCGCCAGCTGCTGCGGCTGCTCGGCGACCCCACCGAGCGGGAGCGGTTGCGCGACGAGGGCAGCCGCCGCGCCCAGGTGTTCGACTGGGCGGTCGTCGCCGAGGACGTCATGGCCGTCTACGAGACGGTCACCCACGGTGTCGACGACTGGCGCGAGGTCCGGGACGACCGGGCCGACCCGGCCGACACCCGTTGGACCCGGCTGCTGCGCGGCCGCCGAGGAACCGAGGACTGATGCAGACCGTCACCTGGACCGCCGTCGCCGTCGCGGTGCTGCTCGGGATCGCGTGGTACCTGTCGTACAACGCCGCCCGCCTCGACCGGCTGCACACCCGGGCGGAGGGAGCGCTCTCGGCGCTCGACGCCCAGCTGGTGCGGCGCTCCGAGGCCACCCTGGAGCTCGCCAACTCCGGGGCCCTCGACCCCGCGAGCGCGCTCATGCTGGCCGGTGCCGCGTCCGAGGCCCTCGAGGCGCACAACGAACGCGTGCTCGAGGAGGACTTCCTCGAGGGCCAGAGCTTCGGCCAGCGCGAGGAGCTCGAGAGCGACCTCACCGCAGCCCTGATGGCAGCGCTCAGCGCCGAGGTGGTGGGGGAGATCCGGCGCGACGACAACCTCGGGGCGCTCGCGCTCCAGCGGGTCGAGGCAGCCGGGGTCCGGGTGCAGCTGGCCCGACGGTTCCACAACGACGCCGTCACCGACGTGCGCCGGGTGCGGCGCAAGGCGGTCGTCCGGTTGTTCCGGCTGGCCGGCCACGCCGACCTCCCGCGCACGGTCGAGTTCGACGACGAGCTCCCCCCGGCCGTCCGCGACTGAGCCCGCCCCGCGCCATACCCGCCCCGCCGGCCCCCGCCACTCGCCGCCCTGCCGGCCCCGACGCCCCCGGCACAACGCTGGGTGCGCGGCAGGACGAGGGTTGGAGACGCGTGTTCTGCCTCGCAACCGACGTTGTGCGGGCGTGTCGCGTGGTGGGGGTGCGGGCGCCGGCCGGTCGCGGATGGCGGGGCAGTGGGCCCGCACGCAGGCTCGGTCCGCGGCGCTCGGGGCACCAACTAGCATTGGCCTCGAAGCGCGTCTTCTGCGCTGCGCCCTGAACAGATCTGGAGCTCGTCGTCATGTCCGCCGACACCACCACCCCCGTACCGCAGTCCTCGTCGCAGCCCACCACCGGCACGTCGCGCGTCAAGCGCGGCATGGCCGAGATGCTCAAGGGCGGCGTCATCATGGACGTCGTCAACGTCGAGCAGGCCAAGATCGCCGAGGACGCCGGCGCTGTCGCCGTCATGGCGCTCGAGCGCGTCCCGGCCGACATCCGCGCCCAGGGTGGCGTCTCCCGGATGTCCGACCCGGACATGATCGACGGCATCATCGAGGCCGTCTCGATCCCCGTGATGGCCAAGGCCCGAATCGGCCACTTCGTCGAGGCCCAGGTGCTGCAGTCCCTCGGTGTCGACTACATCGACGAGTCCGAGGTGCTGACCCCGGCCGACTACGCCAACCACATCGACAAGTGGAACTTCACCGTTCCCTTCGTCTGCGGCTCGACGAACCTCGGCGAGGCCCTGCGCCGCATCACCGAGGGCGCGGCGATGATCCGCTCCAAGGGTGAGGCCGGCACCGGCGACGTCTCGAACGCCACCACCCACATGCGCAAGCTGCGCGACCAGCTCCGCTGGCTGCACGGCCTCCCCGAGGACGAGCTGTACGTCGCGGCCAAGGAGCTGCAGGCCCCGTACGACCTCGTCAAGGAGGTCGCCGAGGCCGGCAAGCTCCCCGTGGTCCTCTTCACCGCCGGCGGCATCGCCACCCCTGCCGACGCCGCGATGATGATGCAGCTCGGCGCCGAGGGAGTCTTCGTCGGCTCGGGCATCTTCAAGTCCGGCAACCCGGCCCAGCGCGCCGAGGCGATCGTCAAGGCCACCACGTTCTTCGACGACCCCGACGTGATCGCCAAGGTCTCGCGCGGTCTCGGCGAGGCCATGGTCGGCCTCAACGTCGACGAGATCCCCGAGCCGCACCGCCTGGCCGAGCGCGGCTGGTGAAGTCAACCGACGGCGGGGCTCAGGCCCCGCCGTCGGGAAGCGTCATCAGGAGCACCGGGCGGTGGGTGGCCGGCAGCCACGGCGGCCTCGCCTCGCCGACCACCTGCCAGCCGCTGCGTTCGTAGAGCCGCACGGCGTTCTCCGTCTCCTGCACCACGTCGAGCACCGGGGTCCTGCCGCTGTCGCGGATGAACCCCACCGCCGTCGCCAGCAGGGCCGCACCGACACCGCGCCCCGTGACGGCATGGTCGATGAACAGGACCGACACCTCCGCGAGCCCGTCCAGCGGGCGGCCGGTACCGGCGCTCCACACCGTCGCCATGTCACCGGGGACCACCGCTGCCACGGCGACGTGCCCCACGACGGCTCCGTCCAGCTCGGCCACCCAGGACCGCAGCTCGCTCGACCGGTGGAGGAACTCCTCGACGGGCATCGGCAGCGGCCAGCGTTGCGGGTAGTCGCTGTGCTCCCGCTGGGCGGCGAGCACGTCGGCCAGGACGGGCAGGTCCTCGGTGGTCCGTGGACGGATGGTCAGGTCGCCGGTCATGCCCCCACGCTAGGGCCGCACCGGCCGCCCGTAGCATTCGCGTCGTGACAGCCCAGCCCACCATCGGTGTCCTCGCCGTCCAGGGAGACGTCCGCGAGCACCTGCATGCCGTGCAGGAGGCGGGTGCCCACGGCACCACCGTGCGCCGCCCGCGGGAGCTCGCCGAGGTCGACGCCCTCATCATCCCCGGGGGTGAGTCGACGACGATGGACAAGCTGGTCCGCGCGTTCGACCTGCACGAACCCCTGCGCGAGCGGTTGGCGGGGGGCATGCCGGCCTACGGCTCCTGCGCCGGCATGATCATGCTGGCGGACAGGATCGCCGACGCCCGACCCGACCAGCAGACGCTCGGTGGCCTTGACATCACCGTGCGGCGCAACGCGTTCGGGCGACAGGTCGACTCCTTCGAGGAGGACATCCACTTCACCGGTCTCGACGACACCGTGCGCGCCATCTTCATCCGTGCGCCCTGGGTCGAGCAGGCCGGCGAGGCGGTCGAGGTGCTGGCCCGTGTGGAGGACGGACCGGCCGCCGGTAGGATCGTCGCCGTCCGTCAAGGGCCCCTGCTGGCCACCTCCTTCCATCCGGAGGTGAGTGGTGACCACCGGGTCCACGGACTGTTCGTGCAGATCGTGCGTGACTACCTGTTGGAGGGCATGGAATGAGTGGCCACAGTAAGTGGGCGACCACGAAGCACAAGAAGGCTGCCATCGATGCCAAGCGCGGCAAGCTCTTCGCCAAGCTGATCAAGAACATCGAGGTCGCGGCCCGCACCGGTGGTGGTGACGTCACCGGCAACCCGACGCTCTACGACGCCATCCAGAAGGCGAAGAAGACCTCGGTCCCCAACAACAACATCGACAACGCGGTCAAGCGCGGGTCCGGTGCGACGGCGGGTGGGGCCGACTGGGAGACGATCACCTACGAGGGCTACGCCCCCGGTGGTGTCGCCGTCCTCATCGAGTGCCTGACCGACAACCGCAACCGCGCTGCCGCCGAGGTCCGGACCGCGCTCACCCGCAACGGTGGGCAGCTGGCAGAGCCCGGCTCGGTCTCCTACGTCTTCGACCGCAAGGGCGTCGTCGTGGTGCCCAAGGGCGACATGTCCGAGGACGACATCCTCGAGGTCGTGCTGGAGGCCGGCGCCGACGAGGTCAACGACCTCGGCGACTCCTTCCAGATCATCTCCGAGGCGAGCGACTTCGTGGCCGTCCGCAAGGCGGTCCAGGACGCCGGCATCGACTACGACTCCGCCGAGGCTTCCTGGGTGCCGAACCTCCAGGTGCCGCTCGACGCCGACGGTGCCCGCAAGATGATCCGCGTCATCGAGGCCCTCGAGGACTCCGACGACGTGCAGGACGTCTTCGCCAACGGCGACATCAGCGACGAGGTCCTGGCCGAGCTCGACGAGGACGAGGACTGACCCCTCCCGCCCACGGACGCCCCGTCCTCCCCGCGTGTTGCTGCGGGGGAGGCGGGGCGTCGTCCGTGTAGCGTTCACCCGAACACGTGTTCGGATGCCCCGGCCCCGGACGTCACCTCGGAGGGAGCAGTGGAGTGCGCGTACTCGGTGTCGACCCCGGCCTCACGCGATGCGGCCTCGGTGTCGTCGACAGTGGTCGCGGCAACCGGCTGACGATGGTCGCCGTCGGTGTCGTGCGCACCCCCGGGGACCGCGACACGGGGGAGCGGCTCGTCTACCTGCAGGACCAGATGGATGCCTGGTTGGACCGGTTCCAGCCCGATGCCATCGCCCTCGAGCGCGTGTATGCCGCCGACCACGTCCCGACCGTGATGACCACCGCGCAGGCCTCCGCCCTGGCCCTCCTCGCCGCCGCGCGCCGCGGGCTTCCGCTCATCACGCACACACCCACCGAGGTGAAGGCGGCCGTGACCGGTTCCGGCCGGGCTGACAAGGCCCAGGTGACGGCGATGGTCACCCGGATCCTCGAGCTCGAGGTGGCACCCAAGCCCGCTGACGCCGCCGACGCCCTGGCGCTGGCGATCTGCCACCACTGGCGTGGCGGCGGGGACCAGCGGCTCGCCCTGGCCGCGGCGTCCGAGCGGGCCCGGCTCAAGGCGGTCGCGACCCGCGCCGCGGAGGGCTCCGCAGCCGTCCCCGGCACGCAGGCCCGCTCCCGCAGGACGGCGGTGTCACGATGATCGCCTCGGTCCGTGGATCCGTCAGGCACATCGGTCTCGACCGCGTCGTCGTCGAGGTCGGGGGAGTCGGCATGCTGCTGCACACCACGCCGGCCACGGCCTCGGCCCAGCACCTCGGCCGCGAAGCCACCCTGGCGACGACCCTGGTCGTCCGCGAGGACTCGCTCACGCTCTACGGCTTCGCGTCCGACGAGGAGCGCGACATCTTCGAGCAGGTCCAGACCGTCTCCGGCGTGGGGCCCCGGCTGGCCCTGGCGATGCTGTCGGTCCTGGCCCCCGACCGGCTGCGCGCCGCGGTCACCGGAGGCGACCTCGCCACCCTGACCAAGGTCCCCGGCATCGGCAGGAAGGGCGCAGAGCGCATCGTCCTGGAGCTGCGCGACAAGATCGGCCTCCCGTCGGGTGCAGCGGGCGCGACGCCCAGCGCGCCCGTCGCGTCGGGTCCGTCGTGGCGCGACCAGGTGACCGAGGCCCTCACGGGGCTCGGGTACTCCGGCAAGCAGGCCGAGGACGCCGTGTCGTCCGTGGCTGCTGCGGCGCCGGCGTCGCCGAACGTCTCCGAGATGTTGCGCGCCGCCCTGCGCGAGCTGGGGCGGTGACGGGTGATGGCTGACGGCTTCTCCTCCGAGATGTACGAGGACTCCTCCCTCGACGCCACGGCCCGGGTCGTCGACCCCGCCGGCAACACCGATGAGCGCCAGGTCGAGATGGCCCTGCGGCCCCGCCGGCTCAGCGAGTTCACGGGGCAGACGCGGGTACGTGACCAGCTCTCGCTCGTCCTCGAGGCCGCCCGTCGTCGTGGCACCCCGCCCGACCACGTCCTGCTCTCGGGGCCGCCCGGCCTCGGCAAGACCACGCTGGCCATGCTCATCGGCACCGAGCTCGAGCGCCCGATCCGCATCACCAGCGGCCCGGCCATCCAGCACGCGGGCGACCTCGCGGCCGTCCTGTCCTCCCTGACCGAGGGGGAGGTGCTCTTCCTCGACGAGATCCACCGCATGTCCCGTTCGGCCGAGGAGATGCTCTACCTCGCCATGGAGGACTTCCGCGTCGACGTCATCGTCGGCAAGGGACCCGGGGCCACCGCCATCCCGCTCGAGCTGCCGCCGTTCACCGTGGTGGGCGCGACCACCCGAGCCGGGCTGCTCCCGGCGCCCCTGCGCGACCGCTTCGGCTTCACCGGCCACCTCGACTTCTACGCCACCGACGACCTCGTGACGATCCTGCACCGCTCGGCCCGCCTGCTGGACGTGGTGGCGGACGCCGCCGGCATCGAGGAGATCGCCCGGCGGTCGCGCGGCACACCCCGCATCGCCAACCGCCTGCTGCGCCGAGTGCGCGACTGGGCCCAGGTGCACGGCCGCCACGTCGTGGACGAGACGGCGGCGCATGCGGCGCTGGCCTTGTTCGACGTGGACGACCGGGGTCTGGACCGCCTCGACCGGGCGGTGCTCGAGGCGCTCTGCCGCAGGTTCGGCGGGGGACCGGTGGGCCTGTCGACGCTGGCGGTGGCCGTGGGCGAGGAGGCCGACACGGTCGAGACCGTCGCAGAGCCGTTCCTCGTCCGCGAGGGCTTCATCACGCGCACCCCACGTGGCCGGGCAGCGACGTTGCTGGCGTGGGACCACCTCGGTTACACCCCACCGGCCGGGCTCGAACGGCAGCCCGCACTGCCGCTGGACACCGGCGAGGGGCGCTTCGGGGCCTGAGTGCGGCCCTGCCGGGTGCCCTGGCGGCATACCGGCGCGACCTGGTGGGGCCCCACCGCGGCACCGTGGGGGCCCCGCGGCGGCACGGCGCGAAATGGTCACAATTGGAACGCGACCACGGTGGGGCACGTTGGTCGGTATGCCGTGCGTCACCTACACTCGGGCGGTCACCCGGCCAGCGTCGGGGAATCGTGCGCGCCCGAGACCCGGCTGCGCGCACCACCTGCCAACCGTGAAGGGATGCTCCATGTCGAATGGCGGCTCGCCCACTGCCAGCCTGCTGATCTTCGCCCTGCCCGTGCTGCTCATCGCCTTCATGGTGTTCACGCAGCGGCGGCGCCAGCGCGACGTGCAGAAGCTGCAGGCAGGACTGGCGGTCGGCGACGAGGTCTGCACGACCTCGGGGCTCTTCGGCACGGTGCGTTCCCTGGACGACGCGGTCGTCACGCTCGAGGTGGCCCCCGGGGTCGTCCTCAGGTTCGACCGCCGGGCCATCGGCCTGAAGACCGCCGCCCCCGCGGCGACCGACCAGCCGGGCACCCCCGGCACCACCGAGTAGAGGTCACCACCCGTGGCAATCAACCCGTACAACCGCAAGCCGCTGAAGGTCCTGTCAGCGCTGGCGGCCGTCACCATCGGCCTCTACGGCCTGCTGTTCGCAGCGACCACCTGGGGTGAGGCGCAGCTCGAGCCCAAGCTCGGCCTCGACCTCGCCGGTGGGACGCAGCTCGTCCTCGCTCCCCGCCTCGTGGGCAACGCGAAGGTGACGACCGACCAGCTCAACCAGGCCCGCGACATCATCGTGCAGCGTGTCGACTCCAACGGTGTCGCCGGGGCCGAGGTGACCACGAGCAACGACAACATCGTCGTGAGCATGCCGGGCACGCCCGACAAGGCCACCGAGGATGCCATCCGCCGCTCCTCGCAGATGCAGTTCCGTCCCGTCCTCGTCGCTGCCCCAGGCACGAACGTCCCGGTGCCCACGGGTACCGCGACGGGCACGGCCACCGGGACCGCCACGGGCACGGCGACCGGGAGTGCCACGGGCAGCAAGACCACCTCCACGCCCCCGAAGGCGACCGGTGCCACGACCAGCGCGGGCAGCGGCCTGCCCGGCGCGTTCGTCCGGGCCACCACCCCGCAGCCCAGCGCCACCACCGGGGCGGCCACGCCGACCGGCGGTGCGACCACGGGCACCGCGACCAAGCCGACCGACGCCAGCGACCTGAGCCAGATCACGCCGGCGCTGACCAAGGAGTTCCAGGACCTCGACTGCGCAAAGCCCGGTGTCCTGGACGGGATCGTCGACGACCCGACCAAGCCGCTGGTCACCTGCAACGTCAACCTCGGCGAGAAGTACATCCTCGGTCCGGTCGAGGTGCGCGGCGACCAGATCAAGGACGCCGTCGCCGGCTACCAGCCGCTGCAGAACGGCCAGCCCTCGAGCATCGTGGAGATCCGGCTGTCCTTCAACGACAGCGGCACCACGGCCTTCGGCAACGTCACCAAGCGCCTGGTCAGCCTCGAGGACCCGCGCAACCGGTTCGCCGTGACGCTCGACTCCCAGGTGCTCACCGCGCCGACCGCGCAGGCCGCCATCCTCGACGGCCAGGCCAGCATCACCGGCAGCTTCACGATCGTCAGTGCCCGCGACCTGGCCAACCAGCTGAAGTTCGGCGCCCTGCCGCTGTCGTTCGACCTGCAGACCCGTGACGAGATCAGCCCCACCCTCGGTGGCGAGCAGCTCCGCATGGGCCTGCTCGCCGGGGTCATCGGCTTCGTGCTGGTCTTCGGCTACTCGCTGATCCAGTACCGCGCCCTCGGCCTGGTCACCGTCGCGTCGATCGTCATCGCCGCGGTGCTCACGTACGTCTCGATCGCCTTGCTCGGGTGGTCCCAGAACTTCCGGCTCGACATGGCCGGCGTCACGGGGCTGATCGTGGCCATCGGTGTCACCGCCGACTCGTTCATCGTCTACTTCGAACGCATCCGCGACGAGGTGCGTGAGGGACGACCGCTGCGCGCCGCGGTCGACACCGGGTGGCGTCGCGCCCGGCGCACCATCCTGGCCGCTGACGGCGTGAACTTCCTGGCCGCCTTCGTGCTGTACCTGCTGGCGTCGAGCAACGTGCGCGGCTTCGCGTTCACACTCGGCCTCACGACCCTCATCGACCTGCTCGTCGTGGTCATGTTCACCCACCCGGTCGTGGCCCTGCTGTCCACCACGAAGTTCTTCGGCGGCGGCCACCGCTGGTCCGGTCTCGACCCGCAGCGCCTGGGTGTCAAGGCCTTCAAGCCCCGGTATGCCGGACGCGGACGGATCGCGATGCCTGCCATGAACAAGACCGCGTCCGCCACGAACGACGGGAGTGCGCTGTGATCAACTTCGCCGCGCTCGGCAACGACCTCTACACCGGCAAGCGGTCCATCGACTTCGTCGGCCGCTACAAGCGGTGGTACCTCGTCTCCGGGGTGTTCATCCTCCTGGCGGCCCTCGGCCTGGTCCTGCAGGGGCTCAACCTCAGCCTGGAGTTCTCGGGCGGCTCGGAGTTCCGGGTCTCCGGGGTCAGGGTCACCGACTCCTACGAGCAGACCGCCAAGGACGCGGTGACCTCCGTGGCCGCAGCGGGTGCCCCCGAGGTGACGACCATCGGCTCGAGCACCGTCCGGGTGCAGACCGAGAAGCTCAACGACTCCCAGAGCCGAGACGTCCAGGACGCCCTCGCCAAGGCGTTCGGCACCACGTCCGACAAGGTGTCCGCCACCTTCGTCGGCCCGTCATGGGGCGCCTCGGTGAGCCAGAAGGCCCTCCAGGCCCTGGCCGTCTTCCTCGCCCTCGTGGCGGCCGTCATGGCGATCTACTTCCGCACCTGGAAGATGGCCGTCGCCGGCCTCGCCGCGCTGCTGCACGACCTGTTCATCACGGTCGGCATCTACGCCCTTGCCGGCTTCGAGGTGTCGCCTGCGACGATGATCGGCTTCCTGACGATCCTCGGGTACTCGCTGTACGACACCGTCGTCGTCTTCGACAAGGTGCGCGAGAACACCACCGAGGCCCGGGGCAACGGACGGATGTCCTACGCCCAGGCCGCCAACCTCGCCGTCAACCAGACCCTGGTGCGCTCGATCAACACCACCGTCGTGGCCCTGCTGCCGATCGCGGCGATCCTCGTCATCGGCTTCCTCTTCCTCGGCCCCGGCACCCTGCTCGACCTCGCGCTGGCGCTGTTCGTCGGCATCGCGGTCGGTGCGTACTCCTCGATCTTCATCGCCACCCCGTTGCTCGTGCACATGCGTGACCACGAGCCCGAGATGGTCGAGCTGACGAAGAAGGCCGAGCGCTACCAGCAGCGCCACGGCGGCAAGGTGCTCGCCTCCGACGCCGCCCCGGTGGACCACGGCAGCGACGACGACCTCGAGCCGGCGGCCGTAGGCACCGGGGAGCGCCGAACCACGTCCTCCACGGTCCGCGAGACGCACAAGTACGCCTCACCGTCCGGTCCGCGGAACCAGCCGAAGCGGCCTCCGAAGTCGCGTCGCTGACATGACCACGACCGCCTCGGCCTCCCTCGTCGCGCTCATCGAGAGCCGACTGCGTGACATCCCCGACTTCCCCAGCCCCGGGGTCGTCTTCAAGGACGTCACGCCGTTGCTCGCCGATGCAGAGGCGTTCGGCGCGGTGGTCCGCGACATGGCGGACCGCCGGCGCGGGAGCGTCGACCTGGTCGTGGGGATCGAGGCCCGCGGGTTCATCTTCGGAGCAGCCCTGGCCCACGAGCTCGGGATCGGGTTCGTGCCCGTCCGCAAGGCGGGCAAGCTCCCCGGGAAGACGATGGGCGTCTCCTACGACCTCGAGTACGGCAGCGCCACCATCGAGATCCACGAGGACTCGTTCGTCGGCGGGGAGCGGGTGCTCGTCGTCGACGACGTGCTCGCCACCGGCGGCACGGCCGAGGCGGCCTGCCGCCTGCTCGAGGACGCGGGCGCCGAGGTGGTCGCGTTCGAGGCGCCGATCGAGCTCGAGTTCCTGCACGGGCGCGACCGGTTGACGGGTCGCGAGGTGCACTGCAGCCTCGTCGTCCGAGGCGACTGAACCGGCCTGCCCCCATCACGTAGGCTCAGCCCATGAGCGAGGACGTCGTCACCGGGCCGGTCCCCACCGGCGCCTCGTCGGCGAGCCGCGTGCGGGCCAGGTTGGCGCGCTTCGGCAGCCGTGGGGGCCCGACCAACCCGGTCCTCGAGCCACTCCTGCAGACCGTCCGCGCGACGCACCCCAAGGCCGACCTCACGGTCATCGAGCGGGCCTACGTCGTGGCCGAGGAGGCCCACCGCGGCCAGAAGCGCAAGTCCGGCGACGCGTACATCACGCACCCGCTGGCCGTGACGACGATCCTGGCCGAGCTGGGCATGACGCCGGCCACCCTCGCGGCGGCGCTCCTGCACGACACGGTCGAGGACACGGCATACAGCCTGACCCAGCTGGAGAAGGACTTCGGCCGCGAGGTCGCGATGCTCGTCGACGGGGTCACCAAGCTCGACAAGGTGACGTACGGCGACGCGGCCCAGGCGGAGACGGTCCGCAAGATGGTCGTGGCGATGGCGCGCGACATCCGGGTCCTGGTCATCAAGCTCGCGGACCGGCTGCACAACGCCCGCACCTGGCGGTACGTGTCGGTCGAGTCCGCCCAGCGCAAGGCCCGCGAGACCCTCGAGATCTACGCCCCCCTGGCTCACCGGCTCGGCATGAACACCATCAAGTGGGAGCTCGAGGACCTGTCGTTCGCGACCCTGTACCCCAAGGTGTACGACGAGATCGTCCGGCTCGTGGCCGAGCGGGCGCCGGCGCGCGAGGAGTTCCTCTCGGGGGTGCGCGACCAGGTGAGTGAGGACCTGCGGGGCGCCAAGATCAAGGCGACCGTCACCGGTCGGCCGAAGCACTACTACTCCGTCTACCAGAAGATGATCGTCCGCGGCCGCGACTTCGAGGACATCTACGACCTCGTGGCCGTTCGCGTCCTCGTCGACTCGGTGCGCGACTGCTACGCGGCACTCGGTGCCCTGCACGCCCGCTGGAACCCCCTCCCCGGGCGGTTCAAGGACTACATCGCGATGCCGAAGTTCAACATGTACCAGTCGTTGCACACGACGGTCATCGGTCCCGAGGGCAAGCCGGTCGAGATCCAGATCCGCACGCACACCATGCACCGCCGGGCGGAGTACGGCGTCGCCGCGCACTGGAAGTACAAGGAGGACGCGACCGCCCCGCCGGCCGGCACCAAGGACGGCGAGACCGGCCCGATCAACGACATGGCGTGGCTGCGCCAGCTCCTCGACTGGCAAAAGGAGACCGCCGACCCGGGGGAGTTCCTCGACTCGCTGCGGTTCGAGATCAACGCGCGCGAGGTCTACGTCTTCACCCCGAAGGGCGAGGTCGTCGCCCTGCCCGCCGGCGCGACGCCCGTCGACTTCGCCTACGCCGTGCACACCGAGGTCGGTCACCACTGCATCGGCGGTCGCGTCAACGGCCGGCTGGTGCCCCTGGAGTCCACCCTCGAGAACGGCGACGTCGTCGAGGTGCTCACCTCCAAGGCCGACGGCGCCGGCCCGTCGCGCGACTGGCTGACCTTCGTCAAGTCGCCGAGGGCCCGCAACAAGATCAAGCAGTGGTTCTCCAAGGAACGTCGCGAGGAGGCCATCGAGACCGGCAAGGACGCGATCGCCAAGGCGATGCGCAAGGAGGGCCTGCCGCTGCAGCGCCTCCTGACCGTGGAGACCCTCACCGGCCTCGCCTCCGAGCTGCGCTACCAGGACATCGACGCCCTGTATGCCGCCGTCGGCGAGGGGCACGTGTCCGCCCAGCACGTGGTGGGCCGGCTCGTCGTCAGCCTCGGTGGTGAGGAGGGCGCGTCGGAGGACCTCGCCGAGGCCACCACCCCGACGCGGTCGATGCGTCGTCGCTCCGGCGACCCCGGCGTCGTCGTCGTCGGCACAGCCGACGTCTGGGTCAAGCTGGCCCGCTGCTGCACCCCGGTCCCGGGCGACCCGATCATGGGCTTCATCACCCGCGGGAACGGCGTCTCGGTCCACCGCACCGATTGCACCAACGCGGAATCGCTTCTGTCGCAACCCGATCGGATGATCGAGGTCGAGTGGGCGCCGTCGTCGGCATCCGTCTTCCTCGTCCAGCTCCAGGTCGAGGCGCTCGACCGGAACCGCCTGCTGTCCGACGTCACGCGGGTGCTGTCCGACCAGCACGTCAACATCCTGTCGGCCTCGGTGCAGACCTCGCGCGACCGGGTGGCGGTCTCGAAGTTCACCTTCGAGATGGGCGACCCGAGCCACCTCGACCACGTGATGAAGGCGGTGCGCAAGATCGACGGCGTCTTCGACGTCTACCGGATCACCGGCACCAAGGCGACGGCCGCCAAGGCCTAGTCGTCTCGTTGTCGCCTCGTCGGCGGGGTCAGGTGAGCGCGATCAGCGCCCCGACGGTCGCCAGGACAGCGCCCATGCTGCGGGTCCTGTCTGCCGCGAGGAGCCGGCGGACTGCCCTGTCGCTCTTGCCGTTTCGGCCGAGTTCCGCGTGGGTCGGGGCGGCGACGAAGGCTGTCGCCGCGAAGGTGAGGATCGTCCCGGCCGTTGCGACCACGAGTCCCGGGCCGATGGGTCCAGCGAGCCACGCCCACGTGAGGGTGGTGAGGAGGGCGGCATACGTGAGGACGACGAGGGGGACGATCGCCCGGCTGTGGGCGTCGTGCGACCTGGACCAACCATCCGAGCTCGTTCGAGCCAGGGCGGGGTAGACGAGGGCGGTCACGGTCAGCTGGAAGCCGAGGTGGAGGGTCGTCGCAGCCGCGAGGGCCACGAGGGCGGGGGAGCCGGTCACCGGAGGGGACCGTGGGTGGGCGCGCCGGTCACCGCGGTGACGCGACGCGACCCACCGCTGATGTCAGCCGCCGAACTCGTCGAGGTTGCCGCGGGCCTGGGCGAGCCACTGCTCCTGGGCCTCGAGCTTGGACTGGGCGTCCTTGACCTTCTTCTCGTTCCCGGACGCCTGCGCCTTCTCGACGTCGGCCTTGAGGGCCGCGACGGAGGACTCGAGCTGGTCGACCATGCTCTGGGCGCGGGCGGCCACCTCGGGATTCGTCTTGTGCCAACGCTTCTCGTCGGCCTCGCGCACGGCGGACTCGATGCGGCGCATCCCCTTCTCCATGCGGTCGACATCGCCGCGGGGCACCTTGCCGGCAGCCTCCCAGCGGTCCTGCACGGCGCGGAGCGCAGCCTTGGCGGCGTCGAGGTCGGTGACGGGCAGGATCGCCTCGGCCTCCTTGAGGAGCTCCTCCTTCACGGCGAGGTTGCCCCGGAACTCCTCGTCCTCCTTGGCGGCCTCCGCGTCCTTGGCGGTGAAGAAGGCGTCCTGGGCGGCCTTGAACCGGGCCCACAGGGCGTCGTCGTCGGTCCGGGAGGCGCGGCCGGCCTGGCGCCAGCGGTCCATGAGCCGCTTGAACGCGCCCGCCGTCGCACCCCAGTCGGTGCTCGTCGCGAGGGACTCGGCCTCCTTCACCAGGTCCTGCTTGGCGGCCTTGGCCTCACCCTGGGTGCTCTCGAGCTGGGCGAAGTGGACGCGCCGGGCCTTGTCGAAGGAGTTGCGGGCCTGGCTGAACCGCTGCCAGAGAGCACCCTCGGTCTCGCGGTCGAGGCGGGTGCCGGCGCGCTGGTGCTTCTTCCACTCGTCGAGCAGCTCACGCATCCGCGCACCGCTGCTCTTCCACTGGATCTTGTTCTCCGGCTGCCCGGCGATCTTCTCGGCCTCGGCGACGATGGCCTCACGCTCGGTGGCCGCGATTGCGCGAGCCGCGTTGCGCTCGGCGCTCTCGGTCTTCTTGCGCTCGGCGACCGCCTCACCGATCTCGGCGATCTTCGCCTCGAGGGCCTCGAGGTCGCCCACGACACCGGCTTCGGCAGCGTGCTCGCGCAGCTTCGTCAGGCCCTCGGCACCGTCCTTGGCGGACAGGTCGGTGGTCGTCACCCGCTGGTGGAGCAGGTCGGCGGACGCGAACAGCTCGTCGTACTTGCGGGCGAAGTAGTGCAGCGCCTCGTCGGGCGTGGCGCCGGGGTAGGCCCCGACCTCCTTCTCGCCGTCGGCGGTACGGACGAACACGGTGCCGTCCTCGGCCACCCGACCGAATGTCTCGGCCGGCGGCCCGCTGGGGGCGGCAGCCGTGAGGGTGGGCAGCGGGTGGGCCACCTTGCGCACGGCAGCGGGGGACGGGATCGGCGCCGGCTTCGGCACGGGCCGCGGCCTGGCCGCCGGAGCCGGAGCGGCGGGAGCGACCTCAGCGGGAACGTCCTCGCCGGCGGGAGCCTCGGGCTCGGCAGGCGCGGCTTCGGGCTCGGCTACCGCGGCCTCGGGCTCGGGCTCGGGGGCGGCCTCATTCTCGACGCCCGCTGCCGGAGCGTCGGCCGCGGGGGCCTCGGGCTCGGGAGTCTCTGCTTGGGCAGCCTCGGCCGCGGGGGCCTCGGGGTCGGGAGTCTCTGCTTGGGCAGCCTCGGCCGCGGGGGCCTCGGGCTCGGGTGCCTGCGCAGCGGCGTCCTCTGCGGCCGGAGCCTCCTCCGTGACGGCCTCAGGGGCCGCCTCGGGGGTCGCCTCAGCTGCCGCTTCGGGGGTCGCCTCAGCGGTCTCGTCGACGGTGGCGGTGGCGGCGGTCTCCTGGTCGGCCTGGGGCTCGGCGGGAGCCTGCGGCTCGGTGGGGTCAGCCGGGGGCGTCTGCTCGGTCACGTCAGGCCTTCTTCTCGGTCACAGCAACCTTGAGGATGCTGATGGGTGCAGCCGGGGCGCCATCGGTGGCGCCACCACTCACACCTGCTGCGGCGATCTTCTCGACAATATCCATTCCACCGGTCACCGTGCCGAAGATGGAGTACCCCTCGGGGACGCTGCTCAGGTCGGTGTCGTCGTAGACGATGAAGAACTGGTCGGCGTTGCTGTTGACGTCGGTGGTGCGCGCCATGGCCAGGGTGCCCTTGGGGTACTTGCCGTCCTTGGGCGTGTTCTCGAGCCCGTACGCGTAGCCGGGGCCGGTCCCGGTGCCGCCGAGCGGGTCTCCGCACTGGAGCACGAAGATGCCCTGGGTGGTGAGCCGGTGGCACGGCGCGTCGTTGAAGTAGCTGCTCCTGGCGAGCGCCACGAACGAGGCCACGGTCTGCGGTGCCTTGGCGCCGTCGAGCTGGAGGGTGATGTCGCCACAGTTGGTCGTCACCACCGCGGTGAAGGTCTTGCCCGCGGCGGTCGCCTTGGCGGGCAGGCCCTGCGTCTTGATGGCCGTCGGCACCGCAGGAGGCGCGGTGCACCCCGCGACGGCAGCGGTGGTCGCGCTGGTGGTGGCCTGCGGCGTGCTCGTCGCGCTCGGCGAGGCGGCGGGGGTGGTGTCGTCGCCACCGAGCCGGGTGGCGAGGAAGACGAACGCCGCGACGACCACGAGGACGGCAGCGACGACCACCGCGACCTGACGGTTGCGTGCGGCCTCGCGCTCCCGCTGGGCCGCTCGCGCGTCCAGCTTCTCCTGACGTCGGTGGGCCCTGGCTCGTTCCTGCTCCTTGGTCACGCGCGCCAGTCTAGGCAGGAGACGGCGATGACTAGGCTGCCGCCCGTGCTGACCGTTGCTTTTCCTGCTGCCGCCTTCGACACCAACTGCTACGTCCTGGCCCCCGCGCCGGGGGAGGAGTGCGTCGTCGTCGACCCGGGCATCGGGATCGAGGAGACCCTGAGGGCGGTCCTGACCGAGCACCGGTTGCGGCCCGCCGCGGTCCTGCTCACCCACGGCCACCTCGACCACGTGTACTCGGTGACACCGGTCTGCGGCGCCGACACGGCGGCATACATCCACGCGGACGACCGGTATCGGCTGGTGGACCTCCTCGGGCAGTCCAACCCCGGGCTGGTCGCGATGCTCGAGCAGCAGTTCGGCACCCGGGCGACGTGGACCGAGCCCAGCAACGTCGTCGAGATCGGGGACCGGACGCACCTGGAGCTGGCCGGGCTGGGGTTCGACGTGCTCCACGCGCCCGGGCACACCGAGGGATCGGTGATGTTCGCGGTGGACGCGGTGCCGGACGGCATCGGCGACCAGGTGGACGTGGACCGGACCCTGCTCAGCGGTGACGTCCTCTTCGCCGGCTCGATCGGGCGGACCGACCTCCCGGGCGGGGACCCGGCGGCGATGAACCGCTCGCTGCGCGACGTCGTCCTGCCCCTGCCGGACACGACCCTGGTGCTGCCCGGCCACTACGGCGCCTCCACGATGGAGCGGGAGCGGGCCACGAACCCCCACCTGCAAGGATTGGGCGCGTGAAGATCACCCCGATCAGCGGTTTCCCCGAGTACCTCCCCGCCGAGCGCATCGTCGAGCAGCACTTCCTCGACGTCATCCGCGAGACCTTCGAGCTGCACGGCTTCCCCTCGATCGAGACCCGTGCCGTCGAGCCCGTCGAGCGACTCCTCGGCAAGGGCGGCGACGCCGACAAGGAGATCTACGGCGTGAGCCGCCTCGCCGGCGACGACGCCGGGTCGCGCGACGCCGAGCTCGGCCTGCACTTCGACCTGACCGTCCCGTTCGCGCGCTACGTCCTCGAGAACGCCGGACACCTCGCCTTCCCGTTCCGTCGCCACCAGATCCAGAAGGTGTGGCGCGGTGAACGCCCGCAGGAGGGCCGCTACCGCGAGTTCACCCAGGCCGACATCGATGTGGTCGACGTGGGGGAGCTGGCGCCCCACTTCGAGGCCGAGATCCCGCTCGTCATGGCCGAGGTCTTCTCGAAGCTGCCGATCGGCCAGATGGTCATCCAGGTCAACAACCGCAAGATCCCCGAGGGGTTCTACCTCGGCATCGGCGTCACCGACGCCATCGGCACCCTGCGCATCGTCGACAAGCTCGACAAGATCGGCCCGGCCAAGGTCGCCGACCTCCTCGTCGAGGCCGGCCTGACCCGCGAGCAGGCCGACCAGTGCCTGGCCCTCGCGGCGATCCGCACCGAGGACCTGTCGTTCGTCGACCGGGTCCGCGAGCTCGGGGTCAGCCACCCGACGCTCGACGAGGGCCTCGAGGCCCTGTCCCGCGTCATCGGCACCGGGATGGCCAACGCCCC
The DNA here is from genome assembly GCF_054782575.1 of Pedococcus soli. NCBI lineage: Bacteria > Bacillati > Actinomycetota > Actinomycetes > Micrococcales > Intrasporangiaceae > Pedococcus > Pedococcus soli. The sequence continues at coordinate 369,299 of NZ_BAAGSF010000006.1, read as the reverse complement.
CGGTGCCCTCGTCGCCGACCTGCGGATCGCCCGGGGACTCGACTACTACACGGGCACGGTCTACGAGACCCAGCTCGTCGGCCACGAGTCGTGGGGCTCGTTTTGCTCCGGCGGCCGGTACGACTCGCTCGCCTCCGACGGCAGGACCACGTACCCGGGTGTCGGCATCTCGATCGGCGTCTCCCGCCTGCTCGGCCTGCTGCTCGGGCAGAGGCTGCTCACGGCGAGCCGCTCCACCCCTGCCTGCGTGCTCGTCGCGGTCACCGACGAGGACTCCCGTGCCACGTCGACCCGCGTCGCGACCGAGCTGCGCGCCCGCGGCATACCGTGCGAGGTGGCGCCCAAGCCAGCCAAGTTCGGCAAGCAGATCCGGTACGCCGAACGGCGGGGCATGCCGTACGTCTGGTTCCCGGGCGCGGGGGAGCCCGCCGACGGCGCCACCGACCAGGTCAAGGACATCCGTTCCGGCGAGCAGGTGGACGCCGACGCCACGACGTGGCAGCCACCGGCCGACGACCTGCACCCCCAGATCCTGCGCGCGGAGAGCTGACCACCATGGACACCACCCAGCCGCTGACCGACGCCCGCACCAGCGGGGTGCAGCTGCACGTCACGTCCTTGCCGGGCGGTCGCCTCGGGCAGCCCGCGCGGGACTTCGTCGACTGGCTCGCCGAGGCGGGGCAGTCGGTGTGGCAGGTGCTGCCGGTGTCCGTGCCGGACCAGCACCGCTCGCCCTACAAGTCCCCGTCGGCCTTCGCTGCCTCCGCCGCCCTCCTCGAGGAACCGGACGCCCCGGTCAGCCAGGCGGAGCTCGACGCCTTCGCGGAGCGGGAGGCCTACTGGGTCGACTCGTGGACGAGCTTCGGCGGTGACCTCGCCGACCAGGTCCGCTTCGACCGGGAGTGGTCGGCCCTGCGCGCGTACGCCCACGAGCGAGGGATCCAGATCCTCGGTGACGTCCCCATCTACGTCGCCCCGGACGGCGCCGACGAACGGGCCTGGCCGCAGTTCTTCCGCGACGACGCGGTGGCCGGCTGCCCGCCGGACGCGTATGCCGCCACGGGCCAGCTCTGGGGCAACCCCCTGTACCGCTGGGACGTGCTCGCCGACGACGGCTACCAGTGGTGGATCGAGCGGCTGCGCCGGACGTTCGCCCTGTTCGACCTCGTCCGGGTGGACCACTTCCGCGGCTTCGCCGCCTACTGGGCCATCCCCGCCGGCGACGAGACGGCGCTGGGCGGGCAGTGGGAGCCGGGGCCGGGGCGGGCCGTGTTCGACGCAGCCCGTGGAGCGCTCGGTGACCTGCCGGTCCTCGCGGAGGACCTCGGTGACATCGACCAGCCCGTCATCGACCTGCGCAAGGCGCTGGGGTTCCCCGGGATGGCGGTGCTGCAGTTCGGGTTCGAGCCGGCCTACGAGTACAACACCCACGACCTGGTCAACCTCGCGCCCGACCAGGTGGTCTACACCGGCACCCACGACAACGACACGGTCAACGGCTGGTGGGCAGAGCTGCCCGAGCACCGGCGCGAGCTGGTCCGTGCTGCCTGGCGGGAGCGTGGTGTGCGGGCCGACGGCGACCGTGAGCCGAGCTGGGCGATGATCGAGCTCGCCCTGGCGACCCCCTGCGGCCTGGCGATGATGCAGGCGCAGGACGTCCTGGGCCTCGGTTCGACCGCCCGGATGAACGCGCCCGGCATCGAGGGCGGCTGGTCCTGGCAGATGGACCCCGGCGCGCTGACGTCGGAGCACGCTGCCCGCCTGCGCGACCTCACCCAGGCGTCCGGCCGCGCTCCAGCCTGATCCGGGCCCCATCCGCTGGTTCGTCCGCTGGTCCGAGGTGAACGCGCCGGGACTCCCCGGCGCGTTCACATCGAACGGAGGGCGCCGGCGTCAGGCCGCGGGGGGCTGCAGGCCGGAGTCGCGCAGCTCGAGCAGCGCCAGGGCACGGATCGTCGACTCCTCGCCCCGTCGCCACGCGCCCGTGGGGTCGGGGGAGATGGCGGCGAGCTTGCGCATCGGCTGGCCGGCCATGGCCCGCAGCGCGAACAGGTCGAGGTCGGCAGCCTGGTCGATGAACCGCTGGGCCGCCGTCGCCCGGCGCACGAACCGGCCGCGCACGAACAGCCAGACCAGCCCGACGATGACGATCGGCACCAGCGCCGTGACCCAGCCGAGCAGGTTGGCGAGCCGTTCGACCGCGGTGACGAGGTCGGTGCCGGCCTGCTGGATGGTCGTGCCCGCCGTGCCGGCGCGGCGGAACGGGCTGGCGATCTTGTCGCCCACGAGCGGCACGTCGCTCACGGCGTCGCCCGCACCCGTCATCTGCTCCCGGAACCCCGACCCCGCGCTCTGGAGCTGACGACCCGGTGCGCCGAGCTGGAGGGTCGCGTCGTGGACGACCCTCCCCACCCACGCCCAGGTGCACACCCAGGCCACGATCCCGAGGTCGGCGAGGATCTGGAGGGTGCGTCGGCCCGGGAGGTCTGCGTAGAGCTTCATGCCGCCTACACTCCCATTTCGTGCCCCCCACCAGCGCGATGGAGCGTGCGGTCCGCAGCTGGCTGGGCCACCTCGACGTCGAGCGCGGCATGGCCACCAACACGCTGAAGTCCTACCGGCGCGACCTCGCCCGCTACACGGCATACCTCGAGGCGCACGAGGTCCGGGAGCCCGCGGAGGTGACCGAGGCGCACGTGAGCGACTTCCTGGCCACCCTGCGCGAGGGCAGCGCCGACCACCCGCCGCTGGCCGCCTCCTCGGCCGCGCGCACGCTCGTCGCGGTGCGCGGTTTCCACAAGTTCCTCGCCCTGGAGGGGGAGGTGCTCACCGACCCCGCCGGCGCGGTGAGCCCGCCGAAACCCCCGACCCGGCTGCCCAAGGCGATCGCCGTCCACGAGGTGGAGCGGCTGCTCGAGGCGGCGAGCGTCGGCGACACCCCCGCGTCGCTGCGCGACCGAGCGCTGCTCGAGGTCCTCTACGGCGCCGGCGCGCGCATCTCCGAGGCGGTCGGCCTCGACATCGACGACATCGACACGGGGGAGGGGGTGGTCCGGTTGTTCGGCAAGGGCAGCAAGGAGCGACTCGTCCCCCTTGGTTCGTATGCCGCGGACGCCATCGGCGCGTACCTCGTCCGGGGGCGACCGGCGTTCGCCGGCAAGGGGAGGGGCACGCCCGCGGTCTTCCTGAACCAGCGCGGCGGCCGGTTGTCGCGGCAGTCGGCCTGGGCCGTGATGCGTGCGGCCGCCGAACGCGCCCAGCTGTCGGGCCACGTCTCGCCGCACACCTTGCGGCACTCGTTCGCCACCCACCTGCTCGACGGGGGAGCCGACGTGCGTGTCGTGCAGGAGCTCCTCGGCCACGCCTCGGTCACGACGACGCAGATCTACACCCTCGTCACGGTGCAGAGACTGCGCGAGGTGTACGCACAGAGCCACCCCCGTGCCCGCTGATAGGGTCAACCCGATCAGCGAGAGGCTGACCGCCGTACGCCAACGCACCGGGAGTGAAACGCCTGTGGAACCTGAGGTGACCACGCAGTCGCAACCATCCGACCAGCGCACCCCGGAGTCGTCCGACACCACCCACGAGCGCCACCACGCGCGTCTCCCGGGCACCGAGACGGTGGGTCCCGGAACCGTCGGCCCGACCGGCCGCCCGATGCCGGACTTCCCCGAGCCCGCCCCGCTGACCAGTCACGGTCCTGCGCGCATCATCGCGATGTGCAACCAGAAGGGTGGCGTCGGCAAGACCACGACGACCATCAACCTCGGTGCCGCGCTCGCCGAGGTGGGCCGCAAGGTCCTGCTGGTCGACTTCGACCCGCAGGGCGCGCTGTCCGTGGGTCTGGGCGTCCGGGCCAACGAGCTCGACGTCACCATCTACAACCTGCTGGTCGAGCGCGGCCACGACGTGCGCGACGTGATCCAGCAGACGTCGACGCCGAACCTCGACGTCATCCCGGCCAACATCGACCTGTCGGCCGCTGAGGTCCAGCTCGTCGGCGAGGTCGCCCGCGAGCAGATCCTGGCCCGGGTGCTGCGTCCCGTGATGGACGACTACGACGTCATCATGATCGACTGCCAGCCCTCGCTCGGACTGCTCACCGTCAACGCGCTCACCGCGGCCCACGGTGTCCTCATCCCGCTGGAGTGCGAGTTCTTCGCCATGCGTGGCGTGGCGCTGCTCGTCGAGACCATCGACAAGATCACCGACCGGCTCAACCCGCGACTGCAGGTCGACGGGATCCTCGCGACGATGTACGACTCGCGGACCCTGCACAGCAAGGAGGTCGTGCGCAGCGTCGTCGACCACTTCGGCGACCGGGTCTTCCACACCGTCATCAGCCGCACGGTGAAGTTCCCGGACGCGACGCTGGCCGCCGAGCCGATCACGACGTACGCGCCCACGCACGGGGCGGCCACGGCATACCGGCAGCTGGCCCGCGAGCTGATCGCCCGTGGTGGGGCGGCCTGAGCCGGTGACCCAGGAGGCCACCACCGAGGCCACCACGCAGGGCAGCCCGACCGCACAGGCCACTCCCGGTGGGGTCATCACCCGGCGCGGCGGCCTCCCCTTCGAGGTGCACCTCGACGTCTTCTCCGGGCCGTTCGACCTGCTGCTCGGGCTGATCAGCAAGCACAAGCTGGACATCACCGAGATCGCGCTGGCCCAGGTCACCGACGAGTTCATCGAGCACATCAAGGCCGCCCGCAAGACCGACGTCGAGTGGGACCTGGGGCAGGCCTCGGAGTTCCTGCTCATCGCCGCGACCCTGCTCGACCTCAAGTCCGCGCGGCTGCTGCCGCAGACCGGACCGCAGGACGAGGAGGACCTCGCGCTCATCGAGGCCCGCGACCTGCTGTTCGCGCGGCTGCTGCAGTACCGCGCCTTCAAGGACATCGCCTTCACCTTCGCGGAGCGGATGGCGACCGCAGGGCGGATGACGCCGCGCCAGGCCGGCATCGAGCCCCAGTTCGCCAAGCTGCTGCCCGAGCTGGTCATGGGGATCACCCCCGAGCAGCTCGCGATGATCGCCGCCCGGGCGATGACGCCGCGGGTCGCCCCGACCGTGGGGCTCGAGCACCTGCACGCCCCGCAGGTCAGCGTCCGCGAGCAGGCCGGGATCATCGGCGTGCGGCTGCGGGCCGAGCGGGTCTGCTCGTTCCGCTCGCTCGTCGCGGACGCCGACTCCACGCTCGTCATCGTCGCCCGGTTCCTTGCGCTGCTCGAGCTCTTCCGCGAGGCAGCGATCGCGTTCGAGCAGGTCGAGGCGCTGGGGGAGCTCACCGTGAGGTGGACCGGCACCGACGACGGGGAGATCGAGGTCAGCGACGAGTTCGACGAGTTCGACGAGTCGGACCAGACCGAGGACGATGGGGACGACAGCAGTCCCGAGCCGTCCGACGAGCAGCCCTCGCCGGAGACGGACGCGGGCACGAACCAGGAGCGCAGTGACGATGAGTGACACCGGTACCGACCAGGACGCACCGGTCGTCATCGACGTCGAGGAGCGCGTGGTGGACGAGACGGTGGTGGAGGAGACGGATCCCAACGCGGCGGCCTCAGAGGAGACGGCTCCCGAGGAGCAGTTCGCGTTCGACGTCAACGACTTCCCCGGCGGTGCCCGCAGCGCCATCGAGGCCGTCCTCATGGTGGTCGACGAGCCGGTCACCTCGATGGCCCTCGCGTCCGCGCTCGAGCTGCCGGTCGACGACGTCCAGGGACACCTCGAGGACCTGGAGCGGGAGTACGCCGAGCAGCTTCGCGGGTTCACCCTGCGCTCCGTGGCCGGCGGGTGGCGCATCTACAGCCGCTCCGACTACGCACCGGTCGTGGAGAAGTTCCTCCTCGACGGCCAGCAGGCCAAGCTCACGCAGGCGTCCCTCGAGACGCTCGCCGTCATCGCCTACCGCCAGCCGATCTCGCGTTCGCGTGTCTCGGCGGTGCGCGGCGTCAACGTCGACGGCGTCGTCCGCACGCTGCTCAACCGCGGCCTGATCGAGGAGCTCGGCGCGGAGACCGAGAGCGGCGCGGTCCTCTACGGCACCACCAACTACTTCCTCCAGAGGCTGGGCCTGGGCAGCCTGGACGACCTCCCGGCGCTCGCGCCGTACCTGCCCGAAATCGATGTGCTCGACGAAATAGCAGAACAGGGACGCGGATGACACCCCCACGCAGCAGAGACGGCTCGGCCGGAGCAGGACGAGGCGGCGGTCGCCCCGCCGGCGGCAGGGGCGGTTCCGGCCAGGGTGGACGCCCCGGTCCCCGGGGTGGTCCCACGGGCGCAGGTGCCGGGGGCCGCGGAGACCGTCCCCAGCGCGGCAGCTCGGGCACGACCAAGAAGAGCCAGCCGACGCGGGTGCCGCAGGAGCGCAACGAGCCCGACGTCGACATGCACGACCCCGACGGCATCCGGCTGCAGAAGCTGCTCGCCGCCGCCGGCGTGGGTTCGCGCCGCGTCTGCGAGAACCTCATCAGCGCCGGTCGCGTCGAGGTGGACGGCCACATCGTGCGCGAGCTCGGTGTGCGCATCCGTCCCGACCAGACCGTGCACGTCGACGGGGTGAAGGTCCAGCTCGACGAGAGCCGCGTGTACTTCGCGTTCAACAAGCCGCTCAACGTCGTCACGACGATGAGCGACGAGCTCGGCCGGATCAACATCGGCGACTACGTGAAGGACCGCACGGACCGGCTGTTCCACGTCGGTCGGCTGGACTCCGACACCGAGGGCCTGCTCCTGCTCACGAACGACGGCGAGCTCGCCCACCGGCTGCAGCACCCGCAGTACGGCGTCCTCAAGACCTACCTCGCCCAGATCCGTGGACCGGTACCGCGCGACATGGGTCGCCAGCTGCGCGAGGGCGTCCAGCTCGAGGACGGGCCGGCCTCCGTCGACTCGTTCCGCGTCGTGGACTCCCAGCCCGGCAAGGCGCTCGTCGAGGTGGTCCTGCACGAGGGACGCAAGCACATCGTGCGCCGGCTCCTCGACGCCGTGGGGCACCCCGTGATCAGCCTCGTGCGCGTCCAGGTGGGCCCGATCCACCTCGGTGACACCAAGCCCGGCAAGATGCGCAAGCTCACCAAGGACGAGGTCGGCAAGCTCTACACCGCTGCTGGACTCTGATCCCGTGGGTCACGACGCGTGGGTAGCCTTCGCGTCGTGACCCCACGCGTTCGGATCGTCGGCACCGGCCTCATCGGCACCAGCCTGGGCATCGCCCTCAGCCGTGCCGGGTATGCCGTGGTGCTCAGCGACCCGTCGCCCACCGCCTGCGCGCTGGCCCGTGACCTCGGCGCGGGTTCGCTTGCAGCGCAGGGCGATCCTGCCCCGGACGTGGTCGTCGTTGCCGCACCTCCCGACGTGGCGGGTGAGGTCGTGGCCGGCGAGCTCGACCACTGGCCGGAGGCCGTGGTCACCGACGTCGCGTCCGTGAAGGTCGCGGTGCTCGACCGGGTGCGGGACCTCGGTGGCGACCTCACCCGGTACGTCGGCTCGCACCCGATGGCCGGTCGGGAGCGCTCGGGTGCGGTTGCAGCCCGCGGAGACCTGTTCGACGGTCGTGCCTGGGTCGTCGTGCCCAGCGAGGAGTCGTCACCGGCTGCCGTCGACGCGGTGCGGGCGGTCGCCTCGGCCGCCGGCGGCACCGTCAGCACGATGAGCCCCACCGACCACGACGCGGCCGTGGCCGTGGTCTCGCACGTCCCGCAGCTGGCCTCGTCGCTGGTGGCGGGGCGACTGCGCGACCTGTCCGACCCTGCGGTTGCGTTGTCGGGTCAGGGGATCCGTGACGTCACGAGGGTCGCGGCGAGCGACCCCCAGCTGTGGACGCAGATCCTGGCCGGCAACGCCGCAGCGGTCCGCGAGGTGCTGGCGCACGTGCACGCCGAGCTGGGCGAGGTGATCACGGCCCTGGACGGGCTGGCCGACGGCGACGGCGTCGGGGCGCGCGAGGTGCTCGCCCGGATCGTGGCCCAGGGCAACGCCGGCCACGCGCGGATCCCCGGCAAGCACGGCGCTGCCCCGACGGCATACACGACGGTCGTGGTGCTCGTGCCGGACGAACCGGGCGAGCTCGCCCGGCTGCTGCACGACGTCGGCGACGCCGGCGTCAACCTCGAGGACCTGCACCTCGAGCACGGCCTCGGGCAGCCGTTCGGGCTGGCCGAGGTGTCGGTGCTTCCTGCGGTCGCCGAACGGCTGGCCGACGAGCTCCTCGCCCGCGGCTGGCGCCTCCACGGCTGACCGGTCCGCAGCGGGCACGCCCCGCTGCAGGGGCCGTCGCGGGCCGTCGGTGCTGCCCATAGGCTTGGCGGTCATGAGCAGCCAGCACCTCGTCGTCGCGATCGACGGACCCAGCGGGTCCGGCAAGTCCAGCGTCTCCCGCGCGGTCGCCCGCGAGCTCGGCATCGGGTACCTGGACACCGGTGCGATGTACCGCGCGGTCACGTGGTGGTGCCTCGAGGAGGGGGTCGACCTCGACGACACCGCAGCGGTCGAGCAGGCCTCGCGGGACATCCCGCTCGAGATGGGCACCGACCCCTCGCACGCGAGCGTGCAGGTCGGCGGCCGGGAGATCGAGGACGACATCCGCACCACGCGCGTCAGCGAGGTGGTGTCGAAGGTCGCCACGAACACCGGTGTCCGCCCGGTCCTGCAGCAGCTGCAGCGCGACCTCATCGACCGGATCGCCACCCGGACCGGGGGAGTCGTGGCCGAGGGCCGCGACATCACCACCGTCGTGGCACCCGACGCCGACGTCCGCGTCCTGCTCACGGCCAGCGTCGAGGCCCGCCTGCGCCGCCGCTCCAAGGAGCTGCACGGGCACGACGCGGCCCACGCGGTCGAGGCCACGCGGGACCAGATCGTCCGGCGGGACGCCGACGACTCGACGGTGTCGGAGTTCACCGAGGCCGCCGACGGCGTGCACCTCGTCGACACCTCCGACCTCGACTTCGAGCAGAGCATCGCCGCCGTCATCGACGTGGTGCGGCGGGAGGCCCCGGCCAAGGCCGGGGTGTGAGCACCTCTGCGTCCACGCCCGGCCCCGCCGTGACGCCCCAGTGGCGGGTGCGCATCAACATCGTCGTCGGCCGCGTGCTGTTCGGGGTCCTCTACCGGGTGACCACGGTCGGCCGCGACCGGGTGCCGAAGGTCGGTCCGGTGCTGTTCGTGGGCAACCACGTCGGGTTCCTCGACGGCCCGATGCTCCCTGCGCTGTCCCCGCGCCCGACCAGCATCCTGGTCAAGCGGGAGGTGTTCCGCGGTCTGCTGGGGTGGTTCCTCACCTTCATCGGCCACATCCCGGTCACCCGGAACTCCGGTGACCGCAGCGCCCTGACGACGGCGGTCGCGGTCCTGCGGGCGGGCGGTGCGGTCGGCATCTTCCCCGAGGGCACCCGGGGCCGTGGTGACGTCTCGACCGTCCAGCAGGGCGCCGCGTGGCTCGCCCTCCAGGGCGGTGCGACCGTGGTGCCCGTGGCGTTCCTCGGCACCCGGGAGACCGGCGCCTCCACCGGCACACTGCCCAGGCCCGGCACGCGGATGGTCGTCGAGTTCGGCGCGCCCGTCAGGCTCGCGGCCGACCCGGAGCTGACGGGACGGGCCCGCCTCGCTGCTGCCACCGCCCAAGTGCGTGACCTGCTCGCGGACCACGTGGCCAACGCCTCCGCACGGCACCAGATCGCGCTGCCGGAGGACGACGGACTGGGTTCGTAGGTCGACCTGCCGACGACGGGCACGACGCGCGGGGCGCGGGCCTTGTCCTGGGCGCCCCCAAAAGTGCGCGACAATGTGGGGCGGCCCCGCGCCATACCGCGCGCCGTGGCCCGAACACAGACCAACGCAAGGATTTGCCGTGAGTGAGCACCTGACCGACGACTCGACCGTGGAGCGCGCCCTGCGCGTGGGGTTGGAGGACTTCCACCTCACCGACGAGGACCGTTCGCTCATCGACGGTGACGTCGACGAGGACGGGTTCGTCGTCGGCAGCGGTCCGCTGCCGGTCGTCGCCGTCGTCGGCCGCCCGAACGTCGGCAAGTCCACGCTCGTCAACCGCATCCTCGGCCGTCGCGAGGCGGTCGTCGAGGACGTGCCCGGCGTGACCCGTGACCGCGTGGCGTACGACGCCGACTGGGCCGGGCGCCGGTTCACCCTCGTCGACACCGGCGGCTGGGAGATCGACGCCACCGGCATCCACCTGCGTGTCGCCGAGCAGGCCGAGGTGGCCGTGGACCTCGCCGACGTCGTGATGTTCGTCGTCGACGCGACGGTCGGTGCCACCGACGACGACGAGGCCGTCGTCAAGCTCCTGCGTCGCTCGGGCAAGCCCGTCGTGCTCGTGGCCAACAAGGTCGACGACCAGCGCACCGAGGCCGACGCCGCCGCCCTGTGGAACCTCGGGCTGGGGCAGCCGTGGCCCGTCTCGGCCCTGCACGGACGCGGCAGCGGTGACGTCCTGGACGCCGTCCTCGACGTCCTTCCGTCGGTCGCCGCGAACTCCGACGCCTACCAACGCGGTGGCCCGCGTCGCGTGGCCCTGATCGGCCGCCCCAACGTCGGCAAGTCGTCGCTGCTCAACAAGCTCGCCGGCGAGGACCGGGTCGTCGTGGACAACGTCGCCGGCACCACCCGTGACCCGGTCGACGAGTTCATCGAGCTCGGCGGCAAGACCTGGCGCTTCGTGGACACCGCCGGCATCCGTCGTCGTGTGCACCAGACCCGTGGCGCCGACTTCTACGCCTCCCTGCGCACGCAGACGGCCCTGGAGAAGGCCGAGGTCGCCGTCGTCCTCATCGACGCCGAGCAGCAGATCGCCGAGCAGGACATCCGCGTCGTGCAGCAGGTCATCGACGCGGGCCGCTCGCTCGTCGTGGCCTACAACAAGTGGGACACCCTCGACGAGGAGCGCCGCTACTACCTCGAGCGCGAGATCGAGCGCGAGCTCGTGCAGATCCCGTGGGCACCCCGGGTCAACATCTCCGCGAAGACCGGTCGCTCGGTCGACAAGCTCGTGCCTGCGCTGGAGAAGGCGTTGGAGTCCTGGGACTTCCGTGTGCCGACCGGTCGCCTCAACGCGTTCTTCGGCGAGATCGTCGCGTCCAACCCGCACCCGGTGCGGGGCGGCAAGCAGCCCCGCATCCTGTTCGCGACGCAGGCCTCGACCCGGCCGCCGCGCTTCGTCATCTTCGCCTCCGGCTTCCTGGAGGCCGGTTACCGCCGGTTCCTCGAGCGCCGACTGCGCGAGGAGTTCGGCTTCGAGGGCACGCCCATCGAGGTGTCGGTCCGCGTCCGCGAGAAGCGCAAGCGCAAGTAGGCGTGACCGACAGCGTGGAGGTGCCCGCCCCGGTTCGTGCGCCCGACGCCGCGGCGACGCGTGCCGGTTCGGCGGGGACCCGTGCCCCGACGCCCGCGCGCCGCGACGTGCAGGCCATGCGCGCGCTGGCCGTCGGCGGCGTCGTGCTCAACCACCTCTGGCCGGGCCGGCTGACCGGCGGGTACGTCGGCGTCGACGTCTTCTTCGTCATCTCCGGCTACCTCATCAGCCTGCACCTGCTGCGTGAGCTCGCCGACACCGGCCGGATCGGCCTGGTCGCGTTCTACAGCAGGCGCGCCCGCCGCCTGCTGCCCGCCGCCCTGCTCGTCGTCGTGGTCAGCCTCGTCGCCATGGTCCTGTTCGTGCCGTCGACGGTGTGGGACCGCAACGTGGGGGAGGCCATCGCGTCGACCCTCTACGTGGAGAACTTCCAGCTCGTGCGGCTCGCGGTCGACTACCAGGCCCACGACGAGGCGGCGAGCGCGTTCCAGCACTACTGGTCCCTGAGCGTCGAGGAGCAGTTCTACCTCGTCTGGCCCGCGCTGTTCCTGGGCTTCGTGGCCCTGCGCCGCCGGCGTCGCCGCGGGAACGACCGTTCCCACGGCCTCGCCGCCGTGGGGGCCGGAGTGGGCGTCATCGTGCTGGCGTCGGGAGTGGCGGCCGTGGTCCAGACCGCGGCCTCGCCCACGGCTGCGTACTTCCTCACGTGGACCCGCGCCTGGGAGTTCGGCATCGGCGCGCTGGTCGCCGTGCTGGCGAGGTCCCGGGGCGGGCGCCCCGTGCTGGGCACCTCCTCGGCGGGTGCCCTGGCCGTCGGCGGGTGGCTGCTCATGGCGGGCGCCATGGTGGTGTTCGGCGGCCGGACGGCTGTGCCCGGAGCCCCGGCGCTGGTGCCCGTCCTCGGTGCCGCCGCGGTCCTCGTGGCCGGGGAGTCCCGCCTGCGTGCCCCCCTGGACCCGATCACCTCGGTGCGCCCGGTGCAGTTCCTCGGCGACATCTCGTACTCGGTCTACCTCTGGCACTGGCCGCTCCTGGTCCTGCTCCCGTACGCCGTGGGCAGCCACGGCCTCGCCGCCCGGCTGGCCGTGCTGGCCCTGACGCTGCTGCTCGCCTGGCTGACCCGTCGGTACGTCGAGCAGGCCGCCCAACGCTCCGGCTTCCTCAAGGCCGGCCGGCTCAGGTCCCTGGCGTCCACAGCGGTGGCCATGGCCGTGGTGGTCGGGCTGGCGTCCGGTGTCAGCGTCGAGTCGGCGCGCCGCGCGGACGCGGTGCGGGCCGACCTCATCTCGGCCGTCACGCACGGCGTGTGCGTCGGTGCCGGTGCCCTCGAGCGGGAGTGTGGCGACCCCTACCAGCGTCCCCTCATCGCCCCGGTCTCCGACGTGGACAAGGACTTCCACAACGTCGCCGGGTGCCGGGACGACGCCTCGATGGTGGTCGCCGGGTGGAAGCCGCGCACCGACTGCGACTTCTCCGGAGGGGACGCCAAAGCCCTGCGCGTGTGGTTGGTCGGGGACTCGCACGCCCAGCACCTCGTGCCGGCCCTCGCGGAGGCGGGTCGCCGGCACCACTGGAAGGTCACCTCCCTGGCCATCGGCGGGTGCCTGCCCATCCCCACGAAGCAGGCCCCCGGGGCGATCGAGGGGCGTTCGGAGGACGTCTGCCCCCATTTCGGCCCGGCTGTCGACACGGCCGTGACCCGGGAACGCCCGGACGTCGTCATCGTCTCGGTGTCCAGCAAGCGCGAGCACATCGACGACGGCACCGGCCGTCCCCAGGTGCAGCAGTACGTCGACGCGCTCTCTCCCGTCGTCACCGCCTGGACGCGGCGGGGCTCGGTCGTGCTCGCCATGACCGACAACCCCGGCAGGACCGGGGTGCTCGACTCGACCTGCACCAACCAGAACCTGGACCACCTCGAGACCTGCTCGGTCGCCCGCAGCTCCGTGGTCCGGCTCGGCGCGTTCGAACGCGCCACCGACACCCTCGCCGGCCGGGTCCGCGGTCTGGGCCGGATCGACCTCACCGACCACGTGTGCGACGCCAGGACCTGTCGCAGCGTCGTCGGCGGTGTCAACGTCCTGCACGACACCAACCACTACAGCGCCGTCTACTCACGATCGCTGGGCCGCTTCCTCGCGCAGGACGTGCTGTCGGCCGTCACCGACCACCCCGTGCGCTGACGCCGGCCGACGCCCACCGGGTCGCGCGGCGGCATACCGATTTCAAGCGGGGGTATGGCGTGCGCTAGGGTTTCGTTCGCTCCCGCGGTCGTGCTTCGGCGCGATTCTGCACGGGGCGACAACTCCACAACGGGCTGTAGCGCAGCTTGGTAGCGCACTTGACTGGGGGTCAAGGGGTCGCAGGTTCAAATCCTGTCAGCCCGACCGATCGGGGTCCGATCTGCTCACGCAGGTCGGACCCCGTCGTCGTCTCCGCGCAGAAGCGTCGGCTGGGCTTTGATGCTTATGGCCCGAAAGGCCATTTTTGTGCCATTCCGACTACTTGGAACGTGAAGGCGTGCAATGGTGGCGCAGCCCTCACGGCTAGTGAGCAAACCCTGAGCGACGACCTCTATTCGTCGCACCGTCAAAAAGTCGGCGGATGGGTCCAGCCCGCCTAAGGGGCAATCTGTCCGCACCAGACCTTGAAGGAACAGCCAGTTATGTCATCCGTTGACAGTCCCCCCGTCGGAATGGACCCGAACGCGAATCCGAAGGCAGCGGCGAAGGCCGCGAAGGCCTACGCCAAGGCGACTCGCCCGTGGTTCAAGAAGAAGCGCTTTTGGTTGGCTGGCCTCGTGCTCGTCTCGGTCATCGCCATCGCGGCAGGAGGTGGCGGCGACAAGGCTCCGTCGTCTTCGAGCGTCCCGGCCACGCAGACAAACAGCGCGGCCGCCGCTCCGAAGCCGGCAACGACTCCCAGCGCGGCGAAGGCGGCAGCTGTGCCGGCGAAGCCGAAGCTGTCGGCGGGCCAGCAGAATGCCCTTCGATCCGCCGAGAACTACCTCAGCTTCGCGCCATTTTCTCGCAAGGGTCTGATCCGTCAGTTGTCGTCCTCCGCGGGCGATGGCTACTCGGTCAAGGACGCTACCTACGCGGCCGATCACGTCAAGGTGAACTGGAACGAGCAGGCTGCGATCGCTGCGAAGAACTACCTCGACATCACCGCGTTCTCGCGCAAGGGGCTCATACAGCAGCTGTCATCGTCGGCGGGCGACGGCTACACCGTCGCGCAGGCTACCTACGGCGCCAAGAAGGCCGGCCTCTGATCCGACTTGGCCAAGACCCCCTCCCACATGCGGGAGGGGGTCTTCCTGCTCGACTCGCCTTTGCCTCAGAGCGGATCGACGAGGCAGGCCGTTGAGCGCCAACGCGGATTATCGTCCTCACAGGATCGGCTGCGTGCGCGCGCCGTCATGCCCCTCATGACGGGCCAGCGGACGAGCGCCATCTAGGGTCTCGGGCATGACGCTGCTGCGACCCTTGCGGCGCGACGACCTCGAGGAGCTCCTGGTCGTGCAGCGCGAAGGAGCCGTCCTCGGTCTCGGCCACATCTTCCCCCAGGACGACCACCCGTTCCCGACGGACCAGCTGCGTGAACGGTGGGCCGTCGAGCTCGAGGACCCCGAGGTGCGGTGCTACGCCGTCGTGGTCGACGCGGCGATCGAGGGGTTCGCCGCCACCCGTGACGGCGAGTTCCTGCACTTCGGCACGGCTGTCGCCACGTGGGGGAGCGGGCTGGCGGGCCGGGTCCACGACGAGGTCCTCGCCACGCTGCACGGTCAGGGGCACGAACACGCCTGGCTGCGGGTGTACGAGGAGAACCACCGCGCCACCCGGTTCTATGCGCGCCGCGGCTGGCAGCCGACCGAGGTGACGAGCCGCTCGACGTTCGCGCCGTACGCGCTGCTGCGCCGCTGGGAGATCACCCTCGGCGACTGAGGGCACGCCCCAGGACCTGAGCAGCCCGGGGGAACGCCGACGGGTTGGGGCCCGAGTAGTTGAGCCGCAGGAACGGTCCGGTCGGTTCCGCGGGGAACCACTCGTCCCCCGCAGCGATGACGAGGCCTGCGCGCTCGCAGTCCTGGGCGAGCTCGCGGACGTCGGTGCCGTCCGGCAGCCGGGCCCACAGGTTGAGCCCGCCGGGCGGAACCTGGTCGACGAGTGCGGCCGGCGCGTGCTCGAGCAGGCTGTCGACGAGCAGGTCACGGCGGGCGCGGAGCGCGTCGCGGACCCCTCGCAGGTGTGTCTGCCAGGCGGGCTGCGTAACCACGTCGAGCGCCGCCCCCTGCAGCAGCCCGCTCACGTACATCGACTCAGCGGTCCGGTCGGCCAGGATGCGCTCACGGGCCGGGCCGCGAGCGATCACCGCGGCGACGCGCAGGGCGGGGGACACGCTCTTGGTCAGCGAGCGCAGGTACACCACGTGGCCCGAGTCGTCCTGGGCCGCCAAGGGGCGTGGCGTCGACGTGATGCCGAAGTCGTGGGCCCAGTCGTCCTCCACGAGGAATGCGCCGTGGGCGCGCACCACGTCCAGCACCGCCGAGGCTCTCTCGGTCGACCACTGGGTCCCGGTGGGGTTCGCAAAGGTCGGCTGGGCGTAGAACACCCGTGCACCGCTCTCGGTGAACGCCCTGTCGAGCTCCTCGGGGTCCGGACCCTCCGGCCCGGTGGACACGGGTACGGCGCGGACACCGGTCTGGGCCGCAGCCGTGATGGCGCCCCAGTAGGTGGGCGACTCGAGGAGGACGGCCCGTCCCCGCGGTACGAGGGCCCGGAAGATCGAGCTCAACCCGCCCTGGCTCCCGGGCAGGACGACGACGTCGCTCGGACCAGGCACGGCGGTCCCGGCCGGGCAGGCGGCGCCGAGCTCGTGGGCGAACCAGGACTGCAGCTCCGGGAGACCCGCGACGGGTGGGCGGGAGATGGCCGTGTCGCTGCGACCGGCCCGGCCCAGCGCCGCGCGGACGAGGCGCTCGGGCAGGAGCTCCCTGTCGGGGTACCCGGAGTGCAGAGCCATGGCGTCGTTGGGTGCTGTGCGCATCGCCGTGGAAACACCGTGGCTGCGCACCTCCGGGGACCCCAGGGCGGCCGTCTGCCACCCGTAGTCGGCAGGACGCGCTGTTCGGACGGTCCGGACGAAGGTGCCCACCCCGGGGCGGGTCTCCAGCAGTCCAGCACCCGCGAGCTCGCGCAGGGCGCGTTGAACGGTCACCGGGCTGGCCCGGTGCTCGGCAACGAGAGCTCGTGTGGACGGAAGGCGCGCCCCGACCGGTGCGTCCGCGATCCACGCTCGCAGAGCTGCGGAGATGCGTGAACTGCTATCGTCATTCATGAGCCAACACAGTAGCGCTACTCTGGCGAAGGGCACTCCGGTACCTGCCGCTCCTGGTGCCGGACTGGCCTGGGGACTGGTGGGAGTCGTCGCCTTCTCGTTCACCGTGCCCTTCACGCGCGTGGCCGTAGGGGGCCTGTCCCCCCTCTTCATCGGATCGGCGCGTGCGGTTGCTGCAGCCGTCCTCGCCGGTGCGGCGCTCGCCCTGACCCGGCAGGCCCTGCCGCGACCACGACAGTGGGTACGGCTCGCGGTGGTGGGCGCCGGCGTGGTGGTCGGCTTCCCCCTCCTGACGTCGTACGCGCTCAGCAGCGCGCCGGCCAGCCACGGCGCTGTCGTCATCGCCCTCCTCCCGGCGGCGACCGCGGCGATGGCCGTCCTGCGTGGGAACGAACGCCCCCCGCCGCGGTTCTGGACCGCTGCGGGTGCCGGTGCCCTCGCCGCCACGGGATTCGCGTCGGCCCAGTGGGGTGGGTTCGGCCACCTGCGGTTGGCCGACCTCCTGCTGTTCGGTGCGGTGCTCGCTGCCGCCGTCGGCTACGCCGAGGGCGGCCTCCTCGCGCGCGAGCTGGGGGCGTGGCAGACGGTCTCCTGGGCCCTGGTGCTCTGCTCACCGGTCATGGTGGTGCTGGCCGCGACCTCCGTCGCGCGGCACACCCCTACGGCCTCGCCGACGCAGTGGGCGGCCTTCGCGTACCTCGCCGTCGTCAGCATGTTCCTCGGCTTCTTCGCGTGGTACCGCGGGCTGGCCATCGGGCCGATGGCCAGGGTGAGCCAGGTCCAGCTCGTGCAACCGGTCCTGTCGATCGCGTGGGCTGCCCTGCTGCTCGGCGAGTCGCTCACACCGGTCACGGTGCTGGGTGGTCTCGTCGTGGTGCTGTGCGCCGCCGGGGCCGTGCGGGCGCGGCTCGGGGCCCGGGTACCGCAGCCCGCTCCGGACCCCACCGCCTGACTCCTGCCTTTCAGGACCCCACCGCCTGACTCCTGCCCTTCAGGACCCCACCGAGGGAGACTGGACCCATGTACGTTCCCCACTTCAACGCCATCCCGGACGAGGCAGGGCTGCGGGCCCTGGTCGCTGGGGTTGCGACCGCGCAGCTGGTCACGGTCGGCAGCGACGGGTACCCGTTGGTGACGTTCCTGCCGATCCTCTGGGAGGGCGACACCGTCATCGCTCACATGGCCCGGGCCAACCCGCACTGGAAGCAGATCGGCGACGGGGCGCCGGCGGTCGTGGTGGCCACCGGGCCGGACGCATACGTCTCACCCTCCTGGTACGCGAGCAAGGCGGAGCACGGCCGGGTGGTCCCGACCTGGAACTACTCCGCGGTCGAGCTCGTGGGTCGGGCGCGGATCCACGAGGATCCCCAGTGGCTGCGCACCGCGGTCGACGCCCTCGTCACCCGTCACGAGGGCCATCGGCCGCAGCCGTGGAGCAGCGACGACGCCCCGCAGCGGTACCTCGAGGGGCAGCTGCGGGCCATCGTCGGCGTCGAGGTGACCGTCGAGCGGGTCGAGGGCAAGGCCAAGCTGAGCCAGAACCGTTCGGAGGCCGATCGACAGGGTGTGGTGGCGGGCCTGCGCGGCGAGGACTCACCCGCGGCTGCGGTCGTCGCCGAGGCGGTGGACGCGGCGCTGCGGGGCGCGGGGCAGTGACCCGTCCTGCCGCCGGCCGGCCAGTGCCGTGACCAGGCTCGACCGCGTCCGTGTCGTGGGGCCAACCGGGCCTGGACGGCGTTCGTGCGTGGTCTAATCGCGGCGTGGACCTCACCAAGGAGTTCAGCGCCGAGGAGTATGCCGGCGCGCTCGAGTCGTGGGACTGGCTGGACCTGGCCGACGCCCTGCCCCTCCACGCGACCCTCTTCGGTGACGTGATCCTGCAGACGCCGGGCGGTTTCGCGTTCCTCGACACGGTCGAGGGGACCCTCGTCCACGCCTGGCCGGACCGCGAGTCGGTGGAGGCCGCGCTCCTGACCCAGGACGGGCAGGACCGTTACCTCATGGGGGAGCTGGCCCTGGCCGCCGCCGAGCAGGGGATCGTCCCCGGACCCGTGCAGGTGCTGAGCTTCATCCACCCACCCGTGCTCGGCGGTGCCCTGACCGTCGACAACCTGGAGGTGCAGGACTTCGTCGTGGCCACGAACATCGCCGGGCAGATCCACCAACAGGTGCTCGATCTCCCCGCAGGTACCCCCATCGCGGGTGTGGCCATCGAGGGCGCCGCCGCCGAGGGGTGACCCGACCCCCGACCCCCGGCGCCCGTCCGGGCGCCTGCGATCACCCCGCCACGCGGGCGGTGACGCACCACGACTCGGCTGCCACGACGAACGGCACGTCGGGCACCCGTCCGCGACACTCCTGCTCGAGCCGGGCGCGGCCGGCCTCGTCGAGTCCCAGCACGTACTGACCGGCGGGCCCGACCCCGAGCGTGTAGGGCTCCCACCACTGCTCGAACGAGTCGTACGGCACGTGCACCGTCAGGACCGTCTCGGTCAGGTCGTGCAGGCCTGCTGCCCGGAACCGGCTGGCGAGGTCGCCCTCGTGGACGCCCGCGTAGTCGTTCTCGCCCTCCTCCTGCGGGTCGACCGCCCTGACGGCCTCCCAGAACAGCGACAACGGTCCCGCACCTGCGCCGTGGTTCCACACCGTGGCTGCGACGACACCCCCGGGGCGGGTGACCCGAGCCATCTCGGCGAGACCGGCAGCGGGGTCGGTCATGAAGTGCACGACCAGGGACGCCATCGCGGCGTCGAAGGAGTCGTCGGCGAACTCGAGCGACTCGGCGCTGCCCACGGTGACCTCGGTCCCGGGGAAGCGCTCCCGTGCAGCCTCGACGAACGGCAGCGACGGATCGACGGCCGACACCCGCTCCGGTCCGAGGACCGCCACCAGCCGGGCGGTCAGGGCGCCCGGTCCGCACCCGACGTCGAGGGCGCGCTGACCCGGCCGGATCCCGGCGACCTCGACGAACTGGTCGGCGAGGGGCTCGGAGTACCGGCCCATGAACCTGCCGTAGGCCTGCGCCGGGACGAGAAAGCTCATCCTCGGACTCTAGGCCTGTGCCGCCCGGGCGAACAGGCTCTGGCAGCAGCCGGTCAGTCGGTGGCCACGTGCTCCAGCACCCACTCGGTGAGCGGACGCACCTGCCGCCAGGACGTCCGCACCTCCGCGAGGGTCCTCGGCGTCGACAGCCAGTCCGGTGCGCCGATCCGACGGACGGCCATCATCTCCTTGCGCCGCAACAGGTCCAGCCGTGGGTGGTCGGCCCCGAATCCCTTCGGCCGGGTCTTCAGCTCCGCCCCCTCCAGCGCGAACCCGGCCGCGCGGAGGTCGGCGACGATGCGCTCGAGCGCCGGCCCGGACGCGCTCGAGTCGACCGCGGCGCGGTACCGAACCGTCTCAGCGGGGGAGTGCGCGCGGAACCCCCCGCCCACGGTGAGGCCGTCACCGCCCAGCTGGAGATACCAGCCGGCACCCTTGTCCCGACCCACCAGGGCTGCCTGGTGCGTCTTGTACGGGGACTTGTCGGCACTGAAGCGCAGGTTCCGGTTGGGGCGGAACAGCTTGCCCGGTCCGAACTCGTCCTCCAGCGCGTCGACCAGGGCGCGCATCGGGTCCCGGACGTCGGTCTGCCAGCGCGTCTTGTGGGCGAGCCAGAACTCCCGCGTGTTGTCCTCCTCGAGGTCCTGGTAGAACTCCACACCCCACACCGGGAAGCCGTCGAACCCACTGCTGTCAGCCATTCACCCACTGTGCCACGCGGCATACTCGCTCCCATGAGGTTCACGGCCGAGCTGCAGCAGACGGGTAGAACGACCACGGGTTTCGAGGTGCCGCAGGAGGTGGTCGACGGTCTCGGCGGGGGCAAGCGCCCCAAGGTGACGGTGACCCTCAACGGCGCCACGTACCGCAGCAGCGTCGCGCCCATGGGCGGCAGCAGCTGGGTGGGCGTCAGCGCCGAGAACCGCGCGCTGACCGGTGCCGTGGGCGGCCGGACCTACGAGGTGGAGCTCGAGCTCGACACGGCCCCCAGGACCGTCGAGGTCCCGGCCGAGCTGGCGGCGGCCCTGGCCGGCGACCCCGCCGCGCAGGCCGCCTGGGCGAAGCTCTCCTACTCCCACCAGCGCCAGCACGCGCTGGCGATCGAGGGGGCCAAGGCCGCCGAGACGCGCGCCCGCAGGGTGGACAAGACGCTGGAGGCGCTGCGCAGCAAGGGCTGACCCAGCTCGATGCGGCGGCGAGTCCCGACGAGTGCCCGCGAGGTCCGGTGACTCCCGACGCGGGGTTCGTCAGACCGCCGCGGCGATCCGGGTCACGGCCTCGCGCAGGATCTCCGGCGAGGTCCCGAAGTTGAGCCGGGCGTGGCCCTGCCCGCCCGCGCCGAAGCCGGGGCCGGGGTGCAGGGCCACCTTGGCGCGTTCGCGCAGCACCGCTGCAGGATCGGGGCCGAGGTCGTACGCCCTCAGGTCCAGCCAGGCGAGGAACGTGCCCTGCGGTTCGCGGTACCCCACCTCAGGCAGGTGCTGCGCCAACAGCGACCCGAGCAGGCGTCGGTTCTCCTCGAGACCCGCGAGCAGCGCGTCCAGCCACGGACCTCCCTCGAGGTAGGCCGCCCGGTGGGCGATGACACCGACGTGGCTGGCTCCGTGGGAGACCTCCTCGGGGATGCGGGCGAGGTCCTCGCGAGCCTGCGGCCCCGGCACAGCCATGGCCGCCTTGAGCCCGGCCAGGTTGAACGCCTTCGAGGCCGACATCAGCGAGATGGCGGTTGTCCCTGCCGGGAGCGAGGCCACCGGTGTGAACCTCACCCCGGGGTGGGCCAGCGGGGCATGGATCTCGTCCGCCACGACCCGTACCCCGTGGGCGCTCGCGACCTCGAGCACCGCGGTGAGCTCGTCCGCCGTGTGCACCGCCCCGGTGGGGTTCTGCGGGTTGCACAACAGGTATGCCGCCCGACCACCACCGCGCGTGGCCTCCACGCAGGCCCGCTCGACGGCCTCGGGATCGAGCCGACCCGCGGGGGACAGGGGCGCCTCGACCACCCTGCGGCCGAGGCTCCGGACGAACTGGAAGAACGGCGGGTAGACGGGGGGACTGACCACGACCGCGTCACCGGGGCCGGTGACCAGCTTGAGCACCTCGACCACCCCCAGCATCACGTCGGGCACGATCGCCATGGCAGCCGGGTCCGGCGTCCACCCCCACCGCTGCGTCGCGAACGCGGACAGGGCCGTGGCGTAGTCCTCGGCCCACGGGTAGCCGGTGTCGCCCGAGCGCATCGCGTCGACCACCGCACGCTGCACGGGCTCCGCCGGGACGACGTCCATCTCCGCGACCCAGAGGGGCAGGACGTCAGGTCCGTACAGGCGCCACTTGACGCTCCGGCGCTCGCGGAGCGCAGCCAGACCCGGTCCGACCAGCGGGTTGTCCATGCCTGCGAACTCTACGTCCCAGCCGCCCGTTAGGCTTCGGGCGTGGCGGCACAGGGTGATCGGGGGACGGGTTCGGGGGTGTCCCTCGTGTCCGACCGCGTCCTCACCCTGCCCAACGTCCTGTCGATGCTGCGGCTGCTCGGCGTCCCGGTGTTCCTGTGGGCGATCCTGACCGAGCACGACGCGATCGCCCTCGTGACGCTGATGCTCTCGGGGCTGAGCGACTACCTCGACGGGAAGATCGCGCGCCGGTACGGCCTGGAGTCCCGCCTCGGGCAGCTGCTCGACCCGTTCGCCGACCGCCTCTACATCGCGACCACGCTCGTCGGCCTCGCCGTGCGTGACGTCATCCCGTGGTGGCTGGTCTGGGCCCTCGTCGGTCGGGAGCTGCTGCTCGCCGGCGTGCTCTGGTGGGTCAAGCGGCACGGACAGACGGGCCTGCCGGTCCACTTCATCGGCAAGGCGGCGACGTTCAACCTCCTCTACGCCTTCCCGCTGCTGCTCCTGGGCCAGGGGGACAGCGGGTTCGCCGCCTGGGCGCTGCCCATCGGGTGGGCGTTCGCGTGGTGGGGTACTGCGCTCTACTGGGTCGCCGGCGTGATGTACATCGTCCAGGCGCGGCAGGTGGTGGCTGCTCGCGTGGCCGCCGCGCGCTGAGGTCACGATGGCTCCCACGTCGCACCGCACCTCCGCACCCGACCCGACCCCCACGGGGCGACGGCCGGACGAGTCGATGACCCTGCTCACCTCGATGATGGAGCGCCCGCTCGACCCCGGGTATGCCGCCGCGGCCGAGCGGCGCGTCTCGGAGGGCCTCCCGCCCAGCACGGGCACCCGGACGCTGACCGTGGTCGTGGCGGCGACCGTCGTGGGCCTGCTCCTGGCGCTCGGCGCGGTGGCCCTGCGGGCCCCGTCGACCTCGGCCGCGAGGGCCAAGGCCCAGCTGGTCTCCCAGGTGGAGGCTCGCCGGACCGCCGTCGACCGCCAGGAGACTGCCCTGCGCAAGCTCCAGGCGCAGGTGGACGAGCTGCGCAGCCAGGCCCTCGGCCAGACGTCCAGCTCGCTGCAGAGCCGGCTCGCAGCCCTCGACCTGGCGTCGGGCGCCCAGGCGCTGCAGGGGAAGGGCATCGTGGTCGTCCTCGACAACGCCCCCGGGGCCGGCGACACCAGTGCCGACGGCAACCCGCGCACGTCGAGCGAGAACACCGACGGCATCCTCTACTCCAAGGACATGCAGGTCGTGGTCAACGGACTGTGGGAGGCCGGGGCGGAGGCGATCTCGGTCAACGGGCAGCGGCTCACCTCGCGATCGGCCATCCGCTTCGCCGGTGACGCCATCCTCGTCAACTACCGACCCCTCGCCCGTCCCTACACGATCACCGTGCTGGGCGACCCCGACGGGCTCCAGGTGGACTTCGCCGAGACGGCGGGGGGCGCCTACGCGCGCGCCCTCAAGGACAACTACGGCATCCGTGTTTCCATTGACGCCAAGGACGACCTCACGGTGCCTGCGGCCACCGCACTGACCGTGCGGGAGGCCACCGTGCCGGCACCGACCTCGAGCACCCCGACCTCCTCGAAACCCGGATCTGGCTCGGCGTCCTCGGGCTCGGCACCGTCGGGCTCGAGCTCCAGGACCGACTCCCCAACGCCCACCTCGGAGAACACACCGTGATACCCCTGCTCGGCCTCGTCGGCGGCGTCCTCATCGGGCTCCTCTGGGGCCCCGACGTGCCCCTCGTGCTGCAGCCGTACCTGCCGATCGCCGTGATCGCGGCCCTCGATGCCGTGTTCGGGGCGGTGCGTGCGGTCCTGGACGGGATCTTCAACGACAAGGTGTTCGTCGTCTCGTTCCTCGCGAACGTCGTCGTCGCCGCCTTCATCGTCTTCCTCGGTGACCAGCTCGGTGTCGGCTCGCAGCTGTCCACCGGCGTCGTCGTCGTCCTCGGCGTGCGCATCTTCTCCAACGTCGCCTCGATCCGCCGACACCTGTTCAAGGCATGACGACGACGCCACCGTCCTCCCCGCCCACGTCCAGCGCGTGGGTCACGCTGCTGCGCATGGCACGCCCGCGCGCCACCCGTGCGAACGCCTTCGCCGCCCTCCTCGCCATCGCGCTCGGCTTCGCCATCGCCACCCAGGTGCAGCAGACCAACCAGAGCGGGCTGGAGCAGCTGCGCGAGGACGAGCTGGTCCGGATCCTCGACGACGTGAGCCAGGCGCAGGGGCGGTTGGCCAGCGACACCCGCGAGCTCGAGAGCAGCCGTGACGCCCTCCTGTCCGGTGTCGACTCCAGCGCCGAGGCGCTGAAGTCCGCCCAGGAGCGCCTCGACACCCTCGGCATCCTCACCGGCACCGCCCCGGCGACCGGGCGCGGCGTCGTCATCACGATCAACGACCCCGACCGGAAGATCAGCGCGGCCAGGCTGCTCGACGCGTTGCAGGAGCTGCGGGACGCCGGCGCCGAGGCCGTGCAGATCGGCGACGTCCGCATCGTCGCGAGCACGTGGTTCGCGGACGCCGACGGCGGCGTGGAGATCAGCGGCACGCGCGTGGACCCGCCCTACTCGATCAAGGCCATCGGCGACCCGGCCACCATGGCCTCCGCCATGGACATCCCCGGCGGCGTGACGGAGTCGGTCCGCAAGGACGGAGCCACCTCGACCGTGCGCCAGGCCGACTCGATCGAGGTCACTGCATTGCACTCCCTTCAGGACCCTCGTTACGCTCGGCCCGTCCCGACGCCGTCCAAGTAGGCCGCCCGCAGCCAGGACGCACCGCGACCCACCCCGCCCCACCACGTCCGACCCCCGTCGGACACACTGTCGGCCAACAGCGTTCCGTCACACCGTCAGTCACGCGCCAGAGGAGCAGCATGAGCGAGCTGGAGTACCCCCAGGACCTGCGTTACACCGCCGAGCACGAGTGGGTGCGCTCCGGCGACGACGGCACCGTGCGCATCGGGATCACCTCCTTCGCCCAGGACGCCCTCGGTGACGTCGTCTACGTCAGCCTCCCGACCGTCGGCGACACCGTCGCGACCGGCGACGCCTGCGGCGAGGTCGAGTCGACCAAGTCGGTCAGCGACCTGTACGCCCCGCTCGCCGGTGAGATCACCGCGGTCAACGAGGCGCTCGACGGCACCCCGGAGCTCGTCAACACCGACCCCTACGGCGAGGGCTGGATGTACGAGCTCCGGCCCTCCGACGCCGCTGCCGTCGAGGCCCTCCTGGACCCCGCGGCATACCAGGGTCAGCTCGGCTGACCGACCGCCGGCACCCGGGCCGGATTTCGCTGCGCAGTGTCGGCGGCGTCACCTAGGGTGTGTGCTTTGCTAGAGGGGCTTGACGACAACAGAGGAGCGCAGCACCCATGAACGGCAGCGAGATGGACGAGCAGGCGTCGCACCCGCACGAGCCGACGACCATGCGTCTCCCCGGCATCTCGGGCCTCGAGCCGGTCGACACGTCGGCCGAGACCGAGGTCTCGCTCAGCAAGGCCGACCAGGCCACGGTCGACGCACTGCGTCCCGGCACCGCCCTGCTCGTCGTCCTGCGCGGACCCAACACCGGTGCGCGGTTCCTCCTCGACGACGACGAGGTCAACTCCGGCCGTCACCCCGACAGCGACATCTTCCTCGACGACGTCACGGTGTCTCGCAAGCACGCGAACTTCCGTCGCGAGGGCGAGACCTTCGTCGTCCGCGACGTGGGTTCGCTCAACGGCACGTACGTCAACCGCGAGCGGATCGACGAGGCCACGCTGCAGACCGGCGACGAGGTCCAGATCGGCAAGTTCCGCCTGGTCTTCTACGCCGGCAGGGCCTGACGCAAGGCCCCTGGTGACCGCTCGCACACCACGGCAGTTGATGGCGATCGGGGCGGTGCTGGCTGCCCTGCGTGAGGACTTCCCGGACATCACCATCTCCAAGATCCGGTTCCTCGAGGCCGAGGGCCTCGTCACGCCCGCGCGCACGGGATCGGGCTACCGCACGTACTCCGCGGCCGACGTCGACCGGCTGCGCTACATCCTCACGGCGCAGCGCGACCACTTCTGGCCGCTCAAGGTCATCCGTGACGCCCTGGACGCGCTGGACCGTGGCCTCACGCCGGAGCGCGGCTCGTCCGCCGGTATGCCGCGGCCCTCGGTCCCTGCGCCGGTCACCGACCCGGACGTGCCCACGGCCGCTGCCCTGACCGAGGTGGGGTCGCTGCGGTTGACCCGCGACGAGCTCGGCTCCGCCGCCGGCCTGGACGCAGCCACGATCGACGCCCTCGAGACGTTCGGCCTCGTCCGCCCGGATGCTGCCGGGCACTACGGCGAGGCGGCCCTGGGCATCGCCCACGCGGCCGGCGCCCTCGCGGCCTACGGCGTCGAGCCCCGGCACCTCCGTCCGTTCCGCACGGCGGCGGATCGTGAGATCGGGCTGGTCCAGCAGGTCGTCACGCCCCACCGTGCCGCGTCCGGCAAGGGGGGTCGCGGCGGTGCCGCGGCCGACCCGACGGGGGAGGTGCTGCGGCTGTGCGTCGCCCTGCACACCGCCCTCGTGAAGGACGGACTGCAGCGCGGCTGAACCGGGGTACGGTGGAGCAGTGAAGGAGCTCGAGGTCCTCGGCGTCCGGGTGGAGATGCCCACCAACCACCCCATCGTCCTGCTGCGGGAACGCGACGGCGACCGCTACCTGCCGATCTGGATCGGCGCAGCGGAGGCGACGGCCATCGCGTACGCCCAGCAGGGGATCGAGCCGCCGCGCCCGCTGACCCACGACCTCATGAAGAACGTCATCGAGGGTCTGGGCCACAAGCTCACGGAGGTCCGCATCGTCGAGCTCAGGGACGGAGTCTTCCATGCGGCCCTGGTCCTCGACGGGACGACCGAGATCTCGTCGCGCTCCTCGGACGCCATCGCGCTGGCGCTGCGCACCGGCACGACCATCGTCGCGGGGGAGTCGCTCCTCGAGGAGGCGGGCGTCGCGATGACCGGCGAGGAGGACAAGGACGACGAGGTCGAGCGTTTTCGCGAGTTCCTCGACCACGTCTCGGCCGAGGACTTCGAGACCAAACCGGGCGAAACCGACCCAGAAGCCTGAGCGGCCACGCTCAAACCCTCTATCTCAACTCAACATCGAGAGTCGACCCCGACGGCGCGACACGCCGAAACCCCGAGGTCGAGTGGTTGTTGACGTTGCAATCTGTGCGGCCGTACGGTCAGCCCAGACCCGCAAATGCAACCCATGTAGTTACACCCGTAGTTCGACCAGGAGGTGAGCGTCGTGAACACGAGCAGTGAGGCTGGCCACGGCCACACGAGTGTGCCGAGAGCGGCACAGGGGCTTTTGTTCACGGACGACCTGCCCGAGCTGAGCGAGGACATCGGCTACCGCGGTCCCACGGCCTGCAAGGCGGCCGGGATCACGTACCGCCAGCTCGACTACTGGGCCCGGACCGGCCTGGTCGAGCCCTCGGTCCGCGGCGCGACGGGTTCGGGCACGCAGCGGCTCTACGGCTTCCGCGACATCCTCGTCCTCAAGGTGGTCAAGCGACTGCTCGACACCGGGGTCTCCCTCCAGCAGATCCGGGTCGCCATCACCCACCTGCGCGAGCGTGGGGTCGAGGACCTGGCCCAGATCACCCTCATGAGTGACGGTGCGTCGGTCTACGAGTGCACCTCCGCCGACGAGGTCATCGACCTCGTCCAGGGTGGTCAGGGAGTCTTCGGCATCGCCGTCGGCCGCGTCTGGCGCGAGGTCGAGGGCGAGCTCGCCGAGCTGCCGAGCGAGCGCACCGACGAGGAGGCCCCGGCGGACCACCCCGGTGACGAGCTCCGCGTCCGTCGTCAGGCCCGCCTGGCCTGACCACGCCTGAACCACACTGCTGTCCTGCACGGGCCGCCGCTCCCTCGGGGACGGCGGCCCGTGCTGTAGATTGGGCGGTGCTGAACATCCCGTGCGGGAGAGTCCCCGCGTGAGCCGCGTGCGTTTCGACGCCCGGCCCACGGCGGGGCGCCGAAGGGGCAAACTCCCCGGAACCTCTCAGGCGCCAGGACTGCATGGGACAGGCACCTCTGGAGCGGCGAACCCGTGACAGATGGGGAGGCGATCCGAGCAGTCCGACGTTCAGGAGCCTCATGTCCGCCCAGCAGACCAGCACGCCCGCCGACGCCTCGACCGGAGCGGGTGCCGACGCCACCGCCGAGCAGCTGACCACCCGCCTGCCCGAGTTCGTCGGCCGCCACATCGGCCCGTCGGGGGACGACGTCTCCGCGATGCTCGCCGCCGTCGGCCGCGACAGCCTCGAGTCCCTGGTGGACGCGGCCCTGCCCGGCGCGATCCGCAGCGACACCCCCTTGCGGGTCGAGCCCAGCCCCTCGGAGTCCGCCGTCGTCGAGGAGCTGCGCGGCCTCGCCCGGCGCAACCACGTGATGACGTCGATGATCGGACTGGGTTACTACGGCACCATCACCCCGGCCGTGATCCAGCGCAACGTGCTCGAGAACCCGGCCTGGTACACGGCCTACACGCCGTACCAGCCGGAGATCTCGCAGGGCCGCCTCGAGGCCCTCATCAACTTCCAGACCGTGGTCAGCGACCTCACCGGCCTCTCCACGTCCGGCGCGTCCCTGCTCGACGAGAGCACGGCCGCTGCCGAGGCGATGACGCTGATGCGGCGCTCGAGCAAGGCCGGCGCCGACGCCGTCCTCGTCGTCGACCGTCACCTCTTCCCGCAGACCCTGGCCGTCATGCGGACCCGGGCGCTGCCCCTCGGCATCGGTGTCGTGGAGGCCGACCTGGACGAGGTCGCCTCGGTGGAGGCCCTGACGGCCGCCGCCGGCGGGGCCCCCGTGTTCGGCGTGATGGTGCAGTACCCCGGCGCCGACGGTGAGGTCCGCGACTGGAGCGCCCTCACGGCAGCTGCCCATGAGGCCGGCGCGCTCGTGACGGCCGCCGCGGACCTGCTCGCGCTCACCCTGGCCACGGCGCCGGGGGAGTGGGGCGCCGACGTGGCGGTGGGCACGACCCAGCGCTTCGGGGTGCCGATGGGCTTCGGCGGCCCCCACGCCGGCTACATGAGCGTTCGCGCCGGCCTCGAGCGGTCGCTGCCCGGCCGCCTCGTCGGCGTGAGTGTCGACACGGAGGGGGCCCCGGCATACCGGCTCGCGCTCCAGACCCGTGAGCAGCACATCCGTCGCGAGAAGGCGACCTCCAACATCTGCACCGCCCAGGTGCTGCTGGCCGTGATGGCCTCGATGTATGCCGTCTACCACGGACCCGACGGCCTCGCGGCGATCGCCAAGCGCGTGCACGGCCACGCCCGCGCACTCGTCGAGGGCCTGCAGGCGAGCGGGGTGGAGGTCCTCACGACCCACTACTTCGACACCGTGACCGTCTCGGTCCCGGGGCGCGCCGACGAGGTCGTCAGTGAGGCGGCCCACCGCGGCGTCAACGTGTGGCGCGTCGACGCGGACCGCGTGTCGGTCAGCGTCGACGAGACGACGGACCTGCGCAACCTCGACGCGGTGTGGTCGGCGTTCGGCGCCACCGGCACCACGTCGGTCCCGCTCGACGGCGTCCGGTGGCCGACCGAGCTCGTGCGCACCAGTGAGTACCTCACGCACCCGGTGTTCCACAGCCACCGCAGCGAGACCTCCATGCTGCGCTACCTGCGGCGCCTGTCCGACCGCGACTTCGCCCTCGACCGCGGCATGATCCCGCTGGGCTCCTGCACCATGAAGCTCAACGCGACGACCGAGATGGTGGCGGTGACCTGGCCGGAGTTCGCGCACCTGCACCCGTTCGCCCCGGCCCACCAGACCGAGGGCATCCGCTCGCTCATCAGTGACCTCTCGGCGTGGTTGTGCGAGATCACCGGGTATGACGCGGTGTCGCTCCAGCCGAACGCCGGCTCGCAGGGTGAGTTCGCCGGGCTCCTCGCGATCCACGCGTACCACGAGGCCAACGGCCAGTCGCAGCGCCGGATCTGCCTCATCCCGGCCAGCGCCCACGGCACCAACGCCGCCAGCGCCGTCATGGCCGGCATGAAGGTCGTCGTCGTGAAGACCGCCCCCGGCGGCGACGTCGACATGGACGACCTGCGCGCCAAGGTCGACCAGCACCGGGACGACCTCGCGGCCATCATGGTGACCTACCCGTCGACGCATGGCGTCTTCGAGGACACCATCACCGAGCTGTGCGGCCTGGTCCATGACGCCGGTGGTCAGGTGTACGTCGACGGGGCGAACCTCAACGCCCTCGTCGGCCTCGCCCGACCGGGCAAGTTCGGGGCGGACGTCTCGCACCTCAACCTGCACAAGACGTTCTGCATCCCCCACGGTGGTGGCGGCCCGGGCGTCGGTCCGGTGGCGGTGCGCGCGCACCTCGCGCCGCACCTGCCCAACCACCCGCTCTCGGCCGAGGCCGGTCCCGCGACGGGGGTCGGCCCGATCTCGGCGGCACCGTTCGGTTCGGCGAGCATCCTGCCGATCTCGTGGGCGTACGTCCGCCTCATGGGTGGTGCCGGCCTGACCCGCGCGACCCAGGTGGCGATCCTCAACGCGAACTACATCGCGACCCGGCTGCGCGAGCACTACCCGGTGCTCTACTCCGGTCACGACGGCATCGTGGCCCACGAGTGCATCCTCGACCTGCGGGACCTCACCAAGCGCAGCGGCGTCACCGTCGACGACGTGGCCAAGCGGCTCATCGACTACGGGTTCCACGCGCCCACCATGTCGTTCCCGGTCGCCGGGACGCTGATGGTCGAGCCGACCGAGAGCGAGGACCGTGGCGAGATCGACCGGTTCTGCGACGCGATGATCGCGATCCGTCACGAGATCGCCGCGGTGGAGGCCGGAGAGGTGGCTGTCGTCGACAGCATGCTGCGCAACGCCCCGCACACCGCCAAGGCCCTCGCCGGCAAGTGGGAGTACCCGTACGAGCGGTCCGACGCAGCCTTCCCGGTGGGAGTCCACGCGCCCGACAAGTACTGGCCGCCGGTGGCCCGCATCGACGGCGCCTACGGCGACCGCAACCTCGTCTGCAGCTGCCCGCCGCCCGAGGCGTTCGAGAGCTGACCGGCGCCCTGCGGTGCGCGAGGACAACCGCGCGCACCGCAGGACGACGCGGCTGGAGGACGACCCGGCTGCAGGACGAGCCGGCGCAGGCCGACACCACGGGACGGGACGGCCCTGCAGACGGCTCAGGCGGCGGGGGCCGCGTCGTTGGCGACGCCGGTGCGCACGGTCGAGCCGCGCTCGGTCTTGATGACGACGACCTGGCTCGAGATGCGGGTGCGCAGCTCGGCGACGTGGCTGACGACGCCCACGGCGCGTCCGCCCTCCCGCAGGTCGTCGAGCACGGCCATCACCTGCTCGAGGCTCGCGTCGTCGAGCGTGCCGAATCCCTCGTCGACGAACAGCGTCTGCAGGTCGAAGCCCCCGGACTCCTCCCGCACCGCATCGGCGAGCCCGAGGGCCAGCGCCAGCGACGCCATGAACGACTCGCCCCCGGACAACGAGCTGGTGTCGCGAGCCTGACCGGTCCAGAGGTCGAGCACCTCGAGGCCGAGGCCGCTACGGGCACCGCGGGCGGCGAGACCGTCGGTGTGGCGCAGCTGGTAGCGACCCTCGCCCATGGTCGCGAGCCGCTCGTTGGCCAGCGCGGCGACCTTCTCCAGTCGCGCAGCGAGCACGAAGGCCGACAGCCGCATCCGCAGCGAGTTGGACGTCGAGGTGCCGGCGACGGCGTCGGCGACCTCGCGCAGCACCTCGTGCCGGGCCGCAGCCTCGGTCAGCGCCAGGCCGCGTTCGGCGACGTTCGAGCGGACGCGCTCGACGCCTGCCAGTGTGCGCCGCACCAGCGTGTCGGTGCCCAGGGCCGCCGTGTAGGCCTGGCGTGCCAGCTCCGCCGCGGTCCCCAGGGACTCGAGGTCGGGGGCCTCGCCGGCGAGGGCTGCCGCGACGTCGGGGTCGTCCAGCACCGTGGTCGCCTGGACCAGGGACTGGCTGTGGGCCGCGATCCGCGACTGGAGGGTGGCGATGTCGTCCGCGGGCAGGGCCGCGGCCCGCGCCTCGTCGGCAGCGGTGAACCCGGACTCGGCCAGGGCCACCGTCGTGGCCTCCACGACGGTGGCCGCCGCTGCCCGGGAGCTCGCCAGGACCAGGGTGGCGTCGGCGTGGTCGGCGAGCGCCCGTGCCGCGGCATCGTGACGCCGCCGCAGTGGGGCGAGGGTGGCCAGGAGGTCCTCGACGCCTTCGAGCACGGTGTCCGGCACCGCGGTGTCCGGCACCGCAGGGTCCGGCGCTGCAGGGTCAGGCTGAGCCGGTCCGGGACCTGCGGTGCACGGGCAGGCGGCAGCGTGCCGGGTGAGCGCGTGACGAACCGCCAGGGCGTCGGCGGCCAGGTCGCTCTCGAGCGCGGACAAGGTCGTGTGCGCGGCGGTCAGCCCGTCGCGCAGGTCTGCGGCCTGCTCGGCCAACGTCGCGATCTCGTCTTCGGTCGACTCCACGAGGGCCTTGGCCCGGTCGAGCGCGGCGGCCCGCCGGACCACGGCGGCGTGCTCGGCCTTGGCCTGCTCGACCGCCTCCGCCAGGGCGGCGGCGTCGCGGTCCTCGTCGCCGAGCTGGCTCTGGCGCTCGGTGAGTGCCGACTCGATCGACGCCACCACGGCCTGCGCCTCGGAGAGCCGTGCTGCCGCCAGCTGCCAGGCCTGCTCGGCTGCCTCGACGTCGTCCGCCGACACCGCACCCTCGCCGGTGGCAGGCGTCGGGTGCTCCGCGGACCCACACACCGGGCACGGCTGTCCCTCGTCGAGCCGGGCGGCGAGCTCGGCCGCCATCCCGTCGAGGCGGGCCTGGCGCAGGTCCTGATAGGTGTCGCGCAGGTCCTGCGCGGTGGTTCGGTGTCCGTCGCAGGTGGCTCGTGCCGTGACCAGGTCGCCCCGACCGGCGTCCAGGGCCACCCGGGTGCGGTGCAGGACGCCGAGGTCCTTGACGAGCGCAGCCGCCGCATCGACCGCTCCCGCCGCCTGGGTGGACTCGGCGAGCTGGCGCTGGGCCGCCAGGGCGGCGTCCCGCCGTGCGACCACCCGAGCCTCCAGCTGGTCGCGGGCGACCTCGGCCTGACGGGTCTGCGCGAGGAGGGTCGTGTGCTGCTGTGTCCGCTCCCGCCAGGAGCGGCCGTGGCGCTCGGCGTCGTCGAGGGTCGAGGTGGCGGCGGTGACTCGGTCCGCGGCCTCCGCGAGGGTGTCGCCGGTCACCCCGAGGGCGGTGGCTGCGGGGGTGGTGACGGCCAGCCGCTCCTCGGCTCGAGCGACGGTGTCCTGGGCGCGGGTGAGGGCCGCGAGGTCGCCGGACACCGAGCGCGCCCGGAGCGCCGCATCGACCCGCAGCGCCGCGGAGTCGACGGCCGGCTGCTGGGCGGTGAGCCGCTCCACGGCCTGGGCGGCCTGGCGTCCACGGTCCCGGCGGGCACTGACCTCGCGTGCGCCGTGCAAGGCGTTGGCGGCCAGGGTGTCGGCGGACCGGGCGGTGTCGACGGCTGCCAGGGCCTGGACGGAGGCCGTCCCGAGCGCGGTGATCACGACGTCGAGGGCCGCGGGCAGCTCGTCGAGCGCCAGCGCGGACCAGTCCGTGGGCACCTCGGAGTCCATGTCAGGGTTGGCGGCCTCGACGTGACCCAGGGCCTCGGCCACGAGCCCGGGCGGAGCATCCGCGAGCACGTCCGCGAGCACGGCCAGGTCGGAGCGCAGGGCGCTGTGGTGGGCCTCGACGGCAGCAGCCGAATCCTTGCGCTGCGTCGCGAACCACTCCTCGATGCCGGCGTACGTGGACACGTCGAAGAGCTTCTCGAGCAGACCGCGTCGCTCCTCCGGAGTGGCCCGCAGGAAGGCGGCGAAGTCGCCCTGGGGGAGCAGGACCACCTTGTTGAACTGCTCGAGCCCCATGCCCAGGACGTCCTTGACGACGTCGGCGATCTCGTCGTGCCGGGTGCTCAGGGCTTCCCAGCCGCCGTCGCGTTGCTCCCACAGGACGGCCTTGGCCTGGACTCTCGTCTCGCCGGTGCCGCGGGACTTCGGCCGGGAGAACTCGGGCGAGCGCTCCAGCCGGAACCGTCGTCCGACCGCGGTGAACTCGAGCGTCACCTGCGGGACGGCCCCGCGGTCGGCGTGGTCGCTGTGCAGGCCCTTCTTCGATCGCGAGCCGGGCACGTCGGCATACAGGGCGAACGCGATGGCGTCGAGCAGGCTGGTCTTGCCCGCCCCGGTGGCCCCGCGGATGAGGAAGAGGCCACCGGCCGCGACCTCGTCGAGGTCGACCTCCACGCTGCCGGCGAACGGGCCGAATGCCGTGACCGACAGGTGGTGCAGCCTCATGCCGCGCCCACCCGTCGACGGGCCGGGGACAGCTGGCCCTCGTCGTCGCGCCCGGCGCGTCCCGTGCGAACGGCCTCGACGGCGGCGGCGAGCACCTCGCGCTCGGCGACGGTGGGGGCCTGCCCGCCACGGACGTGGTCGAGGAAGCTGCAGCAGACGTCGAGCGGCTGCTGCTGCGTCGCGCGCTGGGCGTAGGAACGCACCGGCACCGGCGCTCCCTGCGGGTCGAACTGCAGCACCAGCGTGTGGGGGAACCGGCGCCGAAGCTGTTCCATCGCGGCAGGCGGGCGCACCGCGTCGGTCAGGGTGACCTGGCACCACGCCCGCTCGGCCGCGCCGTGGCGCGGGTCGGCGAGCAGGTCCTCGAGGTCGCCACGCAGGACGGCGAGCGGGCGGGCCACGGGTGCGTCGATCGGCTCCACGTGCACGCCGGCGTCATCGAGGTCGACGAGCCACGACCCCTTGGTCTGGCGGTGCTCGCTGAAGGACAGGGCCACCGGCGACCCGCTGTAGCGCACGGATTCGCTGACCTGCTGCCGACCGTGCAGGTGCCCGAGGGCGACGTAGTCGTGTCCGGCGAAGGTGCGTGGGTGGACCGCGCCGACCCCGCCGACCGAGATGTCGCGCTCGGAGTCGCTCGTCGCCCCTCCGGTGACGAAGGCGTGGCCCATGACCACCGAACGCCCACCGCGCGAGACCCGGTCGGCGTTGACCCTGGCCATCGCCGCCCCCAGGACCCCCGCGTGCGTGCGCTCGGTGGTGCCGAGGGGGCCGGCCGCGACGGCGGGCTCGAGGTAGGGGAGCGGGTGGACGGCCACGTCGCCGACCATCACCGGCGTGCCGATGGAGTCCAGTGACGAACGGATGTGCAGGCCGGTCCTGGCCAGCAGGTCGCTGGCGAACCCGAGCCGGATCGCCGAGTCGTGGTTGCCGCTGGACAGCACGACGACAGTCCCCTCGCCGACGAGGCGGGTCACCGTCTCGCTGAGCAGCTGCACGGTGTCGGGGGAGGGCATCGCACGGTCGTAGACGTCTCCGGAGACGAGCACCGCGTCCACCGACTCGCTGCGCACCGTCTCCACGAGGTGGTCGAGGTACTGCGCCTGGGCGTCGAGCAGCCCCACCTGGTGGAACGAGCGTCCCAGGTGCCAGTCGGAGGTGTGGAGCAAGCGCACCCCTGCAGGCTACGAGCGGGCGGTGACAGCCGTTGGCAGGCGCGCCCTGCGCATGGTTAGGTCATCACGGCGTCATGTCCGCACGGCGCCGGTCCGCACACGAGGTGGCCCACCGGCATACCGGACGCACCGTCAAGGAGGTCCCCCGTGGGGGAGGAAGTCACCGCGCAGAGCTACACGCGCGAGCAGCGTCAGCAGTACCGCGAGAAGGTGCGCCAGAACCTCGACGTCTTCGAACGCATGCTGGCCCAGAGCGTCTTCGAGTTCGACCGGCCGATGACCGGCATGGAGATCGAGCTCAACCTCGTCGACGACGCCTACCAACCCAAGTTCGCCAACGCGGAGGTGCTCGAGGCGATCGCCGACCCGGGTTACCAGACCGAGCTGGCGCAGTACAACATCGAGCTCAACGTCCCGCCCCGCCCGCTGCCGGGTGACTCGGCGATCGAGCTCGAGGAGGAGATGCGGACCTCCCTGAACGCCGCCAGCGCGGCGGCCGACAAGCGCGGTGCCCACATCGTCGCCGTGGGCATCCTGCCGACGATCATGCCGCAGCACTTCGAGGGGGAGTGGATCAGCGCCAACAACCGCTACACCGCCCTCAACGACTCGATCTTCTACGCCCGTGGCGAGGACATCTACCTCGACATCGAGGGCCCGACGGGGGAGCGGGTGGCCACCTACTGCAACTCGATCGCCCCGGAGTCGGCCTGCACGAGCGTGCAGCTCCATCTCCAGGTCGCCCCCCAGGACTTCGCCGCGCACTGGAACGCCGCGCAGGCGCTCGTGGCCCCGCAGATCGCACTGGCGGCGAACTCGCCGTTCTTCTTCGGCCAGCGGCTGCACGCCGAGACGCGCATCGAGCTGTTCAGCCAGGCCACCGACACGCGCAGCATCGAGCTGAAGAACCAGGGCGTCCGCCCGCGTGTCTTCTTCGGTGAGCGGTGGATCACCTCGATCTTCGACCTGTTCGAGGAGAACGTGCGCTACTTCCCGGCGCTGCTCGCCGAGGTCAGCGACGAGGACCCCGTGGCCAAGCTCGCCGCGGGCGAGGCCCCGGCGCTGTCGGAGCTGCGGCTGCACAACGGCACGGTCTACCGCTGGAACCGGCCCATCTACGACATCGTCGAGGGCACCCCGCACCTGCGCGTGGAGAACCGCGTCCTGCCCGCCGGCCCGACCCTGGTCGACGTCATGGCCAACGCCGCCTTCTACTACGGCGTCATCCGCAAGCTCGCCTCCGACGACCGGCCGATCTGGAGCAAGATGAGCTTCGCCGCGGCGGAGCAGAACTTCCACAACGCGGCCCGCGACGGCATCGAGTCCCGCCTGTACTGGCCGGGGTTCGGGGAGGTGCGGGCCGAGGAGCTCGTGCTGCGCCACCTGCTGCCGATGGCCCACGAGGGCCTGGCGGACTGGGGGGTGTCGGCGGCGGTGCGTGACCGGTTCCTGTCGGTGATCGAGGGCCGGGCGACGACCAGCACCAACGGCGCCACCTGGCAGACCGACGCCGTGGCCAGGTTCGAGGCGTCGGGCCTGGACCGGCAGAGCGCCCTCGCGAAGATGCTCGAGCACTACGTCGCCAACATGCACAGCAACGAGCCGGTGCACACCTGGCCGCTGCCCTGACGTCGACTCCTCGCTGCGTGACCGGCCGCCCTGCCGGTATGCCGTGGGGCCGGCTTTGCGGGAACGGCAACATCGCTTGCCCGCCGGTGGGCGACTGCGGCACGCTGCGGACATGACGACGCCCGCTGCGCGCGACCCGCTGACCGCCCACGACGCCGAGCACGACCACCGCCACGACCATGGCCACGGCCACGGCGACCATGCTCAGGGGGGCCACCAGGCTCACGGACCGGAGCACTCCCACCCGGACGGCATGCCCCGCGGGCTGGGGCCGGGCGACGACGACTGGGACGAGCGCTACGCCGCGTCCGAGCAGATCTGGAGCGGGCAGCCGAACGGGTCGCTCGTGTCGCAGGTGGCCCACCTCGAGCCTGGCCGCGCGCTGGACGTCGGGTGCGGCGAGGGGGCGGACGCCGTGTGGCTGGCCCGGGCGGGTTGGCAGGTCACCGGGCTCGACGTGTCGTCGGTGGCCCTCGAGCGAGCTGGGCAGCACGCGGTCGAGGCGGGGGTCGAGGTGCAGTGGGTGCACGACGGCTTCGTCGAGGCCGCGCTGCCCGCAGGGTCGTTCGACCTCGTCTCGGCGCAGTACCCGGTGCTCAAGCGGACGCCCGGGGGTGACGCCGAGCGCGCCCTGGCCGATGCCGTGGCGCCGGGTGGCACCCTCCTCGTGGTCCACCACTCGCCGGCCGACATGCACGAGGCGCGGTCGCACGGCTGGGACCCCGACGACTACGTGTTCCCCGGCGACGTGGCGCGGGTGCTGGGCGCCGACTGGGAGGTCGAGGTCGACGAGTCCAGGCCGCGGGAGGTGCCGCTCAGCGGAGGGGGCACGCACCATACGCAGGACGTGGTGCTGCGGGCTCGTCGCCGCGCCTGACGGCGCAGCCGGCCGGCGGCGACTGTCGGTGCAGCGACCTAGAGTGGCATCATTGACCTTGACGCCCTTGACGTTCGCCGGACTTGACGGAGGCCCCCACATGACGCCACGCACCCGCACCACGACCGCGGTCGACGCCCTCACCGAGGCGCTGCGGCAGCGGATCGAGGCGCGGTCGGAGGACCTGCGTGCCCAGGGCCGCACGCTCGACCTCGGTGACGTCGACGAGCTCGCCGAGCGGATGCTCGCAGCCCTGCCGACCGTGCACCCGCTCGACCAGCCGCTCGGGCCGTTCTACGACACGGCCGGCCTGATCGCCTGGCTCGGCATCTCGCGGCAGGCCCTGTTCGACCGGGTGCGTCGGGGCACGGTGCTGGCGTGCCGCACCGCCGACGGCCACCTCGTCTACCCCTCGTTGCAGTTCGGGCGCAACGGCGCGGTGCGGCCCGGCGTCGTCGAGGCGGTCGGCGCGTTCACGCGCAGGGGAGTGGACGGCTGGTCGGTCGGGGCCTGGCTGACCACGCCGACCCCGGTCTTCGACGGCCAGAGCGCGATCGACTACCTCGTCGTCCACCGGTCCTCCGCGTCGGCGGTGCGGCACGTGGCGGACCGCGCCACGGCCGATGCGGCCGCCTGGGCCGCATGAGCGACCGCGAGCGGGTTGCCCAGGGCCCGCCCAGGACCTCCCTCGACGGTTTCCCCACCCACCACGTCGACAGCGCGACCGACCTGTTCCGGGCGCACTCGGTCGACTTCGGCGCCTGGTGGTTCGGCAACGAGGGCGGCGGACGGTTCGACCTCCCGTCGCCGCGCGGCACCTGCTACACCGCCCTCGATCCCGGCAGCGCGGTCCGCGAGCGGGTCGGTCCGGTGCTCGGCGGTGCCGTCACCGTGCCGGAGAGCCTGCTCGAGGACGTCGTGGTGTCACGCCTGCGCCTCCCCGACGACCGCGAGGTCGCCGACGTGCAGTCAGGTGCCGCAGGCGACTTCGGCGTCATCCGCGAGCTGGAGACGATGGTCCCGTATGCCGTGCCGCAGCTCTGGGCGCAGGCCCTGGACCGTGCCGGGCACGGCGGCGTGAGGTACGGGCCGCGGTTCACCCCGGGCCCCGCCAGCGCCGTGGCGCTGTTCGACGACGAGGGGGCCACGTCCTGGCCCGCCGACCTCGACCCTGTCCCTGCCGCCTCGGT
Organism: Pedococcus soli; assembly: GCF_054782575.1. NCBI lineage: Bacteria > Bacillati > Actinomycetota > Actinomycetes > Micrococcales > Intrasporangiaceae > Pedococcus > Pedococcus soli. The sequence goes on along the minus strand of NZ_BAAGSF010000006.1, from coordinate 329,975 downwards.
CCCGGGAGCACCGAGGACGTGGTCCACGCCGCGCCGCGCCGACCTCACCGTCGTGCGGCCCCCGCGCACGCGGGTGCCCCGGAGCTGAGCTCAGGCCGGGTCGGAGGGACGCGCTGCAACCGCGGGTCCGTGGTTCCAGACGCGGATGGCGGGCTTCTCGCGCTCGTACTGCAGGACGCTCACCGAGCCCGCGTCCAGCAGCAGCTGGGCGCCCAGCCTGGGCTCCCTTCGCAGGAACACCGACGCCAGCACCCGCAGGCAGTGTCCGTGGCCGACCAGGGCCACGTCGCCGTGCGCCATGGCGGCGACCGCGCGCCGGACGACCCTCGAGGCCCGGGCGGCGACCTCCTCGACCGTCTCGCCGGGGGTGTCACCTGCCGGGACACCGTGCTCGAAGACCGTCCAGTCGTACCCCAGCTGCGCGCGGATCTCCGGGGTGGTCAGGCCTTCGTACGCGCCGTAGTCCCACTCCAGCAGGTCGTCGGTGATCTCGGGCTCGAGGCCGGCGAGCTCCGCGGTGCGACGGGCGCGCTGCAGGGGTGAGGACAGCACCAGGGCGAACTCGCGGCCCTCGAGGAGCTGCCCCGCGGCCCGGGCGAGCTCCTCGCCGTGCGGCGTCAGGGGGATGTTGGTGCGCCCGGTGTGCTGCCCCGACAGCGACCAGGCGGTCTCGCCGTGGCGCAGCAGGACGAGTCGTCCGGTGGGTGGGCTGGGCGGGTTCGGAACGCTGCTCGACACGTGGTCAGCATGACAGAGTGGTCGCATGCGCCTGACCTACCGGCTGCTCAACGTCTTCGCCCGGACGGCGGACCCGTTCTCGGGCAACCCGCTGTGCGTCGTCGAGGGAGCCCAGGACCTGACCGACGACCAGATGCAAGGACTGGCACGCCAGTTCAACCTCTCGGAGACGACCTTCCTCGTCCCTGCGGTGGACGGGGCCGACGCCGGGGTCCGCATCTTCACGCCGAACTACGAGATGGCGTTCGCGGGGCACCCCACCCTGGGGACGGCACACGTCGTGCGCGCGCTCGGACAGGGTGGCGACTCGTTGTCGCTCTCGATGCCTGCCGGAGTCATCCCCGTCAGCGCGGACGGTGACACGTGGACCCTGACGGCGAACCCCGGCGTCGTCCACGCGGACTACCAGCTCGACGAGATCGCGTCCTGCGTCGGGCTCGAGCCGGACGACCTCGTCGGCCCCGTGCAGCAGGTCAGCACCGGGAGTGCGCAGGTGATCGCACAGGCCGCCTCCGTCGACGCGGTGCGCCGAGCGGTCGGCGACGCCGCGCTCATGCGTCAGTTCGCGGGCATGGGCACGCGAGGCGGGGAGACCCTCGTCTACCTGTGGTGCGAGACCGGCGAGGGGCAGGTCGAGGCGCGGGCCCTGTTCACCCAGGGCGCGGCGGCGATCGAGGACCCTGCCACCGGGTCCGCGTGCTCCAACCTCGGCGCGTGGCTGGCCGACAAGGGCCGCTCGGGGGAATGGGTCGTCAGCCAGGGGGCCCAGGTCGGCAGACCGTCCACCCTGCTGCTGTCCGTGCAGGACGGCACGGTGCGCGTGGGCGGACTCGTCCACCCCCTCGGTGAGGGAGCGCTCGACCTGTGAGGGCGCTGCGGTGAACGACCCGGCGCCCCCTGTCCGGGTGGACGCCCTGCTGGGTGACCTCGTCGGCGTCGTGGCCGAGGACGTGCTGGGCGCCGGCCAGTGTCCACCTCGCTGGGCGTGGCACCTCACCGACGCCGGCACGGGTGCGGTGCTCGCCAGCGCCGACGCGGACCGGGTGCAACGGACGGCCAGCCTCGGCAAGATCCTGCTCCTGGTCGAGGTGGCCAGGCTGCTGGAGAACGGCTCGCTCGACGGCAGCCAGCAGCTCGTTCCCCGGACCGAGGACCTCGTGGCCGATTCAGGGCTCTGGCGCCACCTGGCCACTGCCTCACTCGAGGTCCGTGACTGTGCTGCGCTTGTCGGCGCCTTCAGCGACAACCTCGCGACCAACGTCCTGCTCCACCGCGTCGGAGGGGCCCGGGCCGTCGCGGCGACGGCGGTGGACTGTGGTGTGGAGGCGGTGGCCCTGCACGGACCCGTGCTCGACGAACGCGGCCCGCACGACCCTCCGACGCTGTCGACCGCCACTGCCGCCGGGCTGGCGACGCTCGTGGCCCGCCTGCACCGCGGCGAGGTGGTCTCCCGGGCCGTGTCCGAACAGGTCGTCGCGTGGTTGTCGCTCAACGCCGACCTGTCCATGGTCGCAGGGGCGTTCGGCCTCGACCCGCTGTGCCATGACGAGCCAGAGCGCGGCGTGCGCCTGTGGAACAAGACCGGGACCATTGCCGGCGTCCGGGGCGATGCCGGCGTGGTGACCGGTCCCGGAGGGTGCTTCGCCTACGCCGTCCTGGCGGAGTGGGACGACACCGGCTCACCCGCCGCCCGTGAGACCGCACTGACCGGTATGGCGCGGATCGGCGCGGTCCTGCGCCACCTGGTGGAAGGAGCCTGACGCATGGCCAAGTTCGTGGTCTTCCTGCGGGCGGTGAACGTCGGTGGTCGCAAGCTCGCGATGGCTGACGCTCGAAAAGTGTTGGAGGACAACGATTTCACCGGCGTCGAGTCCCACATCCAGACGGGCAACTTCCTCGTGGACACATCCTTGCGCAGCATCGCCAAGGTGGAGCAGGCGGTGGGGGAGGCGCTCGGGGAGCACGCCGGATACGACATCGTGGCGATCGCTCGCCGCCCCGCCGACCTGACCGGGCTCGTGGAGGCCGTGGACGCCGTACCGGTGAGCCTCGAGGGTGAGCAGTCCCGCTACGTGAGCTTCTGCGCCGAGGCACCCACGGCCGCGCGAGCCGCAGAGCTCGAGGAGTGGGATGCCCCCGGCGAGCGGGCCCACGTCATCGGCAAGGATGTCCTCATGGAGTTCGCGTTGCCGTTCCACACCGCGAAGCTGACGGGCCCGAAGATCGAGAAGGTCCTCGGCGTCGCAGGAACGGCCCGCAACATGACCGTGGTGCGCGCACTCGCGCAGAAATGGGGCACGTGATGGCACAGGAGACCGGCGGCACCGGGCTGGGACACCGCTCGATCAGCATGGAGCGGGTCGAGAAGGGCGTCTTCGAGGTGACGAACGTCCGTGGTGGCACGATGCGGATCGGGGGAGGGGAGAGCGCCGACTTCACGCCGGTCGAGCTCCTCCTCACCGCCATCGCCGGCTGCAGCGCCGTCGACGTCGACTTCATCACCGTCAAGCGTGCCGAGCCCGAGAGCTTCGTGGTCGAGGCGTCGGGGGACAAGGTGCGCGACGACGACGGCAACCACATGGACGGACTGCAGGTGAGGTTCGCGGTGACGTTCCCCGAGGGGGAGGCCGGCGACAAGGCCCGGGAGATGCTCCCGAAGGCCATCGCGATGTCCCACGACCGGCTGTGCACCGTCAGCCGGACCGTGGTGCTGGGCACCCCGATCGACAGCGGGCTCGCGCAGGACTGACGCGCCGGCCGCGTCAGGCCACGGTGTAGCGCAGGAAGACGACCCCGTCGTCGAACGTGTGCTGCTCGACGAGGTGCAGGTCGGTGCGAGCGCCCGGCGGGAGGGCCGGTGTCCCGCCGCCCACCGCGAGCGGGTGAAGATACAGCGACACCTCGTCGACCAGGCCTGCGGAGAGCGCCGCCGCGGCGACGGTCGGGCCACCGATGCTGAGGTCGGCCGTGGCCTCGGCCTTGAGACGGCCGACGAGGTCCGCGTCGAAGCCCGGGACCAGCGTCGTGCGCGGGGTGTCCACGGACGACAGCGAGCCGGAGAAGACGACCTTGTCGGCGGACTGCCAGATGCGGCGGTAGGCCGCAGAGACGGGGGAGCGGTCGTCCTCCGAGTCCTCGGTGGCCCAGTAGCGCATGACCTCCCACATCCGACGCCCGTAGAGGTAGGTGCCGATGCCGCGCTCCCGGTCGTTGACGAACGCGTGCACCTGCTCGCCGGGCGCGGCCCAGGCGAAGCTTCCCGCCGAGTCGACGACGTAACCGTCGAGCGAGGCGATCGCCGCGTAGTGCAGCCGTGCCACGACCTGCTCCTCAGGCCGTCTTCTCGCGGGCGGCCACGAAGGCGTCGACGCAGGACCGGACGTCCTGCTCGGTGTGGCCCGCGGACAGCTGGACCCGGATGCGTGCCTTGCCCTGCGGCACCACCGGGTAGGAGAAGGCGATGACGTACACGCCCTCGTCGAGCATCGCGTCGGCGATCTGCGCGGCCTTCCTGGCGCCGTCCTCACCCGGGAACATCACCGGGGTGATGGGGTGCTCGCCCGGGAGGAGGTCGAACCCGGCCTCGGTCATCAGCGTTCGGAACAGCTCGGTGTTGCGCGTCAGCTGCGCCCGCGCATCCGCAGACCCCGCTGCGATCTGGAGCGCCTTGAGCGAGCCGGCGGCGACGCTCGGGGCGACCGCGTTGGAGAACAGGTAGGGGCGCGACCGCTGGCGCAGCAGGTCGACGATCTCCTGGTGGGCGGCGACGTAGCCACCGGACGCTCCACCGAGCGCCTTGCCCAGCGTCCCGGTGATGATGTCGACCCGGTCCATCACGCCGAACCGTTCCGGCGTGCCGCGGCCCCCGTCGCCGACGAACCCGACGGCGTGGCTGTCGTCGACCAGCACCATCGCGCCGAACTCGTCGGCGAGGTCGCAGATCTGGTCCAGGGGGGCGAGGAACCCGTCCATCGAGAACACCCCGTCGGTGACGACGACGGTCCGGCGGGCACCGGCCGCGGCCGCTGCCTCGAGCTGCGTGCGCAGGTCGGTCATGTCGGCGTTCTTGTAGCGGAACCGCTTCGCCTTGGACAAGCGGATGCCGTCGATGATCGACGCGTGGTTCAGCTCGTCGGAGATGATCGCGTCCTCGGCGCCGAAGAGCACCTCGAAGACACCGCCGTTGGCGTCGAAGCAGGACGAGTACAGGATCGTGTCGTCGGTCTCGAGGAAGTCGGACAGGGCCCGCTCGAGCTGCTTGTGCAGCTCCTGGGTGCCGCAGATGAACCGCACGCTCGCCATGCCGAACCCCCACTCCTGCAACGCCTTTGCGGCTGCGGCCTCGACGTCGGGGTGGTCGGCGAGGCCCAGGTAGTTGTTGGCGCAGAAGTTGAGCGCCGCGGTCGCGGCGGTGCGGATGTGCGCCGACTGCGGTGACGTCAGCTCACGCTCACGCTTGTAGAGCCCGGCGTCCTCGATCTCGCGCAGCGTGGTGGCCAGCTCGTCCTTGACGGTGCCGTACATCGGTCAGCTCCAATCCATGATGACTTTGCCGCACTGACCCGACCGGGCCGCGGCGAACGCGTCCTGCCACTGCTCCGCGGGGAAACGGTGGGTGATGACGGAGGCGATGCGCTCCTGCAGCAGGGGAGAGGTGCCGAGCATGGAGCTCATCGCGTACCAGGTGTCGTACATCTCGCGCCCGTAGATGCCCTTGATGGTGATCATGTGCGTGATGACCCGGCCCCAGTCGATCGCGAACGGGTCCTTGGGCAGGCCCAGCATCGCGACCCGGCCGCCGTGGTTCATGTTGGCGAGCATGTCCTCGACCGCGCTCGGCACGCCGGACATCTCCAGGCCCACGTCGAAGCCCTCCTTCATGCCCAGCTCACCCATCGCCTCGCGCAGGTTCGACGTGGCGGCGTTGACGACGAGGTCGGCCCCGGCCGCCTTCGCGAGCCCGAGGCGGTAGTCGCTGACGTCGGTGACGACGACGTACCGCGCACCGATGTGGCGGGCGAGCGCGGCGGCCATGACGCCGATGGGGCCAGCGCCGGTGATGACGACGTCCTCGCCGGCCATCGGGAACGACAACGCCGTGTGCGTCGCGTTGCCGAGGGGGTCGAAGACCGCTGCGAGGTCGGGGTCGAGGTCGTCGGGCTGCACCCACACGTTCGTCGCGGGGAGGACCACGAAGTCGGCGAAGGCGCCGTCGCGGTTCACGCCGATCCCCTTGGTGTGGATGCACATGTGGCGCCGACCGGCGCGGCAGTTGCGGCACGTGCCGCACACGATGTGGCCCTCGCCGGAGGCGCGCTGACCGACGCTGACGTTGGTGACGTCCTCGCCGACCTCGACCACCTCGCCGTAGAACTCGTGGCCGATGGTCATGGGTGGCACCACGGTCGAGGCGGCCCAGTCGTCCCACTGCTCGAGGTGCAGGTCGGTGCCGCACAGACCCGCCCTCAGCACCCGGATCTTCACGTCGGTGGGGCCGGTGTCGGGCTCGGGGACGTCCATGAGCTCCAGGCCCGGACCAGCGGTGGTCTTCACGAGTGCGCGCACCGGACCAACCTAGCGGGCCGCGCAGGGGAGGTATGCCGCACGGTCCCGGCCGCGCGGCATACAGTCAGCGCATGGCGAGGTATCTGGACGTGCACCCGGTGGACCCCCAACCGCGGGCCATCGGGCAGGCGGTGCAGCTGATCCGCGACGGAGGTCTGGTCGCGTACCCGACCGACTCCGGGTACGCGCTGGGGTGCGCCCTGGGCAACCAGGACGGCAAGGACCGCATCGCGGCGATCCGCCACCTGGGCGACAAGCACCACTACACGCTCGTCTGCGCCGACTTCGCCCAGCTGGGCCAGCTCGTGCACATCGACAACTCGGTGTTCCGCGCGATCAAGGCGGCGACGCCCGGCAGCTACACGTTCATCCTCCCGGCGACCAAGGAGGTGCCGCGCCGGCTGCTGCACCCGAAGAAGAAGACCGTCGGGGTGCGCATCCCAGACAACCGGGTGGTGCAGGCGCTGCTCGCCGAGCTGGGGGAGCCGATCCTGTCGAGCACGCTGATCCTGCCCGGCGAGACCGATCCCATGACCGAGGGCTGGCTCGTCAAGGAGGAGCTCGACCACCAGGTCGACGCGGTCATCGACTCGGGGGAGTGTGGCACCGAACCCACGACCGTCGTGGACTTCTCCGACGGCGCACCGGAGGTCGTCCGCATCGGCGCCGGAGACCCCTCGCCCTTCGAGTGAGCGGTCGGCCCTACATCTCCTCGTGGGTGTCGGGGTCGCCGCCGAAGAGCCGTCCGTCGGGACGACCCAGGGCAGTGATCGCCGCGACCTGATCGTCGGTGAGCTCGAACCCGAACACGTCCAGGTTGTCCCGCTGACGCTCGGGCGTCGCCGACTTCGGCAGTGGCATCGAGCCGAGCTGCAGGTGCCAGCGCAGGATCACCTGACCGGGCGTCACGCCGTGCGCCGTCGCTGCGTCGGCCACGGCAGGTTCGGCGAACGGGGCATTGCGCTTGCCCATCGGGCTCCAGGCCTGGGTGAGGATCCCGAGCTCGGCGTGGACCGAGCGCATGTGCTCCTGCGGGAAGTACGGGTGCAGCTCGATCTGGTTGACCGCCGGCGTCACCCCGGTGTCCTCGATGACGCGCCGCAGGTGCTCCGGCGTGAAGTTGCTGACGCCGACGGTCCGCACGAGCCCTTCGTCCCGGGCCCGGACCAGCGCCCGCCAGGCCTGCGGGTACAGGTCCCGGCTCGGGTTGGGCCAGTGGATCAGGCCCAGGTCGATCTGCTCGAGCCCCAGGCGTTCGGCGGAGTCCCGCAGCGACTGGAGCGCGAGGTCCTCGGCATGGAAGCGCCCGGGGATCTTCGTCGCGACGACGACCTCCTCGCGCGCGATCCCGCTGCGGCGCAGTGCTTCCCCGACCTCGGCCTCGTTGCCGTAGTTCACCGCGGTGTCGAGGTGGCGGTAACCGTTCTCGAGAGCGGCCACCATCGCCTCGATGCCGTCCTCGCCCTTGAGCGGGTAGGTGCCGAACCCGATGGCCGGGAGGCTGGTGCCGTCGTTGAGGGTCAGGGTCGTCGGGGTGCTCGCCATGGGTCAACCGTAACCGCGGGGTCGTCGTCACCGCCCGGCAGTAGGTTGCAGGCATGAGGACCGAAGGCACGTTCACCGTCGAGTCGTTCACCCCCGCCGAGCTGTCACCCGGTCCGGAGCCGGTGACCACGGGCGCACCCGTCGGGGTCGCCGTCATGGCCAAGAGCTACACCGGGGGGGTGTCGGGCCGCAGCGCGACGATCTTCACCGCCGCCTACGACCAGGCCACCGGTGCCGGCACGTATGTCGCGATGGAGTCCTTCGACGGGGCGCTCGACGCTGCGGCCGGGACGTTCAACTTCGTGCACTCCGCGACCACGGAGGGCGGCGGACGCGCCCACGAGCACTTCGCCATCGTCCCGGGCAGCGGCACGGGGGAGCTGCAGGGCATCCGCGGGTCCGGCGGTCTGGCCGTCGAGGACGACGGCACCCACCGGGTGTGGTTCGACTACCAGCTGGGCTAGCGGTCAGGTGGTCGGTTCGACCGGCGTGAGGATGGCATGCGCCGCGCTGCCGAGGTCGTGCGCATGGGTCAGCCTGACCGACCTGCCGGCGCTCGGGAGCTCCGCGGGCCAGCCGGGGCCACCGAGCACCACGGTCATCGGCCAGTGCACTCCGGCGAGCACCGACCACAGGGGCTCGTCCGCCGGGCGCTTGATCGAGGCCCACAGGAACAACCTGCTGGGGTGGCGCGACATGAGCAGGTCGGAGATGGCCGTCGTCGGCACCCGGGCGCCGAGGCAGATGGCTCCCAGCCCGTGCCGGGCGAGCTCGGCCTCGAGAGCCAGCAGCGGGAGGTAGTGCTGCTCCTCGTCCGCACTGGCGAGGACCACGTCGGCCTCGAGGGTCCGGGGACGGTTGCCCCGGATCACGGCGCGCAGCTCGGTCACCAGCACCTCGCTCGCCAGGTGCTCGGACTCGACCCCGAGGGCGCCGGCACCCCACTGCTCGCCGATGGTGCGCAGCGCCGGTGCGAAGACGTCGTTCCAGGCGCTGACGAGGTCACGCTCGCGCAGCGTGCGCTGGTAGATCCGGGACAGCGCAGCGGGGTCGAGGGAGAGGGCCGCGGAGCACACGGCCGAGACGGTGTCGCTGGCCTCACCGCGGTCGGGACCTGCGTCGCTCTCGGCTCCCGTCTCGATCATGAGGCGCTCGGAGTCCATCGACAGGGCCACTCGGGCCGCGCTCTGCGCCGGCACCCCGCGCGCGGTGAACCGGGCCATCACCCGTACGCGCCGGATGTCCTCCTCGGTGTACCTGCGGTGACCGCCCTCGGTCCGCTGGGAGGGGCCGATGCCGTACCGGCGGTCCCAGGTCCGCAGTGTCGCGGGGGCGACCCCCAGTCGCTCGGAAACCGAGCCGACCGCCCACTCGACGGTCGTGCGACCGCTGTCCTCGCCGTCGCCAAGGGAGTCGTCGACCCGCTCCGCAGGGTCGCCAAAGGCGCGCCGCGTACCGGATTCGCTGTCCATGACCTCACGGTTCCTATCACGTTGGTGCCCGTTGGCTCGACATCGGGTGGATGTGCGCCGACGTCGATCCCTGCCCGGGCATGAACAACTATAGAACTTATTCAGGAATGTTGCGCTCTGAACAAGTTCTGCATAGGTTGTGAATCACTTCGGTTCGTGCCACCAGGAGAGATGACGACATGAGCAGCATCAAGAGGCTTCCCCGACCGCTGTTGAGCTCCTACGAGTGGCAGACGGACGGCGCCTGCCGCACGACGGACCCCGACGAGTTCTTCCCCCACGACGCCGAGCGCGGCAACCGCCGCCTCAACCGCGAGCAGCGCGCGAAGGCGCTGTGCGCCACGTGCCCCGTGATCACGCAGTGCTTCGAGCATGCGATGTCCGTCCGCGAGCCGTATGGCGTGTGGGGTGGCACGACCCCCGAGGAGCGCCTGGCCCTGCAGCGCGGGGTGGCCGTCTAGCCCGACTCTCCACGGTCGTTGCTTGTTTGACCTGGAAGGTGGTGGACCCGGGGTCATCGGCTGGCCGGGGTTGCTGGCTGGCCGGGGTTGTCGGAGGGGGCTGTCGGACGGAGGTTGTCGGTGGTCCGCCCTAGGGTCGGAACCGACGACCTGGCACACGGTCGCCGCTTCGAACCGGACCAGGAGACCGCCATGGCCACGCTGTCAGACCGCCCCGCCACCGCCCTCGTCGTCATCGACGTCCAGAACGGCGTCGTCGCCGGCGCCCACCGCCGCGACGAGGTGGTGGCCACCATCGCCAGCCTCGTCGAGCAGGCCCGGGAGTCCGGGACGCCCGTGGTGTGGGTGCAGCACTCCAGCGACGATCTCCAGCAGGGGAGTGGCGACTGGGAGTACGTGCCCGAGCTGGCACGGCGGGACTCGGAACCGTTGGTGCACAAGCGGTTCGGCGACTCCTTCGAGGACACCGAGCTCGAGACGGTCCTGGCCGACGCCGCCGTGGGCCGGCTCGTCGTCACCGGCGCGCAGACCGATGCCTGCATCCGGTCGACCATCCATGGAGCGTTCGCCCGCGGGTACGACGTGACGCTGGTCGGCGATGCCCACACGACCGAGGACCTCACGGCCTGGGGTGCGCCGGCGCCGGAGCAGGTCATCGCGCACACGAACCTGTACTGGCAGCACCAGTCGGCGCCCGGGCGGACGGCCGCGGTGCTCCAGGCTGCTGAGGTCACCTTCGCCGGCTGAGCGCCGTCCTGTCGGGACCACGCAGGTGTGCGCGTGAGGCAGTGGGTGTCCGGGTGTGGAGCGACCGGTCGGGGAGGCCCTTGTCCCTCTGCCGAAATCAGTAGATTGACATAATGTCGATTATCGGCGTTATTGACGAGACCAACCACGTCCACTTCGTCAGGTCTTCTCCCTTTCCAACGTATAGCGCACCGGGGGTCTTGCGGCAAGGCCCCGGTGGTGCCTCAGACTCTCGGGTCGGAGCTGCGCCGGCAGCTCGTCCGAAGGCTGAAGGAGAACGTGCATGCGTGGGGTGTCACCGCAGGGAACGCGTGACAGGAACGACCAGGACGTCAGCGTGTTCGACCTCCCTGAACGACTGGGTGCCAAGGCGGCACCGGCCCTGGTCGCCAGAGACGAGGCACACTTCGCGGCCATCGCCGAGACCCTCGAGAGCACCATCGCCGAGCTGTCCGAACGGCTGGAAGCGACCCGCAGGGCCCCGGGCGGCGCTGGGCGACAAGCGCTCGACCGCGACCTCGACGTGCACCGGCTCACGGCCAGGCTGCGCGCCCTGCGCCGGTTCGGTGTGGACCTGTGCCTGGGGCGCATGATCGGCGCCGAGGGGGCCGAGCCGGTCTACGTCGGTCGGCTCGGCCTGACCGCCCACGACGGCCGACGGCTGCTGGTGGACTGGCGCTCCCCCGCCGCCGAGCCGTTCTTCGGGGCGACCCACGCGACGCCCATGGGTCTGACCAGTCGACGCAGGTACCGCTGGTACCGCGGTCGGATCACCGACTACTGGGACGAGGTGTTCACCGCCGAAGGGCTTCGGCACGGCGCTGCCCTCGACGACCAGTCCGCCTTCATCGCCAGCCTCGGCACGACGCGGTCGGCGCGGATGCGTGACGTCCTCGGGACCATCCAGGCCGACCAGGACGCCATCATCCGAGCGGGGTCCCGAGGCGCTCTGGTCGTCGACGGTGGACCCGGCACGGGCAAGACGGTGGTGGCGCTCCACCGCACGGCCTACCTGCTCTACTCGGACCCGCGCCTGGGCCACCGGCAGGGTGGCGTCCTGTTCGTCGGCCCCCACCAGCCCTATCTCGCCTACGTCTCCGACGTGCTCCCCAGCCTCGGCGAGGAGGGCGTCCAGACCTGCACCCTGCGCGATCTCGTCCCCGAGGGCGCGACGGCGACGCCAGAGGCCGATCCGCACGTGGCTGGTCTCAAGGCGACCGTCGAGCTGGTGCGGGCGGTCGAGCAGGCCGTGAGGTTCTACGAGGAGCCGCCGTCCGAGGGGTCGACCATCACGACGCCGTGGGCCGACGTCTGGCTGGGCCCTGCCGACTGGTCGACGGCCTTCGACTCCCCCGACCCCGGGACCCCGCACAACGAGGCGCGCGACCAGGTCCTCGAGGAGCTCCTGACCATCGTGGCCGACAGGCTCGCCATGGAGGTGGACGAGGATGACGTCTCCCCCGCCCTGCTGCGGACCTCGTTGCGGCGCAACCGTGGGCTGCTGGAGGCGCTCAACAGCGCCTGGCCACTGGTCGAACCCACCGACCTCGTCGCAGACCTGTGGTCGGTCCCGGCATACCTGCGGCTGTGCGCACCCTGGCTCACGCGCGAGCAGGTGCGGTTGCTCCAGCGCGTCGAACCCCACGCCTGGACGACCAGCGACCTGCCGTTCCTCGATGCCGCGCGGCAACGTCTCGGTGACCCGAAGGCGTCGCGGCACCAGCGGTCACGAGAAGCGGCGGCCGCCGTCGAGCGCGAGCAGATGGCCAGGGTCATCGACGACCTCATCGCCGCGGATGACGACCACGAAGGACTCGTGACGATGTTGCGGCACCCCGACCTCCGGGAGAACTTCGTCGACGAGGACGCCGTGCCCGCTGCCGACCCCGACCGGCTCGCAGGGCCCTTCGCCCACGTCGTCGTGGACGAGGCGCAGGAGCTGACCGATGCCGAGTGGCAGATGCTGCTGCAGCGTTGCCCCTCGCGCAGCTTCACCATCGTCGGTGACCGGGCCCAGGCCCGGCACGGGTTCCCGGAGTCGTGGCAGGACCGGCTCGAGCGCATCGGGCTGGACCGCACCACCCTGAGCTCGCTGACCGTCAACTACCGCACGCCGGAGGAGGTGATGGCCGAGGCGGAGCCGCTGATCCGGGCGGCACTCCCGGACGCGAACGTCCCGACCTCGATCCGCCGCAGCGGTCTGCCCGTCAGGCACGGGTCGGTGGCCGAGCTGCAACCGGTCGTCGATGCATGGCTGGCGTCGCACCCCGATGGCACCGGGTGCGTGATCGGCGACCCGACCTTCGAGGGAACGAACCGGGTCCGCTCCCTGAGCCCCGAGCTGTCGAAGGGGCTCGAGTTCGACCTGGTCGTCCTCGTGGACCCCCAGGACTTCGGCGACGGGATCGAGGGCGCCGTCGACCGCTACGTGGCGATGACCCGCTCCACCCGGGAGCTGGTCGTGCTCACGAGCGGCTGAACGACCTCAGCGACGTTCCTGGATCCGGATGAGGTTGCCGGACGGGTCGCGCAGCGCGCAGTCGCGAACGCCGTAGGGCTGCTCGGTGGGCTCCTGGACGATGTCGACGTCCGCCGCCTGGACCTTCTCGAACGTGGCGTCGAGGTCGGACGTGGCCAGCAGGATGCCGCCGTACGTGCCCTTGGCCATCATCTCGACGATGGTGCGCCGCTCGTCCTCGGTGATGCCCGGGTCGACCGCCGGCGGGTGCAGGACGATGGAGGTCGCAGGCTGGTCCGGTGGTCCGACGGTGATCCACCGCAGGCCCTTGTAACCGACGTCGCCGCGCACCTCGAAACCCAGCAGGTCGCGGTAGAACGCCAGGGCCGCGTCCGGGTCGTTGTGCGGGAGGAAGCTCGAGTGGATCGTGATGTCCATGGGGCTCACGCTAGCTGCGCGGCGTCCGGTGACGCTTCTCGATTCCTGATCGGTCGGGTGACCTGCTTGGCCACGCAGGACGGCATCCCCGCGGTCGCCTCCGCCGCCTCACGGCGGTACGTGCTCGGCGGCACTCCCACGAGCTCGGTGAAGCGGGTGCTGAACGTCCCCAACGACGAGCAACCGACCATGAAGCAGACATCGGTCACGCTGAGGTCGCCCCGGCGCAGGAGCGCCATGGCGCGCTCGATCCGCCGGGTCATGAGGTAGCCGTACGGCGACTCCCCGTACGCGCGTCGGAACTCGCGGCTGAGGTGACCGGCAGACATGTGCGCCCCGCGGGCGAGCGCCTCCACGTCCAGCGGCTGGGCGTAGTCACGGTCGATGCGGTCGCGGACCCTGCGCAGCCGGGCGAGGTCACCCAGCCGCTGGTCCTCCGTCGCGCTGTGGGTCACGAGCGGATCGTGTCACGTCACCGGGACGCTGCCAACCGGCTCACCGCGCGGCGGCGAGCGGCGCCCTGCGGACGACGGCGACCCGGCTCGCCTCCACCTCGTACCGGCTCGCGGTGGCGCCGCCCGCCCGGAAGAAGCGCCGCCGCAGCGCGCCCTCCACCTCGACGACCGCGTCCGTCGTCAGGCGCAGTGCGCTGCGCCGGGTGCGTGCCGTCCAGCAGGCCACGTCGACCGTGTCCACCCGGGCCGACCCGTGGTCGCTGCCCGTGCGGGGAACGACCAGGCGCAGCTGCACCACGGTGTCGCCGCTGGGCAGCACCCTCTCCTCGCCGGCCCGGCTGACCCGTCCGACCAGACGGACCTCGTTGACCCACTCCCCCATGTCATCCATGGGACGAGCCTGCCCAGGCGGCGGGACGGGCGGCGAGGGAACCTCCGGCTGCTTGTGGACGCAGGGCCGGCGGCCAGTGCCCTGTGGACGACCGCGAGGCGCAGCCCGGCGGGCTGCGCCTCGCGACCACTCCACCGTGGGAGAGCGACGGGACTACGGGAGGTAGTACGTCGGGTTCGGCAGCTTCACCGCCCGGTCGGCGCTGCCGCCGATGAGGTCGCTGAACTGGTCGCCGAAGTTGGCGATGACGTCATACCCCTGCGCGACGACGTGGCGCCGCGTCGTCGACTTGTACTCGATCGTCGTGCACTTCGGGTACGCCACGCAGTCCGCCGCGGTCACGTACGCAGGCGGCTGCTCGCTGCTGGTCCACTTCGTGTAGTAGTTCGCCGGGGTGAAGCCGGTGTAGCCGACCTTGGCGAGGTTGCCGAGCGTGGCGTCGCGCTGGGTGCTGTTGCGCCCTGTGAGGCCCACGATGGTGCAGCCCGCGTCGGAGGCGGCGTTGGCGAACGACACCATCGCCGGGGTGGCCGGGAACCGCTGCGGCTGGACCCAGTCCCTGTCCTGCACGACCGGGTCGAAGACGAAGTGCATCGCCGAGACCTCCATGTCGTAGGTCCACAGGGTCGTGTCGTCTGCGTCGAGCACGATGGCCGGCCTGGTGCCGCGACGCGCGCCGGTGGCGCACTGCTGCAGCAGGCTGTGGCTGCGCCGGCCCACCAGGCGCGTCATCTCCGAGATGTACGGCGAGGACACCTTGTCGGACGTGCCCGATCCGGTGTCGCCGTAGTAGACGGCGATGGTCTTCTTGACGACGTCGATGTTGGGGATCCCCTCACCGCCCTGGGTGGCACCGCTGGTGCCGTCGGGAGCCATGGTGAAGCGGGTGCGCGGGGCCAGTCGTGGCTGCGACACCCCCGGCAGGTTGGGCGACGGCAGGTAGTAGGTCGGGTTGGGCAGCTTGAGGGCCCGGTCGGCGAAGCCACCCTGCAGGTCGGAGAACTGGTCACCGACGTTGAGCACGACGTCGTACCCGAGGTCCTGCTCGATGTGGCGCCGGGTGCCGGCCTTGTACTCCACGGTCGTGCACTTGGGGTAGGCCGCGCACCACGACGGCGGCAGGTAGGCCGGAGGGGTGCTGCCCGAGTCGTACTTGGTGAAGAAGCGGTCCGACGGGAATGCCGTGTAGCCGACCTTGGCCAGGTTGCTCACCGTGTGGGCCTTCTGGCTGTCGCTGCGTCCGGTGAGGCCGAACACGGTGAAACCCATCTCCTGCGCGTCGTTGACGAAGTCGACCATGCCCGGGACCGCCGGGAACCGCTCGCCGTCGACCCACGGCTGCTGGGCAGCCGGCGTGAACACGAACTTCATGTCGCCGACCTCCATCTGGTAGGTCCACAGGGTGGTGTCGTCGGCGTCGAAGACGATGGCCGGCTTCGTGTGGTGGCGCCGGGCGTCCGCCAGCAGGCGGGGCAGCTCGCGACGCTGCCTGGCCAGGATCGAGGCCATCTCGGACACGTATGGCGACGAGGTCGGGTTCGCCGCCCCGGTCCCGGTGGGGTCGCCGTAGTAGGTGTAGATCGTCTTCTTGACGATGTCGATGTTGGGGATCCCCTCACCGCCCTGGGTCGCGCCGCTGGACCCGTCGTCCTTCATCGTGAAGTGCGTGCGGGGGGCGAGGCGCTGGCCTCCCCCGTGGTGGTCGTGCGAGTCGTGCGCGCTCGCGGCAGAGGCGCCGCCGGCGGTGAGGGCGGCCGCGGCGAGCAGGGCTGCACCCGCCGTCACCGCCGTCCGTGGGGTCGTGCGGGCCGGTGTCTCGGACGCACGGTGGGACGAGGGGGCGGGACGACGCATACGGGCACTCCTGTAGGGGTGGAAGCAGGTGGCAACGGACGGATCGGGCACCACG
Organism: Pedococcus soli; assembly: GCF_054782575.1. Taxonomy (NCBI): domain Bacteria; kingdom Bacillati; phylum Actinomycetota; class Actinomycetes; order Micrococcales; family Intrasporangiaceae; genus Pedococcus; species Pedococcus soli. The sequence goes on along the minus strand of NZ_BAAGSF010000006.1, from coordinate 313,796 downwards.
TGACCGGCGGAGGTTATGCAGCCCCCGACCAGGGCGGAAGTGACAAATGTCATGGGTGACAGACTCGCCTCCATGGACCGTTCGAACCTGCTCCGACCGATGATGGACGACGACGTCGACGCGGTCCTGGACCTGAACCGCCGCCACGTGGAGCTGCTCTCGCCGATGGACGCGGCCCGCCTGCACCAGCTGCGTGGTTGGGCGTCCCGGGCCGACGTCATCGTGTGCGACGGACAGGTCGCCGGCTTCGTCCTCGTCTTCTCCCCCGGCAGCGACTACGACTCGGAGAACTACCGCTGGTTCTCCCAGGAGTACGGCGACGCGTTCGACTACCTCGACCGCATCGTCATCGACGGGACGTTCCGGCGCCGCGGGCTCGCCTCGGCCGTCTACGACGCCGTCGAGGCGTCCGCGGTCCCCCGGGGTCGGTTGGTGCTGGAGGTCAACATCGATCCACCGAACGAGCCGTCCCTGGCCTTCCACCGTGCCCGCGGGTACCGCGAGGTGCACCAACGGGGCGCAAGCGGACACGTCGTCAGCCTGATGGAGCGACCGGCTCGGTAGAACGGCCGAAGTTTGTGCCGGAACGACCGAGGCGGGCTGCGCGCCCGCGCGGTTAGCCTCCTCGAGGAGCATGGCGCCGCCCACCCCCCGGGCTGCGCGAGGACGAGAGTTGGGACAGATCGTGGTTGGGCTCGGCACGCGCGCCGGACTCACCGGGACCGCAGTCGCGGTCATGGTGCTGGTCGGCGGGACCTCGGCTCAGGCGTCGACCCCGACGCCCACCTCGGGAGCCGTCGTCAGCGCCAGTGCGGCCAGCTCGCTGCTGGACCAGAGCGCCAAGGACGCCAAGGACGCCAAGGACAAGGCGGCGAAGCAGAAGGCGGCCAAGGACAAGGCCGTCAAGGACAAGGCCGTCAAGGACAAGGCCACGCTCAGCCCTGCGCAGGTCGCCGCCCAGATCGCCCAGGCCGACGCCCTCACCGCAGACCTCACCCGTTCCAACGCCGCCATCGCCGCGTCGGCGACCAAGCTGGACCGTTACGCCAAGCAGGCCAACACCCTGCTGCAGCAGTACTCCGAGGCGCGGACCGCCGAACGCACTGCCGTCGACGAGGCAGCCCGGAGCGTCGCCCTCTACCAGAGCCTGAGCACCCAGCTGGGTGAGGACCGCCGGGCCCTCGGTCAGTGGGCCTACCAGGCCTATGCCGGTGGTGGCGGCACCCTCGGCGACGTGAGCCTGTTGTTCGAGGCCCTGGGCAAGGACGCGAGCGAGGCCAGCGACACCGCAGCCCAGCTCTCCTACCTCAGCGACCAGCGGACCTGGGCCTTCAACAAGGTCGAGGACCACACCGCCCTCCAGCAGGAGGCCGCGGTCAGGGCTGTCGAGGCCAGCACCCGCGCCAAGGAGCTCGCCGCTGCCGCGGCCGAGGCCAAGACCAAGCTCGACGCCGCCATCGCCCAGCAGAAGTCACAGCTCGACGCCACCCGCGCCCTGCACGCCGCCCAGGTGACCAAGGTCGGGCCGATCGCGGGGCTGCTCCTCGGCAGCGAGACCGAGGCGGGCAAGGCGGCCACGGCCCGTCTGCGCAAGGCGATGATCGTCCCCGGCGTCAAGGCCGACGGCTCGGTCAAGGCCTGCAGCACCAACGAGCTCGAGTACCCGAACGGTGCCATCCCGGCCGCAGGCCTGTGCCCGCTGTACGCCGACCCCACCCAGAGCCTGCGCCCCGGCGCGGCGGCGGCCTTCAACGCGATGAGCCTGGCCTACGAGAAGGACACCGGGTCCCCGATCTGCATCACCGACTCCTACCGGTCGTTCGCCGAGCAGGTCTCGGTCAAGGCGGACCGCGGCAAGTGGGCCGCCACCCCGGGGCGCAGCGAGCACGGCTTCGGACGCGCTGTCGACCTCTGCGGAGGGATCCAGAGCTTCGGGTCCTCGGCCCACCTGTGGATGAAGCAGAACGCCCCCCTGTACGGATGGTTCCATCCCTCGTGGGCCGAGCCGGACGGCTCGCTGCCCGAGCCGTGGCACTGGGAGTACGCGGGCTAGTCGCACTCCCCCACGACCTCGCGAGCCGCCGACTCGCCGCTCGTCCTGGGTAGCAATACGCATCTGTGACAACGGTCGCTGTGCCACCCTTCACGCATGACAACAGCGGCGGTCGACCAGCAGGCGGCCTGGGTCGGGAACGAGCACTACCGCAGGTCCTGGTACTGGTACGACTGGGCCAACTCCGCCTACGTCACCACGACCGCGACGGTCCTGTTCACCCCGTACCTCACCGCAGTGGCCGAGAGCGCCGCCTGTCCGGACCTCGCGGACGGGCAGACCTGTCGCACCAACCTCGAGGTCCTCGGGGTGGGCATCTCCCCCGGCTCGCTCGCACCGTTCACCGTCACGCTCGCCACGATCATCTCGGCCGTCGCGCTGATCTTCGTCGGGGCGATCGCGGACCGGTCCCCCCGCCCGGCACGGCTGCTCGGTGCCTTCGCCGGGGTCGGTGCGGTGGCGGCGTGCCTGATGGCGCTGGTCAAGGGCACCAACTGGCAGCTCGGCGTGGTGCTGCTGATCGTCGCCACCCTGAGCCTGGGTGCGTCGCTGGTGGTCTACGACTCGATCCTGTGCCGCATCGCGAGCCCCGACGACCGCGACAAGGTCTCCTCGCGCGGGTGGGCGCTCGGCTACCTCGGTGGTGGCCTGCTGCTGGCGGTGAACTTCCTCATGCTGTCCGACCCCGGCAAGCTCGGGCTGGACAAGGGGGGTGCCGTCCGGCTGAGCATGCTCATGGCCGGCCTGTGGTGGGCGGCCTTCACCCTCATCCCCGTGATCGGCATGTGGCGCCTGCGCGGGGTGGAGCGGCCAGAGGTCGCCCGGACGGCCGGGATCGTCGGGGGCAGCATCCGCCAGCTCGGGTCCACGTTCCGCGAGCTGCGGCTGTTCCCCCAGACCCTGCTGTTCCTCGTCGCCTACCTGTTCTTCAACGACGGCATCCAGACCGTCATCGGCCAGTCCAGCCTCTACGGCCAGCGCGAGCTCGGCTTCGCCGAGACGACGATGCTCACCCTCTTCCTCATGGTGCAGTTCGTCGGCATCGGCGGCGCCCTCCTGTTCGGCTGGCTCGCCAAGAGGTATGGCGCGTGGCGCTGCGTGCTGGCCGGCCTCGTCCTGTGGAGCGGCGTCGTCGTGGTCGCCTACTTCCTGCCCGACCGGACCCTCCCCCCGCTGTTCGCCCTGGGGGTCGCCATCGGTCTGGTGCTCGGCGGGACCCAGGCGCTGAGCCGGTCGCTCTACAGCCAGCTCGTCCCGAAGAACCGGGAGGCGGAGTTCTTCAGCCTCTACCAGGCGATGGAGCGTGGCACGAGCTGGTTCGGCACGCTGACCTTCGGGCTGGTCTACCAGTGGACCGGCTCGTACCGCCCGGCCATCGTGGCCCTGGTGGTCTTCTTCGTCATCGGCGGGATCCTGCTCGCGCGGGTCGACATGCGACGGGGAATCCTCGACGCCGGGAACGAGCTGCCCGAGGTCGTCTGACCTGCGCTGACAGCCCGAAATGTGACCTGTGTCACAGCCTGCCAACCGTGCGACACGCTCATGCGTCGGAACATTGCAGGGGTCGGCGTCGTTATCCCTGACGAATCCCGAGCCCCCGACAGAGCGGGCTGGGAACCACGCACGTTGGGAGAACCCACCATGGCAGAGCGCACCCTTCGCGGTAGCCGAATGGTTTCACACAGCCTCGAGACCGACGACCACGTCGTCCCGAGCGAGCGTCAGATCACCGCATACGTGTGCCCGCAGGGGCACCGGACCGAGTTGCCGTTCTCGATCGAGGCAGAGATCCCGCCGACCTGGGAGTGCCGGTGCGGCGAGGAGGCCCGTCTCGTCGACGGCCCCGAGCCCGAGGCCAAGCAGGTCAAGCACGTCCGCACCCACTGGGACATGCTGCTGGAGCGTCGCTCCATCCCCGAGCTCGAGGAGCTCCTCGAGGAGCGCCTGGTCCTCCTGCGCGAGTCCCGCGGCGAGAAGCCGCGCCGCAAGCGCACTGCCTGAGCGCCTCACCGAGCCGACGGGCTCCACGACGAACGGCCGCACCCGAAGGGGTGCGGCCGTTCGTCGTGCCAGAGGCGGTGCCGGTCAGAGGACCTCGCCCTCGACCACCCCGGGGTCGTCCCCCGGACCACCAGGGCCACCCCGACCGCTCGGGCCCCCGGGGCCGCTCCCCCACCGGCCCTGGAAGCCGCCCAGCAGGCGCCGGGCCACCGCGGCCTCGAGCAGCGTCCGGGCGATGGGTCGCGTCACGGGGAGGATGAAGAAGAAGCCGACGATGTCGGTGAGGAACCCCGGGGCCAGCAGCAGGGTCCCGCCGACCAGCACGAGGGCCGCGTCGGCGAGCTGGCGGCTGGGCATCTGCCCGGTGCGCAGGGCGGTGTTGAGCGCGGCCCAGGCACGGGCCCCCTCACGCCGGACGAGCCAGGCGCCCAGCGCGGACTCCACGAGCAGCAGCACGAGGGTCTGCCACCCGCCGATCGCCCTGCCGACGGCGATGATCGCCGCGATCTCCAGGACCGGGACGACGAGCAGGACGACGAACACGACGACGAGCCAGCGCGGACGGCGAGGCCGCCCCGCGCGGGCGTATGGGGTGCCGCCTACAGCTCGTGCCACGTCGCCTCCCGGCGGCGGGAGAGGCCGCGGAGCTGGTCGGCCCGGTGGTGGACGCCCCACGAGGTGATCCGCTGGAGCGACTCGCGCATGATGTCGCCACTCATCTTCGAGTCACCGATCTCGCGCTCGACGAAGGTGATGGGCACCTCGGTGACGCGCAGCCCGAGCCGCACCGCGCGGCGGGTCAGGTCCACCTGGAAGCAGTAGCCCTGCGAGGCCACCTGGCTCAGGCCCATCGCGCGCAGGGCGTCGGCGCGGTACGCGCGGTACCCGGCGGTCGCATCGTGCACGGGCATGCCCAGCAGGGCCCGGGTGTAGAGGTTCCCGCCGACGCTGAGCGCCTTGCGGTGCAGCGGCCAGTTGACGACGGAGCCGCCGCGCACCCAGCGCGAGCCGATGACGAGGTCCGCGCGGGTCAGTGCGTCGAGAAGTCGGTGCAGCTGCTCGGGCTGGTGCGAACCGTCCGCATCCATCTCCACGATGGCGTCGTACCCACGGTCCAGCCCCCAGTGGAAGCCTGCGAGGTAGGCCATGCCCAGACCCTGCTTACCCGGCCGGTGCAGCACCTGGACCTGGGCGTCGGCGGCCGCCAGCTCGTCGGCGACGTCGCCGGTGCCGTCCGGGGAGTTGTCGTCCAGGACGAGGACGTCCGCGCTCGGAACGGCGTCGCGGATGCGGCGGACGACGAGCGGGAGGTTCTCCCGCTCGTTGTAGGTCGGGATGCAGACGAGCACCCGGTCGATCTGGTCAGACAACGACGCTGTCCCTTCGTGACTCTGCCGGCCCCGCGGGGTCGGTGGCGGCGGCCTCGACCCTAGCGTCCCGGCGACGCAGCCACTGTCCGATGGCGAGCAGGGCCACCGTGGCCAGGGCCGCGGCATACTCCGGCAGCGGACCGAGCCGGTCGGCGACGGTGACCTCCGAGCGGACCACCGGGGAGCCGAACTCGGCTGCCGGGGTGAACAACGAGGTCTTGTCGACGTACGTTCCGTCGGGGTTGATGAAGCCGCTGACCCCCACCGTCGAGACGTGGACGACCGAACGGCCGTGCTCGATGGCGCGGATCCGGCTGATGGCGAACTGCTGCTCGGACTCGGCGGTGTAGCCGAACGTGGCGTTGTTGGTCTGGACGGCGAGGATGTTGGCGGTCTTGCCGGCCTGCAGCGTCGAGTCGCGCATGAGGTCGTCGTAGGCCACCTCGAAGCAGATGGTCGGGATGATCCAGTACGGTTCCTGGCCCTTGACCGGTACCTCGAACGCGCCGGCGCGGTCCCCCTTGGCGAAGTCGCGGGTCACGAGGTCGACCTTGTCGCTGAAGTTCCGGAAGAAGCTCCGGTAGGGGATGTACTCCGCGAACGGCACGGGGTGCTGCTTGACGTAGCGCTGAGGGTCGTTGCTGCCCGGCAGGTAGAACAGGCTGGCGTTGGAGACGTACTCCCCCGGTCCGACCAGGACGGCGCCCAGCAGCAGCGGCGCCTTGACCGTCTCGACCGCCAGCCGGATGTCGGCGGCGGCGTCGAGGTTGCGGAAGGGGTCGATGTCGGAGGCGTTCTCGGGCCAGACGACCAGGCTCGGCGGCACCGGGTTGCGGGCCGCCGCGGCAAGGGTGCCCTGCACGTGGTTGTCGAGGACCTTGCGCCGTTCGGAGTTGAAGTCCAGTCCCGCCTTGGGCACGTTCCCCTGGACGAGCAGGACCGAGACCTTCCGGCCGTCGGTGGGCGGCGTCGTGGCCAGGGCCAGGCCCAGAGGGGCCAGCGCCAGGACGGCCAGCACAGCGCCGAGAACCGGCTGCGCGGCCGTCACCGGCACGCCCGGTCGGCGGGCGTGGCGGGCGCGGCGGACGGCTGCCTCGACCCCCACGTGGAGCAGGACCCCCACCGCGGCGACGGCGAAGGTGAGGCCGGGCGCCCCTGCGAAGCGGGCGAAGGGCGCGAGCGGGCTGTCGGCCTGGCTGAACGCGAGCCGGGCCCACGGGAAGCCGCCGAACGGCGTGGTGCTGCGTGCCCACTCCTGCAGGACCCAGGCGAGCGGCACGACGGCGTGCGCCAGGGGCCGCAGTCGCGTCCCGAGCAGCGGACGCTGGACGACGGCGACGACGGCGCACATGGCCGCGATGTACAGGGCCTCGAGGGTGGACAGCGCGAACCACGGGAGCTTGCCCACGTAGATCCCGGACCACGACAGGGTCGGCAGGAAGAAGCCCAGGCCGTGCGCGAGGCCGGCCAGGGCCGCCAGCCGCCACCGGGCCCCCGTCACGGTCCACGAGAGCAGGCCCACGCCCAGCGGGGCGAGCCACCACACGTCGTGCGTGGGGAAGGCGAACGCGGTGGCCACACCGGAGGCTGCGGCGAGCACGAGGACGACGAGGGTGGTGACCCGCGGGCGGGAGGACGTCGGCACGGCACCACGGTAGGACACGGCACGGCCCGTGCTGCCGTTGGGACCAGCAGGGGGTCGGCTGGGTGTCGACAGCCTGCTGTTGTCTACTAGGCGCACGGGCCGTGCCGCCGTCCCCCACCGCCTCGGTCAGGGCACCTGCTCGAGTCCGGAACTCACTGCTGGCGGGCGGTGGCTGCGCGCGCTAGCCACCGGTCAGTGAGTCCGTCCCTGCGCGGATTCCCCCTCGCGGACGGTTCGTCGGGTGGACGACCGTGGGCAAACCTACCGGCGTGGGAAGGGGTGTCAAGACACCGTCCGTGGCGGAAACTCGCCATTGCGCAGGTCAGCCAAGGGGACGAGAACCGTTACGGGACAACCCATTCGACGAACGGTCGGCGTGTCCGTCGCGACACGCCGAAGCCGGTCTCAGCTGTCGGAGGCCGACGGGGGGACGACCACGACCCCCCGGGCGGTCGTGGCCACCAGCGGCGGGTCGAGCAGGTCCGCGCTGGACTCGCCGCGCTCCGGGGCGCCCCGGCCGACCACACGCACCTCGAACTCCATCTCGCGGCTCCGGGTGCCGACGCGCACCAGCCGTGCCTCGATCTCGATGACGTCACCGGCACGGACAGGGGCCCTGAACTGCACGTCGGAGTACGACGCGAACAGGCCCTCGTCGCCGTCGGTGACGATGCACATCTCCGTGGCCACGTCGCCGAACGCCGCCAGCGAGTAGGCGCCGTCGACGAGGTTGCCCGCGTAGTGGGCGTGGCTGTAGGGCACGTAGCGACGGTGGGTGACGGTCCGGCCGACGGTGGGGCCGGCTGCTGGCGTGGTCATGCCTTCTCCTTGGTGGTCGGGGCTGCCAGCGCGTGGACGAGGTAGCTGGCCACCTCGCCCGGGGTGGTTCCCCGGCCGAAGATGCGGTCGACGCCGAGCTTGGGGGCGGACCCCTCCTCGAACCGCGGCCCGCCGACGACGAGCAACGGGACCTGGCCTGCGGGGTACGCCTCGCGGAAGGCGGCGCTCATCGTCGTCGTGTTGTGGATGTGGGCGTCACGCTGGGTGACGACCTGGCTCACCATGACGGCGTCGGCCTTCTCGGCCCGCGCCCGCTCGACGAGCTCGGGGACGAGGACCTGGGCGCCGAGGTTCACCACCTTGACCTCGCGGTAGTACTCCAGGCCCTTCTCCCCCGCGAAGCCCTTGATGTTGAGGATCGCGTCGATGCCCACCGTGTGCGCGTCGGTGCCGATGCAGGCGCCGACGACGACGAGCTTGCGGCGCAGGCGGGACTTGATGGCCTTGTTGACCTCGGTCGGGCTGAGCAACGGGAACTCGCGCTCCACGACCGTGACCTCGCGCAGGTCGACGAGGTGCTTGGCGCTGCCGTAGACGACGAAGAAGGTGAAGTCGGGGCCCATCGGCTTGGCGTGGACGAGGAGCGCCGGCTCCAGGCCCATCTTGGCGGCGAGCTGCAGGGCCGCACCCTCGGCACGCTTGTCGTGCGGCACGGGGAGGGTGAAGGAGACCTGGACCATGCCGTCGCCGGTGGTGTCGCCGTACGGACGGATGATGTCGGGTTGACGCTTTGCCGGGGCTCCCTGCTTGCCTGCCTTGGGCATCGGCTCCAGGGGCATCGCGCTGTCGGTCGTGGACGCGCTCATCGGTTCGAGCCCTCCTCGAGCATCGTCGTGGCGGGGTTGTCGTAGTCGTCGGCGCGCACGACGACGCCGTCGAGGCCCTTGCCCCGGTCGGCCGGGCGCTTCATCAGGCCGAACGTACCGTCGGCGATGGCCTCGAGCAGCGGGGCCTTCCCCGGCTCCTGGGTGATGTCGGTGAGCAGGTCGATCGCGTCACCGAGCACCTGGCGGGCCCGGGTCTGGATGAACCCGTCACGCGGCGGGTGGAAGTCCTCGGTGAGGCCACCAGCGGCGTTGAGCACGTAGCGGACGTTCTGCAGCGCCAGGTCGCGGTCGGACAGGAACGGCGTGACGACCGCCTCGGTCATCATGCCGACGAGCAGGATGCCCTGGCCGGTCATGGCACCGACGAGGTTGAAGAACCCGTCGAGGAGGTAGCCGCGGAACACGTCGCCGGTCATGTGCTTGGTCGGCGGCATCCACTTCAGCGGCGCGTCGGGGAACAGCTGGCGGGCGAGCAGGGCGTGCGCGAGCTCCATCCGGAAGCTGTCGGGGAGCTCGGGGTTGATCTCGAACGCGTGGCCCAGGCCGAGCTGCCAGTCCTCGAGCCCGGCCTCCTTGGCGAAGTACTCGTTGAGCAGCTGGCTCACGGTGACCGTGTGCGCGGCCTCGACGGCGTCCGCGGTGGTGAGGTAGTTGTCCTCGCCGGTGTTGATGATGATCCCGGCACGGGCGTGGATCTGGCGGCTGAACCGCTGGTCGACGAAGGTGCGGATCGGGTTGATGTCGCGGAAGAGGATCCCGTACATCGAGTCGTTGAGCATCATGTCGAGGCGCTCGAGCCCGGCCAGCGTGGCGATCTCGGGCATGCACAGCCCCGACGCGTAGTTGGTGAGGCGGATGTAGCGGCCGAGCTCCTTGGACGTCTCGTCCAGGGCCGCACGCATGAGCCGGAAGTTCTCCTGCGTGGCGTACGTGCCGGCATACCCCTCGCGGGTGGCGCCCTCGGGCACGTAGTCGAGCAGCGACTGCCCGGTGGAGCGGATCACGGCGATGATGTCGGCACCCTCGCGGGCGGCGTTCTGGGCCTGGGGGATGTCCTCGTAGATGTCGCCGGTGGCGACGATGAGGTAGATCCACGGGCGCTGCTCGGGGTCGCCGTGGCGCGTGATGAGCCGGTCGCGGTTGGCGCGCTGCTTGTCGATGGTGCGTATGCCGCGGCTCACCTCGCGTCGCGCCAGGGCCTGGGCACGGGTGGTCTCACGGCCCGCGGGGAGCCGGAACTGCACCGAGCCGCTGGCGGCCTTCTGGGCCAGGGTCAGCAGGTCTGGTGCCTCTCCCCTGCGCAGGGCGTCGTACACCGGGGTGGTGACCCCGTGCTCGAGGCCGACCTCGGCGCGGACCGCGTCGACGAGGTGGTTGACCCACGGCACCCGCTCGTGGTCGGCGCCGGACAGGCCGGCGAGGCGCAGCGTGGCCCGTTCGACGGAGACGGTCGTGTGGCTCTGGGCCAGCTTGACGACGGGACGGCCGGCCTTGCGCGCGAGGGCGCGGGCCTGGCGGACGGTGGCGGGATCGAGGTCCAGCAGGGGTTTGGCTCGCGAAGACACGCGGCAAATCTAGCAGCGAGCGCGAGGATCTTCGGCCATTCGCGGGCTGGGCCGCAAATCCTCTAGGTAAGAGCTCCCGCGTCGAAGGCCGTGCGGCCACGGACGACGGTGCGCAGGCACTGCGGAGCGGGTTCGCCGGGCGACAGGTCGGGCAGGCCGGGGGTGCCGGAGCGTGGGTCGGTGCTCCATGTCTGGATCCGGTCGTCCGGTGCCTGCACGACGAGGTCGCCCACCTTCCAGACGGCGAACGTCGCCGGCAGGCCGAGGTCGAGGTAGCCACGGTCGTCGAAGCCGGCAGCGCGCCACCCCCCGCGGGTGTGGGCGAGGAAGGCCGACCGGGCAGAGATGCGCTGCCGCTCGTCGTGGTGGGCGATGCAGGCGCGGACCGCCTCCCACGGCGCGAACGGCGTCACGGGCGAGTCGGAGCCGAACGCCACCGTCATACCGGCGGCGAGCATCGAGGCGAACGGGTTCATCGGCGCCTCGCCGATGACGCGCTCGGTCCCGAGCCGCACGGCATACATGCCGTCCGAACCGCCCCAGAAGGCGTCGAAGGCGGGCTGGACGCTGGCGCCCACCCCGAGCGCCACGAGCCGGGCGATCTGGCCGGGGTCGACCATCTCGAGGTGCTCGAGCCGGTGCCGGGACCGGGCCACCACGGGGGCACCGACCAGCGCCGCGGCCGCCTCGAACCCCTCCACGACGGTGTCCACTCCCGCGTCGCCGATGACGTGGAACCCGGCCTGCAGCCCGGCCAGGGAGCAGGCGGCCACGTGGTCGCGGACCTGGGCGACGGACAGGTAGGCGTTGCCCGTGTGTCCCAGGGCATCCGTGTAGTCGGACCGCAGGTGGGCGGTGCGCGACCCGATGGAACCGTCCACGTTCAGGTCGCCGGCCAGGCCGTGGGCGCCGTGCAGGGTGGCGAGGTCGCAGGCCTGCTGCTCGTCGGCGACGAGCTCGGCCCAGTAGCCGAGGGTCTGGGGCCCGTCGCCGCGCTCCCCCGCCGCCAGCACGTCGGCGAAGTCGTCGGCGCTGGACAGGACAGGCCCGCCGTTCTCCTGGACCAGGCCGATCCCGGCGGCCGCGGCGCTGCGCAGGGCGAGGTCGATGTCGGCGCGGCGCTGGGCCGGGGTGACCGCGTCGGCGAAGGCGACGCGGGCCGCGTGGTGCGCCTCGCGGGTCACCAGGCCCTCTCCCTCCCACCCGGGGAGGTCACGGGCACCCGAGGCGGCCGCGAGCGCCGAGGAGACCACGGCGGAGTGGCCGTCGATGCGCGGTGAGTACACCACGCCGCCGTAGGTGGCACGGTCGAGCTCGGCGCCGGTGACCGGACGGCGCTCCGCCCAACGGCCCTGGTCCCAGTTGGGGGCGTACACGGGGCGCCCCTGCTGGCGGCGGGCGGCGTCCTCGATGCGGGACAGCGCCTCGGCGACGCTGCGGGTGGTGCCGAGGTCGACGCCGCGCAGGCCGGCGCCGGTCTGGGAGAGGTGCGCGTGCGAGTCGACGAACGCCGGGGTCACGAGGGCGCCGTCGAGGTCGACCACGCGGTCCACCGCGTCGCCGTGGACCGAGGCGGCATCGTCCCCGCCGATCCACGCGATCGTGCCCGTCGCGTCGTCGACGACCATCGCGTTCGCGAAGGGGTCGATGGGTGAGTAGACGAAGCCGCCGCGGTAGAGAGTGCTCACGCGAGCACCCTATGCGGCGGCCTCACCCGTCCTGCCCGTCCCCCAGGACGGCCAGGCAGGCCCGGGCGATCTCGAGCTCCTCGTTGGTCGGCACGACCCAGGCTGCGACCCGGCTCTCGTCGGTGGTCACCCTTCGTTCGGGGTCGCCGTCGGCGTTGGCCGTGGGGTCGAGCTCCACGCCCAGCACGTCGAGGCCACCCAGGACCGCCGCGCGGACGCTGGCACTGTTCTCCCCGATGCCACCGGTGAAGGCGATGGCGTCGACCCGTCCGAGCGCCACGGCGTACGCCCCGACGTACTTGCGAAGCCGGTAGACCATCACGGCGAACGCCAGGGCTGCGCCGTCGTCGCCCGCCTCACGACGTGCGTCGAGCTCGCGCAGGTCGGCGATGCCGGCCAGCCCCAGGAGCCCGCTGCCCTTGTTGAGGGCCTCGTCGTATGCGGCGGGGTCCAGTCCCGCGACCCGCTGGAGGTAGGCGCCGAGCGCCGGGTCGACGTCCCCCGAGCGGGTGCCCATGACCAGTCCCTCGAGCGGGGACAGGCCCATCGAGGTGTCGATGCTGTGGCCGCCACGGACCGCGCAGGCGCTGGCGCCGTTGCCGAGGTGGAGCACGATGACGTTGCAGTGGCCGGGCGCGCGGCCGAGGAGCTCGGCGGTGCGACGCGAGACGAACCGGTGCGAGGTGCCGTGGAAGCCGTACCGCCGTACCTGGTGCTCCTCGCGCCACTCGGCGGGCACCGCGTACGTGAACGCCTCCGGCGGCAGCGTCTGGTGGAAGGCCGTGTCGAAGACGGCCACCTGTGGCGTTCCCGGGAAGGAGCGGCGGGCGCTGCGGATGCCCTCGAGGTTCGCCCGGTTGTGCAGCGGGGCCAGCGGGACGAGGTCCTCGATGGCGGCCAGGACGTCGTCGTCGACGAGGACGGGTTCGGTGAAGTGGGGGCCGCCGTGGACGACGCGGTGGCCCACGGCGTACAGGCCGAGAGAGCTGGTGTCGGGGCCGTGGCGGCGCAGGGCGTCGCGGGCGGCGTCGATCGCGGCGCGGTGGTCGGGGCAGGCGAGGTCCTCCTCGTGGGTGCCCGCCGGGGTGGTGTGGCGCAGGTGGGCGGCGCCCCCGATGCGTTCGATGATCCCCGTCGCCTCCGTCACGCCGGTCGCGGCGTCGAGCACCTGGTACTTCAGGGACGACGACCCGGCGTTGACCACGAGGACCGGGCGGGCGGCGGTCACCGGGCTCCCGCCTGGATCGCGGTGATGGCGATGGTGTTGACGATGTCCCGCACGAGGGCCCCGCGGGACAGGTCGTTGACCGGCTGGTTGAGCCCCTGCATGACCGGGCCGATGGCAACGGCCGACGCACTGCGCTGCACCGCCTTGTACGTGTTGTTCCCGGTGTTGAGGTCGGGGAACACCAGCACCGTGGCCCGGCCGGCGACAGGGCTGTCCTTGAGCTTGGTCGCGGCGACGGCCAGGTCGACGGCGGCGTCGTACTGGATGGGGCCCTCGACGAGCAGCCCGGGAGCGCGCTCGTGGACCAGCGCGGTCGCGGCGCGCACCTTGTCGACGTCCACGCCCGAACCGGACTCCCCCGTCGAGTAGGACAGCATCGCGACCCTCGGCTCGATGCCGAACTGCCGGGCGGTCCGCGCCGAGGAGATCGCGATGTCGGCGAGCTGCTCGGCGGTCGGGTCGGGGTTGACCGCGCAGTCGCCGTAGACGAGGACCCGGTCGGCCAGGCACATGAGGAAGACGCTGGAGACGACCGAGACGTCGGGCGCCGTGCGGACGATCTCCAGCGCGGGACGGATCGTGTGGGCCGTGGTCGTGATGCACCCGGAGACCATGCCGTCGGCCAGTCCCTGGTGGACCATCATCGTTCCGAAGTACGAGGGGTCGACGACGCGGTCGCGGGCCTGGTCGAGCGTGACGCCCTTGTGGGCGCGCAGCCGGGCGTAGTCGGCCGCGAACCCCTCGCGCAGCTCGCTCGTCCCCGGGTCGACGACGGCCGCCGAGGAGACGTCGACGCCGAGCCGCTGGGCGTTGGCGTGGATGACCTCGGGGTCCCCGAGCAGCGTGAGCCGCGCGATGCCTCGGCCGAGGACGGTGTCGGCGGCCAGCAGGATGCGGTCCTCCGCACCCTCGGGCAGGACGATGTGCGACCCCGCCGCGCGGGCGTCGTCGACCAGTCGGTGCTCGAACATCAACGGGGTCACCGTGCCCTCCCCGGCCGCGGCGACGGGTCCGAGCAGTGTCTCGGCGTCGAGGCCGCGCTCGACCATGGCGACAGCGGCCTCGAGCTTGCGGGTGGAGTCGGGGGCGAGGCGCCCACGGGCGGCGCCCAGGCGGGTCGCGGTCGTCATGGTCCCGCTGTCCGTCGCGATGACGGGCAGCACGACGTCCAACCCCTCGATGAGCCGCTCGACCTGCGGGGTGAGCGGGAAGCCCCCGTTGAGGACGATCCCGGACAGCGTCGGGAAGGTCTTCGACCGGTGCGCCAGCAGCACCCCGAGCACGACGTCCTCACGGTCGCCGGGCACGATGACGACCCCGCCCTCGATCAGGCGGTCGAGGACGTGCGGCATGGTCATCGCCGCCACCACCAGCCCGGTGCACTCGCGGTCCAGCCACGCCGTGTCGCCGTGGACCAGCCGGCCGGAGCAGGCGTCCATGAGGTCCCTGACCGTGGGGGCCCGCAGCAGCGGGGTCTCGGGCAGGGCCTGCACGGGGACCCCCACGCGGGTCGAGACCGCCGACGCCGTCTCCTCCAGCAGGGCCGGGTCGACCTGGTTGGCGACGACGCCAGTGACGTGCGCGTGCGCCTCCCGCGCGGCGACCACGGCCATCTCGGCCGTGGTCGCCACCTCGGCCGGGTCGTGCCCCTGGGCGGGGACCACCAGCAGCAGCCGGGAGCCCAGGTTGGCCGCGACCGCGGCGTTGACCGAGAACTCGGTGGGCGCCGCCACGTCGGTGAAGTCCGACCCGACGACGAGGACGACGTCGTGCCCGCGGGCCACCTCGTGGAACCGGTCCACGATGGTCCCCATCGCGCGCTCGGGTGAGGCGTGCAGGTCGTCGTAGGTGACGCCGCACGCCTGCTCGACCGTCAGGTCTCCCGGGAGCTGGGACAGCAGGGTGCGGACCAGCTCGTCGGGGACACCGGCACGGACGATGGGCCGGAAGACCCCCACCCGCCCTGCCCGTCGACTCACCTGGTCGAGCAGCCCGACCGCCACCGCCGACTTGCCGGACTGGGCTTCGGTGCCGGCGATGTAGATGCTGGTGGCCACGGGCTCGAAACTACCGGCCGGGGACGGCTGACGGTGTGCTGTCCGGTCCCCGTCCGCCTACGCCTCGTCCCTCCCCCGCCAGGTCCAGTCGGCGATGTCCGGCAGGTCGGCGAGGTGCTCGCGGATGTAGGTCGTGTGCTCGGCGAGCCGGTCGTCGCACAACCGGGTGAACCGGTCCCAGCCGTCGGGGCGTCGGTCGGCGCGGCGCAGCGCCTCCTTGGCCAGGTGGAACCGGCTCATCCCGTTGAGCACCACCATGTCGAACGGCGTCGTCGTCGTGCCCTGCTCGTTGAACCCGCGGACGTGGAAGCGACCGGGGTTGCTGCGGCCGTGGACGAGCTGGTGGACCGCCCGCGGGTAGCCGTGGAACGCGAACACCACGTGCTTGTCCCGCGTGAAGAGGTCGTCGAACTGGCTGTCGGAGAACCCGTGGGGGTGGTCGTTCTCCGGCAGCATCGCCATGAGGTCGACGACGTTGACGAACCGCACGCGCAGGTCCGGCACGTGCTCGTGCAGGAGCTCGGCGGCCGCGAGCGCCTCCTGGGTCGGCACGTCACCGGCACAGGCCAGCACGATGTCGGGCTCCTCGTCGTCGCGGCCCGTGCTCGCCCAGTCCCAGACGCCGGCACCGGCGGCGCAGTGTCGGTGCGCCTCCTCGAGCGTGAGGTACTGCAGGTGCTTCTGCTTGTCGACCACGATGAGGTTGACGTGGTTGGTGCTGCGCAGGCAGTGGTCGGTGATGGACAGGGCGGTGTTGGCGTCCGGCGGGAACCACACGCGCACGACGTCCGGCGCGAGCGGGATGAGGCAGTCGATCAGCCCGGGGCCCTGGTGGGAGAACCCGTTGTGGTCGTTGCGCCAGCAGGTCGAGGTCAGCAGCACGTTGAGCGACGACACGTCTGCGCGCCACGGCAGGTCCTTGGCGTGCTGGAGCCACTTGACGTGCTGGACCGCCATCGACGCCGACACCATGGCGAACGCCTCGTACGTCGCGAACACCCCGTGCCGTCCGCTGAGGACGTACCCCTCGAGCCAGCCCTGGCACAGGTGCTCGCTGAGCACCTCCATGACCCGGCCGTCCGGTCCGAGGTGGTCGTCGGTGGCGAGCAGCGGTCCCATGAAGTTCCGGTCGGTCACCTCGAACACCGACTGCAGCCGGTTGCTCGCGGTCTCGTCCGGGGAGAACACCCGGAAGGTGCCGCCGCCGTCGGGCCGCGCCGTCGCGGCATACAGGTCCCGCATGAGGCCCCCGGAGGAGAGCGTGTTCTCGACCCACGTCGTGCCGCGCGCGGGCAGGGGCACCTCGTGGGTGGCGAGGTCCACCGGCGGGAGGTCGGTGCGCAGGCGTCCACCGTTGGCGTAGGGCGTGGCCGACATGCGCTTGTCGGCGTCCGGTGCGAGGGCGCGCAGCTCGGGGACGAGCCGTCCGGCGTCGTCGAAGAGCTCGTCGGGACGGTAGGTGCGCAACCAGTCCTCGAGGAGGCGCAGGTGCTCGGGGTTCTCGGCGAGCCCGGACAGCGGCACCTGGTGCGAGCGGTTGGTCCCCTGGACCTGGACGCCGTCGACGACGTCGGGGCCGGTCCAGCCCTTCGGCGTGCGCAGGATGATCGCGGGCCAGCGGTGGCGCACCGGTTCGCTCGGGCCGTCGCCGGTCCGGGCCGCGGCCTGCAGGGCGCCGATGCGCTCGTGCGCACTGCTCAGCGCCTCGAACAGGGCCGGGAACACCACCGTCGGGTCGTCGCCGGAGACGGTGACCGGGTCCCAGCCCTGGCTGCGCAGGTAGGCCTCGACGTCCTCGTCGCTGGCGCGGCCGAGCACCGTCGGCCCGGCGATCTTGTAGCCGTTGAGGTGCAGGATCGGCAGCACCGCGCCGTCGCGGCGGGGGTTGAGGAACGTCGGCAGGCGCCAGGACGCGCTCAGCGGCCCCGTCTCGGCCTCTCCGTCGCCGACGACGCACGCGACGGTGAGGTCGGGGTGGTCGAACGCCGCGCCGGCTGCGTGGACGAGGGCGTACCCGAGCTCGCCGCCCTCGTGGATGCTGCCCGGCGTCTGCACGCTGACGTGGCTGGGGATTCCACCGGGCGAGGAGAACTGGCGGAACAGGTCGCGCACCCCGTCACCGTCGGCGGCGATCCGCGGGTAGACCTCGCTGTAGGTGCCCTCGAGCCACGCGGCGGCGACGAGCGCCGGTCCACCGTGCCCGGGGCCGGTGACGTACAGCCAGTCCGACCCGGTCCGGCGGATGAGGCGGTTGACCAGCGCGTAGACCATCGACAGGCCGGGGCTGGTCCCCCAGTGCCCGAGCAACCGCGGTTTGGTGTGCTCGAGGCGGAGGGGCTCGCGGAGCAGGGCGTTGTCGCGCAGGTAGATCTGCCCGACGGTCAGGTAGTTCGCCGCCGCCCACCAGCGCAGGTCGAGGGCCAGCTCCTCGGGGAGGTAGGTGGTGCTGCTGGCCGTGCTGGAGGCGTCGGAGGAAGTGGCCGGGGCGGGGGCGACGGTCGTCATGGCCCGATCCGACCACGGCCTCGAGGGTCCGGACCGGGCCCTTGGTCCCTACCGTTCGGAGGTCCCTACTCCTCGAGCCGGCCCTCGAACAAGGACCGCACCGCCGCGTTGCCGCGCACCAGCTCGAGGGCGTATGCCGCGTGGCCGGGGACGTACCCGTTGCCGACCAGCATGCGCACGTCGGCCGCGACGCCCTCGGCGCCGAGCGCCGCGGCGGCGAAGTTGGTCGCCATGGAGAAGAAGATGATGGTCCCGCCCTGGGCGGTCGAGAGGATGGCGGGCTGCTCGCAGCCGGGGACGTCCACGCAGACGACCGTGACGTCGGCCGGTCCGCCTGCGGCGGCGACGGCCTCCGACAGGCCCAGCGGGCTGCGGGCGTCGGCCACGACGACCTCGTCGGCCAGGCCGCTGGCGCGCAGGAGCGCAGCCTCGCGCTCGTGCGGGACGACGCCGAGGGTGCGTGAGGCGCCTGCCTCGGTGGCCGCGGCCAGCGACAGCGAGCCGGACTTGCCCGCGCCCCCGAGGACCGCCACGACGGGGCGGACGCCGCGCGCGGCATACTCCCCCACCACCCTGGAGACGAGCGCCGGTGCGCCACAGACGTCCATGACCATGAGGGCGAGGTCGGGGCTGAGGTCGTCGGGCAGCTGGGCGGCGATGGAGCGGCCGAAGAGGATGGCGTGGCCCTGCGCCGGGACGCGTTCCGAACGGCCGTCCCAGCCGGCCAGGCCGTCCGTGATGACGAGTGGCGTCAGCGACAGCGAGACCAGGGTGGCGACCCGGTCGCCCACGGACAGGCCGAGCGTGGACTCGGGGCCGACCTCCTCGACGGTGCCGATGAGCATGCCGCCCGATCCCGTGACGGGGTTCTGCATCTTGCCGCGGGTGGCGACGATGTCGAGCACCTCGGCCCGCACCGCCGCGCCGTCGCCACCGTGCTTCTCGGAGAGCTGGCGGTAGGAGGCCGCGTCGAGGTTGAGCGTCTCGATGCTGATCCGCACCTCGTCCGGCCACAGGCCGGGCGCGGCGTCCAGCCGCTGCGCCGCCTGCGGCAGGGACGCGCCGACCGGGTCGAGGACGCGGTGCAGCCCGACCGGTGAGGACGGCGTGGTGCGGTTTCCGGCGGCGACTGACACAGAATCTCCCTGAAATTGCGACACGGGGCGAAGATCTTGCGGTGAAGGTTCACGAACAGAGGAACCTGTCCCGTATCCTGCCACGTATGAGCACCTTGATCGAGCAGCCCTACGTCTACCGGCACCGCGAGCTGGTCGAGCCCGACTGGACCCGGTTCCCGGGCTGGAAGGACGTGACCGCCCAGGACTGGGCCAGCGCCCAGTGGCAGCGCGCCCACTGCATCAAGAACCTCCGCCAGCTCCGCGAGCTGATGGGCGACCTGCTCACCGAGGCGTTCTACGCCGACCTCGAGCGCGACCAGGCCGAGCGGGCCACGATGTCGATGCTCGTGCCGCCGCAGATGATGAACACCATGGTCAGCGAGCAGACCTGGGCCGACGGCTCCATGCCGGGCGCCGGGGTCGAGTTCACCCGCGCGTTCTACGCCGACCCGGTGCGCCGATACATGCTCCCTGTGTTCTCCGACCGTCGCACCGACTGGCCGAGCCACCCCCACGCGACCCGCGACAGCCTCCACGAGCACGACATGTGGGCCGTCGAGGGGCTGACCCACCGCTACCCCACCAAGGTCCTGGCCGAGATGCTGCCGACCTGCCCGCAGTACTGCGGCCACTGCACCCGCATGGACCTGGTCGGCAACTCGACCGCGGTCATCGACAAGCTCAAGCTCACCGGCAAGCCGGTCGACCGGTACGCCGCGATGCTGGACTACCTGCAGCGCACCCCGCAGGTGCGCGACGTCGTCGTCTCCGGTGGCGACGTGGCCAACATGCCGTGGAAGAACCTCGAGGGGTTCCTCGACAAGCTGCTCGACGTCGAGAACATCCGCGACATCCGCCTGGCCACCAAGGCGCTCATGGGGCTGCCCCAGCACTGGCTGCAGGACGACGTGGTCGAGGGCGTGGCCCGCGTGTCCGCCAAGGCGCGGTCGCGCGGCGTCTCCCTCGCGATCCACACCCACGTCAACAGCGCCCAGTCCGTGACCCCGCTGGTGGCCGACGCCGCCAAGGCGATGCTCCAGGCCGGCGTGCGCGACGTCCGCAACCAGGGCGTGCTGATGCGTGGTGTCAACGACACCACCGAGCAGCTGCTCGACCTGTGCTTCGCCCTCCAGGACGACGCGATGATCACGCCGTACTACTTCTACATGTGCGACATGATCCCGTTCAGCGAGCACTGGCGCGTCTCGCTCGCCGAGGCCCAGCACCTGCAGCACTCGATGATGGGCTACCTGCCGGGGTTCGCGACGCCGCGCATCGTCTGCGACGTGCCCTACGTCGGCAAGCGCTGGGTCCACCAGGTCGACAGCTACGACACCGAGCGCGGGATGTCGTTCTGGCGCAAGAACTACCGCACCTCGATCGAGGGTGCCGACACCGACGCCCTGTCGCGTGACTACGTCTACTACGACCCGATCCACACCCTGCCCGAGGCCGGCCAGCAGTGGTGGCGCGAGCAGGGCGACCACGAGGCCGCCCACGCCGTGGCGGTCGAGCAGGCTGCCGCGAGCCGCGAGGCCTCCGAGCGCGACATCGCCCTGGTCTGACCGGGGGGTCCCACCGAGTGATGTCCCAGCATCGCCCCCGTGCCGGTCCGGCACGGGGGCGACGTGCTGTCCGGCGCCCGGGTGCCCGACCCCCCTTCTGCCGGAGGGCGACTCGCCGTTGTGACCTGGTCGACGTGAGACGTCGGTATGCCGCGGGGCGCGGCTTCGCTAGGTTGCTCCCGTGACT
Organism: Pedococcus soli; assembly: GCF_054782575.1. Taxonomy (NCBI): domain Bacteria; kingdom Bacillati; phylum Actinomycetota; class Actinomycetes; order Micrococcales; family Intrasporangiaceae; genus Pedococcus; species Pedococcus soli. The sequence continues at coordinate 293,147 of NZ_BAAGSF010000006.1, read as the reverse complement.
GCTATCGCCCTCCCCCGCAAGCGCGTCCTCGCCGACTACGTTCCCGCCCTCGCAGGCGTCCCGGCGACCGTCGGCGTCCTCGCCCGCGACCTGGCGCTCGTCGCCGCCGGCGCCGGGTTCATCGGCCTGCTGGCCCAGTGGAGCGTGCCGTTGCCCGGCACGCCCGTGCCCCTCACGCTCGGTACCTTCGCGGTGCTGCTGACCGGTGCCTCCCTCGGTGGAGTGCGCGCGCTGCTCAGCCTCGGCGTGTACCTCGTCGCGGGTGGCCTCGGCGTCAACTGGTTCGCCGGTCACAAGGACGGGTTCGGCGGTGCCACCTTCGGATACGTCGTCGGCTACCTGCTGGCCGCCACCCTCGTCGGCGCCCTCGCGCAGCGTGGTGGCGACCGCACGGTGGCGAAGACCGCCGTGACGATGGTCGCCGGCAACGTGCTCGTCTACGCCGCCGGTGTCCCGTGGCTCATGCACGCCACCGGCATGGACTTCGCCACCGCCCTCGACAAGGGTGTCGTGCCCTTCCTCATCGGTGACGGGATCAAGGTCCTCGCGGCGGCCGGGCTCTTCCCCGCCGTCTGGGCCTTCGTCAAGAGCGTCGAGAAGCGCTGACCCCGGCCCCCACCCGCCCCCGACCACGCGCCATACCTCGCCTCGTGGGCAAGCGTCGTGAGTCCGGTGCGGGCACCCCGGCGACCACCGCGCTGACGCGGCTGGGGGTCGCCTTCGGGGTCCACCCCTACGAGCACGACCCGGCCGCGGCCTCCTACGGACTGGAGGCCGCGGCCGCGCTGTCGGTGCCGCCGGGGCAGGTGTTCAAGACCCTGCTCGTCGAGGGCGAGCGCGGGCTCGCCGTGGGCATCGTCCCCGTCGACCGCAGCCTCGACCTCAAGGCCGTCGCGGCCGCCCTGGGCTGGAAGAAGGCCGCCATGGCCGACCCGACCGCCGCCGAGCGCAGCACGGGGTACGTCGTCGGCGGCATCTCCCCCATCGGTCAGAAGAAGGCGCTGCCGACCGTGCTCGACGAGAGCGCAACGGGGTTCGACGTGGTCTACGTCTCCGGTGGGCACCGTGGGCTCGACCTGTCCCTGGCCCCGGTCGACCTGGTGGCTGCCACCGGTGCCACCGTGGCCCCGATCGCGCGCTGATCGCGTCCGCCGCTCTCGCCGGCCGTGCGAGTCCCCGGTGCAGCTGTCCGGTCCTTCTCGACAGTCCTTCTCGACGGTCCTTCTCGACAGTCCTCGTCCAGGGAGCGGTCGATCCGCGGAAACTTCGCAGACTTCGGCCGATTCCCGGCCAGTGCGAACTAGCGTGACGGGATCGGCCCGCCACCGGGCGGCCGCCGGCGGGAGGGGCACAGGGTGAGGCGACGGCTGGTCCTGCCTGCTGTCCTCGCCGCAGCGGCCCTGGTGGGTGGCGCCGCAGCAGGCCCGAAGGCCATGCCTCCGGAGGAACGGCTCATCAGCGCGCCGGGCTACCGGGCCGCCCCTGCCTATGCCGAGAACGGCCAGGAGAACGCCGACGCCCGCTGGCTGGACGCCGGGACCGTTCCCGGCGCCGGGACGCCCTGGGAGGACATGGCGCACTGGGCGCTCGTGGACATCAGGAGCCACCTCGAGGCCAACGGCACGGTGTCGGCCGGCCCCGGTGGTCCCTGGGGCTACTTCTGGCCACGTGACGGTTCCTTCGCCGCGGTCGCCCTGAGCCGCAGCGGCCACGCGAGCGACGCGGCAGCCGTCCTCGACCGCCTGGCGCGGCTCGAGTTCGACCCGGCCGTCGGATTCCAGGCGCGGTACGCCCTCGACGGCAGTGCGCTGACCGATCGGCCCCGGCAGTCCGACGGCTGTGGCTGGGTCCTGTGGGCGATCGCGCAGGTGCGCCGGGACGCAGGAGGCGGGGTCCCGCCTTCCAGCGACGAGCTGCGCGACCGCTGCGTGCGGACCCTGACCCGGCTCGTCGACGGCGGCGACCGGCTGCCCCCGCCGTCCCCGGACTACTGGGAGGTGCGGGTCACCCGGACCTCGCTGGGCACGGTGGCGCCGATGCTCGCAGGGCTGGCTGCCGCGGGGCGTGACTACGCGGCCACCGGCGACGTCGCCGCTTCGGCGCGCACGCGCACGACAGCGGCCCGCTTGGCCGGCACGGTGGTCCGGGAGATGGGACCGGGGTACCAGCGGTTCGGGGACGCGGGTGGCCTCGACGCCTCGGTCGCCATGCTGCTGCCGCCGTTCACGGCGGAGGGCGACCTCCCCGCACCGGTGGTCAAGGCCGTTCGCGCCGCGGGGGTGAGGTACCAGCGGGAGGCCGCCCAACCGGCCGGCGGTGTCGCGCCGGGTGTCCTGTGGGTGAAGAAGGGCGGGGCGTCCTGGACCCCGCAGACGGCGCTGCTGGCGCTCACCGACGCCGCCTCGGGTCGGGATCGCGCAGCGGACGCCCGGCTCGACTGGCTGTCGGCGCACCGCACGGCCTACGGGTCGATCCCCGAGAAGGTCACGCGCAGTGGCGCGCCGGCAGGACCGGCCCCTCTCGTGTGGACCGCGAGCCTCGTGGTGCTGACCCTCGCCGAGCTCGAGGGCTCCCCCTAGCTCGTCCCGGCCGATCTCGTGCGGGGCTTGGCGCGGACGTGCATGCGCTCGCCCTGCGGGCCGAAGATGCTGAGCATCTCGACGGGCTGGTCGTCGGCGCAGCCGAACCAGTGCGGCACCCGCGTGTCGAACTCGGCGACCTCGCCCGGACCGAGGACGACGTCGTGCTCGCCGAGGACCAGGCGCAGGTGCCCGTCGAGGACGTAGAGCCACTCGTAGCCCTCGTGGGTGCCGGGCTCCGGCACGGACCGGGAGCGAGGACGGATCACGTGCTTGAACGCGCGGACTCCCCCGGGGCGGTTCGTCAGCGGGACGATCGTGCCGCCATAGGCCTCGATGGGCTTGGCGTGGATGCGCGGGTCGCCCGTGGCGGGCGCGTCGACGAGCTCGTCGAGGGTGACGCCGTAGACCCGCGCCAACGGCAGCAGCAGCTCGAGGGTCGCGCGCCGCCCGCCGGACTCGAGGCGTGACAGGGTGCTGACCGACAGGCCGGTCTCCTCGCCCACCTGGGCCAGGGTGAGGTCGCGCGCGGTCCGCAGCCGCCGGAGGCGGGGACCGAGGTCGGCGAGGGAGTCGTTTGCCATGTCGGCAACATACCTTGTCGTTTCGTCTCGTGGGCCAGCACAGTGGCGCCATGGAAATGAACCACGACGTCATCATCGTCGGCGGCGGCCCCGCCGGCCTCGCCGCCGCCACCACGCTGGCCCGGGCCCGCCGGGACGTCCTCGTCCTCGACACGGGCGAGCCACGTAACGCACCCGCCCACGGGGTGCACTCGTTCCTGTCCCGCGACGGTATGGCGCCGCATGAGCTCCTCGCGATCGGCCGTGACGAGCTGGTCGGGTTCGGGGGCCGGTTCCGGCTCGAGGGTGCGGTCGGCGCCAGGGCGGTCGAGGGCGGGTTCGAGGTCACCCTGACCGGTGGGGACGTGCTCGCCGCACGACGTCTCCTCGTCACCACCGGCCTGGTCGACGAGCTCCCCCCGATCGAGGGCCTGAGGGAGCACTGGGGCACCGCCGCGATCCACTGCCCCTACTGCCACGGCTGGGAGGTCCGGGGGAAGGCGCTGGTCGTCCTGGCCACGAACCCCATGTCCGCCCACCACGCCCTGCACTTCAGCCAGTGGTCGGACGACGTCACGCTGGTGCTCGACGGCCAGCCGGCTCCTGACGGAGTCGACGCCGCCAGGCTGGCCGCGGTGGGCGTCCGGGTGGTCGAGGGCGCCGCTCGCCGACTCGTCTCGGACGACGGGCGGCTCACCGGTGTCGAGGTCTCCGGCAGCCAGGGTGCGGTCACGGTCCTGCCGTGCGAGGCCGTGGTCCTCGCGCCGCGCTTCACGGCACGTTCCGCGGTCCTGGAGTCGCTCGGGGTCGAGGCGGCCGACTTCCTCATGGGCGAGACCGTGGTCGGCCGGCACGTGCCGAGCGACCCCATGGGCGGGCAGACCTCCGTGCCCGGCGTCCACGTCGCCGGCAACGTCACCGACCCGATGGCCCAGGTCATCCACGCGGCCGGTGCCGGTGTGCGGGCTGCCGCGATGATGAACATGGGCCTGATCGTCGAGGACGCCGACCGCGCCGTCGGCTGAGGGCGAGGATGCTGCGCTTGTACGCGCAGCGCCCGACCTAGGCTGGGTGGCGTGTCGACGGAGGACGAGGAGCTGCTGGCCGGGGGCAACGCGTCGGGTCGGGTCGTCCGCGTCGCGGGCACGGTCCGCAAGCCGTGGCTGGCGACCAGCGGGCGCACCGTCGAGTACCTCCGGACGCTGCGGGCCGGCGGGGTGGACGTGCCGGAGCCGCTGGGCAGGGACGGCGCCGGACGCCTCGTGCTGGAGTACGTCCCGGGGCAGCTCGCCATGGATCTCGGCCCGCTCCAGCAGGACGTGGTCCGGGCGGTAGGTCGTGTCGTGCGCTCCATCCACGACGCCAGCGAGGGGCTGGCCGTCCCGACCGACTGGCCGGTGCTGCTGCCGGCGGCCGAGCCGGACCTGCTGTGCCACAACGACCTTGCCGCGTGGAACCTGGTCATCGACGGAGACCGCCTGGTCTTCATCGACTGGGACGGAGCCGGGCCCTCGACCCGGCTGTGGGACGTGGCCTACGCCGCCATCTCGTTCGCCCACCTGTTCCCGGACGCCGATGTCGACGTGGCCGCAGACCGGCTGGCGGCGTTCCTCGACGGTTACGGCGCCGACCGCGTGCTCCGCACCGCCCTGCCGTCCACGATGGTGCACCGGGCAGAGGCGATGCACGACTGGCTGCTGCGGGCCCACGGTGAGGGTGAGGAGCCCTGGGCCTCGATGTACGAGGCGGGCCACGGCGAGCACTGGCGTGCCACCACCGACTTCATCGCCGCGCACGAGGCGCGGTGGAGTGAGGCCTGCGACCGCGGCTGAGCGGCCTCGCGATCGGGAGTGCTACTCCCAGGGGGTGGAGAGGACGACCGTGGTCCGGGTGGCGACGTTGGCGGCGGCGCGGACACGGGCCAGCAGCACCTCGAGGTCGCCGGGGGTCTTCACCCGCGCCTTGAGGATGTAGTTCTCCTCCCCCGCGACCGAGTGGCAGGCCTCGAGCTCGCCGATGTCGCGCAGGCGGTCGGGGATGTCGTCGGGCGCTGCCGGGTCGAGCGGGCTGATCGAGATGAACGCCGTGAGCGGCAGGTCGAGCGCGGTGTGGTCGACGATCGCGGTGTACCCCTTGATCACGCCGCGCTCCTCCAGGCGGCGGACACGCTGGTGCACGGCTGAGGTCGACAGGCCCATCGCCTTGCCGAGGTCGGTGTAGCTCATCCGGCCGTCCGAGCGCAGCAGGGCGACGATGCGCCGATCGAGGTCTTCCACGGCAGCAGCCTACTGAGGCGGACCCCTCCGTGGTGGCAGCATGGGCCCCATGACCTCCGCGCCGGCCGCACGCCTCATGCTGCTCGACTCCGCCTCCCTGTACTTCCGAGCGTTCTTCGGGGTGCCGGACCAGCGCAAGGACGACTCCGAGCCGCCGACCAACGCGATCCGCGGGTTCCTCGACATGATCGCCTCGCTCATCGGCACCCACCAGCCGACCCACTTCGTCGCCTGCTGGGACAACGACTGGCGTCCCGCGTTCCGGGTCGACGCCATCCCCACCTACAAGGCGCACCGCCTGGTTGACGGGTCGCTCGCCGAGGAGGAGTCCCCCGAGCTCCTGACGCCGCAGGTCCCCGTGATCCGTGACGCCCTGGAGGCACTGGGATTCCCGCGGTTGGGGGCCGACGGGTTCGAGGCCGACGACGTCATCGGGACGCTCACCGCGCGCCACAAGGGGACGATGGCCATCGACGTCGTCACCGGTGACCGCGACCTGTTCCAGCTCGTCGACGACGCCGCGAACGTCCGCGTCATCTACACCGCGCGCGGCGGCGTCCGCGACCCCGACCTGGTGGACGAGGCGTTCCTGCAGACGAAGTACGCCGTGGCCAACGGACCCGCGTACGCCGACATGGCCGTCCTGCGCGGCGACGCCAGCGACGGGCTGCCCGGGGTCGCCGGGATCGGCGAGAAGACCGCCGCCAAGCTGATCGAGAAGTACGGCACGCTCGTCGCCCTGCGTGAGGCGGTCGACAGCGGCGACCCCGAGATCAAGGGAGCCCAGCGAGCCCGGCTGGAGGCCGGCGCCGCCTACCTCGACGTCGCCCCCAAGGTCGTCCAGGTGGCCCCGGACGCCCCGGTCGACGAGGTCGACATGACGCTGCCGACCGAGGTGGCGGACCCGGTGCTCATGAGTCGCGTGGCGTCGGAGTTCGGCGTGACCAGCTCGTTCAACCGCGTCCTGGCCGCGCTGCGCATCGAGTGAACCGACCGGGGTCCCGGCACCCCGGCGCAGCGTGCGGCCCGGTATGGCGCGCGTCCGGCTACGCGGCCGCCTCGCCGTTCGCTCGGCGCCGCAGCCACACGTCGGCCAGGCTCGCGACCAGGGAGAGCACGACGAGGCCCGTGGCCACCCGGAGGGAGACGGCAGCGCCCGAGGCGCCACCGTCCTTCGCCGCGGCGAAGAAGACCGTCCCGATCAGCGCGATCCCGGCGGCGGTCCCGATCCGCTGACCGGTCTGCAGCACCCCACCGGCGGTTCCGGCCCGCTCGACCGGCACGTCGGCGAGCGTGAGCGTGATGTTCGGGGAGATCACCATCCCGCTGCCCAGACCGGCGAGCAGCAGCGGCAGCGCGGCATACCACCCGGTGCGCGAGCCCTCCACCGTCGACAGGACGACATCGGTCGCAACCAGGCCGACCACGACGAGGACCAGGCCCCAGGTGACCAGCGAACGACCGAACCGCGGCACGAGGCGTCCGCCCACCGCGGACATCACGGCTGACCCTGCGGCGAACGGGGTGACGGCCAGACCGGCGAGCAGCGCGGAGTAGCCCAGGCCCTGCTGGAGGTAGATGGTCAGGACGAAGAAGATGCCGGTGAAGCCGGAGAAGTAGACGGTGGCCACGATCGCACCGGAGGCGTACCCGGGGAGCCGGAAGAGGCGCAGGTCGACCAGGGGTGTGTGGCCGCGCGAGGTGTAGCGGCGCTCCCACAGGACGAACAGCGCCAGCAGCGCCGCGCCGACGGCAGCGATCCACCCGGGCACCGAGGACGACGACGAGCCGCGACCGCTCTCGACGAGAGGCAGGAGCAGGGCGAGGACTCCGGCGCCGAGCAGCACGACGCCCACGGGGTCGAGGTCCTGGCGCCGGCGGGCCCCCTCGTGCGCCTCGGCGGCCGGGATCCAGCGCAGCGCCAGGACGACGGCGGCCACCGCGACGGGCAGGTTGACGAAGAAGATCCACCGCCACCCCGCGTCGGCCCCGAGGAGGCTGAGGATGACCCCACCGGCGATCGGTCCGACGGCGGTGGAGATGCCGATCGTGGCCCCGAGCATCCCGAAGGCGCGGGCCCGCTCCGAACCCCTGAACAGCGTCTGGATGAGCCCGGAGACCTGCGGGTTGAGCAGGCCGCCGCCGATGCCCTGGAGGAGGCGGGCGGCGACGAGGAGCGCACTGCTGGTGGCGAGCCCGCACAGCAGGCTGGCGACGCCGAACACCACCACGCCGGCGACGAACATCCGACGTCGACCGGTCGCGTCGCCCAGCCGCCCGGCGGGGACCAGGACCAGCCCGAACGTCAGGGCGTACCCCGACACCACCCACTGCAGGTCGCTCGACGTCGCCGACAGTCCCTGCTCGATGCTGGGCAGCGCGACGTTGACGATGCTCACGTCGAGCAGGGTCATGAACCCCGCGACGAGGCAGACCGCCAGGGCCTTCCACCGCCGAGGGTCCGGCTGGTCCTGCTGGTCGGGCTGGTGGTCGTCGCCCGTGCCGGGGCGGGAGGTGGTGGCGGGGTGGGTCACCCTGCCATCCTCACCCGGCGGGGCCCACAGTGCCCTGCCGGATCCCACGCAGCGGTATGCCGCCCGGTCCGGGCAGCTGGTCAGTCGAGGCGGTCGGCCGCGACCACCCCGCGCATCACCGCGTCGATCGCCTTGCGGGCGGTGGTGCGCAGCTGCGGCTCCGGCGCGGCATCGGCGATCTGCCCGAGCAGGTCGACCACCTGCTTGCAGCGCCGGACGAAGTCACCGGCTGCCATGTCCTGGCCACGCAGGACGTAGTCGAGCTTCTGGCCGGACGCCCAGCGGTGCATCATCCACGCCATGCCGGCGTCGGGCTCCCCCGTCAGCGGCAGGCCGAGGTCGCGCTCGCGGTCCTCGAGGACCGACCAGAGCCGGTTCATCTCCGTGACCGCCTCGGCGACGTCGTCGCCGGGCATCCGCGGGGACGGGTCCGTCTCGTCGCGCCGGGGCTCGTGGACCAGGACCGACACGATGGCAGCGAGGCCGGCCGGGTCGAGCCGCTGCCAGACGCCCAGGCGCAGGCACTCGGCGGCCAGCAGGTCCTTCTCGGTGTAGAGGCGGCGCAGGTTCTCCCCCTGGGGGGTCACGGTCGTCCCGCCCTCGCCGAGGTACCCCATCTCGGTCAGGAGCTCGCAGATCCGGTCGAACGTGCGGGCCACCGAGTTGGTGCGGCCCTCGACCTTGCGCTGCAGGCCGACGGTCTCGCGCTTGAGCCGCCACCACCGCTCGGCCCAGCGGGCGTGGTCCTCTCGGTCGGGGCACTGGTGGCAGGGGTGGGCGCGCAGCTGGCGGCGCAGCTCGGCGATCTTCTCGTCCTCGCCCGGCTGCGACTCCGCCCGGCGCCTCGGCGGCGGCTCGTGCGGCACGGCGATGCGCAGCGACGTCGCGAGGTCGCGACGGGCCTTGGGGCTCTTGGCGTTGAAGTGTGGCGGCACCTTGACGTGGGCGATCGCCTCCACGGGTTCGGGGACGTCGACGAGGGTGAGCTTGCGCAGCTGCTTGTCCTCGGTCACCACCGTCGGGGCGGGGGCCTCGCCGCGGTAGGACTTCGAGGGCTGCACCACCACGGCCCACCCGGCGTTGCGGCCCGAGGGGACCTTGATGACGTCGCCGATGCGCAACGCCTCCAACGAGACCGCGGCCTCGGCCCGGCGGCCCGCCGAACGCGCCTTGGCACCGTCCTTCTCGAGCCGGGCGATCTCCTGGCGGATCCCGGCGTACTCGTTGAAGTCACCGAGGTGGCACGCCATCCCCTCGGAGTAGCCCTCGAGCCCCTCCTCGTTGCGGCGCACCGCCCGGGCGATCCCGACGACCGCGCGGTCCGCCTGGAACTGCGCGAACGACGTCTCGAGGATCTCGCGCGCCGTCTCGCGCCCCACCTGGGCGACGAGGTTCACCGCCATGTTGTAGGTCGGGCGGAAGCTCGAGCGCAGGGGGTACGTCCGCGTCGAGGCGAGCCCCGCCACGGACAGCGGGTCCAGGCCACGGTTCCACAGGACGAGGGCGTGACCTTCGATGTCGATGCCACGCCTGCCCGCGCGACCGGTGAGCTGGGTGTACTCGGCCGGGGTGATGTCCGCGTGCGTCTCACCGTTGAACTTCACGAGCTTCTCGAGGACCACGGTGCGGGCCGGCATGTTGATGCCGAGCGCCAGGGTCTCGGTTGCGAAGACCGCCCGGATCCGACCGGCCGTGAACAGCTCCTCGACGATCTCGCGGAAGGTCGGCAGCATGCCGGCGTGGTGGGCGGCGAACCCGCGCGACAGGCCCTCTACGAAGTCCCAGTACCCGAGGACCCCCAGGTCCTCCTCCGCCAGGCCCTGGATGCGCTCTTCGACGGTGCGTCGGATGCGGTCCCCCTCCGCCTCGGGGATGAGGTGCACACCGTCGCGCAGCAGCTGCTGGACCGCGCCCTCGCAACCCACCCGGCTGAAGATGAAGGTGATCGCCGGGAGCAGGCCGTCGCGGTCGAGCCGGGCCACGACCTCGGAGCGCGTCGCTCCCCCGCCGGGACGGCCGCCACCGCCCGGGCCGCCACCGGAGCCGCCGCGCGCCATACCCCGTCCGCCGTGACCGCCACCCGGACCGCGGGGAGCCCCCCTGCCGTGGTGCGGGAGGCGACCGCCCCCGCCCCGCCCGGCGGTGCGGCCGGCGTCGTCCCAGCGACCCCGCTGCTCGGTCGTCCGGATCGCCTGCAGCAGCTCGGGGTTCACCCGCGTCGCGTCCGCGCCCGTGGTCGGCGCCGAGAGCTCGTCGACGAACAGGTCGTAAACACCCTGGCCGACCATGACGTGCTGCCACAGGGGCACGGGACGGTGCTCGGAGACGATCACCTCGTGGTTGCCACGGACCTCGGCCAGCCAGTCGCCGAACTCCTCGGCGTTGCTCACGGTCGCCGACAGCGAGACGACCTGCACGTCCTCCGCGAGGTGGATGATGACCTCTTCCCAGACGGCGCCGCGGAAACGGTCGGCGAGGTAGTGCACCTCGTCCATCACCACGAAGCCGAGGCCGCGCAGGGTGGTGGACCCGGCATACATCATGTTGCGCAGGACCTCGGTGGTCATGACCACCACGGGCGCCTCACCGTTGATCGAGGAGTCGCCGGTGAGCAGGCCGACGTTGGCGGCACCGTGGCGACGGACCAGGTCGGCGTACTTCTGGTTGGACAGGGCCTTGATGGGGGTCGTGTAGAACGCCTTGCGCCCCGTGGCCAGCGCCAGGTGCACCGCGAACTCGCCGACGATCGTCTTGCCGGCGCCGGTGGGAGCGGCGACGAGGACACCTCGGCCGGCCTCGACGGCCCGGCACGCCTTCTCCTGGAAGTCGTCGAGGGGGAACTCGAGACCCGCCGTGAACACCGCGAGCTGCGGGTTGCGGGCGGGCGAGCGCGCGGCAGAGGCAGCGAACCGCTCGGCAGGGGTCGACATGGTGCCGAGGCTACGTCAGGCGCCGGGTCGGTGCGGGGAGGGTGCCAGCACCGTGACCGCGCCGGGCACGACCTCGACCGTCAGGGGCAGCGGGGCGAACCGCTCGCCGTCGGCGTAGGCGACGATCCCGGCGGCCTCCAGGGTCACCTGGCGCCCGCGCAGGATCTCGACCGCGGGATGGCCGACGTGCGCGCCCTTGAACACCGTGGGGAACACCTTGAGGAACTCCACGGTGCTGATCTCGTGCAGCACCAGGACGTCGATGAGCCCGTCGTCCATCCGGGCGTCGGGCAGGACCTGCATCCCGCCCCCGTAGCTGGGGCCGTTCCCGACGGCGACGAGCATCGCGCGCGTCTCGTGGCGCACCCCGTCGACCGTCACGGCGTACGGGATCGCCCTGAACAGGGGCAGCTCGCGCAGGATCGCCAGGTTGTAGCGCATCTGCCCCTTGGGCCACGGCCAGGTGTTGGCGCGCTCGTTGACGAGCGAGTCGAACCCGGCCCCCAGGACGCCGCCGAACCACCGCGGTCGCCCGTGCTCGTCCACGTGGCGCACCGCGTCGATGGTGCGGGGCAGCCCGGTGCTCACGAGGTCGGCGGCGCGGACCGGGTCGTGGACGGGCAGGCCGAGGCCGCGCGCGATGTCGTTGCCGGTGCCGGCTGCGATGAGCGCCAGCGGGACCTTCGTCTCGGCAGCGAGGTTGACGCCGAGGTGCGCCATGCCGTCACCGCCGACGACGGCGAGCACGTCGATGCCCTGGGCGATCGCCCCGAGCGCACGGTCCCGCGCGGCGGCATACGACTCGTCCGAGAGGTCGAGCACCTCGTGGCCGGCGGCCCGCATGCGGTGGGCCACCTCGAGGCCCAGGCTCATGCCGCGGTTCTTGCCCGACGTCGGGTTCACGACCAGGCCGATGCGCTTGCTCACGCGCGGAGGCTACCGCTCCACGACGGCGCTGCGGCACCGTCCCGGAAGGTGTCGGGGGACGGCTTCAGAGCGTCGAGGCCTCGTCGTCCGGAACCTCGACCCAGTCGGGCCGTGCCTTGCGCTTGCGCCGCTCGATCAGCTTGCTCACGAGGATCGCGACGAAGTAGAGGACCGTGAGCGGGATGGCCATGAGGAACATCGTGAAGGCGTCCGGTGTGGGCGTCGCGATGGCCGAGAGGACGAAGATGCCGAAGATGGCGGGTCGCCACGCCTTGAGCATCGCCGATGCGGGGAGGATGCCGATCGCATTGAGCGCCACGAGGAACACCGGCAGCAGGAAGGCGGCTCCGAAGACCAGGATGAACCGCGTGACGAAGCTGAAGTACTCGGACACCTGCTGGATGTTCGAGGCGCCGGCGGGGGTGAACCCGTACAGGACCGCCAGCACGGCCGGGAGGACGAAGTAGGCCAAGCCGCAACCAGCAAGGAACAAGGGGAAGATCGCCGCGATGAACGCCAGCGAGATGTTGCGTTCCTTCTTCGTCAGCCCCGGGAGGATGAACGCCCAGACCTGGTAGAGCCACACGGGGCTCGAGGCGATGACGCCGACGAAGATCGAGAGGCTGACCTGCTGGGAGAAGGCCGCCGTGGCGTTCCCGAAGTTGAGGCTGATGACGCTCTGCGGGTTGGCCAGCTTGTAGTCGTTGAAGGGCGCTGCCAGGCGCGCGTAGACCTGCGGGTAGAAGATCCAGCCCAGCACGCCCCCGAGCAGCACGGCGATGGCCGAGATCAGGAACCGCCGACGGAGCTCGCGCAGGTGGTCACCGAGAGTCATGCGGCCTTCGGGACTGCGGGCACGACGAAAGGCCATGATCAGTCGGTCTCGGTGGTTCTACTCGTGTTCGGTCAGAGACCGGTGGCGTTGTCCGTGCGGGGACTGTTGTCCTCGGTGATGGGCGAGGCGGCAGTCGTCGCACCGGGAGCCGCCTGCGTCCTGCCCGGCGCGGTGGCGCCCGGGGCCTGGGGGTCGGCCACGGCCTCACCCTTGACGGTGTCGCTGCTCGCAGCGCTCTTCCCGTCGTTCTTCATCTCGTGCACCTCCGACTTGAAGATGCGCATGGAGCGACCGATGCTGCGAGCGGCGTCGGGGAGCCGCTTGAAGCCGAAGAGCACCACCAGCAGGACCAGCAGGACGATGATGTGCCAGCCTTCGAAGAGTCCGCGACCCATGGAATTCAGTCCTCTCGACCACCCGAACGGGTGATCTGCGATAGTCGGTGTGCCTGGCCGGGAGCGCCCTTCGACTCCCGTACCTGTGGTCAGTCTAGATGCCGTGCCCAAGCCGGACGGCGAGACGCCTGTCGGGCGCGCCGCTGCTGCTTCAACGAAGCACGGGTGACCTCGCGTTCCCGGCGCAGCTGGCGGGGGTCGCCGAAGATGGCGGGTTCGACGGGTGGGGCGGGGTCACCGAGCCGTTCGGTCTGGGCCTGCAGGGCCGACACCGTCTCGGACGCACGCCCGATCTCGGTGTTGAGCTCCTTGACCTGGCCCCAGACGCCCCACGCGCGGCTCGCGAGGTAGCCCACCGCGATCAGCACGAGAAGCACCCAGATCAGGACCCACCACCACATGTGCCCGACCCTACCCGTCCGCGCTGGGCGCGGAGGCGTCGATGCCGTATGCCGCCAGGGCTGCGGCCGCGCCGTCGGTCACCGTGCGGGCCAGCTCGGGGGGTGAGACGACGGTGCCGTGGCCCCCGAGTCGCCAGACGAGCCGGCGCAGCCACAGCGTGTCGGCGGTGCGCAGGGTCACCGTGAGCGACCCGTCCGGTCCCGGTTCGACGGTCTCCACCGGGTAGTAGTCGGCGACCCAGGCCGCACCACGGCCCAGGTGCAGGGTGACGAGGGTGTCGTCGGCGCGCGGGGTGAAGGTGCCGGCGTCGAGGTCGCGCAGCTCGGCCTCGGCCGGCGGCGTGCCGTCGACGTCGAGGACCTCGAGCGACTCGATGCGGTCCATCCGGAACAGCCGGGTGTCCTGCGCCCGGTGGCACCACCCTTCGAGGTACCACTTGGCGTCGATGTTCACCACGCGCATGGGGTCGACGTCGCGCTCGGTGGACTCGTCGCGGCTGGGCACGAGGTAGCGCAGGTGGATCCGCCGGTGGCCCTCCACGGCGCGCCGGGCGTCGGCGAGCAGCCCGGCCTCGACGCCCTCGCTGATGGCGACCTCGACGCGGGAGGCGGCTTCGGCACTGGCGCCGGTGGCCTCCTCGAGCTTGGCCATGGCGCGCTCGATGGCGTCGCGCTCCCCCAGCCCGGGGACGGCGGCGAGGGCGCGCAGCCCGACCATGAGGGTGAGGGCCTCGTCGCGCCCGAGCCGCAGGGGCCGCGCGATGGTGTCGGCGTTGGTGACGAACACCCGGCCGTTCTCCCACTGGGCGTCGATGAGCTCGTCCGGCATCTGGCCGTACCCGCACAGGTAGAGCAGCCGCAGGTCGGCCTCGAGCTGGTCGACGCTGATGCCTAGCTCGGCCGCTGCCTGACCGGTGTCGATGCCCTGGCGGTTGACCAGCCACGGCACCATCGTCAGCAACCGCGTGAGTCGGGCGGTCGCGGTCTCGGGGGTGCTCATGCGGCTCCTCCGTTGGTCGGGGCCGAGGCGACGGCGGCGTGGGCCCGGACGGCCCCGCGCAGGCGCTCGACGACGAGGTCGCGGACCTCGGGGGGCTCGCTCACGACCACGTCCGCGCCATACCCGCTCACCTCGTCGGCGAACGCGTAGGGGTCGGAGAAGGGCACCTCGAGGACGGTCCACTCCCCCTCGGTGCCGACGGCGGTGCCACGGCGGCGCAGCGACTGTCCGCGGCCCTCGCGGACCCGGACGACCGAGGTCCGGGGTTCCTGCTCGCCGACGGTCGAGGCGATCATCTCCTGGGCCCGGTGGTCGGCGGGGACGGTGTACGGCTCCGCCTTGCGCACGACCGAGACGGCACCATCGATGCGCGAGAGGCGGAAGACCCGGGGTGCGCCCCGGTCGAGGTCGAACCCGGTGAGGTACCAGCGGCCGTGCCAGGAGGCCAGACCCCACGGCTGCACGCGCCGGGTGTTGACCTCGCCCTGCCCGCCGGTGCGGTAGCCGAAGGAGATGGTCTGCTGGCCGACGACGGCGTTCTTCACCGGCTCGAAGGCGGGCTCGCTCGTGCCGAGCCGCGGCTCGATGCCGATGAGCGAGTCGCCGTCCCGCTCGATGCCGGCGGCCTTGAGCTTGCGCAGGGCCTGGGCGGCGGGACCGGCCAGCGAGGCGTGCGCCCAGGTGCGGCTGGCCAGGCCGAGGACGGCCAGCTCGTCGGGCTCGAACTCGATGTCGGGCAGCGCGTACTCGCGCTGGTCGATGCGGTACCCCACCTCGTCGTCCCAGACCCCGCCGATCTCGGCCGTGACGAGCGGGATGCCGAGCTCGCGCAGCTCGTCCTTGTCACGCTCGAACATCCGGTCGAAGGCCTCGTCGCTCGCGGCGTCGCCGTACTGCGGCACGATGTCGCGGATCTTGGACTTGGGCAGCGGCCGGCGCGTGTAGAGCAGGCAGAGCACGAGGTTGAGCAGGCGCTCGGTCTTGGCCGCGGGGCCGGTGGGTGAACTCACCCGCCCGACGCTACCGGAGTGCGCGGTACCGCCCGTGACTACTCTGCGTGTCGTGATGCAGTGGCGCGAGGGCACGGTTCAGCAGGTGCGTGGCCGGTGGCCGGGCGCCGTCGAGTATGCGGTCCAGCTGGCGGGCGACGACGGAGACGTGGTGCGCGCCCTCGCGTACACGGCCCTGGTCGGTGAGCCCCGGGTCGGTGACCGGGTCCTGCTCAACGCCTCCGCGCTGCTGCGCGGCCTCGGCACCGGGGGGCTGGCCTTCGTCGTCGCGGCACCAGACCGCCTCCCCGCCGACCCGCCGGCCAGCGAGGGCCACATCGTCAAGGCGAGGTACACGCCCCAGCAGCAGATGTTCATGGCCGTGGACGAGCAGGACAGCCCGCACCACGCAGCCCTGACCACCGGCCCCGCGGCCGCCGGTGACCTGCTCGGCCTGCCGGTCGTCGTCGCCGACCTGCACTCGGCCCTTCCCGCGGTCCTGGCCGGCCTGCGCACCGAACGCCCGGACGCCCGGGTCGTCTACCTCATGACCGACGGTGGAGCCCTGCCGCTCGCGTTCTCACGGGCGGTCGCCGGCCTCACCGAGGCGGGCTGGCTGCACGGCACCGTGACGGTGGGCCAGGCCTACGGCGGCGAGCACGAGGCGGTCACCCTGCACTCCGGACTGCTCGCGGCGCGCCACGTCCTCGGGGCCGACGTGGCCGTCGTCATCCAGGGACCGGGCAACGTCGGGACGGGCACGACCTGGGGGTACACGGGCGTCGCGGCGGGCGAGGCGCTCAACGCCGTCGGGGTCCTGCGCGGTCGCGGGGTCGCGGCCCTGCGCGTCTCCGACGCCGACCAGCGCGGGCGGCACCGTGGGATCTCGCACCACAGCCGGACGGCATACGGGAGGGTGTGCCTCACCGCGGCGGACGTGCCGGTGGGGATCGTGGACGACGAGTTCGGACGGCTCGTGCTCGCGCAGGCGGGCGACCTCGTGGACGAGGCGACCGGCGACCTGACCCTGCGCGAGGTGCCGGTCGGCGGGCTCGACGCGGCGCTGCGCGGCACCCCGGTGAAGCTCTCCACCATGGGCCGTGGGCTCGACGAGGACCACGCGGCGTTCCTGCACAGCGCAGCAGCCGGGCGGTGGGCCGCCCGGCTGCTGTCGGAGAACGCTGTCGGCTGAGGTGACCCAGCCATGGGTCCGCTCAGCGGACCCGGGGACGGTCCGCGGTCAGCGGACGTCCACGAGGTCGACCACGAAGATCAGGGTCTCGCCCGGCTTGATCGCGCCGCCGGCGCCACGGTCGCCGTAGGCGAGGTGCGCGGGGATGACGAGCTTGCGACGGCCGCCGACCTTCATGCCGACGATGCCGTCGTCCCAGCCGCGGATGACCTGACCGACGCCGAGGCGGAAGTCCAGGGGGGCGCCACGGTTCCACGAGGAGTCGAACTCCTCGCCGGTGGAGTGGGCCACGCCGACGTAGTGCGCCGAGATGGTGTCACCGGCGCCGGCCTCCTGGCCGTCACCCTCGGTGAGGTCCTCGATGACGAGCTCGCTGGGGGCCTCGTCGCCGGGGAAGTCGATCTCGGGCTTGGTGGTGTTGGGGTCGAAACCCATGCTGCTGCTCCTTGGGAAGAGAGGGGTGGGACGGGTGCGGCTCAGTAGGCCGCGAGGATGTCGACGACGAACACGAGGGTGTCCGTGCCGCTGATCTTGGGCGGGCTGCCCGCGGCGCCGTAGCCGTCTGCCGGCGGGACGACCATGAGCACGCGGCTGCCGACGGCCTTGCCGACGAGCTGGGCGTCCCAGGCCTTGATGACCTGCTGCTTGCCGATGACGGTCTCGAAGTAGCCCTGCGGGGAGGTCGCGGACGAGTCGAAGACCTTGCCGTCCTTCCAGAGCGCACCGGTGTAGGTGACACGGATGGTCTGGCCGGCTGCGACCTTGGCGCCGGTGCCGTCGATGAGGTTCTGGCCGACCGTCTTCGTCGGCGGCTTCTTGCCCTTGGGGATCGTGATGGTCGCGGCCTTGCCGCTCTCGACCTTGACCGACGGCAGGTCGGCGGAGGGCTTGACCTCCTTGCCCTCGGCGCTGGCCAGGGGCTTGGTCACGGAGAGCACGTCCATGAGGAAGACGACGGTGTCGGTGCCACCGACCTTGATGTCGGTGTTGCCCTGGGCGCCGAAGGCGTCCTTGGGCGGCACGGCCACCAGCACGCGCGAACCCACCTTCTGGTTCGCCAGGCCCTTCTTCAGGCCGGGCAGGAGGCCCTCGGCGCCGAGGCTGAGGCCGAGGTTCTGCTTGCCGTAGTTGGTGTCGAGGACCGAGGAGTCCTTGGCGTTGAGCAGGACGTACTTGACGCTGACGATCTCGTCGTCCTTCACCACGGGGCCGTCACCGGCCTTGACGACCTTGGTCGTCGTCTCCTTGACCGACAACGGCTTCGGGGTGATGGCGACCGTCGGCGCGGTGGTGTCGTTGCCCCCGGTCACGGTGATGCCGTCCAAGGGCGAGGCCTTGGCGTCGTCGGAGTTGCCACAGGCCGTCAGGGCCAGGAGGGCGGTCAGGGCCGCGGCCATCACCGACAGGCGGCGGCGGCTCGGGCGGGCAGACAGGGAACGCACAGACACGGTGAGGGACCTTCGATCGGGGCGGTGGACCAAGGACCCACCCTAACCGCGGAGGCTGGCAAAGCCCGAAATGCCCCATGTGCGAAGGCTGGGAACGGCGGCCGGCACCGGCGCCCGGTGGTCAGCCGCGCATGCCCTCGATCAGCCGCTCGACCCGGGCGTCGACGGCCGCGAACGGGTCCTTGCACAGCACGGTCCGCTGCGCCTGGTCGTTGAGCTTGAGGTGCACCCAGTCGACGGTGAAGTCGCGCCGGTGCTCCTGGGCCGCCTTGATGAAGTCGCCACGCAGCTTGGCCCGCGTGGTCTGCGGCGGCACCGTCTTGGCCTCGAACACCTCGGGGTCGGTGCACAGCCGCGCCGCGCGACCGTGCTTCTGCAGCACGTAGAACAGACCGCGCTGGCGGTTGACGTCGTGGTAGGCGAGGTCGATCTGGGCGATCCGCGGGTGCTCCATCGGCAGGCCGTGCTTGTCCATGTAGCCGGTGATGAGCTTGTGCTTGATGACCCAGTCGATCTCGGTGTCGACGAGCGAGAGGTTGCCGGTGTCGACGGCGGTGAGGGTGCGCTCCCAGAGGTCGAGGACCTGCTTGTGGATCGGGTCCTCCAGCCCCTCACGGTCGGCGTAGGCCTGCGCCCGCTCGAGGTACTCGGACTGGATCTGCAGCGCGGACAGCTCGCGACCGTTCGACAGCCGCACCGTCTTGCGGCCGGTCATGTCGTGGCTCATCTCCCGGATCGCCCGGATGGGGTTCTCCAGGGTCAGGTCGCGCACGACCATGCCGGCCTCGATCATCCGCAGGACCAGGTCGGCCGAGCCGACCTTGAGCATCGTGGTCGTCTCGCTCATGTTGGAGTCGCCGACGATCACGTGCAGGCGCCGGTACTTCTCGGCGTCGGCGTGCGGCTCGTCGCGCGTGTTGATGATCGGGCGCGAGCGGGTCGTGGCCGAGGAGACGCCTTCCCAGATGTGGTCGGCTCGTTGGCTGACGCAGAAGGTCGCGCCCTTGGAGGTGGTGACGACCTTGCCCGCGCCGCTGGTGATCTGACGGCTGACGAGGAACGGGATCAGCACGTCGGACAGCTGCTGGAACTCCCCCGCCCGGCCGACGAGGAAGTTCTCGTGGCAGCCGTAGGAGTTGCCGGCCGAGTCGGTGTTGTTCTTGAAGACGTAGATCTCGCCCTCGATGCCCTCCTCGACCAGCCGGTCCTGCGCATCGGCCACCAGGCCCTCGATGATGCGCTCCCCTGCCTTGTCGTGGATGACGAGCTGCCGGACGTGGTCGCACTCGGGGGTGGCGTACTCGGGGTGCGAACCCACGTCGAGGTAGAGCCGGGAACCGTTGGAGAGGAAGACGTTGGAGGACCGGCCCCACGAGACGACCTTGCGGAAGAGGTAGCGCGCGACCTCGTCGGGCGTCAGCCTGCGCTGCCCCTCGAACGTGCACGTGATGCCGTACTCGTTCTCGATCCCGAAGATCCGGCGCTCCATGGACCCACTCTAGGCTTGAACTCCTCTTGGGCCACGGCAAACCCTCGGCGTGGAATCATGACCGCCATGCCCGACGCCCTCCCAGCGGACGCGCTGACGCGTCCACCGGGTCCGCCCGCCACCCAGATCGGCGACCTCACCCGGCACACCCAGTCGATCCTCGAACGAGCCCAGGCCCATGCCGACGCCCTCCGAGCCGAGTCCGACGCGGCACTGGCCCTCGCCAGGCAGGACGCCGAGCGGCTGCGCTCCGAGGCGCAGTCGCTCCTGCAGGACGCCCAGCGGCAGCACGCCGACGCGGTCCGTGACCGCGAGCAGGTGGGCCGGGCCCTCGACGACGCCCGCCGCGAGGCCGAGGCGCTCGTCACCGACGCGGCCGACCAGGCCTCGAGGCTCACCGAGGCCGCCTCCCGGACGAGCGAGGAGGCCGTCGCCGGCGCCCGGGCCGAGGCCCGCGCCCTCGTCGAGGACGCCGAGCAGCGGGCCGAGGCCCTGCGCGCCGCGGCCCAGCACGACCACGACACCGCGATGGCCCGGTATGCCGCCCACGAGCGCGAGCGCGATGCGGCCTTCGCCGAGGGCGTGGCGCGCATGGACGTCCGGCTCGCCGAGCGCGACGCGGAGCAGGCCGCGCAGCACGCCGCCCTGCTGGCCGAGGCCCGCGAGGAGGCGGAGGCGTTGCTGGCGCAGGCGCGGACCCGGGTGGAGGAGGCCCAGGTCGAGGCGTCGCGCCTGACCGACGAGGCTGCCGCGAGGGCGGCGGCCCTCGGCGAGGAGTCGCGGGACCGGGCCCGGGTGGTCCTCGAGACGGCTCATGCCGAGGCCGACCAGGTCACGGCAGAGGCGCAGGAGCACCTGGCCTGGAGCCAGCGGACGGTTCGCGGCATCCTCGACGAGACCGAGGCCGACCTGGCCCGCCAGCGCCGCGAGACGCACCAGCAGCTCGCCACCCGGTTGCGTTCCCGTCGCCAGCTGATCCAGACCTCGCTCGCCCGTGCCGCCCACCGGGCGCGGTCCGAGCGCGACGCTGCCCGGGCGGAGTCCGGCAACCTGCGGGCCCAGGCCGAGGCCGTCATGACCGCGGCGCAGGCCCAGGCCGAGCGGACGACCGCGCTGGCCCGGGAGGAGGCGGACCGCGCACGGCTGTCGGCGGCAGAGAGCGAGAAGGCTGCCGAGGAGCGGGCGAACCGGCGCCTCGAGGAGGCCGAACGTGCGTCCCGGCTGGTCCGGGAGCGCACCGCCGAGGAGATCGAGCGCCTGCAACGCGAGACCCACGCGTCCCACCGGGCCGCTCGTGAGGAGCTCATCGCCACGAGCACCCAGGCGAGGGCGGACGCCGACCGCGTCCGGGAGGAGGCACGGGCCATGCTGGAGCGGGCCCGGGCCGAGGTCGCCTCCCTGGCGTCCCGCCGCGAGGACATCACCACCCAGCTCGGCCACCTCACCGGCGTCATCGACGCCCTGTCGGTGCCTTCCCACCAGACCACCGCTGACGACGGACCCACCACCCACGACACCGAACGGAACACCCATGAGTGACACCACCTCCTTCCGCAGCGTCCTGCGCGGCTACGACCCGGCCCAGGTCGACCAGTGGCGGGCCGAGCACGCCGGAGCCCTGGAGCAGGCCCGCCGCGAGGCGGCCGAGCGCACGGTCGAGGTCAGCGAGCTGCGTTCGACCCTGGCCAAGGTCCAGGAGGAGGGCGCCCAGACGGCTCGCGCGCTCGAAGGCCTCAAGGACGAGCAGCGCAAGGCTGCGGCCCCGACCTTCGCCGACCTCGGTGAACGCATCGGTGCCATCCTCACGATGGCCGACGAGGAGGCCACCGAGATCCGCCGGAACGCGGAGGTCGACGCCCAGACCCTGGCCGGCACCTCGCGCCTGGCCGCGGACCAGACCCGCACCGACGCCGACCGTTACGCCGAGGACGTGCGCACCCGCGCCGACGCCCAGGCCAGCCAGGTCGTCGAGAAGGCCAGGCAGCAGGCCGACTCGATCCTCGACGACGCCGACCGCGAGGCCTCGGCCCGTCGGGAGGAGGCGGAGGCCTTCTACGAGCACCAGCGCGCCCGCGCCGCCGCGGCGGCGGCCGACTTCGAGGCGACCCTGGGCCAGCGCCGCGACAAGGCGTCGGCCGAGTTCACCGCCCAGATGGCGGCGCACGAGAAGGCGCTCAACGAGGCGCAGGAGCGCGCCACCGGGCTGGCTGCCGACAGCGAGCGGGCCCACGCCGACGCCACCGCCGAGAGCCGGCGCACGCTCGAGTCGGCCAAGGCCGAGGCCGACGCGCTCGTCGCGTCCGCCCGTGAGCAGGCCGAGCGGATCCGTCGCGACTCCGAGCGTGAGCTCGCAGCGGCCACGGCCCGCCGCGACAGCATCACCGCACAGCTGAGCAACGTGCGCCAGATGCTCGCCACCCTCGGTGGTGCGTCCATGGTCGACTCGATCGAGGGCGCCCTGCCCGAGGTGGCGGCGGCGAGCGGCTCCGAGGCTGGCGAGTCCGCCGCGGTGGTCCCGGCACAGGGCCAGGACCGGTCTGAGGGCGCGCAGGACGCCGTCCCTGCTCCGGAGGCTGCCGGGGACGCAGCGCCGAAGACCGACCAGCCGTCGAAGCAGAAGGACGACGCATCCCGGCCCGCCCCGGCCACGGGCACGAAGCAACCGAGCCGCGCCTGAGCGCGGCGGTGGTGCGGTCATGAGGATCCTCGTGCTCGGCGGGACGGCCTGGCTGGGTGGCGAGGTCGCCGCGCAGGCGGTGACCGCCGGGCACCGGGTGACGGCGCTGGCCCGCGGCCGGGCCGGGGAGGTCCCTGCCGGGGTGTCCCTCGTCCGGGCCGACCGGTCCACGCCCGGCGCGTACGACGCGCTGGGTGGGGCCGACTGGGACGCCGTCGTCGACGTCGCCCGCCAGCCCAGCCAGGTCCGCGGCGCCCTGGCGGCGCTGGCCGACCGAGCCCGGTCCTGGGTCTTCGTGTCCTCCGCGTCGGTCTACGCGTCGCACGACGACCCCGGCGCCGACGAGTCGGCGCCCCTGCTCGACCCCTCCCCCGAGGACGACGAGGGGTCGGAGACGTATGGCGCGCGCAAGGTGGCGTGCGAGCAGGCCGTGCTCGGCGCCATACCGGACCGGGCCCTGGTGGCGAGGGCGGGACTGGTCGCCGGGCCGGGCGACCACACGGACCGGACCGGGTACTGGCCGTTGCGGTTCGCCCACCCGGCGACGGCCGACGGAGCGGTCCTCGTGCCCGACTCACCCATCGACACCCAGGTGATCGACGTCCGCGACCTCGCGGCCTGGCTGCTGCACTGCGCCGAGGTGGCCGCGGTGGGCGTGGCGAACGCTGCCGGGTCGGTCGTGCCGCTGCCCGACCACCTGCGCACCGCCCGGCAGGTGACGGGGCACGACGGCGAGCTGGTGGGGGTGTCGCAGGACTGGCTCGCCGAGCACGAGGTCGCACCGTGGTCGGGCGAGCGCTCGCTCCCGCTGTGGCTCCCCCTGCCGGAGTACGCCGGCATGATGAGCCGCAGCACTGCTGCGGCCGAGTCGCTCGGACTCAGGGCGCGGCCACTCGCCCAGACCCTGGAGGACACCCTCGCGTGGGAGCTGGCGCAGGGCCCCGGTCGCCCGCGCCGGGCCGGTCTCGCCCCTGCTGACGAGGTCGCCCTGGTCGACCTGGCCCGGGCGGTCGGCTGAGACGTCGACCGACCACATTTCCCGGACCGGGATGTGGCGGCGGGCGCCATAGGGAGGGGCACCGCCGGTGCGTAGCGTCGGGCCCAGCACGTCGACCGGGAGCTCCGGCCGGCTTCGTCCGGGCCGGCCCCGGCGCCGCGACGACGCGGTCACCCCGAGAGAGGACCCTGCGTGCCACCGCTGACCGAGCAGGTTCCCGTCGACGGCGGCCACCTCACGGTGCACCGCCTCACGCAGGCGCCCGCCGGGGCGCCGGTCGTCGTGGCCCTCCACAGCACCTCCTCGAACGCCCTCGCGTGGGTGCCGGTGGCCGAGCGCCTCGATGGCCTCGCGCACGTGCTGGCCCCGGACATGCGCGGGCGGGCCGAGAGTGCGCACCTGCGTTCCACCGGGCTGGCCGACCACGTGGCCGACGTGCACGCCCTCACCACCCACCTGGGCCTGGAGCGCCCGGTGCTGGCCGGCCACGACATGGGAGCCTTCGTCGCCGCGCTCGCGGCGGCCACCCACCCCCAGGACGCCGGGGCCGTCGTCCTGGTCGACGGCGGGTTGGCCTTTCCCTCACCGGGCACCCTCGACATCGACGAGGTCCTGCACAGCATCATCGGCCCGGCGATGGAACGGCTGTCGATGACGTTCGAGGACGAGCAGGCCTACCTCGCCCACTGGGGCGCCCACCCCGCCCTCGGGCGGCACCTGTCCGGACCCGCGGGAGCCGCCCTCGCGGCCTACCTGCTGCACGACCTGTCCGGGCCCCGGGGTCGGATGCGTTCGACGTCGTCCCTGGAGTGCGTGCGGGCCGACTGGGCCGACCTCGTGTCCGACCCGGCGACGCTCAGCGCCATCCACACCCTCCAGTCCCCCACCACCTTGCTGTACGCCCGCCGCGGACCCCTGGACCAGCCGGTCGGGTTGTACACGGCGGAGCGCATCGCCGCGGCGCACCTGCCCCCCGATCTTGCCGTGCGGGAGCTCGACTCCGACCACTACGGCCTGCTGCTCGACCCTGGCGTGGTGGGCACCGTCGCGGCGGCCCTGGTCGCCGCGCTGGGTCCAGCATCCGGACGAGATATCCACACCTCGGTCAAGTAACGGCATGTTTGGAACCGACAAACATCGCGTTACCTTCGAGAAGGAGCCGTCATGGCCACGCTGCGACTGGGCGACGACGCCCCGGACTTCACCGCCGACACGACCGAGGGCGAGCTGACCTTCCTCGACTGGAAGGGCGACGGCTGGGCCGTGCTGTTCAGCCACCCCGCCGACTTCACGCCCGTCTGCACCACCGAGCTCGGTCGCGTGGCCCAGCTCAAGGACGAGTGGGCCCGCCGCAACACCAAGGTCCTCGCGGTGTCCGTCGACGGGCTCGACGACCACAACTCGTGGAAGGCCGACATCGAGGAGGTCTCCGGCGCCTCGGTGACCTACCCGATCGTCGCCGACAAGGACCGCAACGTCGCCGAGCTCTACGACATGATCCACCCCGGCGCCGGCGACACCTCACCCGTCCGCTCCGTGTTCCTCATCGACCCGGCCGGCAAGGTGCGCCTGTCGCTCACCTACCCCAAGAGCGCCGGACGCAACTTCGACGAGATCCTGCGGGCCCTGGATGCGTTGCAGGTCAACGACTCAGGCCCGTTCTCGACGCCTGCTGACTGGAAGGCGGGCGAGCGCGTCATCGTCGCCCCGACCGTCTCGACCGAGGACGCCAAGGCGCGGTTCAAGGGTGTCGAGGTCGTCAAGCCGTACCTGCGCTACGCGGACGCGCCCTCTGCCTGAGGGGCACCCGGGGCCCGCGCGGCCTACGTTGGTGACATGACCAACACCCGCTCCCCTGAGGTCCTGTCCATCGAGGTCGACGGCGGTTCCATGCCCGCCGACCTGCACCTGCCCGAGTCCGCAGAGGGCCCGGGCATCGTGCTGTACCAGGAGATCTTCGGCGTCACCGACTACATCACCTCACGGGCCGCCGACCTGGCTGCCCTCGGGTACGTCGTCCTGGTCCCGCACCTCTACCACCGCCTCGGCGACCCGGTCGTCGAGGAAGGTGGCGACGGCCTGCCGCAGGCCATGGAGCTGATGGGCCGGTTCGACTGGGAGCAGGGCGTCAAGGACGGTGTGGCCGCGCTGGCCGCCGTGCGCGACCGCGTGGAGGTCCGCGGGCCGGCGGGCGTGATCGGGTTCTGCTTCGGCGGCGGGATGGCGTTCAACGTCGCTGCCGTTGCCGCGGCCGACCGCGCGGCCCCCGACGCGCTCGTGAGCTACTACGGCTCGGCACTGCCCACCCTGCTCGGTATGGCGCCCCAGGTCACCTCCCCGAGCCTGCACCACTTCGGCACGGCCGACGACTACATCCCGATGGAGAAGGTCGAGGAGATCGAGGCAGCAGTCACGGCCGACAACGACGACGTCACCTTCCTCACCTACGAGGGCGCCGGTCACGCCTTCGACAACCCGTCGCCGATGTTCCACCACGAGGCCGCCTCGAGCCAGGCCTGGGTCGCGACCGAGAGCTTCCTGCTCGAGAAGCTCCCTGTCTAGAAGGTCCCTGTCTGAGCGCGCAGCGCAGCAGGCCCGGACAGGAGGACGGCCGCCCCGACGGGGGCGGCCGTCCTCGTGCGCGCGGTGCTACTCGGTCGGGCGCTGGGTCTGCGGGTTGGTCGACTCGTCGCGCGGCGACTCACCGGTGAGGGTGTCGTGGCGTCCCGGCGTCCGGTCGTCCTCGGCCGGGGCGTCGTGCGTCGGGTCCTCGGTGCTGAGCAGCGCGTCGAGCAGCCCACCCCCGATGCGGCGGAACGTCCGGCGCGGACGCTCGCGATCGAGGACGGCCACCTCAAGCTGACCCGCACCGAGCGTGCGGGCCGGTGCGCCGCCCTCCTTGCCCGCGTCCTTTGCCGGGTCCTTGGCGAGCAGCTCGACCGCGAGCCGCAACGCGTCGGCGAGCGACAGTCCGGGCTCCCAGCGTTCCTTGAGCCCGGTCTCGATCGGCTCGGCCGCGCCACCCATGGCCACGAACCCGCGCTCGTCGGCGACGGACCCGTCATACGTGAGCCGGTAGATCTGGTCCTCGTCGGCGGTGCTGCCCACCTCGGCGACCACGATCTCGACCTCGTAGGGCTTGGACTCCTGGGTGAACACGGTGCCGAGGGTCTGCGCGTAGGCGTTGGCCAGGCCGCGAGCCGTGACGTCGGTGCGGTCGTAGGAGTAGCCGCGCAGGTCGGCGTAGCGGACGCCTGCCACCCGGAGGTTCTCGAACTCGTTGTACTTGCCGACCGCGGCGAACGCGATGCGGTCGTAGATCTCGGACACCTTGTGCAGGGCCCGCGACGGGTTCTCCGCGACGAACGCGATCCCCTTGTCGTAGCCGAGCACGACCACCGAGCGACCGCGCGCAATTCCCTTGCGGGCGTAGTCGGCCCGGTCCTTCATCAGCTGCTCGGGCGAGACGTAGAACGGCATGCTGCTCATCGCGCACCTCCCGGGTTGCCCTGGCGGGCGGCGATGACGGCCTCCACGGTCGTCCTCAGCTCGTCATCGGACCGGAACACCACACCCTGGTCACCCACCACCGCCACGGTCGGCCAGATGCGTCGACCGACGTCGGGTCCACCGGTCGCGGAGTCGTCGTCCGCGGCGTCGTACAGCGCCTCGACGGCGACCGAGACCGCGTCGTCGGCCGACAGCCCGGGTCGCCAGAGCTTCTTCATCGCCCCGCGCGCGAACAGCGAGCCCGAGCCCACGCTGTGGTGGTCGTGCTCCTCGTAGCAGCCGCCGGTCACGTCGTAGGAGAAGATCCGGCCGGTGCGCTTGTCGAGGTCGTAGCCCGCGAACAGCGGCACCACGGCCAGCCCCTGCATGGCCATGCCGAGGTTGGCCCGGATCATCGACGCCAGCCGGTTCGCCTTGCCCTCCAACGAGAGCAGCGTCCCCTCGATCTTCTCGTAGTGCTCGAGCTCGACCTGGAACAGCTTGACCAGCTCGATGGCGATGCCCGCGGTGCCGGCGATGCCGACGGCGGAGTACTCGTCACCGGCGAAGACCTTCTCCATGTCGCGGTTGGCGATGAGGTTGCCCATCGTCGCCCGCCGGTCGCCGGCCATCACGACGCCGCCGTCGTAGGTGACGGTGACGATCGTCGTGCCGTGCGGAGCCTCCATGGTGCTCCCGACCGGGAGGGCCCTGCGCGAGGGCAGCAGGTGAGGGGCGTGCGCCCCGACGAAGTCGGTGAAGGACGAGGAGCCCGTGGACAGGTATGCCGCGGGGAGCCTCCCCGCGTCGGCGCCTGTGGTCACTGGCCACCCTTCTGGACGAACCCCCGGACGAACTCCTCCGCGTTGGACTCCAGGACCCCGTCGATCTCGTCGAGGACGCTGTCGATGTCGGAGTCGAGGTTCTCCTTGCGGGCGGTGGCCTCGGGCGCTGCGGGGGTGGGCTCGGGCGCCTCGTCGGGCGCGTCGTCCCTGCGCTGTGGGCGGCTCTGCTCCTGGCTCGGCATGTCCGTGACCTCTCGCTCGGTGCTGCGTGTGGCGACGTGGGCGCGGGCGCCCGTCCTGCGTCGACCCTAGTCCGAACCTAACCCGATGCCGAGGCCAACTCGCGCAGCAGGGTGGCGGCGTCCGGACTCCGGTCGAGCAACGACCCGACGCTGGCCTTGGTGCCCCGCAACGGTTCCAGCATCGGCACCCGCTGCAGCGACGCATGGCCCGGGACGTCGAAGATCACCGAGTCCCACGAGGCGGCGGCGATCTGGTCGGGGTACTTCTCCAGGCACTTGCCCCGGAAGTACGCCCGGGTGTCGTGCGGGGGCTCGCGCACGGCCTCGAGGACGACCTCCTCCGGCACGAGCTCCTCGAACCGCCCAGCCCTGCGCAACCGGTGGAAGAGGCCCTTGTCGGGGCGCACGTCCGACCACTGGATGTCGATGGCGCGCAGCCGCGAGTCGGACCAGTCCAGGCCGTCGCGGTCGATGTACCCCTGCAGCACCTGCAGCTTGCCGACCCAGTCGACCTCGCGGGCGGCCTCGGAGGGGTCCCGCTCGAGCTTGTCGAGGACCAGGGCCCACCACCGCATGACCTCCGCGGTGTCGTCGTCCCGCTCGGCGCCATACCGGTCCTGGAGGTAGCGCTCCGCGGCGTCGTGGTAGCGCCACAGCAGCTGCACCGCGGTGAGCTTCGTCCCGTCCCGCAGCTCGATGAGCTGGCGGCAGGTGGGGTCGTGGCTGACGGCCTGGAGGGTCGCGACAGGGCGGGCGACGGTGAGGTCGGCGCTGATCGCACGGTCCTCGATCATGGCCAGGACCAGCGACGTGGTGCCCAGCTTGAGGAGGTTCGCGACGTCGCAGTGGTTGGCGTCGCCGATGATGACGTGCAGCCGGCGGTACAGGTCCGCCACCGCGTGCGGCTCGTCCCGGGTGTTGATGATGGGCCGCTTGAGCGTCGTCTCCAGGCCCACCTCGACCTCGAAGAAGTCGCTGCGCTGGCTGAGCTGGAACCCGTCGCGGCGCGAGTCCATCCCGATGCCCACCCGCCCGGACCCGGTGACCACCTGACGGGCGACGAAGAACGGCACGAGGTGGCGCACGATGTCGGAGAACGGCGTCTCGCGGCGCATGAGGTAGTTCTCGTGCGTGCCGTAGGACTGGCCCTTGCCGTCGGTGTTGTTCTTGTAGAGGTTGACCCCCGGCGGCACGTGCGACAGGCGGCGCACCGACTCGGCCATGATCAGCTCGCCGGCCCGGTCCCAGGCCACGGCCGCGCGCGGGGTGGTGACCTCGGGCGAGGAGTACTCCGGGTGGGCGTGGTCGACGTAGAGGCGTGCGCCGTTGGTGAGGACGACGTTGGCCAGCGTCGGGTCCTCCTCGTCGGTGAGCTGGCTGGGGTCGGCGAGCCCGCGGCCCATCTCGAACCCCCGGGCGTCCCGCAGGGGCGCCTCGTCGGCGTAGTCCCAGGAGGCGTGCGCGGCCCGGATGCCCTGGGCCGACGCGTACGCGTTGACCACCTGGCCGGAGAGGACCATGGGGTTGGCTGCGGGGTCGCCGGGCACCGAGATGCCGTACTCGGTCTCGATCCCCATGACCCGGCGGACGGTCATCGGTCGAGCTCGCGGCGGTGTCCGGGTCGTGCGTCCTGGCTCATGTCCTCACCCTAGGTGAGTTAGTTTCTGCAGATGCGTCACTCCCCCAGAGCGTTGTACCCGCAGACCGCCGCCCTCACCGCGCTCCTCGACAGTGGTCTCCGGCCGCCGGTGGAGCGTCGCAGCGTCCAGCAGATCCAGGCGGACCGGGGTGCGGTGACGCCGGACCGGCCGCCGTTCTCGTGGATCACGGGGGCCGTGGACCGGTCGGTCGGCATCACCTACGGCACGGCACCGGCGCGTGACGGCCACTCGATCCCGCTGCGCCTGTACCGCCCCCGTGGCGTCCGCGACACCGAGACCGAGGTCCCGGTCATCGTCTTCCTGCACGGCGGGGGGTTCGTGCAGGGCAACGTCGTGATGTACGACCCGCTGTGCAGCCACCTCGCCGCCCAGGTCCGCGCCGTGGTCGTGAGCGTCGACTACCGGCTGGCGCCCGAGCACCGGGCCCCCACGGCCGCCCACGACTGCGTCGACGCCACCACGTGGCTCTCCGGGCAGGGTGACGTCCTGCGCGCCGACACCTCGCGGGTCGCCCTCTGCGGTGACAGCGCCGGCGGCAACCTCGCCGCGGTGACCGCCCAGGTGCTGCGCGACCGCGGGGACTCACCGGTGCGCCACCAGGCCCTGATCTACCCCGCGACCGACATGACCCTGGCGTCCCCCTCGATCCACGAGCTGGCCGGGGCGCCGATGCTCACCCGCGCCAGCATCGTGGCCTTCCGCAACCACTACGCCCCCGAGGGCTCGGACCTGCGCGACCCGCTCGTCTCGCCGTTGTTCGGCAGCCTCGAGGGCCTGCCGCCCGCCCTGATCCAGACCGCCGACCGCGACCCGCTGCGCGACGACGGCTCCCGGTATGCCGCCGCGCTGCGGGCCGCGGGCGTGCCCGTCCGGCTCACCAACTACGTCCGCGTCCCGCACGGTTTCGCCTCCATCCCCGGCGTCGTGCCCACCGCGGCCCAGCACCGCGCCGAGCTCGTCGGCGAGCTCCGGTCCCACCTGTGGGACGGGGAGGTCCCACAGGGGCCCCGCGGCGGTTAGTCTCGACGTGCATCACCGGTCGACCGAGGAGCGTCATGCGGGACATCGTGGTTTTCTCCGGGAGCGCCCACCGCGCCCTCGCCCGACGCATCTGCGACGCCCTGGGCGTCGACCTCTCACCCGCTGACATCACGCGGTTCAGCAACGACTGCCTCCAGGCGCAGCTGCTGGCGAACTGCCGCCAGCGCGACGTCTACATCGTCCAGCCGTTGGTGCCGCCGACGCAGGAGCACCTGATGGAGCTGCTCCTCATGGTCGACGCGGCGCGGGGTGCCTCGGCGGCCCAGATCACGGCAGTGATCCCGCACTACGCGTACGCCCGCTCCGACAAGAAGGACGCCTCGCGGATCTCCCTCGGTGGCCGTCTGGTCGCCGACATGCTCGTGGCCGCAGGTGTCGACCGCGTGCTCACCATGACGCTCCACGCACCGCAGGTCCACGGCTTCTTCTCGGTGCCGGTCGACCACCTCACCGCCATCGGGGTCCTGGCGGACCACTTCCGGTCCGGGGACCTGACCAACTCGGTCGTGGTCTCCCCCGACCTCGGCAACGCCAAGACGGCCACGCAGTTCGCCCGGCTCCTCGGGCTGCCCGTGGCAGCGGGGTCCAAGCAGCGCCTGGCCGACGACCGCGTCATCATCGACTCCATCGTCGGCGACGTCACCGGCAAGCGCGCCATCGTGCTCGACGACGAGATCGCCACCGGCGGCTCGATCGTGGAGCTCCTCGAGCGGCTGCGCGACCTCGGCTGCACCGGTGCCGACGTCGCCTGCACGCACGGGCTGTTCGCCGGCAAGGCCGTCGAACGGCTCCGCGACCACCCGATGATCGGCGAGGTCGTCACGACCGACACCGTGCCCGCCCCGGGCCACTGGCCCGAGCTGCAGGTGCGCTCGGTGGCGCAGCTGTTCGCCGAGGCCATCAAGCGCATCCACGCCGGCGAGTCCGTGAGCAGCCTCTTCGACGGGGTCGACCCGACCCTCTCACCCCCGCAGGCGACGCTGTTCGACAAGGTGCGCGCGTGAGGCGTGCCGCGGGTGCGTTCCTGCTCGACGTCGTCGCAGTCCTGCTCTTCGCGACCATCGGCCGGGCCAGCCATGCCGAGGGCGTGACCCTGCGCGGCGTCGTCCTCGTCGCCTGGCCCTTCCTCGCAGCACTGGCGCTCGGCTGGCTGCTGGCCCGCACGCGCGGTGACTGGCCCGTGCGGGTGCCCGGTTCGCCCGTGGTCTGGCTGACGACCGTGGTCCTCGGCCTGGCGCTGCGGGTCGCGACCGGCGGTGGGTTCGCCTGGAGCTTCGGCGTCGTCACCCTCGTCGTGCTCGGCCTGTTCCTCGCCGGGTGGCGGTGCGTGCGCGAGGTGGGCCGCTTCGCCGTCGAGGGCGTGGCCCGCTGGTCGCAGGCCCGCGAGCGGGTGTCGCGCTAGCCTGCCCCCCTGTGCAGGGCATTTGAGTTTGGTAAGCCTTACCTAATACGCTCCTGGGCGTGGTTGCGCTCCCTGCTGTCGCCCCGGCCCGACCGGCCGTCGCCTTCGCGACGTCGCTGCGCTCCCGCGGTGCCGCCCCGGCCGTCCACACCGGCTCCCGGACCCTGACGTATGCCGCCCTGGCCGACCTCGTCGACGCGGCTGCCGCCGCCCTCGGCGGTGGTCGGCGCCTGGTGCTCCTGGCCGCCGACAACACCCTCGACGCGCTGGTGACCTACCTCGGGGCCCTCGCTGCCGGGCACGTGCCGCTGCTGGCCCCCGGCGACCGGGTGCAGCACCTCGACCGCCTCGCCGACGCCTACGACCCCGACGTCGTGGCCGGGCGAGGCCCGGCCGGCTGGCAGGTGGTCGACCGCCACGACCCGGCCTCGCCGGCCCACGACCTGCACCCCGACCTCGCGCTGCTCCTGCCCACGTCGGGGTCGACCGGCTCCCCCAAGGTCGTGCGGCTCTCCCACGAGAACCTCGACAGCAACGCCCACGCGATCGCGGACGCGCTCGGCATCCGGTCGACCGACCGCGCCGTGACCAGCCTGCCGCTGCACTACTGCTACGGCCTGTCGGTGGTGCACAGCCACCTCGCCGCCGGCGCGAGCATCGTGCTCACCGAGCTCTCGGTCGTCGACCCCTGCTTCTGGCGGCTGTTCGACGCGACCGCCGCCACGACCCTGGCGGGGGTCCCGCACAGCTTCGACCTGCTGGAGCGCAGCGGGTTCGCCGACCGGCACCACCCGACGCTGCGCTGCGTCACCCAGGCCGGTGGGCGACTCGACCCGGAGGTCGTCACCCGTTTCGCCGACCTCGGGCGCGAGCAGGGCTGGGACCTGTTCGTCATGTACGGCCAGACGGAGGCCACCGCCCGGATGGCCGTCCTCCCGCCGGACCTCGCAGGCGTGCGGCCGGGGACCGTGGGCGCTCCCGTGCCGGGTGGCTCCTTCCGCATCGAACCCCTCGGGGAGATCGACTGCGGCTTCGGCGAGCTCGTCTACTCCGGCCCCAACGTCATGCTGGGCTACGCCCGGTCCTCGGCCGACCTCGCCCGCGGCCGTGACGTGACCGAGCTGCGGACCGGTGACCTGGCGCGGTTCGGTCCCGACGGCCTCGTCGAGATCGTCGGGCGACGGAGCCGGTTCGCCAAGGTCGTCGGCCTGCGGATCGACCTCGACCACGTCGAGCGCGACCTGCGCGACGCCGGGCACCGCACCCACTGCGTCGACCTCGGGGACGCGGTGGGCGTGCTCGCCGAACGCACCGGGGCCGGCCCGGAGGTCACGCAGGCGCTGCGCCGCCAGCACGGCATACCGGCTGCCGCGGTCGTCGTCCTCGACGGGCTGCAGGCCCCTCGGCTGGCCACCGGCAAGCCGGACTACCCACGGGTCGCCGAGCTGCTCGGGGCCCACCGCGAGGCGCACCCGGCCACCGACGAGGGCACGACGTCCGACGGGGACGTCGTGGCGCGCGTCGTCGGGCTGTACCGCAGGCTGCTGGACGCCCCGCACGCCACCGAGCGGACCAGCTTCGTCGACCTCGGCGGCGACTCCCTCTCCTACGTCGAGGTGTCGCTCCGTCTCGAGCGGGTCCTGGACGCGCTCCCGTCCGGCTGGCACCTCCTCGCCCCTGCCGAGCTCGTCGGTGCGGCCGCAGCGACCCGGCGCCCGGCGCGGACCTGGTTGCACCGCGTGGAGACCAGCGTCGTGCTGCGGGCCGTCGCCGTGCTGCTCATCCTCGCCAACCACACCCACCTGTCGTTCGTCCCCGGAGGCGCGCACACGCTGCTCGCGCTGGCCGGCTTCAACCTCGCCCGGTTCCAGCTCACCAGCCGCTCCCGCGGAGAGCGCGTGAAGGGCGTCGCCCGGAGCGCCCTGCGGATCTGGGCGCCGAGCGCGGCCTGGATCGGCGTCGTCGCCGTCGTGGCAGGCACCTACGACTGGCGCAACGTGCTGCTGCTCAACCAGGTGCTCGGCGACTGGTCACGCTGGTCCGACCACTGGCACTACTGGTTCGTCGAGGCGGTGGTCGCCCTTCTGCTCGGCACCGCCGCGCTCCTGGCGGTCCCGGCCGTGGACCGCTGGGAGCGCCGGTGGCCGTTCGCCTTCCCCGTCGCCCTCGTGGGCCTGGGCCTGCTGACGAGGTATGCCGTCGTGGTGCCCGACGCCGGCCCCTACCGGGGGGCCAACGCCTACGTCCTCATCTGGCTGTTCGCCACCGGCTGGGCCGCGGCACGGGCGTCGTCGACCGCGCAGCGTCTCCTGGTCTCGGCGATCCCGGTCCTCACGGTGCCGGGGTTCTGGCCGTCGATGCCGATGCGGGAGGTGACCATCATCGTCGGGCTGCTCGTCCTGGCCTGGGTGCCGTCGGTCGTCCTGCCGGCGTTCCTCGGGCGGGCGGCTGCCGTGGTCGCCAGCGCCAGCCTGTTCGTCTACCTCACGCACTTCGTCGTCTACCCGCACATCATGGGGACGAGCTCGGTGCTCGCCATGGCCGCCTCCGTGGCCGTCGGGGTGGCCTACTGGCAGCTGTGGTTGCGCGTCGAAGCCGCGGCGGGGCGCCTCGTCGGCCGCGTGAAGGGGACCGCCGGGACCCCCTAGAGGTACTGGCCGGTGTTGGCGACGTTGTCGATCGACCGGCCCGGCTCGGTGCCGCTCTTGCCGGTGATGAGCGTGCGGATGTAGACGATCCGCTCGCCCTTCTTGCCGGAGATGCGGGCCCAGTCGTCCGGGTTGGTCGTGTTCGGCAGGTCCTCGTTCTCCTTGAACTCGTCCACGCAGCTCGCCAGCAGGTGGTCCACCCGGATGCCCTTGGCCCCGACCGTGAGGAAGTCCTTGATGGCCATCTTCTTGGCCCGGTCCACGATGTTCTGGATCATCGCGCCGGAGTTGAAGTCCTTGAAGTAGAGGACCTCCTTGTCACCGTTGGCGTACGTGACCTCGAGGAACCGGTTCTCCTCGATCTCGGAGTACATCCGCTCGACCGTGGCGGTGATCATCGCGTCGACCGTCGCCTGGGCGGAGCCGTCGTGCTCGGCCAGGTCGTGCGGGTGCAGCGGCAGGTCGGAGGTGAGGTACTTCGTGAAGATGTCGCGGGCGCTCTCGGCGTCGGGGCGCTCGATCTTGATCTTCACGTCGAGGCGGCCGGGCCGCAGGATGGCGGGGTCGATCATGTCCTCGCGGTTCGAGGCGCCGATGACGATGACGTTCTCGAGCCGTTCGACCCCGTCGATCTCCGACAGCAGCTGCGGCACGATCGTCGTCTCCACGTCGGAGGAGACCCCCGAGCCGCGGGTGCGGAACAGGCTGTCCATCTCGTCGAAGAACACCACGACCGGCGTGCCACCCGACGCCTTCTCCCGGGCCCGCTGGAAGATCAGCCGGATGTGGCGCTCGGTCTCACCGACGTACTTGTTGAGCAGCTCGGGGCCCTTGATGTTGAGGAAGAACGACTTGCCGACCGGCTTGCCCTCCTTCTCCGCCACCTTCCGGGCCAGCGAGGACGCCACGGCCTTGGCGATGAGCGTCTTGCCGCACCCGGGCGGGCCGTAGAGCAGGACGCCCTTCGGGGGCTTGAGCTGGTGCTCGGTGAACAGGTCGGGATGCAGGTAGGGCAGCTCGACGGCGTCCCGGATGGCCTCGATCTGGCCGGCCAGCCCACCGATGTCCTCGTAGTCGATGTCGGGCACCTCCTCGAGGACGAGCTCGGACACCTCGGCCTTGGGGATGCGTTCGTAGACGAACCCGGACCTCGACTCCAGCATGAGCGCGTCGCCCACCCGGATCGGCTCCCCCTCGAGGGAGTCGGCCATGCGGACGACCCGCTCCTCGTCGGCGTGCGAGACGACCAGGACCCTGCCCTCCCCGAGCAGCTCCTTGATCATGACGACCTCGCCGATGCGCTCGTAGCCGCAGGTCGCCACGACGTTCATCGCCTCGTTGAGGCGTACCTCCCGACCGCTCGAGAGCTCGGACGGGTCGACGGCCGGGCTCACGGCCACGTGCATCTTGCGGCCGCCGGTGAGGATGTCGACCGTGGCGTCGTCGTAGGACTCGAGGATCACGCCATACGCAGCCGGGGGCTGGGCCAACCGGTCGACCTCGGACTTGAGGGTGACGATCTGCTCGCGCGCCTCCTTGAGGGTGCGCACGAGGCGTTCGTTCTGCGAGGAGATCGTCGCGAGGTTGGACTGCAGCTGCAGCACCTTGGTCTCGAGCTCGCGCGAGCGCACGGGGGCGTCGGCGAGCCGCTGCCGCAGGGCGGCGACCTCCTCGGAGAGGAGCTCCGCCTGGCGGCGCTCCTCGCTGCGGTCGGGGGTGGGCTGGCTGTGGTCGGTCATGTCGACTCCCTCGGTGGCGAACCTCGGTCATCGACCGTGCGGGGACGGCCGATAAGCAAACCTAACCCTGAACTACTCCGTGGTCTCGGAGGTTTGGGTCACAGAACGGCGAACCCGCCGGATCTTCTTGTCTGATGGGACGCGCTCGCCGATGTCCTCGGGCGTGAACTCCCCTTCGCGGCCGAAGCTGGAGTCCTGCACGGGTGCACCGTCCTCGTCGACCGAGCCCTTGCCGGGGCGGCGCTTGCGCAGCGGCGGGGTGACGCCGGGCGCGAGCCGACGGGTGGTGATGAGGAAGCCGGTGTGTCCGTGCATCCGGTGCTGCGGTCGCACGGCGAGCCCCTCGAGGTGCCAGCCGCGGACCAGGGACTCCCACGCCTCGGGCTCGGTGTAGCCGCCGTGCTCGCGGACACCCTCGGCCACGCGGGACAGCTGGGTGGCCGTGGCGACGTAGCAGATCAGCACACCGCCGGGCAGGAGCGCGTCGGCGACGGCGTCCAGGCACTCCCAGGGGGCCAGCATGTCGAGGACGACGCGGTCCACGCTGCCGGGCTCGACGTGCTGCGGCAGCTCCTCGACGAGGTCGCCGACGGTGACCTGCCACGCCGGGTGGTCCTGCCCGAAGAAGGCGCGGGCGTTGCCCTTGGCGATGTCGGCGAAGTCCTCGCGCCGTTCGAACGAGTGGACGTGGCCCGTCTCCCCCACGGCCCGCAGCAGGCTCATCGACAGCGCGCCGGAACCGACGCCGGCCTCGACGACCCGGGCGCCCGGGAAGATGTCGGCCATGGTGACGATCTGGCCGGCGTCCTTGGGGTAGACGACGGCGGCACCGCGCGGCATCGACATGACGTAGTCCGACAGCAGCGGCCGGAGGGCGAGGTACTCGACCCCGGCCGTGTTCCTGACGACGGACCCGTCGGGGCTGCCGATGAGGTCGTCGTGGGCGAGGCGTCCGCGGTGGGTGTGGAACTCGCGTCCCGCCTCGAGGGTGATCGTGTGCAGGCGCCCCTTCGGGTCGGTCAGCTGCACCCGCTCGCCCTCGGAGAACGTGCCACGGCGCAGGTCGGCCCCGGTCGCGGCGGGAGGGGTCTGGTCGGGGGTGCTGCTCATGGCGGCGAAGTCTAGTTCTCCCCGGAGCTGGCCCCGGACCCGCGGTCGTCGCACGACACCGGCGCACCGGAGGAGGCCGTCAACGGGGCTGGCCGAGCAGCTCTGGCAGGTCGACGGCCGCTGCCATCGCGGCATACCCGAGGTCGTTCGGGTGCAGGTGGTCCCCGCTGTCGTACGCAGCCACCAGACGGGTCGGCTGCACCGGGTCGCGCAGGGCGGCATCGAGGTCGAGCACCGCGTCGGGCTCCCCGGACCCGCGGATCCAGTCGTTGACGGCCACGCGCACGGCCTCGCGCTCCGGCGTCCAGCGTGGCCACCCCCGGAACGGTCCGATGGTGGCCACCACCACACGCACGTGGCGTTCGTGGGCGCGGACCAGGATCTCCCGATAGGCGGCGACGAGGTCCTGCGGGTCCGTCTCCGACGGGTCCTGCTGGATGTCGTTGACGCCCTCGAGCACGACGACGGTCTCCACACCGCTCCGGGTCAGCACGTCCCGCGTGAACCGGCCCAGGGCGCGTTCCCCCTGCCCCTGGCCGTGGGCGTCGAGCAGGAGCCGGTTGCCGCTGATCCCGGCGTTGAGCACCCCGAACCTCAGCGCACGTGGCTCGGCCAGCACCCGGTCGGCGAGGCGGTCGGGCCAGCGGTGGTCGGCGTCCAGCGTCGAGGCCGCGCCGTCGGTGATCGAGTCGCCCAGGAACACGACCGACCCGGACGCCGTGGCGCGGACGTCCAAGCCGTCGAGGAACCAGAACGACGTCGTACGTCCCGGGAACGCTGCGACCGACGTCGACGCGGTCTGGTCACCGTGGCCGACGTACCCCGTCGAGTGCGCCTGGGGGTGGTAGGTCGCGGGTCCGGTCGGTCCGGGCAGGTGCAGGCTGACGAGCAGGTCAGCGTCGTCCGGGACCACGATCGCCACCGGGTCGGAGGCGGTCGCCGAGCCCGCCGGTATGACGACGTGCCGGCTCCCGCCGAACGTGACGGGAACGAGGGTGGTCGGGTCGAGGTCACCGCGGAGCGGGCCGTGCCGGGTCGCGGGGCGCGCGAGGGTGGCGGAGACCGACAACGGCGAGGTGCCGTGGACGTTGGTGAGGCGCAGGCGGACGACGTCACCGCCCAGCGACACGTGGACGCGCTGGCGCAGGGTGACGTCGGTGAACCCCGCAAGCGCCTCCCCGGCCTGCGGCACGGCGACCGCCGTGGCCCAGGTGCCGACCCACCGGACCGGGGCCGCTGACGGGATGGCGGCCGGCGTGGCCCCATCCTCCTGCGGGACCTCGCCGCGCGACGGCTTCGGGGACACCGCCACCAGCGACCGGCTCGATCCGTCCGTGGGGGCGTCGGCCGACGCCGCACGGGTGAGGCCGCCCACGGACGCGATGCCCGCGAGCAGGACGACCGAGGCCAGGGCGGCTGCCGCGACCGCGTGGCGCCGGCGCCTGCGGGGCACCGGGGCGGAGGTCATGGGCCGGACCCTACGTCGCCCGAAATGTCCCATCAAGGGATGCCCGCGCATCCGGACCGAACGACCCACCGGCCGCGCTCAGCCGTTGAGGGCGCGACCGATGTCGGCGGCGTGCACGACGCCCACCACCCGGCCCTGGTGGACGACGGCGCCCACGGTGATCTGGAACTCCTGGAGGGCGGCGACCGCAGGCATCACGTCCCCCGCGGGGTCGGCCTCGATCACCCAGCCCGGGTGCTGCTGGCTGGCGACGGCGCTCACCGGCGTGTGGGGGCGCGCGTCCGGCGGCACCGACGACAGGTGGGCGGAGTCGACGTAGGCGGTTGGCCGCCCGTGTGCGTCCACGACGACGAGCTCGCCGCCCGGCGTGGCGGGCAGCTCGGCGACGTGTGCCGTCTCGGGCACCGCGATGGCCGGGTGCATCACCGAGCCCAGCCGCAGGCGACCGATCGTCGAGAGGGCCCGCCCGCGCCGGATCGACTCCGTCGCGCCGGTCCAGAGGATGGAGGCGATGAACAGCGACCAGATGTGGCTGAACCCGATCTGCTGACCAGTGGCCACGGGCCGGACGAAGAACCACAGGACGACCAGGGCCGCCAGGACACGGCCGCTCCAGCCGGCCACGACCGAGCCCTTGTTGCGGTCCCCGGTGACCTTCCACACGACGCACTCGAGCACCTGCCCGCCGTCGAGCGGCATGCCGGGAAGGATGTTGAGGACGGCCAGCGAGCCGTTGATGATGACCAGTCCCTCGAGGATGCGCCCCGACACGTCGCCGGTCGCGGAGGGAAGGGCGAGCCACGCCAGCCCGGCGAACACCGCGTTCGAGGCCGGACCGGCGGCGGCGACGAGCGCCATCCGTCCCGGGGTGGTGCGACCGGCCTCCATCGAGGTGTGGCCGCCCCAGAGGTTCGCGACGATCCGGACCACGGGCATGCCGAAGGCCCTTGCCGTCGCGGCATGCGCGGCCTCGTGCACGAGCACGCTCACCAGGAGGACGAGGGCCTGCGCGATGCCGATGCCGATGCCGAGCAGCGGCCGCGTCCCCAGGAACGGGCGGGCCACGATCGCGGTGATGACCACGGCGATGAGGAACCAGCTGGGTGCGACGTAGACGGGGATCCCGGCGACCCGCGCGATGCGGACCCCGAGGCCGCGGTCCTGCTCGTCCTCGGGGGCGTGGTGCCCTCGGGCAGCGGTCGTCATGCCCTGACAGTACGTGAACCACCCGGACGTCCGAGCAGGCGCCGGTCCATACTTGACCGGTGCCCGACTCACCCGCATTCCAGCCCGACGCGACCGACCAGCTGAGGTCCGCCCTCACCGAGCGGATCCTCGTGATGGACGGCGCCATGGGCACGAT
The DNA here is from genome assembly GCF_054782575.1 of Pedococcus soli. Taxonomy (NCBI): domain Bacteria; kingdom Bacillati; phylum Actinomycetota; class Actinomycetes; order Micrococcales; family Intrasporangiaceae; genus Pedococcus; species Pedococcus soli. The sequence continues at coordinate 252,967 of NZ_BAAGSF010000006.1, read as the reverse complement.
GATCCAGCGGGAGGGACTGGGCGAGGACGACTACCGCGGCGAGCGCTTCGCCGACTGGCCGAGCGACCTCAAGGGGAACAACGACCTGTTGTCGCTGACCCAGCCCGAGATCATCGCCGGCATCCACACGGCATACCTCGAGGCGGGGGCCGACCTCGTCGAGACGAACACCTTCAACGCCCAGAAGATCTCCCTCGCCGACTACGGCATGGAGGACCTGGCGTACGAGATCAACCTCGAGTCGGCGCGCCTGGCCCGGGCCGCGTGCGACGCCATGACCGAGAAGACGCCGGACCGTCCGCGGTGGGTGCTGGGCGCGCTCGGCCCCACCAACCGCACCGCCTCGATCTCCCCCGACGTCAACGACCCCGGCAAGCGCAACGTCACCTTCGACGAGCTCGTGGACGCCTACACCGAGCAGGCCCGGGGGCTCGTCGACGGAGGTGCGGACGTCCTCATCGTCGAGACGATCTTCGACACCCTCAACGCCAAGGCCGCGATCTTCGCGCTCGAGACGTTGTTCGAGCAGCACGAGCGCCGGTGGCCGGTCATCATCTCCGGCACCATCACCGACGCGTCGGGGCGCACCCTGTCCGGCCAGGTCACCGAGGCGTTCTGGAACTCCGTGCGCCACGCACGCCCGATCGCGGTCGGCCTCAACTGTGCGCTCGGCGCCGAGGAGATGCGCCCGTATGCCGCGGAGCTGGCGCGCGTCGCCGACACCTTCGTGTCGTGCTACCCCAACGCCGGGCTGCCCAACGCCTTCGGGGAGTACGACGAGCTGCCCGACCAGATGGCGGCGATCGTGGGCGAGTTCGCGCAGGCCGGGCTGGTCAACCTGCTGGGCGGATGCTGCGGCACGACGCCGGACCACATCGCGGCGATCGCCAAGGCCGCCAGCGACCAGTCGCCCCGCGTCCCCCCGGAGGTCTCCCCCGCCCTGCGGCTGTCCGGCCTCGAGCCGTTGACCGTCACCGAGGAGTCGCTGTTCGTCAACGTCGGTGAGCGCACCAACATCACCGGGTCGGCACGGTTCCGCAAGCTCATCCAGGCCGAGGACTACGGCACGGCGCTCAACGTGGCCCGCCAGCAGGTCGAGGCCGGGGCCCAGGTCATCGACATCAACATGGACGAGGGCATGATCGACGGCGTCGCCGCGATGGACCGCTTCGTCAAGCTCGTCGCGAGCGAGCCCGACATCTCCCGGGTGCCGCTGATGGTCGACTCCTCGAAGTGGGACGTCATCGAGGCCGGCCTGAAGTGCGTGCAGGGCAAGCCGATCGTCAACTCCATCTCCATGAAGGAGGGCGTCGAGCCGTTCGTCGAGCACGCGCGGCTGTGCCGCAAGTACGGCGCGGCGATCGTCGTGATGGCCTTCGACGAGGACGGCCAGGCCGACTCCCTCGAACGACGCAAGGTGATCTGCCAGCGGGCCTACGACATCCTCACGCAGGAGGTCGGCTTCCCTGCCGAGGACATCATCTTCGACCCCAACATCTTCGCCGTGGCCACGGGCATCGAGGAGCACGCGGCCTACGGGACCGACTTCATCGAGGCCACGCGCTGGATCAAGGAGAACCTCCCTGGGGCCCTGGTCTCCGGCGGCGTCTCCAACGTCTCCTTCTCGTTCCGTGGCAACAACGCCGTGCGCGAGGCGATCCACGCGGTGTTCCTCTTCCACGCCATCCGGGCGGGGATGGACATGGGCATCGTCAACGCCGGCGCCCTCGTCGTCTACGACCAGGTCGACGCGACCCTGCGCGAGCGCATCGAGGACGTGGTCCTCAACCGCCGCCCCGACTCGACCGAGCGGCTGCTCGAGATCGCCGACTCGTTCAACACGGGTGACACCAAGCAGGAGGCGATCGCCGAGGAGTGGCGGTCCCTGCCCGTCGGCGAACGCATCACCTACGCCCTGGTCAAGGGCATCGACGAGCACGCCGAGTCCGACACCGAGGAGCTGCGCCAGGAGATCAGCGACCGCGGCGGGCGGCCGATCGAGGTCATCGAGGGCCCCCTCATGGACGGCATGAACGTCGTGGGTGACCTGTTCGGCAGCGGCAAGATGTTCCTGCCGCAGGTCGTGAAGTCGGCCCGCGTCATGAAGAAGGCGGTGGCCTACCTCATCCCGTTCATCGAGGCGGAGAAGACCGAGGCCGAGGTCGCCGAGAACCGCAGCAAGGGCAAGATCGTCCTCGCCACCGTCAAGGGCGACGTGCACGACATCGGCAAGAACATCGTCGGCGTGGTGCTGCAGTGCAACAACTACGACGTCGTCGACCTCGGCGTCATGGTGCCCGCGCAGAAGATCATCGACGCGGCGAAGGCCGAGAAGGCGGACGTGATCGGCCTGTCCGGCCTCATCACCCCGAGCTTGGACGAGATGGTCAACTTCGCCTCCGAGATGGAGCGCCAGGGCCTCGACCTGCCGCTGCTCATCGGAGGTGCCACGACCTCACGGGCGCACACGGCCGTCAAGGTCGACCAGCAGTACCACGGGCCCGTCGTGTGGGTGAAGGACGCGTCCCGCTCCGTCCCGGTCGTGTCCAAGCTGCTCGCGGACGACCAGCGCGAGGTCCTCATGGCCGACGTCAAGGCCGACTTCGACGCCCTGCGCGCCCGGCACGCGGCCAAGTCGACCGAACGCCCGCTCGTCTCGATCGAGGTCGCCCGCGAGAAGGCCACCCCGATCGACTGGTCCGGCTACCGCCCGCCGGTCCCCCACCTCGTCGCCGCCCAGGAGAAGGAGCTGCTGCGCCGGCAGTCGGGTCACCAGCGCCCCACGGTGACGCAGTTCGTCAAGACGTTCACCGACTACCCCATCGCTGAGCTGCGCGACTACATCGACTGGCAGCCGTTCTTCCTCGCGTGGGAGATGAAGGGCCGCTTCCCTGACATCCTCAACAACCCCGCGACGGGCGAGGCCGCCAGCAAGCTCTACGAGGACGCCCAGCGGATGCTCGACCGCGTCATCGACGAGAAGTGGCTGCGCGCCAGTGGCGTGCTCGGGCTCTTCCCGGCGAGCTCGGTCGGCGACGACATCGAGGTCTACACGGACTCGTCGCGCGCGACCGTGGCGACCACCCTGCACACGCTGCGCCAGCAGGGGCAGCACCGCCAGGGTGTGCCGAACCGCGCGATGTCGGACTTCGTGGCACCCAAGGAGACCGGGCTCCGCGACCACGTCGGCGCCTTCGCCGTGACGGCCGGGCTCGGGTCCGCCGAGCGGGTGGCCGACTTCAAGGCCGCCAACGACGACTACTCGGCGATCCTGCTCGAGTCCCTCGCCGACCGGCTGGCCGAGGCCTTCGCGGAGCGGCTGCACGAGCGCGTCCGCCACGACTTCTGGGGGTACGCGCCGGACGAGCACCTGCGCAACACCGACCTCATCGCCGAGAAGTACGTCGGCATCCGCCCCGCGCCGGGCTACCCCGCCTGCCCCGACCACACCGAGAAGGAGCTCCTCTGGGAGCTGCTCGACGTCAAGGAGCGCACGGGGATCGAGCTCACCGAGTCGATGGCCATGTGGCCGGGGGCCGCGGTGTCCGGCTGGTACTTCTCGCACCCGCAGTCGCAGTACTTCGTCGTCGGCCGCCTCGGGCGCGACCAGGTCGAGGAGTACGCCGAGCGCAAGGGCTGGACGCTGCGCGAGGCCGAGCGCTGGCTCAGCCCGAACCTGGGCTACCAGCCCGAGGACTGAGCGCACGCCATACCTGTGGACGCGTTCACGACCCGTCCACAGGTATGGCGCGGCCCGCGCGGCCGTGTCGGTCGGGGCACCTAGAGTGCGGGTCATGGTTCCCGCTCTCTCGCCGAGCCGTGCGTCCGACTTCAAGCAGTGCCCGCTGCTGTACCGGTTCCGCACGATCGACAAGCTGCCCTCGCCGCCCAGCCCCGCTGCGGCGCGCGGGACGCTCGTGCACGCGGTCCTCGAGCGCTTGTTCGACCTGCCGGCGGACGAGCGCACCCCGGCCGCGGCCCAGGCCCTCCTCGGCCCGCAGTGGAGCGCGCTGGTCGAGGAGGAGCCCGAGCTGGCTGCGATGATCGCCGACGACGCCAAGCTGACCGAGGACGGTTGGTTCAGCGACGCGCAGGCCCTCATCGAGACGTGGTTCACCCTCGAGGACCCGACGAGGCTGGAGCCCGCCGAGCGGGAGCTCTACGTCGAGACCGACGTCGACGGGCTCGTGCTGCGCGGCTACGTCGACCGCCTCGACGTGGCGCCGGACGGGGCGATGCGCGTCGTCGACTACAAGACCGGCCGGTCGCCGAGCGAGCTGTTCGAGGGCAAGGCGCTGTTCCAGATGAAGTTCTACGCGCTGGTGCTCTGGCGGCTCCGCGGGGAGATCCCGCGACTGCTCCAGCTCGTCTACCTCGGCAACGGCGAGGTCGTCCGCTACGCGCCGGACGAGCACGACCTGCTCAGCCTGGAGCGCAACCTCAAGGCGGTCTGGGTCGCGATCGAGCGGGCCGCGACGACCGGCGACTGGCGACCCAAGACGTCCAAGCTCTGCGACTGGTGCGACTTCCGCGAGTTCTGCCCCGCGTGGGGTGGCACGCCCCCGCCGCTGCCGGAGAACGCCGCGCTCATCGCGCTCAACCCTGCCGTGTCCGGGCAGGTCGAGCCCACGGACGAGTAGCCGCGCGGGCCCTGCCCGACGCAGGACCTGCCTACTTCCGACGGGACCCGTCGAACAGGCTGACCAGGTCGGCCGGGGCCAGCCCTCGAAGGCTCGGCACCTGCACCGCCCCGACGGTCACGGGCACCGGGACGACGTGCGGCACCGCGATCGTCGGCACCCCTGCGGAGACGGCCGACCGCACCCCGGTCGGGGAGTCCTCGATCGCGACGCAGTCGCCGACCTCGACGCCGAGGGCGCGGGCGGCCGCGAGGTAGGGCTCGGGGTGGGGCTTGCCGTGCTCGACCTCGTCGCCGGTGATGACCGCGGCGAAGGTGCCCTCGGGGAGGGCCCCCACCACGCTGTCGGCCAGCGACCGCCACGACATGGTGACCAGGGCGTTGGGGACTCCTGCGGCCTGGAGCGCGTCGAGCAGCTCGAGCGCACCAGGCCGCCACGGCACGTGCTCCTGCACCTGGACGACCACCCGGCGGAGCAGCTCCTCGATGATCTCGAGGGGCTCGAGCTCCACGGGGCTGTTGTCGCGGATGAACTCGGCGGAGACCATGAGGTCGTTGCCGACGAGCTGGTGGGCGTACTCGTCGTTCCAGACCCCGCCGGCCTCCTCGACGATCGCGTGCTCGGCCGTGATCCAGTACGGCTCGGTGTCGACGAGGGTCCCGTCCATGTCCCAGAACACCGCGGCGGGGAGCCCTTCCTCCGGTGCGGCGGGCGACGTGCTGGGCGTGGACATGACTGGGGTGCTCCGCGCGGTCGGTGGGGCAGGCTGGGACGGCGCGCCCGACTATACGCAGCCTCTCCGGTGGTGCCGCACCGCGGACCGTAGGCTGGGAGGACGAGGTGTGCCGTCGGCAACGGGCCGGCCCGGGCAAGGAGGAACAGTGATCGAGCTCGAAGACGTACCGGAGCTCAACAACCCGGTCGTCATCGCCGCCTTCGAGGGCTGGAACGACGCCGGCGAGGCGGCCACCGCAGCCATCGACCACCTCATCGACGTGTGGGACGCCGAGGCCATCGCCGCGCTGGACCCGGAGGAGTACTACGACTTCCAGGTCAACCGCCCCCGCGTGGTCCTCGACGACGGCCGCCGCCGCATCCACTGGCGCACCACCCGGATCCTGGTCGCGACGAGTGACGCGCTGGAGCGCGACATCGTCCTCATCCAGGGCATCGAGCCCTCCTTCCGCTGGCGCGCGTTCACGATCGAGCTGATGGAGTTCGCCCAGCAGGTGGGGGCGAGCACCGTGGTCACGCTCGGCGCGCTCATGGCCGACGTCGCACACACCCGACCCATCCCGGTGACCGCGACGTCCGACGACGAGGACGTCCTGCACCGCTTCGACCTCGAGCCCAGCCGCTACGAAGGACCGACCGGCATCGTCGGGGTCCTCGCCGACGCGGCCACCCAGTCAGGCCTGCAGTCGATCTCCTGCTGGGCCGCCGTCCCGCACTACGCCGGCCACTCCCCCTCGCCCAAGGCCACCCTGGCGCTGGTGTCCCGGCTGGAGGAGCTGCTCGACCTCCCCATCCCGCACGGTGACCTCACCGACGGGGCCAAGGCGTGGGAGCGCGGCATCAACGAGCTCGCCGAGACCGACGACGAGGTCGCGGAGTACGTCCAGTCCCTCGAGGAGGCCCAGGACACCGCCGACCTCCCCGAGGCCAGCGGCGACGCGATCGCCCGGGAGTTCGAGCGCTACCTGCGTCGTCGGGGCCAGGACGGCCCCGGCTGACGACCTCCGGTCAGACCCGGACGCCCAGGATGGCGTCCAGGGCCCGGGCGAGGACGCCCGCCGAGGTGGCGTCACGGCCCCCGCGCGTCAGGCACTCCTTGGCCCAGCGGTCCACCGCAGCCAGCGCGCCCGGGGTGTCGAGGTCGTCGGCGACGTGGCGCCGCACCTGCTCGATCGTCTCCTCGGCGTCCGGGGCGGCGTTGACGGACAGCGCGGCACGCCACGTCTCGAGTCGCGCCTGCGCCTGCGCGAGCAGGTCGTCGGTCCACGACCACTCGGTCCGGTAGTGCTGCGAGAGCAGGGTCAACCGGATCGCCATGGGGTCGACGCCGTCCGCGCGCAGCTTCGAGACGAGCACGAGGTTGCCCTTGGACTTGCTCATCTTCTCGCCGTCGAGACCGACCATCGCCTGGTGGGCGTAGGTGCGGGCGAACGGGCGTTCCTCGGTGAGGACGACGGCCTGGGTCGCACTCATCTCGTGGTGGGGGAAGATCAGGTCGGTGCCGCCACCCTGCACGTCGAAGCTCATGCCGAGGTGGTCCAGGGCGATGGCGGTGCACTCGATGTGCCAACCGGGGCGGCCGGCGGGGAGCCCTTCGACCTCCCACGACGGCTCGCCCTCCCGGGCCGAGCGCCACAGCAGCGGGTCGAGGGCGTCGCGCTTCCCGGGCCGGTCGGGGTCGCCCCCGCGCTCGGCGTAGACCGCGAGCATCTCCTCCCGGGTCCAGTTCGAGACCGACCCGAAGCCCTCGTCGCTGGTCAGGTCGAGGTACAGGTCGTTGCCCTCGGACTCGGCCGTCTCGACCTCGTAGGCAGCACCGGTGGCCAGCAGCCCGCGCACGGCGGCCGCGACGGGCTCGATGCTCTCGACGACGCCGATGTAGTGGTCCGGCGGCACGACCGCGAGGGCGGTCATGTCCTCGCGGAACAGTGCGATCTCGCGGTGGGCGAGGTCCTGCCAGCGGACGCCGTCGCGCTCGGCCCGCTCGATCAGGGGGTCGTCGACGTCGGTGATGTTCTGGACGTACTCGACCTCGTGGCCCGCGTCGCGCAGCGCGCGGCCGAGGACGTCGAACGTCACGTAGGTCGCGGCGTGACCCATGTGCGTCGCGTCGTACGGCGTGATGCCGCAGACGTACATCCGCGCCGTCGGCCCCGGCGTCAGGGGCCGCACACCGCCCGTGGCGGTGTCGAAGACCTGGACCGGGTGGCCGGTGCCGGGGACGGCGGGGAGGAACGGGGTGGGCCAGGAGATCACAGCGGAACTCTACGGTGAGCCCTCACAGGGGCGGCCACGGGATGGCCGGCCACTGCCCGGACGGCATCGGGTATGCCGCGCGGTCGAGCAGGCGGCGCCCCCTGCCGAGCAGGGCTGCGACCTCGTCGATGGTCAGCAGGCCGTCCAGGTCGACCCGCAGCTCGGAGTCCTCGTCCTCGACGAGGTCGCACACCCTCGCCACGCGGGCGAGCTCGGTGTCCGGCAGCGGCTCACCGGCGAAGCCCCACAGCACCGTCCGCAGCTTGGGCTCCTGGTGCAGGCTGACGCCGTGGTCGAACCCGCGCAGGCGGTCTCCGTCACGCACGAGGTGGGAGCCCTTGCGGTCGGAGTTGTTGACGAGGGCGTCGAAGACGGCGACGGACCGGGCCGCCGGGGTGTCCTCATGGACGACCACGACCGGCTGGCCCAGCTCGTTCTCCCCACGCAGGACCGGCAGCCAGCCGCGGGGAACCTGCTTGGGTGCGACCAGGTCGACCGGGTGCTCCGGCTGCTCGCCGGGGTCACCCACCCACTGCTGGACCGAGCCGATGCCCTGGGGGCCGGACCGCAGGACGGTCGGGGGGACGACGTCCCAGCCACCGGCGGCGCTGATGAGGTAGCAGGCGACCTCGCGGCCCGCGAGGGTGCCGTCGGGGAAGTCCCACAGCGGCCGCTCCCCCTGCACCGGCTTGTAGATCGCGTAGGGGCCACCGGCGCCGACGCGCACGAGGACGGCGAGGTTCGACGCGTCGGCCAGCCGGCCGACCACCTCAAGGTCCGCCCTCGAGAGGACGTCGAGCAGGGCCGCGTCAGCGGACTGGCTCGCGCTCAGCGCTTGTAGCCGTTCGCGCGCGGGCAGATGTGACCCTCGGTCTCGAGGGGGCCACCGCAGAAGGGGCAGGGCGGACGACCGGCGGCGACGATCGACTGGGCGCGACGGGCGAAGGCCCTCGCCCGTGCCGGCGAGAGCACGACCCGCACCTGGCGGGGCTCCGACGCCAGCACCTCCGGGTCACCCGCCTCGGGCTCGTCCGGGTCGCGGTCGAGCGCCTCGATGATGACGACCTGACGGTCCTCGTCCCAGGCCAGCGCCAGGGTGTTGACGCGGAAGTCGTCCTCGATGGGGGTGTCGAGCGGTGCGTTGTCGACGACCTCCGCCGCGGCGTGGTCACCGCCCATCCCACCGGCGTAGCTGTCGAGGAGGTCGTTGATGCGGGTCGCCAGGACCCGGACCTGCTCCTTCTCGAGCGAGACGCTGCTGATGCGGCGCCCCTCGCTGGCCTGGAGGAAGAAGGTCCGCTGGCCGGGGGGCCCCACGGTGCCGGCGACGAACCGGTCCGGCGGGTCGAACTCGAGCAGCGACATGCCCAAAACTCTAACCGGCTCCCCCGCCGACCTGCGCATCACCCGTCGGCGGCGCGTCCTTCGGCGGCACGAAGCGGGTCAGGTCCGGGGTCAGCTCATTGGCCGCGAGGAGGAACGTGTGCCGCCCGCCGTAACGGATCGCCGACACCGACGCGGGGTCGGCGGTGTAGCGCTGGAAGTGGCCGAGCCCCGATCCTGTGGCGTCCGCGAGCAGCGCCTTGACGAGGTCGCCGTGGCTCACCGCGACCCAGATGGCCGTGTCGCCGTGCTCGGCCGCGACCTCGGCATCGATGCGCCGCACCGCGGCCACCACCCGGTCGCTCATCTCCTGCAGGCTCTCTGCGGCATACGTCTCGTGGTCCGGGAAGCGCGCGGAGGCGGGGTCGTCCTGGACGGTGGACCACAGCGGTTCCTTCGCGAGCTCGGCGAGCTTGCGCCCGCTCCAGGCGCCGTACGCGCACTCCTGGAGGTCGTCCTCGACCTGCACGGTCGCGCCGACGGCCTCGGCGAGCGGCGCCGCGGTCTCGAGGCAGCGCTCGAGCGGGCTGCTCACGACCCGGACCGGGGTGAGGTCGGTGAAGCGTTCGCCGAGGCGCTGCGCCTGTTCGCGACCGCGGTCCGTGAGGTGGACCCCGGGCAGCCGTCCGGCGAGGATCCCCTCGCCGTTCGCGCTGGAGTGGCCGTGGCGGACGAGCAGCAGGGTGGGCACGCGGGAACTCTACGGCCGGTCGCTCGCACCGACTGCACGGACGTGGTGGAGTAGCCCCCGTGATCGTCGACCAAGCCATCTACCGCGACGGGGTCCGCCAGGCGTGCGGAGACCTGAGCGAGGCCCTGGAAGCGCTGCGCACCGGGGACGACCCGCACGCGTTCCTGTGGATCGGGCTGAAGGACCCCACGGACGCGGAGTTCGACCTCGTCAACGACGAGCTCAAGCTGCATCCGCTCGCCGTCGAGGACGCGGTCAAGGGTAACCAGCGGGCCAAGGTCGAGCTCTACGACAACACGATCTTCGTGGTCCTCAAGACCCTGAGGTACCTCGACGAGACCAGCGACGTCGAGACCGGCGAGGTGATGCTCTTCGTCGGCGACCGTTTCGTCGTCACCGTCCGGTACGGCGAGCTCAGCCCGCTGGCCGCCGTGCGCAAGCGCCTCGAGGCAGCCCCCGACATGCTGCGCCACGGCGAGATCTCGGTGCTGCACGCCGTCATGGACGCCATCGTGGACAACTACGTCGAGATCGACGCCGAGCTGCAGACCGACCTCGAGCAGATCGAGGCGGCGGTCTTCGGCGGGCGCGGTCACGCAGACTCCGAGCAGATCTACAGCCTCAAGCGCGAGGTCGTGGAGTTCCGCCGGGCCGCGACCCCCCTCGCCGCGCCGCTCAACATGCTGCACGACGGCTCGCGCAGCCCGGTGTCCGTCAAGGAGATGCGGCTGCTCTTCCGCGACGTCGCCGACCACCTCCTGCGCGTCATCGACCACGTGGAGTCGTACGACCGACTGCTCACCGACGTCCTCAACGCGCACCTCGCGCAGATCACCGTGCAGCAGAACAGCGACATGCGGAAGATCTCGGCGTGGGTCGCGATCGCCGCGGTGCCGACGATGATCGCCGGCATCTACGGCATGAACTTCGACAACATGCCGGAGCTCAAGTGGCGGTACGGCTACTTCATCGTCCTGGCCGTCATGGCCGGGGCCTGCGGCAGCCTCTACCGCGCATTCCGCCGCTCCGGCTGGCTCTGACGACGAAGGGGCGGCCCGGTGACCCGGCCCGCCCCTGTCGTCACCTCCGTCAGGTGGCGGTCATCCAGCCTGCGGACAGCACGACGATGAGCACCACACCCAGCAGGACGCGGTACCAGACGAACGCGGTGATCTTGTTGGAGCTGACGAACTTGAGCAGCCAGGCGATGGACGCGTACGCCACGACGAACGACACCACGACGCCCACGACCATCTGGCCGACGCCGAGCAGCTTGAGGTGGTCGGCCTCGCTGACCATCTCGAACAGGCCCGCCGCGGTCAGGGCGGGGATGGCCATGAAGAACGACAGGCGGGTGGCCGTGAGTCGGTCGAGGCCACGGAACAGCCCGGCCGAGATCGTCGCTCCCGAGCGGGAGACGCCGGGGACCAGCGAGGCGCACTGCACGAGGCCGATGACGATCCCGTCGCGCAGGGTCACCTGTCCCTCGCCCCGCTCCTCCCCGTGCTTGACCAGGGCCGCGTGACGCGTCTCCGCGAGGTACATCACCGCGCTCCACAGGATGAGCGCCCCGGCGACCACCCAGAGGCTGCGCAGCGGTCCGCTGATCGCGTCCTTGGCGAGGAAGCCGACGATGCCCACCGGGATCGACCCGACGATGACGGCCCACGCCAGCTGGTAGTCGTGGTGGGTCCGGCCCTCGGCCCGCGTCAGTCCCCCGACCCAGGCGACGAGCAGCCGCACGATGTCCTTGCGGAAGTAGAGCAGCGTGGCGAGGATCGCCCCGAGCTGGATCACGGCGGTGTAGGCCGTGACGCCCGGGTCGTCGATCTGCAGGTCGAGCAGCTTCTCGGTGATGGTGAGGTGGCCGGTCGAGGAGACCGGCAAGAACTCGGTGAGTCCTTCGACGATGCCGAGGATCACGGCGTCGAGGTAGCTGAGGGTCACGGCTCTACTTTCGAGGGCGGGGACTGGGCAGGTTCAGCCGACAGTCTCCCGCATGACCTCGGCCATGGTCCGCACGACATGCAGCCGTGCGTCGAGGCTCCCTGCGAAGGGGGCGACGGAGAGCGTCCCGACGCCCGCGGCGGCATACCGGCCGATGCGCTCGGCGATGCGCGCCTTGGGTCCGATGAGGGACGTGGCGTCGATGAACTCGAACGGCACGGCGGCCGCGGCGTCACGGTGCTGCTTGGCGAGGTAGAGGTCCTGGACCTTCGCGGCGGCGTCCTCGAAGCCCATCCGGCAGGCGAGCTGGTTGTAGAAGTTCTGCTCACGCGAACCCATGCCACCGATGTACAGGGCAGCGTAGGGGCGGATCGCGTCCGCCGCGGCCTCGACGTCGTCGGCGACGACCACCGGCACCGACGGGGCGATGTCGAAGCCGGCCATGGGGTTCTCGTCCGTGCCGCGACCAGCGCGACGGCGCCCGGCGACGACGCTGGCCACCTGGTCGCCGGAGTGCTCGGGGCTGAAGAAGATGGCGTGCCACCCGTCCGCGACCTCGCCGGCGAGCTCGAGGTTCTTGGGACCCACGGCCGCCAGGTAGATCGGCAGGTCGGTGCGAGGCGGGTGGATGGTGAGCTTGAGCGCCTTGCCCGGGCCGTCGGGCAGCGGGAGCGTGAAGTGCTTGCCGGAGTAGGAGACCGTGTCGCGGCGCAGGGCCATGCGGACGATGTCGACGTACTCACGGGTTCGGCCCAGCGGTGCCGCGAAGCGCACCCCGTGCCAGCCCTCGCTCACCTGCGGGCCGCTGACCCCGAGGCCGAGCCGGAACCTGCCGCCCGACAGGGTGTCGAGCGTGGCTGCGGTCATCGACGTCATCGCCGGGGTACGGGCGGGAATCTGCATGACGGCTGCCCCGAGGTGGATCTTCTCGGTCAGGGCGCCGATCCAGGACAGCACGGTGGGGACGTCGGACCCGTACGCCTCCGCCACCCAGGCGACGGCGTAGCCGAGCCGGTCGGCCTCCTGCGCGACCGCGACGTTGTCCTGGTCCATGCCCATGCCGAAGTAGCCGAGGTTCACACCGAGTTCCATGGACCGAGGCTAGCGGCGGAGCCCTCGCTGCGTGCCGAAGCCGGGTGCCGGCCGAGCCCCTTGCGCGTGCCGCGGCCCGGGGCGGGCGACCCCGGCGACTACGGTGAGTGACCATGCGCCAGCGACGAATGGGGACCTCAGGCCTGTCCGTGTCCCGGCTGGCCCTCGGCACGATGACCTGGGGCCGCACCACCGACGAGGAGAATGCCCGCGAGCAGCTCCGGACCTTCCTCGACGCCGGGGGCAACCTCCTCGACACCGCCCACGGCTACTCCGACGGTGCGGCCGAGGAGATCATCGGCCGGCTCATGGGCGACGCCGTGGACCGCGAGGACGTCGTGCTCTGCACCAAGTCCGGGATCTCGCGCCGCTCGGGGCAGCGCGTCGTCGACACCTCGCGCCACAGCCTCCTGCGCCAGCTGGACACCTCGCTGGAACGCCTCGGCACCGACCACGTCGACCTGTGGCTGGTGCACACCTGGTCCGACGAGGCGCCGCTCACGGAGACCCTGTCAGCCCTGGAGTGGGCCGTGGCGACCGGGCGTGCGAGGTATGTCGGCGTGTCCAACTTCAGCGGGTGGCAGAGCGCCCGGGCGTTCTCGCTGCTCGAGCAGGCGCGAGTTCCGTTGGTGGCCAACGAGGTCGAGTACTCCCTGGTCAACCGCAACCCGGAGCCCGACCTGCTCGAGGCCGCGCAGGCCCTGGGGTTCGGCATCCTGCCGTGGTCGCCGCTCGGGCGAGGCGTGCTCACCGGCAAGTACCGGCACGGGATCCCTGCCGACTCCCGAGCCGCCTCCCGCGACTTCCCACGCTTCACCGCCCGCTACCTCGACGACCGCAGCACCAACATCGTCGAGGCCCTCGCCATCGCGGCCAAGGGCCTCGAGGTCAGCACCACCGAGGTGGCCCTGGCCTGGGTGCGCGACCGGCCCGGGGTGGTCAGCCCCGTCGTCGGTGCCCGGACCACGGCCCAGCTGCGCACGTCGCTGGCGAGCGAGCAGCTCGAGCTGCCGGCCGAGCTCGTGGCAGCACTGGACGAGGTGTCCGACTGACGGTCGGCCTCAGCGAGCCTCAGCGCTGCGCGTGGTCCGCGTCGTGGGAGTGGCCCTGGTCGTCGTCGTCATCCGCGTCGTCATCGTCCGAGTCGTCGTCATCGTCGGAGTCATCGTCCGAGTCGTCGTCGGCGTCGTCGTAGTCCGCGTCGTCCAGCCCCGAGTAGACCGTGCCGTCGCCGTCCTCGTCGGAGTGGTCGTCGAGCTCCTCGTCGTCGTCCTCGTCGTCGTCGTCCTCGTCGTCGTCGTCGTCATCGCCGTCGTAGATGTCCAGGGGCGTCATCTCGCCGTAGGCCTGGAGCAGGGCGTCGTCGTAGGAGGCGAAGGCGTCGGCGAGGTCGTCGTACGTCGCGATGACCGTCGGATCGTCCTCCCCGCGCTTGGAGGCGGAGGCCTCGAGGTGCCGCTCGAATGCGGCGACGAGGTCGGCCAGCGCGCCACGCGGGTCTGCGGTCATGTGCCGACCGTAGCGGGTTCTGGGTGACAATGGCGTCGATGGTCGAGTACGAGTACCGCGTGGTGAGCTTCACGCGAGGAGACAGCCGTTCCGAGATCAGGCGCGCCCTGGTGGAGCACGCCGAGTACGGCCACTGGGAGCTGCACCGGACCCGGATCTACCTCGGGGGCATCCAGCGGACCTGGCTGCGGCGCAAGATCATCCGCGTGCCGCGTTCGTCCTGAGGGCCACCCGGGCGCGTCGGGTCAACAGCACCCCGAGCCACAGCAGGCCTGCACCAACCAGGGCCATCGGGACCGGGTCGGTGCCCGTGAAGGCCAGACCGGCGGGCAGGGCCGAGGCCGCGCCCGGGGTGCGGCCGGCGGCGGGGTGACCCGGGGTGCCCGAGGACGGCGTGTGCCCGGCGGGCGGAGCCCCGGCACCACGGGGGCACGGCACGACGAGGCGCTGGAGCGGCACACCGGCGGCCGTGAGCTCCTTGATGAGGTCGCGGTCGAGCACGACGAGGGTGGTCTGCACCGGCACGACCTGGCGGGTCACCCGCACACAGGCACCCAGGAGGCCCTTGACCGTCGCGTCGATCGACAGGACGTGGTCGCCGGCGGGCACGGCCCCCTTGGGGCAGGGCGCGAGGGCCTGGGGGAACTGCTTGACCAGCGGCGACGACAGGTCCACCCCCGCCGCCTCGAGGTCGACGCGCACCGCGGGTGACGAACCGCCCGTGGGGATGAGGCAGACGGTGGCTGCCGGGGAGTCTACGACCGCGCCGTCGGCAGGCGCGCTGCCACCGGATGAACCCGCACCCTTGCCCGAGGCCCCGGACGACGTCGCGCTCGGGCCGTGAGCGGTGCCGGTGCCCGACGAGGAAGGGTGGGCGGACGAGGTCGGCGAACCCGTCCCGGTCGGGGCCGTGCTGGTCGCCCCGGGAACCGGCAGCCCGAGACCCCCGGTGGCACCCTTCACCCTGGAGGTGACCCCACCGACGGCCGTGCTCACGGGCTCGGGCAGCCCCAGCGCGTGCGACGGCGAGGTGGCCAGGCCGCACAGCGCGACGGCCACGCTGAGGGCAGCGGCCGAACGAAGGGCGAGCAGGCGGGGACGACGCCGAGTCATGGTGGCTCCTTTGCCGGACACACGGGGGTTGTATCCGGTCAAACGAGACAGCGGGGCGAACGCTACGGGTCAGTAGCAAACGCGTGCGAGAGGCCGGTATGGCGCGCGGCCGGGCCACGCGCCACACCTCCTGTCAGCAGGTGGCGATGAAGCGCTGGAGCACCTTGGCGCCGAACTCGAGGGCCGACACCGGCACCCGCTCGTCGATGCCGTGGAACATCGGGGCGAAGTCCAGGTCGGCGGGGAGCTGCAAGGGGGCGAAGCCGTAGCCGGTGATGCCCAGGGTGCTCAGGGCCTTGTTGTCCGTGCCGCCGGAGAGGCAGTAGGGCAGGACCTGCGCACCCGGGTCCTCGGCGAGCAGCGCGGCGGTCATCGCGTCGACCAGCTCACCCTCGAAGGGCGAGTCGAGGGCGATGTCGCGGTGGACGACCTGCACCTCGACCTTGTCGCCGGCAAGCTCGCGGATCGTCGCGAGCAGGTCCTCGTCGTGACCGGGGAGGAAGCGGCAGTCGAGCGCGGCGCTGGCGCTCTGCGGGATGACGTTGTGCTTGTAGCCGGCCTCGGTCATCGTGAAGTTCGCGGTGTCCTGCAACGTCCCTCGGACGAAACCCTGGGCGCCTCCGAGGTGCTCGAGCAGCTCGTCGAGGTCCTCGTCGGAGTAGCTCGTGCCGGTGAGGTCGCTCAGCCCGTCGAGCAGCTCGCGGACCGACGCGATGTACTCGCGGGGCCACTTGTGCGCGTTGATCCGGCTGATCGCCTCGGCCAGGTGGACGATCGCGTTGTCGGGGTTCGGGACCGAGCCGTGGCCGGCGCGTCCGGTGGCCACGAGGCGCAGCCAGAGGATCCCCTTCTCGGCGGTCTGCACGAGGTACGCGCGGGTCTGCTCTCCGTCCTGGGTGGGCACGGTGACGCTGTAGCCCCCCACCTCGCTGACGGCCTCGGTCACCCCGTCGAACAGCTCGGGGCGGGTCTTCACGACATGGTGCGAACCCTTGACCCCACCGGCCTCCTCGTCGGCGAAGAAGGCGAAGACGACGTCCCGCGGCGGCTTGGCGCCGCGGCGGGCGAGGTCGCGGATGTTGGCCAGGATCATGGCATCCATGTCCTTCATGTCCACGGCTCCGCGTCCCCAGACGCACCCGTCGCGCAGCTCGGCGCTCAGCGGGTCGACCTGCCAGTCGGCGGCGTTGGCCGGCACCACGTCGAGGTGGCCGTGGATGCACAGGGCCGGGCGGCTGCGGTCCTCGCCCTCGACCCGCACGATGACGCTCGTGCGGCCGGGGTCGCTCTCGACCACGGTCGGATCCAGGCCGACCTCACGCAGCTGGGCGACGACGTAGGCGGCCGCCTCCTTCTCCCCCGGTCCGCTGCCGTCCCCGTAGTTCGTGCTGTCGATGCGGATGAGGTCCCGGCAGATCCGGACGACCTCGTCGACGGGACCTTCGACTTCGCGGGCAGGGCTGGTGACGTCGCTCATGCCGTCCACACTAGGCGCGCGGGAGGAAAACGACGAAGGACCCCCAGTCGCCTGGAGGTCCTTCGTCACGCTGGTGTCCGGAGGGGGACTTGAACCCCCACGCCCGATAAAGGGCACTAGCACCTCAAGCTAGCGCGTCTGCCATTCCGCCACCCGGACAAGGTGTTTCACACACGCTCCAGAGGAGCGCCTGCTGCGACCCGGAACGATACACGTCAGCGGCCACAACTCCCAAACCGCCTCGGTCCCAACGAAAATCCGGCACGAATCGGACGTGCGTCCACCGTCGACCGGCATCCGCCCGGGGGTCCGTGCGCCATACCCCCTCGTCCGAACGGATCGACCCTCTGCGACCACCCCACGCCCGGCGGCGGGCCGACCTAGCGTGGGGGCCCTCCGTCCCCCGCAGCCCCCAGGACCCCTCGTGCCCAGCTCCCCCGCCCGCGGTCTGCGCGCCGTCGCCCCCCTGCTCGTCACCGCCCTCGCCGGCGCCCTGCTGGTCACCGCTCCGGTGGCGACCAGCGCCACGGCAGCGACCTGCCGGGCGACGCCGGCCCTCCTGTCGCGGACGCCGACGACGACCAGGCTGGCCAGCGGCCTCAGCGCCAGGATCTGGGACACCGGCCCCACCCCGAGCAACCCCCAGGCGTCGACCCGCATCGTCGTCGTGCGCGTTCCGGCGTCGTCGGCGCTGCACCCGCGGGTCAGGGCAGCGGCTGCGCTCACCAAGGCCAGCACGCCGTCGGCCTACCTCAAGGGGGCCCCCGGCGCGGTCGTCATGGTCAACGGTGGGGTCTTCGACCCCACTCGGGGCGCACTGCCCGACCTGCCGCAGATGGTCGGGGGCCAGGTCACCAAGGCCCGTTCGGTCAAGGACGCCGTCATCGCCGTGAGCAAGAGCGGTGCGTCGGTGCCGACCAAGCTCTGGCTCACCGGTTCGGCCTCGGCCGGCAGCAAGGGCGCGCGCACCGTCACCGGACTCAACTGGCAGGCCGTGACCGAGGGCGTCACCGTCTACACGACTGCCTGGGGCTCGCAGTCGCGCCCCTACGGCTCGGTGGACGTCGTCGTCGTCAGGGGCAAGGTGGTCGCGCTGCGGACCGGCACGAGCCGCGGCAAGGTGCCGGCCTCCGGGCAGACGATCCTCACCGGCACCGGTGCGACCGCCACCTGGCTGTCCAGCCTCCGCGTGGGCAACGCCGTGTCCGTGTCGTATGCCGCCCACACGGACGCGTCCATCGCCGTCTGGGAGGCGGTGGGCCGGGGTGCCCGCTACCTCAACGCAGGGGTGAAGAACGGCGGCACCTGCGGTGCCCGCGACGAGCTGCTCCGCCCGCGGACCGCGATCGGCTGGACCAAGGCCGGCGACCTGCTGTTCGTGACGGTCTCCGGACGGGCCACGGTCAACGGCGTCCGCTACGGCGGCGCGACGATCCACCAGATGGCCGACTACCTCCAGAAGCTGGGTGCCTGGAACGCCACCAACCTCGACGGGGGTGGCTCCACGACGATGCTGGCGCGGCTGCCCTCGGGCACCGTCGTCCGGCTGGACCGCGGTCTCTCCGAGGCGCAGCGCGCGGTCCCGAACGTCTTCAGCGCCGGCTGAGCCCACCGCCCCCTACGCCGGGGTGGCGACAACTCCCCATACCGGCCTCGTCCGTTCGGGTGGGATGCCTCCCGAGGGTGGCCGACCCACGGCGCGGCGACGCGTGGGCGTGCTGGCACGCGTCCTACCTTCGACACGTGAACACCCGCACGGCCCACCGGTCCTCAGCCCTCCACCACCCCCGCGTCCAGCGCTCCAGCCAGGGTGGCTGGGTCTGGGCCTGCTCCTGTGGCGGCGCCTCGTGCCGCACCACCCGCGAGGCAACGCCCTGGAGGGTCGCCCTGATCGGTGCGCTCAACCACTCCTCCGCAGTCGCTCCCTGAGCCCACCGCCGTGTCGGGGACCCCCACCCGAGCGGCCCGTGTATCTGGAACGCGTCCGACGCCTCCTCATCACTGGAACCACACCGTCCACCCGTCCCACCCAGGAACCTGCCATGACCGTCCGCTCGCACCGCAGGAACGTCGCCCACCACCACCCGATGGTGTTCCGCGCGACGACCGGTAGCTGGGTCTGGATGTGTTCGTGCGGCGGCGCCTCCTGCCGCACCGGCCACGAGGTGGTCTCGTGGCGACAGGCCCTCGTCGACGCCCTCGGTCACTCCGAGCGGCTGGCCGCCTGAGCCGTCGCGAGCACGGACCCGCCGACGGAGGTTGGCAGGGCGCCGCAACTCCGCCATTGTTCGAGGACCACGCCGAACCATGGAGGAGCGTCACATGAAGGTCGGGATCCCCCGCGAGGTCAAGAACAACGAGTACCGGGTCGCCATCACGCCGTCGGGGGTGCACGAGCTCGTCGTCCAGGGCCACGAGGTGTACGTCGAGAAGGACGCCGGAGTCGGCTCCTCGATCCTCGACGAGGACTACGTCGCAGCCGGCGCGAAGATCCTCGACACCGCCGACGACGTGTGGGGCACCGGGGACCTGATCCTCAAGGTCAAGGAGCCGATCGAGCCGGAGTACCACCGGATGCGCGAGGGCCAGACCCTCTTCACCTACCTGCACCTCGCCGCGGACCGGGCCCTCACGGAGGAGCTGGTCAAGCGCAAGGTCACCGGCATCGCCTACGAGACCGTCGAGCTGCCCGACCGCTCACTGCCCCTCCTGGCCCCCATGTCCGAGGTCGCGGGTCGCCTCGCGCCGCAGGTGGGCGCACAGACGCTGATGCGCGCGCAGGGTGGTCGTGGCGTCCTCATGGGCGGCGTGAGCGGGGTGTACGCCGCGAAGGTGGTCGTCATCGGTGCCGGAGTCTCCGGCATGAACGCTGCCGCGATCGCCCTCGGCATGCAGGCCGAGGTGCTGCTCCTGGACCGCGACATCAGCAAGCTGCGGCACGCGGACGCCATCTACCAGGGCCACTGCCAGACCGTCGCCTCCAACGCCTACGAGGTGGAGCGCGCGATCGCCGACGCCGACCTCGTCATCGGCGCGGTCCTCGTCCCCGGCGCCAAGGCGCCCAAGCTCGTCACCAACGAGCAGGTCTCCCGGATGAAGCCCGGCTCGGTGCTCGTCGACATCTCCATCGACCAGGGCGGCTGCTTCGAGGACTCCCGACCGACGACCCACGCCGACCCCACCTACGCGGTGCACAACTCGGTCTTCTACTGCGTCGCCAACATGCCCGGCGCGGTGCCGCACACCAGCACCTACGCCCTCACCAACGTGACCCTCCCGTATGCCGTGCAGCTCGCCAACCAGGGGTGGCAGGCCGCGCTGTCGGCGAACCGTCCACTCGCCCTCGGGCTCAACACCCACGACGGCCACGTGACGTACGCCCCCGTTGCGGAGGCCCACGGGTTCGACTCGGTCGACCTCGCGGACGTGCTCGCCGGCTGACCGGCGGCTGTCGGCGGCGGCGACTAGGTTCGGGGCGTGCTCCTCGCCGATGTCGTCGCCGCCTCCCACGCGGCCTCCGCGACCCGTTCCAGGCTGGCCAAGACGGCCGCGGTGGCCGACGCCCTGCGGGCGGCCGGCCCCGGCGACGCGGCCACGGTCGCCGCCTACCTGTCCGGCGTCCTCCCCCAGCGACGCATCGGCGTGAGCTGGCGCGGGCTGTCCACCCTGCCCGTCCCGGCCCCGGAGCCGTCGGTCACGGTGGCCGAGGTCGACGCGGCCCTCACCTCGATCGGGGCGATCGCCGGCAGCGGCAGCGGGGCCTCGCGGGCCGCCGCGGTCGTCGAGCTGTTCGAGCGGCTCACCGAGGACGAGCAGGTCTACCTGCGCGCGCTCGTGACCGGGCAGGTCCGCCAGGGCGCCCTCGACGGCGTGATGCTCGCCGCGATCGCCGCGGCGTCCGAGGTCCCCGAGACGGAGGTCCGGCGGGCCGTGATGCTCGCCGGCCACACCGGCCCGGTGGCGGCTGCCGCGCTGGCCGGCGGCAGCACCGCGCTGGCGGAGATCGGCCTCGAGGTCGGGCGCCCCGTGCGGCCGATGCTGGCTGCCTCCGCTCCCGACGTGGACGCCGCCTGGGAGCAGGTCGCCCCTGAGGACGGGGCCGGGGTCTTCGTCGACGGCAAGCTCGACGGCATCCGCCTCCAGGCCCATCGCGATGGCGACGAGGTCAGGCTCTTCACCCGCTCCCTGGACGACATCACCGACCGGCTGCCCGAGGTCGTGGAGGCGGTGCTGGCCCTGCCGGCCCAGCGGCTGGTCGTCGACGGTGAGGCGATCGCGCTGACCGAGGACGGTCGACCACGCCCGTTCCAGGAGACGGCCTCGCGCACCATGAGCAGCACCGGGGTCGACGAGCTGAGGGCGACCGTCCCCGTCACGCCCTACTTCTTCGACCTGCTCCACGTGGACGGCGAGGACCTACTCGACCTGCCGGCCACCGAGCGGTTCGCCCGCCTCGCCGAGCTCGTGCCCGAGCAGTGGCAGGTGCCACGCACCCTGGCGCCGTCCGCGACACACGCTGCCGAGTTCTTCCACCGGCTCGTCACCGACGGCCACGAGGGCGTGGTGGTCAAGTCACCGTCGGCGCCGTATGCCGCCGGGCGCCGAGGTGCCGGGTGGGTCAAGGTGAAGCCCCGGCACACCCTCGACCTCGTGGTGCTGGCCGTCGAGTGGGGCAGCGGCCGGCGCGAGGGATGGCTCTCCAACATCCACCTCGGCGCGCGTGACCCCGAGACCGGTGGCTTCGTCATGTTGGGCAAGACGTTCAAGGGGATGACCGACGAGATCCTCACCTGGCAGACGGCGCGGTTCCTCGAGCTCGAGACGCACCGCAAGGGACACGTCGTGCACGTCCGTCCCGAGCAGGTGGTCGAGATCGCGTTCGACGGCATCCAGACGTCCTCGCGCTACCCCGGAGGCATGGCGCTGCGGTTCGCCCGCGTCATCCGCTACCGCGACGACAAGACCGCCGAGCAGGCCGACACCGTCGACACGGTGCGGTCCCTGCGCGCCTGAGGGCAAGGGCCCGCACCGGCCCGGAGGTCCTGCGTCAGCGCCTGACGGCAGCGCCGAGCACCTGGAGCGCCGTGTCGGCGTGCTTCTCCATGCTCCACTCGGACTCGATGACCTCGATGATCCTGCGGTCGGGGGCGATGACGAAGGTCGCGCGCTTCACGGGGGTGATGTACTTCCGGCGCACCCCGAAGGCCGTCGCCACGGCACCGTCGGCATCGGAGAGCAGCGGCATGCCCAGCGACTCCTTGCCGTCGAACTGCGACTGCGCCTCGACGGTGTCCATGCTGATGCCAACCGGCTGGGCACCCACGGCGGCGAACTCGGCGCGCAGGTTGCGGAAGTGGCACGCCTCCTTGGTGCAGCCGCCGCTGAGCGCTGCGGGGTAGAAGAAGAGCACGACGCTCCCCTCCTCCAGCAGGCCGGTCAGGCTGCGGGTCCGACCGCCCTGGTCGGGAAGCTCGAACTCCGGTGCGAGCTCTCCGATGCGAAGTGACTTCATGGGGTGCCTCCTGCTGCGGTCGGTCGGTCCGGGCGGTGCGCAGGATCAGATGGACCCTGCACGTCCGGGAGCAGTTCGACGCGACCGACCGGCCGGATTGGTTTATATAGGTGAACTATGTAAACTGGGACCATGAACCCGAGGGAGACGGTTGCCAACGACCTGCTGCGGTCTGCTGCCCGGCTGTCCCGCTGGGCCTCGCGACTCGCCGCGTTCGACGTGTCGTACGCCCAGGCGCGGCTCCTGGCCCTGCTCGACGAGCTCGGCCCGGCCCGTGTGAGCGCGCTGGCCGAGGCCGACCACTGCAGCCAGCCGACGATGTCGACCGCGCTGCAGCGCCTCGAGTCCCAGGGGTGGGCGGGACGGGTCCCCGACCCCGCCGACGCCCGGGCCAGCCTGCTGTCGCTGACGCCGGCCGGCCGGGACGCGCTCGAGGAGATCCGACGGGCTCGCGCCGCGGTCCTCTCCCCCACCCTCGCCAGCCTGGACGAGTCGGAGGTCGCGCAGCTGCGCGCCGCCGTCGCCGCCCTGGACGACCTGCTCCTCCGGGCCGCCCGCACCGACATCCACCACTGAAAGGACGTCCACCACTCATGTGGCGCCAACCCAGGACCGTCTGGTCCGTCGCCTTCGCCTGTGTCATCGCCTTCATGGGCATCGGCCTCGTCGACCCCATCCTCAAGCCCATCGCCGACGACCTCGGGGCCAGCGCCTCGCAGGTGTCGCTGCTGTTCACCAGCTACATGGCCGTCATGGGAGTGGCCATGCTCGGCACCGGCTGGGTGTCCAGCCGGGTCGGGGCCAAGCGCACCCTGCTCGTCGGCCTGCTCGTCATCATCGTGGGCGCCGGCCTCGCCGGGGCCCAGGACTCCGTGGGCGGCATCGTCGCCTTCCGCGCGGTGTGGGGCCTCGGCAACGCGCTGTTCATCGCCACCGCCCTGGCCACGATCGTCAGCGCCGCCCGAGGGTCGGTCGGCCAGGCGATCATCCTCTACGAAGCCGCGCTGGGGGTCGGGATCGCCACCGGTCCGCTGCTCGGTGGCTGGCTCGGCGGCCACTCGTGGCGCTGGCCCTTCTGGGGCGTCTCCGCGCTCATGGCCATCGCCTTCATCGGCATCGTGGCCACCCTGCCCCCGACGAAGCCGACCGGCGGCGGCACCAGCCTCGCCGCGCCCCTCAAGGCGCTCTCGCACCGTGGACTGCTGACCGTCGGCATCACCGCCCTGCTCTACAACTTCGGCTTCTTCACGCTGCTCGCCTTCACGCCGTTCCCGCTCGCCATGGGCGCCCACGAGGTCGGCCTGGTCTTCTTCGGCTGGGGCGTGCTGCTCGCCTTCACCTCGGTGGTCGTCGCCCCGCGGCTGCAGCGCCGGTTCGGCACGCTGCCCGGCATCGTCGGGGCGCTCATCGGCTTCGCGATCGTGCTCGCGGCCATGGCGATCGGCACCGAGCACAAGCCGGTCCTCGTCGTCGGCGTCATCGTCGCCGGAGCGTTCCTCGGCATCAACAACACCCTCATCACCGAGACGGTCATGAAGGTCTCGCCGGTCGAGCGCGGGGTCGCCTCCGCGGCCTACAGCTTCGTCCGCTTCGGCGGGGGTGCCGTCGCGCCATACCTCGCCGGCAAGCTCGGTGAGCGCTCGGTGCACATCCCCTTCTGGGTGGGTTCCGGAGCCGTCGTGCTCGCGGTGCTCGTGCTGCTCACCGCCCGTCGGGAGGTGATGGCGACCGACGAGGTGCACGGCCACGCCACCGCCGAGCGCACGATCGAGGAGCGCGACCTCGAGGCCGAGGCCGTCACGGTCGGCGACGCCTGACCCGGGGCCGCTCCCCCGCCCCCTAGGCTGGCGCCGTGCTCGAACAGATCACGGCGACCCGGTACGTGACCCCCCTCAAGGAGGGCGGGTCACTTCCCGGCATCGTCGAGGCCGACGACCTCGGCACCTACGTGCTGAAGTTCCGCGGCGCCGGCCAGGGGCTCAAGGTGCTCGTCGCGGAGGTGCTCGTCGGTGAGCTGGCGCGGGCCCTCGGGCTGGACGTCCCGCGGCTCGCCGTCGTCGACCTGCAGTCGCCCATCGCGAAGTACGAGGCCGACGAGGAGGTCCAGTGCCTGCTCACCGCGAGCCTCGGGCTCAACCTCGGCATCGACTTCCTCCCCGGTTCGTTCGGGTACGACGGGTCGCGCCCTCCCGCTCCCGAGGTGGCCTCGCAGGTGCTGTGGCTGGACGCCCTCACGGCGAACGTCGACCGCACGTGGAGCAACCCCAACCTCCTCGTCTGGCACCACAAGCCGTGGCTCATCGACCACGGCGCAGCGCTGTACTTCCACCACGGCTGGCCCGGTCGCGGCGCCAACCCGGAGCGGTTCGCCGCCCAGCCGTTCGACGCGAGCACCCACGTGCTGCGCGACGTCGCGGCGGACCCGGCTGCAGCCCATGAGCGGCTCTCACCGTTGCTGACGACCGAGCTGCTGGACTCGGTCACCGCACTGGTGCCCGAGGAGTGGCTGGAGCCCGCCCCCGGCCTCGACTCCCCCGCCGAGGTTCGCGCGGCGTACCGTGAGCACTTCCAGGCGCGGGTGGCCAACCCTGCCGCATGGCTGCCGGGTGCGCCGTCATGACCGGGCAGGCACCGACCCGGCACGGCTACCAGTACGTCACCCTGCGCTGCGTCCCCCGCGTCGAGCGTGAGGAGTTCGTCAACGTGGGCGTCATCCTCTACTCCCAGGGCGCCGAGTTCCTCGAGGCCGCCTACCGCGTCGACGAGGACCGGCTCCGGACGCTCTTCCCCGAGGTGGACGCCGCCGCGGTCGGCGACGCGCTCGAGACGGTCTGCCAGGTGTGCCGTGGGGTCACCGGCGGGGGTCTCCCCACCCTGGGCGGGCTGGGACGCCGGTTCGGGTGGTTGAGCGCACCTCGCAGCACCGTGGTGCAGCCCGGCCCGATCCACGGCGGCCTCACGCAGGACCCAGCCGCCTCGCTCGCCGCCCTGGTGGAGCGCCTCGTCGGCTGAGTGGTTGCGCACCGCGGCGCGGGTTAGGTTCGGGGCATGACTCTCGAGCGCCCCGTCGCCCCCAACCCCTACGACCTGCTCCCGCAGGTGCCCGCACTCACCGTGAGCAGCAGCTCCTTCGAGGACGGAGGGACGCTCCCGGACGCGCACGTGTTCGACGACTGGGGCTTCAGCGGCGGCAACACCTCGCCGCAGCTGTCCTGGAGCGGGGCACCCGAAGGCACGAAGTCGTTCGTCGTCACCTGCTTCGACCCGGACGCGCCGACCCCGTCGGGCTTCTGGCACTGGGTCGTCGTCGGCATCCCCGCCGACACCACCGAGCTGGCGGAGGGCGCAGGCGCCGAAGGTGGCGCGTCCCTGCCGGAGGGGGCCTTCATGGTGGCCACCGACTACGGGACGAAGGCCTTCGGCGGCGCCGCCCCGCCCGAGGGAGACCGGGCCCACCGGTACCTGTTCGCGGTGAGCGCCCTCGACACCGACGACCTCGGCATCGACGACTCGGTGTCCCCCGCCGTGGCCGCCTTCAACACCGGCTTCCACACCCTGGCGCGCGGCGTCGTCTCGGCGACGTACCAGAACGGCTGACCTCCGCCGTCGTCGGCTCGATCAGCGCGGTCGCAGTGCCCAGGCTGCGACCGCGCCTGCTGCCGCGACGTTGAGCGAGTCGACTCCCCCCGCCATCGGGATCGTGACCGTGAGGTCGGCAGCCTCGAGCGTCCGCCGCGACAGGCCGTCACCCTCCGTGCCGAGGACCAGCGCCAGGCGCTCGGGCGGGTCGGCGGCCAGGTCGTCGAGGCTGACTGCGTCGTCGGCCAGGGCCAGCGTGGCCACGGTGAACCCGAGGTCACGCAGGTCCTGGATCCCGCCGGGCCACGGGTCGATCCGGGTCCACGGCACTTGGAAGACCGTGCCCATCGAGACCCGGATCGCCCTGCGGTACAACGGATCCGCACACCGCGGGGTCACCAGCACCGCGTCGACGCCGAGGGCGGCAGCCGAACGGAAGACAGCTCCCACGTTGGTGTGGTCGACGATGTCCTCGAGGACGACGACCCGGCGGGCGTCGCGGACGACCTCGGCCACGGTGGGCAGGACGGGCCGCTGCATCGACGCCAGTGCCCCGCGGTGCAGGTGGAAGCCCGTGAGCTGTTCGATGACGTCGTGCTCGCCGACGAACACGGGTATGCCGTCCGCCTCGGCCCGTTCGACGAGGTCCGCGAGGTCGGTCAGCCAACGCTGCGCCATGAGGTAGCTGCGCGGCCGGTGTCCTGCGGCCAGCGCCCGCCGGATGACCTTCTCGGACTCCGCGATGTAGAGCCCCCGCTCCGGCTCGGTGCGACGCCGCAGCGCCACGTCGGTGAGCGACACGTAGTCGGCGAGTCGCTCGTCGTCGGGGGTGGTGATCGCGATGGGCACGGCCAGCAGGCTAGGACACGACGGAGGCCGGCCGGGCACCGGCGCCTGCGGCGGGAGCTGCCGCCGGCGGCATACGAGGTCGGGGCTCAGCTGAACCAGACGATCTTGACGATCCCCACGACGCCGACGACGAGGATGACCCCACGGAGCACCAGCGGCGGCAGGCGGCGCCCGACCTTGCCGCCGACCCATCCTCCCGCGAACGCCCCGATCGCGATGAGTCCTGCCGCCGCCCAGTTGATCTGGTCCCAGGCGACGAGCATGAAGGTCACGGCTGCGACGGCGTTGACGATGGTGGCGAGCACGTTCTTGTAGCCGTTGAGGCGCTGGATCGGGTCGGTCGTCAGCGCGCTCATCAGCCCCATGAGGATGACGCCCTGTGCGGCGCCGAAGTACCCGCCGTAGATGCCACCGACGAGCACTCCCGCCACGAGGGCAGGTCCGTGCCAGGCGACCTGGGCCGTCACGCCCCGTTCGCGGCGCTCTGCCGCACGACGGTTGAGACGGGGGCCGAGGAGGACCAGGAGCAGCCCCAGCCCGATGAGCACCGGCACGATCGCCGTGAACGCCTCGGGTGGCAGCACGAGCAGCAGCACCGCCCCGATCACCCCGCCCACCAACGACGCCGGCGCCAGCCGCTTGAGGGTCGGGCCGGCCCCCTTCAGCTCGTGCCGGTACCCGTGCACGCCCGTGATGCCACCGGCCACGAGGCCCAGCGTGTTGGACACGTTCGCCACCACGGGTGGGAAGCCGAAGAACAGCAGGGTCGGGAAGGTGATGAGGGTGCCCGAGCCGACGACGGTGTTGATGGCACCGGCGCCGAGGCCCGCGAGCAGGATCCCGAGGGCTTCAAGAACGGACATCCCAGCACCCTAACGACGAGCGCCGCCCCCGCGTGTGCGGGGGCGGCGCTCGTCGAGGTATGCCGCGTGGTCAGGCGCCCGGGGCGCGCGGACCGTCCTCCGGAGCCGCGGGCGGCTCGGTGGGAGGAGCAGTGGGCGGGGCCGGCGGCGCGGTGGGAGCAGCGGGTGGAGCGGGCTCCGGCTCCGCCGGAGTCGTCGGTGCCGTGGGCGGCTCGAACTCCGGCACGGCGTCGGCCGACGGCGGGATCGGCGGTGCCACCCGCTTGACCGGGTTGGCGTGCTCGGTCGCCTCGCGGCTGGCCCGACCCGCCTGCCCGCGGGCCTCGGCGAGGGCCTGCATCGGGTCCTCGAGCGTGGTCTCGTCGAAGGCGTCCTGCATCGGACCGGGGTCGACCCACTCGCCGTCGTCGCCCTGGTCGTCCGGGCGCGGCGCGTCCGCCTGGCCCAGGGCGCCACCGATGCCGCGCAGGGCGTCGGTGAGCTCGCTGGGGATGATCCACATCTTGTTGGAGTCGCCCCGCGCGATCTGCGGCAGCACCTGGAGGTACTGGTAGGCCAGCAGCTTCTGGGTGGGCTTGCCCCGGTGGATCGCGTCGAAGACCTGCTGGATGGCGCGGGCCTGGCCCTGCGCCTCGAGGATGCGGGCCTGGGCCGAACCCTCGGCGCGCAGGATCTGGCTCTGCTTCTCGCCCTCGGCGGTGAGGATGGCCGACTGCTTGGTGCCCTCGGCATACAGGATCTGGGCACGACGCTCACGCTCGGCCTTCATCTGCTTCTCCATCGACTCCTGGACGGAGTGCGGCGGGTCGATCGCCTTCAGCTCGACGCGGTTGACGCGGATGCCCCACTTGCCGGTGGCCTCGTCGAGGACGCCGCGCAGCTGGGCGTTGATCTGGTCGCGGCTGGTCAGCGTCTGCTCGAGGTCGAGCGAGCCGATGACGTTGCGCAACGTGGTGACGGTGAGCTGCTCGATGCCTTGGATGAAGTTGGCGATCTCGTAGACCGCGGACTTGGCGTCGATGACGGAGTAGTAGATGACCGTGTCGATGTTGACCACGAGGTTGTCGGACGTGATGACGGGCTGCGGCGGGAAGGAGACGACCTGTTCACGCAGGTCGACGTTGGCGCGGACCTTGTCGACGAAGGGCACCAGGATGTGGATGCCTCCCTCGAGGGTGCGTGAGTAGCGACCGAGCCGTTCGATGATCAGCGCTGTCTGCTGCGGGACGATGCGCACCGTGCGGAAGAGCACGATGAGCGCGAACGCCACCAGGATCAGCAGGACAACGAACCCTGCACTGAAGTCCACGACTTACTCCGATTTCTGACCCGCCGTGTCGTCGGTGACGATCACGGTGGCCCCCTCGATGGATACAACCCGGACCTCTTGGCCGGGCTGGCACGTGGCACCGTCACGGACGGTGCGAGCCGACCACGTCTCCCCTGCCACCTTGACGCGACCATCGGTCGCCGTGACCGTCTGGAGCACCCGGCCGTGGCGGCCGACCATGCTCGCCGCCCCGATGTCGTGGCTCGCCTCGGACACCATGAACTTCTTCTTGATCATGGGCCGGACCACCCCGAGCAGCAGCAGCGCCACGACGATTGCGACGACCACCTGCAACGGGAAGGGCACTCCCAGCGCCGAGGCAGCGGAGGCGGCCAGCGCCCCGCCGGCCAGCATCAGGAACACGAAGTCGACCGTGGCGACCTCGATCGCCGCAAGGATCAGGGCGATCCCCAACCACGCCAACCACGGGTTGTCCGCGAAGACGTCCATGAGTGCCCCCTTCTGTTCGTGTGCGGTAACTCTAGGACGAGGGGGATGCCCCAGTCGTTCCTGCGGCGACCTTGAGCCGGGCCGACCAGCGCTCCCCGCGACGCTCCAGCTCCAGCGGCATCCCGAAGGTGGCCGACAGGTTCTCCTCGGTCAGGGTGATCTCGACCGGGCCCTGCGCGACGATCCGGCCCTCGCGCAGGAGCAGCACGTCGGTGAAGTTCGGGGGGATCTCCTCGACGTGGTGGGTCACCAGCACCAGCGCGGGGGCGTCGACGTCGCCCGCCAGCTCGCCGAGCCGGCGGACCAGGTCCTCGCGACCGCCGAGGTCGAGACCGGCCGCGGGCTCGTCGAGGAGCATCAGCTCGGGGTCGGTCATCAGGGCGCGCGCGATCTGCACCCGCTTGCGCTCACCCTCCGACAACGTGCCGTACGTCCGGTCGGCGAGGTGGTCGGCGCCGAGGGCCTGGAGGAGCTCGAAGGCCCGGGCGTGGTCGAAGTTCTCGTACGTCTCGCGCCACCGCCCGACCACGCCGTACGAGGCGGTCACGACGACGTTGTGCACGACCTCGTCGTTGGGGATGCGTTCGGCCAGGGCGGCGGAGGCCAGGCCGATCCGGGGTCGGAGCTCGAAGACGTCGACGGCGCCCAGCACCTCGCCCAGGACGCCGGCGACGCCGCGCGTGGGGTGCATCCGGCCCGAGGCCAGCTGCAGCAACGTGGTCTTGCCCGCGCCGTTCGGCCCGAGGACGACCCAGCGCTGGCCCTCCTCGACCTCCCACGTGAGGTCGTCGAGAAGGGTCGTGTGGCCGCGGACCACACTCACCCCGGCGAACTCAAGGACGTCACTCATGGCACCGGACCCTATCGGCTTAGCATGATCGGGTGCCCGAACTCCCTGCCTCCGTGCGCCTTTCGCTGTGGACCACGCACGCGTGGGCGACCGGCTCGCCCTTGGAGGACGCGGTGCGGCGGGCCCTGCCCGACATCGACCACGTCGACGGCGACCTCGACCGCCTGTCCGTATGGCGCGACCTCGGCGAGCAGGCGCTCCTCGTCTCCCTGCCCGCTCCGGGCGACCTCGCCGGACTCCCCCGCGCGTCGGCCGACGCCCTGGGCGCCGCCGCAGGCGGAGGGGAGGCGGTGTTCGTCCCAGCCCTCGGCGGGATGCTGGTGCCGTCGATCTCGTCGTTCGGGGACGACGCCCGCGGTGGGCTGGACGTGGGCACCCGGGTGGACTGGACCGCATACGACTCCGAACCGGTCCCCCGCCACCGCATCGAGGCGCTCGAGGCGTCGCAGCTCGAGCGGCACCTGCGCGAGGATCTGCGGGTGGCCACAGAGCACCTCGACGCCCTCGGGGGACAGCCGTTCGCCCGGTCGGCAGCGCGGGAGATGGCCGATGCCGCGCTCGGTGGGCGGTGGGGCCTGCCCGGCGGGCTCCCGGGACGAGCGGCTCAGGTGATCGCCCTCGCCGGGACGGTGGGCCACGTCGTCGACGTCGCCATCGAGACCGGTGACGGGGCGTTGAACGCCGCCACGGCAGCGTCCCGGCACTCGCTGCTGCTCAGGTTGCAGCGGGCGGCCGACCACGCGCTGGCCGACGCCACGAACGCCGCGTGCGCCGTGCTGGCCGGCTGGCGACCGGCTTAGGAGGACACTCCTCCGGGCGGGCTCGCCCGCCACGTTCGACGGCCGAAGGTGCGCGTTGACTGGATGGCGAATCAGGTTCTGCTGTCAGCGAATTCGTATCTCTTGGGTGTGGAGAACTCTTCCACCATCTTCGAACACCTGTGCGATAGAGGTATGTCGACCAGCCCACTCGCCACGGCCCCGGACACCGCTCCGGACGGTGGCTGGGGCGTGCGGAACCAAGCATTGTGGCAGCGGACCGCTGCCGTTGCGGGGCGGTTGAACCGCGCCCAGGCCGAGCTGGTCGACATCATCGACGAGGTCATGACCGACCGGCACTGGGGCGAAGGCGGGTTCAAGTCACCCGAGCACTACCTCGTCGTCCGCGCCGGCCTCTCGCATGCCCACGCCGCTGACATCGTCGCCGTCGCCCGGCGACGCACCGAGCTCACGGACGCAGCTGTGGCGTTGGAGGCCGGGGAGATGTCCCTGGACCAGGTCGCCGTCCTGGCCCGCCACGTCCCGGTCACCCACCAGGCCTCGGTCACCCAGTTCGCCCGCAACGCGACCGTCACCCAACTCCGCCGAGCCGTCGCCCGCCACGCCTTCGCCGCCCCGGAACCGATGGCTGAGACAGGGGAGGCCGCGGACGAGGCAGAGTCGGCCGCTGAGCGGCGTGCCTGCGCCAAGCCCGACCTGGCCATGTCCTACGACGCCGACGGCCGATTCCAGCTGCGCTACTCCGCCCCCGCGACCATCGGCGCGCTGGTCGAACAAGCCGTCAAGGAAGCCAAGGACGCACTGTTCCTGCGCCGCCGCGACACCGACAGCGGTGACGCCAGCGACCCCACCCGGACTGGCCGGGCTGCCCCCGTCGACGACCGCTACGCCGGGTTGCCGACCTACGCCGACGCCCTCGAGGAGATGGCCACCCGCTCCCTCGCGGCGGTCACCTCCACCAGCAGGTCGGCGCACTACCGGGTCTACCTGCACCTCGACACGACCGGCGCCTGGGTCAACGGCGGGCACGCCATCCCCTTGCGCCTGCTCGGCCGGTTCATCAGCGACGGGCAGGTCCAACCGGTCTGGGAAACCGAAGGGCGACCGGTGTCCGTCGGGCGGGCCATGCGGATCCTGCCCCACCGCACCCGCCGCCTCATCACCGACCGCGACCGCGGCTGCCGGTTCCCCGGCTGCCCCACCACCGGGTTCGTCGAGGTCCACCACCTCCAGGCATGGGCCGACGGCGGAGCCACGGACACCGACAACCAGATCAGCCTCTGCACCACCCACCACGACGGCATCGACCGCGGCGACTACACCATCACCGGCGACCCCACCGTCCCCGACGGCCTGACCGTCACCAACCGGTACGGGCTCCCCATCAGACCACCCCGACCCCACGAGACCGCACCACCACCAGACGGCGACCCACCCGTCCCCGCAGGCACCTACCAACCACCCAGCGGCGGACCCATCAGCTGGAACGACCTCGCCCTCACCTCCGACCACGAGGCCACCCACGGCACACCACCCCCACCCGGGCTCAGCCTCGCCCCACCACCAGCAGCGCAGACCATCTCCTGGCTCAACGACCCCGACAACCCCGACCGCGGCCTCATCCGCACCAACTGGGGCAACCACTGAAGTGACCGCGGGGCGATGTCAACCGCGGGCGACGCCCGACCCGGTCCGGGCTTCGTCCTCGGTGACGTCGCGAACGACGTCGAGCCGATGGGGTACCTCATCGGACGGTTCGTCGCCATCGTCGATCTCGGCGACGAGGCTGCCGTCGTCGTGCTCGTCGATCGCAACACACCAACCGTCCCGTGTGACCACGTGCCGCTTCTTGTGGAGCGTCCTACGCGGCAGCGAAGCGAGGGCCGCCCACTCCTGGTCGTCCAGGTAGAAGTTGGTGCAGGCGATCGCAGCAGGTCCGTCACTGAGTCGGACCTTGTGTCACAGCTTGCGGGTGACGACGATGTCATCCTCACGCACCTCGCGCAGCCGCAGTCGAGTGCCCGTCAGGTACCGGTCAACGATGTCCTTGGTCACCGTGACGCCCTCCGGAAGCCGCGCCAGGAGGTATCCACGCTCACGCTCGACCACTGAGTACTTGCGCAGATCGGCCACGATTCGAGCCTGGTGCGGGACGGGTCCACGCAAGGTCGGAAACTGGTACCAGCACATCCGCGCGACCTCAGTCGGTGGCGGCTCGGCGGGCGAGGACGTCCTCGTAGACGCGCAGCGTCTGCTCGCCGATGCTGGCCCACGAGAAGGACTCCACCGCACGCTTGCGGCCGGCCAGGCCCATCTGCTCGGCGCGAGAAAGGTCGCTCACGGCCTCGGTGAGGGCGGCGGCGAGGTCGTCGACGAACTTCTGCGGGTCGAGCGGGATGCCGCTGCCGTCCTGGTGCTGTTCGATCGGCACCAGCCAGCCCGTCTCACCGTGGACCACCACCTCCGGGATCCCCCCGGTCGCCGTCGCGACGACGGCGAGCTCGCACGCCATCGCTTCGAGGTTGACGATGCCGAGCGGTTCGTAGATCGAGGGGCACGCGAACACCGTTGCCGCCGACAGGAGCGCGATCACCTCGGCGCGCGGCAGCATCTCCGCGATCCACACGACGCCTTCGCGGGTGGCCTTGAGCTCGTCCATGAGGCCTTCGACCTCGGCCAGGATCTCCGGCGTGTCCGGCGCACCGGCACACAGCACGAGCTGCACGTCGGGGGGCAGCTGCGCGGCTGCACGCAGGAGATAGGGGAGCCCCTTCTGCCGGGTGATGCGCCCGACGAAGACGACCGAGCGCTTGTCCGGGTCGACGCCGTGGCGCCGCACGACGTCGAGGTCCTCGTGCTGCGACCACAGCTCGGAGTCGATCCCGTTGTGCACCACCTTGACCCGATCGGGGTCGATGCCGGGGTAGCTGCGCAGGACGTCCTGCCGCATGCCCTCGCTCACGGCGATGACCGCGTCGGCGCCTTCGTAGGCGGTGCGCTCCATGAAGGACGAGAGGCGGTAGCCACCGCCGAGCTGCTCGGCCTTCCACGGCCTCATGGGCTCGAGGCTGTGGGCGGTCACGACGTGCGGCATCCCCCCGAGCAGCGAGGCGACGTGGCCGGCGAAGTTGGCGTACCAGGTGTGGGAGTGCACGAGGTCGGCACCGACGCAGTCGCCGGCCATCGCGAGGTCGACGCCCATCGTCCGGACCGCCGGGTTCGCGGCAGCGAGGTCCGGCAGGTCGCCATACCCGGTCGTGCCCTCCTCGACCACGGGCGCACCGAACGCTCGCACCCTCGTGTCGATGTCACCGCGGTCGCGCAGGGCCCGGACGAGCTCGGCGACGTGGACCCCCGCTCCGCCGTAGAGGTTGGGCGGGTACTCCTTGGACAGGATGTCGACTCTCACGGTGGCGAGCGTAGTAGCGGGACGGGTTCACGGACAGGGGTCGCCACAGGGGCGGGCATTCCCTAGGGTCAGCGGTATGCCGTACCGCCGCGGAGTGCCCAAGGTCCTTGCCATCGTCCTGGCTGGCGGTGAGGGAAAGCGGCTGATGCCGCTGACCGCCGACCGTGCCAAACCTGCGGTGCCGTTCGGGGGGATCTACCGCCTCATCGACTTCGCCCTGAGCAACATCGTCAACAGCGGCTACCTCAAGGTCGTCGTGCTGACGCAGTACAAGTCGCACAGCCTCGACCGTCACGTCACCAAGACCTGGCGCATGTCGACGATGCTGGGCAACTACATCGCCCCGGTGCCGGCGCAGCAGCGCATCGACAAGAACTGGTACCTCGGCTCGGCGAACGCGATCTTCCAGAGCCTCAACCTCGTCCACGACGAGAAGCCGGACATCGTCGTCGTGGTCGGGGCCGACCACGTCTACCGCATGGACTTCTCCCAGATGGTCAAGCAGCACATCGAGACCGGTGCGGGCGTGACCGTCGCGGCCATCCGTCAGCCGATCTCGCTGGCCGACCAGTTCGGCGTCATCGAGGTCGACGCGGACGACCACAAGAAGATCGGGGCGTTCCTCGAGAAGCCCAAGGACGCCAAGGGCCTGCCCGACTCGCCCGACGAGGTGCTGGCCTCGATGGGCAACTACGTCTTCGACGCCGACGTCCTCATCGACGCCGTGACCCGCGACAACGACCGCGAGGGCAGCCGGCACGACATGGGCGGCGACATCGTCCCGGCGTTCGTCGACGAGGGCCGCGGCTACGTCTACGACTTCAAGGACAACGTCATCCCGGGCGCGACGCCGCGCGACCAGGCGTACTGGCGCGATGTCGGGACGATGGACTCCTACTGGGACGCGCACATGGACCTCGTGTCCATCCACCCCGTCTTCAACCTCTACAACTACGACTGGCCGATCTACACCGACTACGGCCCGTTCCCGCCGGCGAAGCTCGTCCACGGCGCGATGGGCAAGTTCGGCGAGGCGCACAACTCGGCCGTCTCCCCGGGTGTCGTCATCTCCGGGGCCACCGTGACCAACTCGGTGCTGTCGCCGCGCTGCCACATCCACAGCGGGACGACGATCGACGACAGCGTGCTGCTCGACGGCGTCGAGGTCGGCCGCAACTGCGTGATCAAGAAGGCGATCATCGACAAGGGGGTCACGGTGCCCGAGGACACGAGCATCGGGGTGGACCACGACCACGACCGGGAGCGCGGGTTCATGGTGACCGAGTCCGGGTTGGTCGTCGTCGCCAAGTTCCAGGAGGTCACGAAGTGACGGGCGAGGGTCGCCCCATCCGCATCGGTGTCCAGCTCCAGCCCCAGCACGCCGACTACGCCTCGATCCGGCGCGCTGCCGCCGAGGCGGAGGAGATCGGCGTCGACGTCATCTTCAACTGGGACCACTTCTACCCGTTGTACGGCGACCCCGAGGGCGCGCACTTCGAGTGCTGGACGATGCTCGGGGCCTGGGCCGAGGCGACCGAGCGGGTCGAGATCGGCGCCCTCGTCACCTGCAACAGCTACCGCAACCCGCAGCTGCTCGCCGACATGGCGCGGACCGTCGACCACATCAGCGACGGCCGGCTCATCCTCGGCATCGGCTCCGGGTGGTTCGAGAAGGACTACGAGGAGTACGGCTACGACTTCGGGACGGCCGGGGGCCGGCTGAACAACCTGGCCCGGGACCTGCCCCTCATCCGCGACCGCTGGGCGAAGCTGAACCCTGCCCCGACGCGCGACATCCCGGTGCTCATCGGTGGCGGTGGGGAGAAGAAGACCCTCAAGATCGTCGCGCAGCACGCGTCGATCTGGCACGGGTTCGGGACGCCGGAGACGGTCGCGCACAAGCACGCCGTGCTCGACGAGTGGTGCGCCACGGTCGGCCGCGACCCCGGAGAGATCGAGCGTTCGGCCGGGGTGTCCCCCAAGCCCGGGCGCCTCCCCGAGGACGTCGCCGACTACGCGGCCGGCGCCCAGGCCCTCCACGACATCGGCACCCGGTTGTTCACCGTCGGTGTGGGCGGCCCGTCCTACGACCTCGGGCCCCTGCGGGACCTGGTCGCATGGCGAGACTCGCACGTCGAGGGCTGAGACAGGTCGGTATCGTCCGAGCGTGCCCGACGTGATGCCGCTGACCCTCCTCGTGACCATCTCGGGCGAGGACCGGCCGGGTGTCACGAGCACGTTCTTCGACGCGATCGCCGCGGTCGGCGCCGAGGTCCTCGACCTCGAGCAGGTGGTCGTCCGCGGTCACCTCACCCTCGCGATGCTCCTGGAGTCCGGCGAGGCGGACGACCGCCTCCGCACCGTGATCTACGACGTCGGCGACGAGCTCGACCTCAAGGTCAAGATCAAGAAGGGGACCGGCGACAGTCGTCGTCGGCGCACCGGGCGTGCGGCGGTCGTGGTCCTCGGTGCGCCCCTGAGGGCCGGCGGCGTCGCAGCCATCACCGCCCGGATCGCCTCGCACGGCGCCAACATCGACCGCATACGCAGGCTCTCCCGGTATCCGGTCACGACCGTCGAGTTCGACGTGTCCGGTGCGGACGTGGACCGGCTCCGACGCGAGCTCGCGCTCGAGTCGAGCGTGCACGGGCTGGACATCGCCGTCGCGGCCGGCGGGCTGGCGCGCCGCGGTCGCCGGCTCGTCGTCATGGACGTCGACTCCACGCTCATCCAGGACGAGGTCATCGAGCTGCTCGCCTCGCACGCCGGACGAGAGGCCGAGGTGGCTGCGGTCACCGCGGCCGCCATGCGCGGCGAGCTCGACTTCGGCGAGAGCCTGCGCGAGCGGGTGGCGGTCCTCGCTGGCCTGCCCGTGTCGGTCCTCGACGACGTCCGTGCAGCGGTCCAGTTCACCCCGGGTGCCCGGACGCTGGTCCGCACCCTGAAGCGGCTGGGCTTCACGGTCGCCGTGGTCTCGGGCGGGTTCATCGAGATCGTCGAGGAGCTGGCCAAGGAGCTCGGCATCGACCACGCCCACGCGAACCGGCTGGAGGTCCGCGACGGCGTCCTCACCGGCAAGGTGGTGGGTGAGATCGTCGACAGGGCGGCCAAAGCGGCGGCCCTGCGCCGGTTCGCCGAGGCCGAGGGCCTGCCGTTGTCGCGCACCGTCGCGATCGGCGACGGCGCCAACGACCTCGACATGCTCGAGGCCGCCGGGCTCGGGGTGGCCTTCAACGCCAAGCCCGTGGTCCGCGACCAGGCCGACACTGCCGTCAACGTCCCGTACCTCGATGCCGTGCTCTACCTGCTCGGCATCACCCGCGAGGAGATCGAGGAGGCGGACGAGGCGGACGGCACGCCGACCCCCGCTCCGCCGATCCCCCACCCCTGACTCCTAGGCTGGTGGGATGCCTCCGTCAAAACGTCGAGCGACACCGACCCTCCTGATCATCGGTGGTGCCGAGGACCGTGTCGGCAAGGCCACCGTCCTGCGACGCTTCGTGCGCCTCGCCGGCGGACGCAAGGCGAAGATCGTCCTGATCCCCACCGCGTCCTCGTTCCAGGACGAGGTGACCGAGGCCTACACCGAGGTGTTCACGCGTCTCGGTGCACCTGCTCCGTCCGTCGTGAACCCCCAGTCCCGCCAGGAGGCGCACGACGACGAGCTGGTCGCCCTCGTCGACCAAGCCACCGGCGTCTTCATGAGCGGCGGCAGCCAGCTCAAGCTGAGCCAGCGTTTCCCGGGCACCCCGCTCGGCGACGCCCTGCACCGTGCGCACGACCGCGGCGCCGTCGTCGGGGGCACGTCGGCAGGCGCCTCGATCATGAGCCAGTTCATGATCTCGATGGGCGACGAGGGCATCACCCCACGTCAGCGGCACAGCCAGCTCAGCGCCGGCCTCGGCCTGCTCCAGGGCGTCATCATCGACCAGCACTTCGCGCAGCGGTCCCGCTACGGGCGCCTGATGTCCATGGTGGCCGCCTCCCCCAGCCTGATCGGCATCGGGATCGACGAGGACACCGCCATCGAGGTGCGCGACCGGTCCGGTTTCACCGTCCACGGTGCCGGCGCCGTGTTCGTCCTCGACTGCCGCGAGGCGGTGTCCGACGCACCGGACGCCCGGCGTGGAGCACCGCTCATGGTCTCCGCTGCGGTCGTGCACTCGCTGCCCGCAGGCGCTACGTTCGACCTCTCCGAGGTGAAGCTCGTCGACTTCGTCGAGAAGCACGCGGATGCCGCCGTGGCCCTGGCCACGGCGAAGGCCTGACCGGTCGCCCCACCGATCCCACCCCCAGCCCGAACCGCTAGGAGATCCCATGGCCGATCGCCCCACGCCCACCGGGCCCGCAGCTCCCGAGCTCTCGATCGTCGAGTCCCGCGTCTACCGCGGCGGCAACATCTGGTCCTACAGCCCGGCCATCCACCTCATCGTGGACCTCGGGGTGCTCGAGGGCTACCCGACCGACACCATCGAGGGGTTCACCGACCACCTCGTGGAGCTGCTGCCCGGCCTGGAGAACCACACCTGCTCGCGCGGGGTGAAGGGCGGCTTGATCGAGCGGCTCCGGGAGGGCACCTGGGTCGGCCACGTCGCCGAGCACGTCGCCCTCCAGCTGCAGCAGGAGGCCGGCCACGACCTGCGGCGTGGGAAGACGCGCGCCGTCAAGGGGCAGCCCGGTCGCTACAACGTCATCTACGACTACGCCGACGAGACGGTCGGCCTCGCGGCCGGCACCCTCGCGGTGCGCCTCGTCAACCACCTCGTCCAGGCCGAGGAGGAGTTCGACTTCACCGAGGAGCTCGACCTGTTCCTGCGCCGGGCGCAGCGCTCGGCGTTCGGGCCGTCGACCGGGGCGATCCTCGAGGAGGCCATCGCCCGCGACATCCCGTACATCAGGCTCAACAGCGCGTCCTTCGTCCAGCTCGGGCAGGGCGTGCACGCCCAGCGCATCCGGGCGACGATGACGTCCAAGACCGGGGCCCTGGCCGTGGACATCGCCAGCGACAAGGACATGACCACCCGCCTGCTGGCCTCCGCCGGACTCCCCGTGCCCAAGCAGGAGACCGTGCGCACGGCGGACGGTGCGGTGGCCGCGGCCCGGCGCATCGGGTTCCCCGTCGTCGTCAAGCCCCTGGACGGCAACCACGGTCGCGGTGTGTGCCTCGACCTGCAGTCCGACGACGAGGTGCGGTCGGCCTTCGTCACGGCCGAGGGAGAGTCCCGGCGCGGCTACGTCATCGTCGAGTCGCTCGTCGTCGGCCGTGACTACCGCTGCCTCATCGTGGGCGGCAAGATGCAGGCCATCGCCGAGCGCGTCCCCGCCCACGTCATCGGCGACGGCACCCACACGGTCGCCGAGCTGGTCGAGACGACCAACGCCGATCCCCGCCGAGGTGTCGGCCACGAGAAGGTCCTGACCCGCATCAAGGTCGACGACGCAGCCATCGCGCTCGTCCGCGACCAGGGCTACGAGCTCGACGGCGTGCCGCCGGAGGGCCAGATGGTCAAGCTCGCCCTCACCGGCAACATGTCGACGGGCGGCATCTCGGTCGACCGGACGTTCGACGCGCACCCGGACAACGTCGAGATCGCCGAGGAGGCGGCCCGCATGATCGGGCTCGACGTCGCGGGCATCGACTTCATCTGCCCCGACATCGCCTCCCCGGTCCGCGAGACGGGCGGCGCCATCTGCGAGGTGAACGCCGCTCCCGGGTTCCGGATGCACACGCACCCCACGGTCGGCGAGCCCCAGTTCATCGCCAAGCCGGTCGTGGACCTGCTCTTCCCGCCCGGCTCGCCCTCGCGCGTGCCGATCGTGGCGGTCACCGGCACCAACGGCAAGACCACGACGTCACGCATGATCGCCCACATCTTCAAGGGCATCGGGCGCAAGGTCGGCATGACCTCGACCGACGGCATCATCATCGACGAGCGGCTGGTCTACAAGGCCGACGCTTCCGGCCCCCGCTCGGCCCGGATGGTCCTGCAGAACCCCCGCGTCGACTTCGCCGTCATGGAGGTCGCCCGCGGCGGCATCCTGCGCGAGGGCCTCGGCTACGACCGCAACGACGTCGCCGTCGTCACCAACGTCGCCCCCGACCACCTCGGCATGAAGGGCATCGACACCCTCGAGCAGCTCGCCGACGTCAAGGCCGTCATCGTGGAAGCGGTGCCCCGCAACGGTTTCGCCGTCCTCAACGCCGACGACGACCTCGTCCGCAAGATGCGTCGTCGGTGCTCCGGCGGGATCGTGTGGTTCTCCATGCAGCCACCCGGCAGCAAGGTGCGCGAGTTCATCGAGGACTACTGCCGCCGTGGTGGCCGGGCGGTCGTCCTCGACCACACCGACCGTGGCGACATGATCGTCATCAAGCACGGGCGTCGCTCGATGCAGCTCGCGTGGACCCACCTGCTGCCCGCGACCTTCGGCGGCACCGCGAAGTTCAACGTCGCCAACGCCATGGCGGCCGCGGGTGCCGCGTTCGCCGCCGGGGCCGGTCTGCACGAGATCCGCCAGGGCCTGCGCACCTTCACGACGAGCTACTACCTCTCCCCCGGCCGCATGAACCTCGTCAACGTCCACAACGTCGACGTGTTCGTCGACTACTGCCACAACGCCCCCGGCATGCGGGTGCTGGGTGAGTTCGTCGAGGGGTATGCCGCGCAGAAGGCCGGCCAGTCCGACCTCGGCAAGGTCTCACGGATCGGCATGATCTCCACGGCCGGCGACCGCCGCGACGACGACATGCGCGAGCTCGGAGCCATCGCCGCCCGCCACTTCGACGTGGTCGTGGTCCGCGAGGACGAACGCAAGCGGGGTCGTCCCGCCGGCGAGACGGCTGCCCTCATCGCCGAGGGCGCCAAGGGTGAGATCGGCAAGGAGGGCGTCCGCTGCCGCCAGGTCGAGACCGTCCTCAACGAGGTCGACGCCGTCCGGCACTGCATGGCCCGCGCCAACCCCGGTGACGTCGTGGTGCTCTGCGTGGACCAGCACGCCGAGGTGCTGAACGAGCTCGAGCAGATGACCCAGCACGCCCAGGCCGGCGCCCACAACAAGGAGGGGATCGGCGACCCCGACCTCGACCCCGTGGAGATGCAGGTCGAGGCGCAGGCCTCCGGCGACGAGGCCGCAGCGGCCGAGGCTCCCGAGGTCGAGCCCGCCACCAGCTGAGCAGCACGACGAACGGCCCGACCCCACCGCTGCGGGATCGGGCCGTTCGTCGTGCGGCGCCGGTCGTCGTGGCGGCGTGTGGTGCGGTCAGGCGTCCCGCAGCTGCGCGGCATACCCGTGCAGGGCCCGCTGGTAGCTCAGGCTGTCCTCGTCACCGGCGTGGTGCAGCAGGGTGTCGATGAGGTCGGCCA
The DNA here is from genome assembly GCF_054782575.1 of Pedococcus soli. NCBI lineage: Bacteria > Bacillati > Actinomycetota > Actinomycetes > Micrococcales > Intrasporangiaceae > Pedococcus > Pedococcus soli. The sequence goes on along the minus strand of NZ_BAAGSF010000006.1, from coordinate 211,139 downwards.
CCGCCTCGGCACCGCGACCGCTGTCGTAGGCCGCGAGGGCGCGGAACGCCTCGACAGCCACGCTGCCGGGCCGTTCGTGCGAGAGCTCGGTGAGCAGCGAGTGCGCGAGGTCCGGCTGGCCGGTGACGCGCAGGCTGGAGGCGAGCTGGATCCGGGCACGGTGCCGGTGCGGCTCGCGCAGCCCGCTGGCGAGGGCGTCGCGGTACAGGTCGATCGCGTCCTTCTCGCGCCCGGCGGCGTCCAGGGTCGCGGCGAGCTCGTAGACCAGGCGGGCGTCGCCGAGGCGTGAGGTGCGCAACGAGGTGGCCGCCTCGATCCGGGCCTGGTCGTCGTCCAGCTCCCACAGCTCGGCGATCTGCGTCTCGAACTCGTGCTCCCCGCGAGCGGCCACGACCTTGCGGCGGATGTCGTCCGGCCCGTCGGCCACGGCCCCCTGCTCGGCCAGCCACGCGGCCACCTGGGACCGCTCTGCGTGGCACATGAGCGCGACGACGTCGCCGTCCGAGGCGCCGGGAACGAGGGCCTGCAGACCACCGAGCTCGGTCGGGTAGGAGTCGATGTCGGCGACGCCGGCTCGCGCCAACCCGGTGCGCAGGTGGCCCTCGAGCTCCTCCATGGTCCGCCCGCGCAGGTAGTGCTCCTTGTGCGCCGCGACGATCCGGTCGGCCCGCAGGCCCGCGACCTCACCGATGGACTCCAGCAGGTCGTCCGTGCGGTCCCCTGCGAGGCCGAGGCCCAGGTGGACCTGGCCGCCGGGGACCTTCAGGCCGTGGGCGACGTCCATCAACGCGTCGAGACCTGCCTCGTTGTGGGCGAGGTCGACGATGACGGTGATGGCGCTGCCGTCCTCGCGGCGCAGCGTGTAGGTGTTCATCCGCCCCGGGTTGAGCTGGTCGTCGGGGGCGAAGCTCTTCAGGCCCTCGACGACGGCCGCACGAGGCAGTCCCAGACCGAGGGCCGCGGCGGCACCGGCGAGGGCGTTGGCGATGTTGTGGACCGACAGCCCCGACAGGGTCGCCGGAACGTCGAGGATGCTCACGAGGCGGTCGGGGTCCTGCCCGTTCTCCAGCACGGCGATGTCGCCGTCGAGGACGGTGATGGCCCGGCCGCCCGCGTCGAGGGCCTCCCGGACCGCCGGGGCGTCCGAGCGGAGGGTGAACACCCAGGGACGCGCCTTGGTGCCGGAGCGCATCGCCCACACCCGCGGGTCCTCACCGTTGAGCACGGCCCAGCCCCGGGGCTTGGTGGCCTTGGTGACGATCGCCTTGACCTCGGCGAGCTGGTCGACCGTGTCGATGCCTTGGAGCCCGAGGTGGTCGGCGGACACGTTCGTGACGACCGAGACGTCGTTGGCCGAGACGCCCATGCCCTTGAGCAGCATGCCTCCGCGGGCGGTCTCGAGGATGCCCAGCTGGACGCCGGGCGCCGTCAGGACCCCGCGTGCACCGGCCGGCCCCGAGTAGTCGCCGCCCTCGATGACCTCGCCCTGCACGACGATGCCGTCAGTCGACGACCAAGCGGTGCGCAGGCCTGCCGTCATGCCGATGTGGCCGAGCAGGCGGGTGGTCGTCGTCTTGCCGTTGGTGCCGGTGATCGACGCGACCGGGATGGTGGGGGCGATGAGCGACGGGCGCTCCCCCGGCTCGGCCGCGGCCACCTGTGCGCCGAGCGCCTCGACCTGGTCGTCCCCGTCGAGCCAGGACTGCAGGAGGGGGGCCACGCCCTCACCGAGCGCGCGCGCCCGACCACGGCGGCGCCATACGAAGGCCACCACGACCTGGGCGGGGTCGCTGCCGGGACGGGTCCGCACCCCCAGCCGGGTGGTGCCGCTGGCGGCGGCGAGGCGACGGGTGGCGCGCTCGACGAGCCGCATGACGAACCGCTGGCGCTGCTCGGTGCCCGGAGCGCCGGGTCGCGAGCTCTTCAGCCCGACCGAGCGGGCCAGCTTCTTGAGGTCCGCCTCGTCGGCGGACAGGTACCCGGGCAGCTCGAGGCTGACCTTGATGGCCGGCTTGGCGAAGTAGAGGTTCGGGCCCTCAAGGACCCGGACCTCGGTCGCTGCGACGGCAGGTGCGGACGTCATGCGGCGAGCCTAGTAGCGGCTCACCACCACGGCAGAACGGGCGTCACTGACCCATCGCGTGGACGCCGCCGTCGACGTGGACGATCTCGCCCGTCGTCGCCGGGAACCAGTCCGACAGGAGCGCGGCGCAGGCCTGGGCCGCCGGCACGGCGTCGTTGACGTCCCACCCGAGCGGGGCGCGGGTGTTCCACGTCTCCTCGAACGTCGCGAACCCCGGGATGGACTTGGCGGCGGTGGTCCGGATCGGACCGGCGGCCACGAGGTTGCAGCGGACGCCCTTGGGGCCGAGGTCGCGGGCCAGGTAGCGGTTGGTCGACTCGAAGGCCGCCTTGGCGACGCCCATCCAGTCGTAGACCGGCCAGGCGAACTTCGCGTCGAAGGTGAGGCCGACGATGCTGCCGCCGTCCTTCATGAGCGGCAGCGTGGCCACGCCGAGCGACTTCAGCGAGTAGGCCGAGGCGTGGATGGCCGTCGACACGTCCTCGAAGGTGCCCTCCAGGAAGTTGAACGCCCCCTGCGGCGCGAACCCGATCGAGTGCAGGACCCCGTCGAGGTGGTCGACGTGCTCGCCCAGCCGCTCGGCCAGGGTGTCGAGGTGCTCCTGGTCGGTGACGTCGAGCTCGACCACGGGGGGCGTGGTCGGCAGGCGCTTGGCGATCGTCTGGGTGATCTTGAAGGTGCGGCCGAACGACGTCAGCACGACCTCCGCACCCTGCTCTTGGGCGATCTTCGCCACGTGGAAGGCGATCGAGGAGTCCATGAGGACACCGGTGATGAGCAGCTTCTTACCCTCGAGCAGCATGGGCGGGTACTCCGATCTGGTGGGGTCAGGGGTGGTGCGGTGACGGTCGGGACCTGCGGTCCCTGCTCGCCACCAGGGTCAGTGGCCCATCCCGAGGCCACCGTCGACGGGGATCACCGCGCCGGTGATGTATGCCGCGTCGTCCGACGCGAGGAAGCGCACCGTCGCCGCGACCTCGTCGGACTGGCCGAAGCGTCCTGCGGGGATGCTCGCCTGGTACGCCTTCTTGCGGTCCTCGGGGAGGACCTCGGTCATGTCGGTCTCGATGAACCCGGGGGCGACGACGTTGGCGGTGATGCCCCGGGTGCCGAGCTCCCGGGAGATCGACCGGGCGAGGCCCACGAGTCCGGACTTGCTGGCGGAGTAGTTCGTCTGGCCGGGCGACCCGTACAGGCCCACGACGCTGGAGATGAAGATGATCCGCCCGTGACGGGCGCGGATCATGCCCTTGACGGCACGGCGTGCGCAGCGGAAGGCGCCGGCGAGGTTGGTGTCGATGACGGAGTCGAACTCCTCGTCGCTCATCCGCATCAGCAGCTGGTCGCGGGTCACCCCGGCGTTGGCGACGAGGACGTCGACCGGGCCGCCGAGGAGCTCCTCGGCCGCGGTGAACGCGGCGTCGACGGAGGACGTGTCGGTGACCTCGCACAGCACCCCCTGCAGGCCCTCAGGCGGCTCGCCCGAGCGGTGCGTGATGACCACGTGGTGGCCCGCCTCGGCGAGGGATCGGGCGATGCTCAACCCGATCCCGCGGTTGCCTCCGGTGATCAGGACGTTGCGGCCTGCCATCGATTCCTCCGTGTCGTCCGTGCTCGGTTGGCGTCTGCGCGCGACCCTATCGACTACCGATGGGTACACCGCATCGCAGGCGGCTTATCGTGGACACGTGCCCCGTTCCCGACGCCACCGCCCCGACGAACCCGTCGTCCAGTCGGTGACGTCGGCCCCGGCCAACATCGCCGACGAGCAGGCGGGCCGGATCCGGCGCTACCTCTTCACCATGGGGGTCCGCACGGTCTGCTTCATCGGCGCCGTCCTCACGGCGACCTCCGGGGCGCCGTGGTGGCTGTGGGGCACTCTCGCGGTTCTTGCCGTCCTGCTGCCGTACGTCGCCGTGGTCATGGTCAACGCCGTGGCTCCCCGGGGTGCGGGGCGGGGTTCGGCACCGGTCACGCCACGCGGCGACGGTCCCACCCAGATCGGCCGCTGATGGACGGCATGGTGTGCAGCGCCAAGGGCTGCCGTGCGAACGCCACCTGGGCGCACCTCTGGAACAACCCGAAGCTGCACACGGTCGACCGCCGCAAGGTCTGGCTGGCCTGCGAGGACCACCGGACGTCGCTCGGGGAGTTCCTGTCCGTCCGCGGCTTCCTCGCCGAGACGGTCCCCGCGGACGCGATCCCCGCGACCGCGGGCTGAGCGACCGCAGGCTGAGCGACCGGTCGGTATGGCGACAGGGCCGGCCGGCCCCGCGCCCCACCTCTCGCTGGTGGCCCGTCAGCCGCCGATGGCGGACATCGGGCGGTCGGGCTGGACGAAGCCCTCGGACCCGATCCCGTGTCCCGGCTCCTTGCGCCACATCTCGCCCTGGATGAGCCGGGCCAGGTCCTCGTCGGTGGCGCCGTCGCGCAGGGGCCCGCGCAGGTCGGTCTCGGCCTGGGAGAACAGGCAGTTGCGGACCTGGCCGTCGGCGGTGAGCCGGGTGCGGTCGCAGGCGGCGCAGAACGGGTCGGTCACGCTGGCGATGATGCCCACCGTCTGCGGACCGCCGTTGACGAGGAACCGCTCCGCCGGCGCGCTGCCCCGGTCGGCCTGCGGCAGTGGCGTCAGGGTGAACCGCTCCCGGAGGCGCTCGTGCAGCTCCTGCGAGGAGACCATCGTCGAGGCGTCCCAGCCGTGCTGGGCGTCGAGCGGCATCTGCTCGATGAAGCGCAGCTCGTAGCCGCGGTCGAGGCACCACTGGAGGAGGTCGGCGACCGAGTCGTCGTTGATGCCGCGCATGGCGACGGCGTTGACCTTGACCGGCACCAGGCCGGCGGTGGCCGCGGCCTTGAGGCCTGCTTCGACGTCGTGCAGGCGGTCGCGACGGGTGAGGTCGGCGAACTCCTTGGGGTCGATCGTGTCGAGGCTGACGTTGACCCGGTCGAGCCCGGCGTCGGCCAACGGCTGGGCCAGCCGGTCCAGGCCGATCCCGTTGGTGGTCATGGCGATCCGGGGTCGCGGCTCGAGGGCGGCGATGCGTCGCACCACGTCGACCAGCGACCGGCGCAGCATCGGCTCACCGCCGGTGAGGCGGACCTGGCGGATCCCCAGTCCCACGAACACCCCGACGACCCGCACGAGCTCGTCGTCGGAGAGCATCTCGGGCTTGGCCAGCCACGGCAGGCCCTCGGCCGGCATGCAGTAGCGGCAGCGCAGGTTGCACCGGTCGGTGACCGAGACCCGCAGGTCCCGGGCCACCCGTCCGTAGCGGTCGGGAAGGCCCACCAGGCCCTCGGGCGCAGGCGTGGCACCGCGCACGGTCGGGAAGGGGAGGCCGGTCATACCCCCCAGCCTAAGCCGGGTACCGTGATGAAGTGCTCAGGGTGCTCATTTCGCGGCGTTGGCTGGGGGCCCTCACCGCGGCCCTCGTCTTTGCCGTCGCCGCGTTCTTCCTCGGGCAGTGGCAGTGGCACCGGTACGAGGGCAAGGCCGCCAAGGCCGATCGCATCAACTCGCACTACAAGGCCCAGCCCCGACAGCTCACGGACGTCCTGGGTGCCGCCCCGATGCCGTTGTCCGAGGACTGGACCCGGGTCACCGCCACCGGTCGGTATGCCGCGGACCAGACGCTGCTGGTCCGCAACCGCCCGTACGAGGGTACCTACGGGTACGAGGTGCTCGTGCCGTTCACGACGGACAGCGGCAAGACCGTGCTCGTCGACCGCGGCTGGGTGCAGAACGCCAAGACGGCCGAGTCGCTCCCGACGTTCCCCGCTGCCCCCGCCGACGAGGTCACCCTGACCGGGTGGCTGCGCCAGTCGGAGCCGTCGTTGGGCCGGACCCCTCCTGCCGGCCAGGTGGCCAGCATCAACCTGGCCGAGGCCGGGCGGCAGGTCGCCGAACCCCTCCTCGGCGCCTACGTCGTCCTCGAGGTCGAGCGACGTGCCGACGGCAGCGCTCCCCCGCGACCCACCGCGCTCGAGGCGCCGGACACCGGGCTGGGACCGCACCAGGCGTACGCCTTCCAGTGGTGGATGGCCATGGTCGGCGGGTTCGTGCTGGTGTGGTTCGGCATCCGGCGCGAGTACCGCGACGGGCTCGACGAGCAGGCCCTGGTCGACGCGCACGCGTCAGGGTCCGCCCCTCCGAGGCCCCGCCAGAAGAGGACACGGATCTGGGACGAGGAGGACGGCTGAGCCGTCCTCCTGCAGCGGGCGCGGATGCGCCCGGGGCTCCCGGTCGCCGGCCACGCCCGTCGGCTCAGGCGGGGACGTCGCTCTCCTGGTCGGCGAACTGCGTCGTGTACAGGTCGCTGTAGACACCACCACGCGTCATCAGCTCACGGTGGGTGCCGCGTTCGACGATGCGGCCCCCGTCCACCACGAGGATCTGGTCGGCTCCGCGCACGGTCGAGAGGCGGTGGGCGATGACCACGGCGGTGCGGCCCCGCAGCGCGGTGTCGAGGGCACGCTGGACGGCTGCCTCGGACTCGCTGTCGAGGTGCGCCGTGGCCTCGTCGAGGACGATGAGGCCGGGGCTCTTGAGCAGCAGCCGGGCGAGCGCCAGGCGCTGCTTCTCCCCACCGGAGAGCCGGTGCCCGCGGTCGCCGACCACGGTGTCGAGGCCCTCGGGCAGGGCACTGACGAGGGACCAGACCTGGGCCGCCTTCAACGCCGCGACGACCTGCTCGTCAGTGGCGTCCGGGGCGGCATACGCGAGGTTGGCCCGGATGGTGTCGTGGAAGAGGTGGGCCTCCTGCGTCACCATGCCCACCGTGGCCGACAAGGAGGCGGTGGTGGCCTGACGCAGGTCGAGCCCGTTGATCCGGACGGCGCCGGCGCTCGGGTCGTACAGGCGAGCGAGGAGGGAGGTGATGGTGGACTTCCCGGCGCCGGAGGGGCCGACCAGGGCCACGAGCTGTCCGGGCTCGACCTCGAAGGCGACGTCGCGCAGCACCAGGCCCGACCCCTTGCGGTCGCCCGCGGCGACGCTCTCCAGCGAGGCGAGGGACACCTCGTCGGCCGACGGGTAGCGGAACGCGACGTCGTCGACCTCCACACGCACCGGCCCGGCCGGGATCGGCCTGGCGTCGGCGCGCTCGGTGACGAGGGGCTTGAGGTCGAGCACCTCGAAGACCCGCTCGAACGAGACGAGCGCGGTCATCACGTCGACCCGCACGTTGGACAGCGAGGTCAGCGGTCCGTACAGGCGGCCGAGCAGGGCCGTGAGCGCCAGCAGCGTGCCGACGGTCAGCGAGCCGTTGACGGCCATGATGCCGCCGAAGCCGTAGACCATCGCGGTCGCCAGCGACGCGACGAGGGTCAGGGCGACGAAGAACACGCTGCGGTTGAGGGCGATCTTGACGCCCATGTCGCGCACGTCGGCCGCTTGGCCGGAGTACTCCCGGTCCTCGCGGCGGGGATCGCCGAACAGCTTGACCAACAGCGCGCCCGCCACGTTGAAGCGCTCCGTCATGCGCGACCCGAGGTCGGCGTTGAGGTTCATCTGCGCGTGGGTGAGGCCGGAGAGCCGGCGCCCCATGACCCTTGCGGGGATGAGGAAGAACGGCACGAGGGCGAGCGATGCCAGGGTCAGCTGCCACGACAGCGACGCCATCGCCGCGATGATCAGGGTGAGCGAGACGACGTTGCTCACGACGCTGGACAGCACCGACGTGAAGGCCTGCTGGGCGCCGATGACGTCGCTGTTGAGCCGCGTCACGAGGGCGCCGGTCTGGGCGCGGGTGAAGAAGGCGATCGGCTGCCGCAGCACGTGGGCGAACACCTCGGTGCGCAGCTCGTAGATCAGGCCCTCCCCGATCCGGCTGGAGTACCAGCGCTGCACCAGCGTGAGGACGGCGTCGGCCACGGACAGCGCCGCGACGACGAGAGCGAGCTCGATGACGACGCTCCGGTTGCGCGGTGTGATGCCGTTGTCGATGAGGTCCTTGAGCAGCAACGGCGTCGCGACGACGAGCGCCGCACTGATGACGACGAGCACGAGGAACACCAGGATCTGCCGCTTGAAGGGCGTGGCGTAGCCAAGCACCCGTCGTGCGGTCCCGGGGGCCAGCTTGCGGTCCTTGACCGAGCCGTCCCGGGTGAGGGAGCGCATGGCGCTCCAGCCGGACATGCTCACGATGTTCTCCTTGCAGTCACGCCGTGGAACGTCCTGCGCCCACAGCGGCATTCCCCAGCATGACGGCGAGCACCGACAGTGGCCTCACCGGACTCGGCCGGTGGTGTCCGTGCCGGGTCAGCGACGTCCGGCCGCCCGTGCCTCTCCGAGTCCGCGCAGGAGCACGGCCTGGGTCTCCCGCTCGGACCGCAGCTGGTCCTCGCGGCCGGCTGCACCCGCGGACTGCAGCAGGGGCTTCAGCGCCCGCAGCGACGCGTCAGGAGCCGCGAGCAGGGCAGCCACCAGGTCGGCCGTCGTCGCCTCGAGCTCGTCCCGCGGCACCGCGACGTTGGCCAGCCCTGTCGCCACGGCCTCCTGGGCCCCGACGAACCGTCCGGTGGCGCAGATCTCCAGGGCGCGCGCCGGTCCGACCAGGGAGACCAGCGGCTGTGTGCCGCCCAGGTCGGGCACGAGTCCCAGGGACGTCTCGCGCATGGCGAGCTGCACGTCGTCGGCCACGACCCGCAGGTCCGCGGCCAGCGCCAGCTGGAACCCCGCGCCGATCGCGTGGCCCTGGACCGCCGCCACGACGACGGCGTCGGCCTCGGCCCACGCGGTGAACCCCCGCTGGAAGCCCGCGATGACGTCGGCCGCCTCCTCCACTCCGCGGGCGGCGATCTCGAACAGGTCCGGCTCACCATGAGGAGCCTTCGCCGGGTCGCCGGCCACCACGGACAGGTCGAGTCCGGCCGAGAACGACGGCCCGCGCGCTGCCAGCACGACGACCCGGACAGCCGGGTCCAGCGAGGCGGCCACCTCAGCCAGGGCCAGCCACAGCGACGGGAGCTGGGCGTTGCGGCGTGCCTCGTTGTCGAGGGTGACGGTGAGCACCGGCCCCTCCCTCGTGACGAGCAGGTGGGGGTGCGGCCGCGTCGAGCTCCCGCCGCCGGTGTCGGACCGGGCGTCGGTGGAGGGCTCGGTGGTGGGCTCGGTCGAGGGGTCGGTCACGCGGGCAGGTTATCGGCCCGCTCGAGGACCAGCTGGGCCATGGCCCCCGTCTGGGCGAGCGCGCCCGGGACCATCGAGACCCCGGCGCGGCCGCAGTGCTGGGCCATCCGGTCCCGGAGGATGCCCTCGGCGACCATGAACGAGACGGCAACGGTGCGCTCGACCTCGTCGGGCATGGTCCGCAGCACCTGCTCCATCGTCGCCCCGCCGTCGAGGGCTGCCACGCCCCAGCGACCCCATCCTTCGCGCGGGTGGTCCGCGATCGTCTGGCCCACGGTGGCGACGGCTTCGCTGTCGCTGGACCCTGCGGCATACAGGACGACGGCGGTGGACGGGTCCGGCTCGATGCCCTCCGCCGCGAGGAGCTCCTCCGCGGCGTCGAGGAGCAGGTGGTGGGGGCCGAGGGCTGCGGCGACGCCGACCTCCGAGCCCGAGTCGGCGATCATCTGGTTGACGGCAGCCGGCACGTCGACCTTCGCGTGGTAGGCCGGCGTGAGCAGCACGGGGACGACCACCGCGTGCTTCCCGATCCCCGCGGCGGTCTGGCTCGGGCTGGGTGCGTGGTGGTCCAGGTATGCCGTGTGGACCGGCCGGTCCGGCGCGAGCGTGCGCACGTGGTCGGCCAGGGTCTCGACGCCCTTGGCGTGGCGCGGGTCGGGCGACCCGTGCGCGAGGAGGACGATGTCGGGCGCGGCGCTCATCCTCGGGACGGTACTCCCCCGGCGAGGTCGCCGACCTGTTGGCGCACCGACACGACGTCCCCGACGACGACCACGGCGGGCGCCTTCACCCCGGCCCGCTCCGCGTCGGCGGCGGCGTGCTCGAGCGTCGTCACGGTGGTCCGCTGGTCCGGCATCCAGCCCCGCTCGATGAGCGCCACCGGCGTGTCGGGGCGTCGTCCCGCGTCGAGCAGCGCTCGGGCGGTCGAGGCGAGCCGGGTCACCCCCATGAGGAGGACGAGGGTGGCGTCCGGCGCCGCGTCGGACGCGGCCCGGAGGACCTGGTCGGCGCCGTCGTGGGCGGAGGCGACGACGAACGACGCCGTGATCCCCCGGTGCGTCACCGGGATCCCTGCAGCCGCAGGCACGGACACGGCAGAGGTGACGCCCGGGACGACCTCGACCGGGATGCCGTGCTCGATGCAGTGCAGTGCCTCCTCGCCACCCCGACCGAGGACGAACGGGTCGCCTCCCTTGAGGCGGACCACCCGCTTCCCCAGGGACGCGTGGTGCACCAGCAGCTCGTTGATGCGCCCCTGGGTGACCGGGTGGTTGCCGGGCGTCTTGCCGACGTCGACGACCTCCACGTCCTGGCCGAGGGCCGCCAGCAGGCCGCGCGGACCGAGCCGGTCGGTGACCACGACGTCGGCGGCTGCGAGCAGGGCCCGCCCGCGGACGGTGATGAGGTCCTCGGCGCCGGGGCCACCGCCGACGAGGGCCACGCGGCCCGCCTGGACAGCGTCGCCGCCCGGCAGGACATCGCCGCCTCCGGTGGCGGGACGCACGCGCCGGACGGGGAGGCTGCCGCTGTCGAGGGCCGCGAGGACGGCGTCCCGCACGGCCACCGCGCGTCGGGGGTCTGCGCCCGCGGTGACGGCCACCGTGAGGCCCTCGCTCGCGGTGCCGTGGGTGCCACGGGCGACGGCGGGGGTCCAGGCGCTCGACGTCGACGCGTCGTCCGCCCGCACGCACCAGACCCGGGCGGCCTCTGCCTCACGCGACACCTGGGTGTCGACCGACCGGTCGCCCGTCGCGGTGTGGACGAGCCACGCGGGTTCGGGCAGGACGAGGTCGCCGGTGACGAACTCCCTCTCGTGCCACGTGATCTCGACACGCTCCAGGAGGTCACGGAGGTCCTCGCAGACGAAGGGGGCGATGACCTCGACCGCTCCGCCCGCCTCGACCAGCCCGCGCGCTCGACGAGCCGCCACGGGACCGCCGCCCACGACCACGACCCGCCGACCGGTCAGGTCGAGGGTGAGCGGGTAGGCGGGGGCGGTCATCAGATGCCCTCGCCGATGCTGCGGTCCGGTGCGTCGGCCATGCCGGCTGCAAGCGTCGAACCGTCGTTCTCGTCGATGAGCAGGAAGGCGCCCGTGCGACGCAGCTGTCGGTAGTCGTCGATCGCGACGTCGTCGGCCAGCCGGATGCGCACGCGGCCGATCGCGTTGAGCGCCAACCCGTCCGGCGCCGTGCGCTGCTCCATGGTCTCGATGTCGAGCTGGTCGACGACGTCCTCGACGATCGCCCGGACGGTGCGGGTCCCGACGCGCAGCAGCACCCGGTCCCGCTGCCGGACGGGTCGGTCGTCGAGGACCGCGACCGTGCCGGCGAGGGAGCGCGTGGTGAGGCTCGGATCGTCGGCCGCGGCGATGAGGTCGCCCCGGGAGACGTCGATGTCGTCGGTGAGGCGCAGGGTGACCGACTGTGGCGCGAAGGCGACGTCCAGCTCCTCCACGGTCCCGTCGGCGCGGGCGCGGTCGATCCCGGCCACCCTGGTTCGGGCGCCCCCGGGAAGGACGACGACCTCGTCACCGGGGCGCACGACGCCGGAGGACAGCCGTCCGGCGTAGCCGCGGTAGTCGCGGTGGCCGTCCTTCTGCGGGCGGATGACGTACTGCACCGGGACCCGGAGCGGCTGGGCTGACGGGTCGGTCCCGACGGGCACCGACTCGAGGTGCTCGAGCAGCGTGGGCCCGGCATACCAGGAAGCGCGGTCGGAGCGGTCCACGATGTTGTCGCCGAACAGCGCCGAAACCGGCACCGCCACGACGTCCTCGATGCCGAATCGCGTTGCGTGGCGGGTGAACTCGGCGACGATCTCATCGAACCGCACCCGGTCCCAGTCGACGAGGTCCATCTTGTTGACCGCCACGGCGACGTGGCGGACCCCGAGCAGCCCGGTGACGGCGAGGTGGCGCCGGGTCTGCTCGACGACGCCGTGGCGGGCGTCGATGAGGATCAGTGCCAGCTCGGCCGTCGAGGCACCCGTGACCATGTTGCGGGTGTACTGCACGTGCCCAGGGGTGTCCGCGAGGACGTAGGAGCGGGTGGCCGTCGAGAAGTAGCGGTAGGCGACGTCGATGGTGATGCCCTGCTCGCGCTCGGCCCGCAGGCCGTCGGTGAGCAGCGCCAGGTCGGCGGCGTCCAGGCCCCGCTCCTTGCTGACCCGCTCGACGGCATCGAGCTGGTCGGCGAGCACCGACTTGGTGTCGTAGAGGAGTCGACCGACCAGGGTGGACTTGCCGTCGTCGACCGACCCGGCCGTCGCGAGCCGGAGCAGGTCGTGGCGGCGTGTGGGCGCGGCCGGCGCCGGAGCAGCAGTGGTCACGGTGGCCTCGCTGTCGGGAGTGGTGGCGTGGGTCGTCGACATCAGAAGTACCCCTGCTTCTTGCGGTCCTCCATGGCTGCCTCGGACATGCGGTCGTCGGCACGCGTGGCGCCCCGCTCCGTCAGCCGGGACGCGGCCAGCTCGAGGATCACACCGGCCACGTCGGTGGCGGCGGAGTCGACCGCCCCGGTGCAGCTCATGTCGCCGACCGTGCGGTACCGGACCTGCCGCACCTGGACCTCCTCCGCCGGCCTCGGACCGCCCCAGTCCCCCGCCGACAGCCACATGCCGTCGCGCGCGAACACCTCGCGCTCGTGGGCGTAGTAGAGGTCGGGCAGGGCGATGCCCTCGCGCTCGATGTAGCGCCAGACGTCGAGCTCGGTCCAGTTGGACAGCGGGAAGACCCGGACGTGCTCGCCGGGGGCGTGCTTGCCGTTGTAGAGGTCCCAGAGCTCGGGCCGCTGGCGCCGGGGGTCCCACGCACCGAACGAGTCGCGCAGGCTGAACACCCGCTCCTTGGCCCGGGCCTTCTCCTCGTCGCGGCGACCACCGCCGAAGACGGCGTCGAACTTGTTGGACTCGATGGCGTCGAGCAGGGGGACGGTCTGCAGCGGGTTCCGGGTGCCGTCCGGGCGCTCCCGCAGCCGACCGTCGTCGATGTAGTCCTGCACGTGCGCGACGACCAGGCGCACGCCCAGCCGCTCGACGGTCTCGTCGCGGTACGTCAGCACCTCGGGGAAGTTGTGCCCCGTGTCCACGTGCAGCAGCGCGAACGGCAACGGTGACGGCGCGAAGGCCTTGAGCGCCAGGTGGACCATGACGACCGAGTCCTTGCCGCCGGAGAAGAGGATGACCGGCCGCTCGAACTCCCCCGCCACCTCGCGGAAGATGTGGATGGCCTCGGACTCCAGGTGGTCCAGGTGGTCCAGGGTGTACTGGTCGGGCAGCGCCCGGGCAGGAGTGGTGGTCACGTGTGCAGCCCGCATTCCGTCTTGTCCTTGCCGGCCCAGCGACCGGCCCTGGCGTCCTCGCCCTCGGCGACGGGTCGCGTGCACGGCGCGCAGCCGATCGACGCGTACCCCTCCTGGCGCAAGGGGTTGAGGAACACCCCGTGCTCCTCCACGTACCGGTCCACGTCTGCGTCGGTCCAGCCGGCGACGGGGTTGAGCTTGACCATGCCGCGCTTGTCGTCCCAGCCGACGATGCCGATGTCGGTGCGGGTCGGCGCGTCCACCCGACGCATGCCGGTCACCCACGCCTCGTGCGTCGACAGGGCCCGGTTGAGCGGCTCGACCTTGCGCATCGCGCAGCACGCGTTGGGGTCGCGGTCGTGCAGCTTGGCGCCGTACTCGGCGTCCTGCTGGGGGACGGTGAGCAGCGGCAGGATCGTCCGGATGTTCACCGGCAGCATGGCCTCGTACGCGTCGCGCGTGCCGAGGGTCTCGGCGAAGTGGTAGCCGGTGTCGAGGAAGAACACGTCGGCGCCGGGGATGGTCGTCCCGACGAGGTGCACCAGCACCTCGTCGCCCATCGACGAGGCGACGGTGAGCTTGTCGCCGAACGTCTCGGCAGCCCAGCGCAGCGCCTCGCGGGCCAGCTCCACCCGAGCCTCGTATGACGCGTGCGCACCGTCCCCCTCGAGCGCGCCGAAGCGCTGCTCACCCTCGACGGCGAGGGCGCGCAGGGCGTCAGCCGGATGGGTCGTTGTCGCTGCGGTCATGACGAACTCCCTTGCTGCTGGTGGAGCCCAGCCGGCTGCTGCTGCTGCAGCTCCGCTTCCTCCCGGAGGCGCCCCGGGATGCGGGTCGTGTCGATCGAGGCCAGCTGCACCGTGAAGACGCGGGCGCAGGCGTTGCACCGCCAGGCGCCCTGCGGCTCCTCGACGGGGCGCAGGTCCTCCTCGGCGCAGAAGGGGCAGTGGTAGATGACTGCAGACCGGTTCTCACTCATCGCAGATCGTCCTCCTCGGCCCGGTGCGCCCAGTGCGCGAACGACTCGGTGCCGTCGCGCTGCTCGAGGAACCGGCCGGCCAGCCGCTCGACGTAGTCGGGCAGGTCCTCGGCGCGGACCTTGAGCGCACGGGTCTTGCGGGCGAGCTGCGGCTCGGTGCCGAGGCCGCCCCCGAGGTGCACCTGGAAGATCTCGACGAGGTTGCCGTCGTCGTCGGTCTGCACCATGCCCTTGAGGCCGATGTCGGCGACCTGGGTACGGGCGCAGGAGTTCGGGCAGCCGTTGATGTGGATGGAGAACGGCACGTCGAACTCCGGCAGCCGACGCTCCATCTCGGCGATCACCGTGCCGGCCCGGGCCTTGGTCTCGACCAGGGCCAGCTTGCAGAACTCGATGCCGGTGCACGCCATGACGCCACGACGCCACTCGCTCGGCTCGGCGGGCAGCCCGACCTTGGCCAGGGCCGCCTTGACGTACCGGGTCTTGGCCTTCGGGACGTCGAGGACCAGCAGCTTCTGGTGCGCCGTGAGGCGGACCCGCCCGGAGCCCCAGCGCTCGGCGACGTCGGCGACCTGGGCCAGGGTCGCGCCGCTGACGCGACCGGCGACGGGTGCGACCCCGACCCAGTACAGGCCGTCGTTCTGGGCGTGCACTCCGACGTGGTCGCGGCGGTGCGCCGACGGCGCCTGCGGTGCCGGGCCGTCGACGAGCGTGCGGTGCAGGTACTCGGTCTCGAGGACCTCGCGGAACTTCTCCGGACCCCAGTCGGCCATGAGGAACTTCAGCCGGGCGCGGTTGCGCAGCCGGCGGTAGCCGTGGTCGCGGAAGATCGACACGACCCCCTTCCAGACGTCCGCGACCTCCTCGAGGGGAACCCAGGCACCCAGCCGCTGGGCGAACATCGGGTTGGTGGAGAGGCCGCCACCCACCCACAGGTCGAACCCGGGACCGTGCTCGGGGTGCACGACTCCGACGAACGAGATGTCGTTGACCTCGTGGGCCACGTCGAGGCTGGGCGAGCCCGAGATGGCCGTCTTGAACTTGCGCGGCAGGTTGGAGAACTCCGGGCTGCCGATGTAGTGCTCGAGGATCTCGCGGACCGCCGGCGTTCCGTCGAGCACCTCGTCCGCCGCGATCCCGGCGACGGGCGAGCCGAGGATGACCCGCGGGGTGTCGCCGCACGCCTCGGCCGTGGTCAGCCCGACGGCCTCGAGGCGCTGCCAGATCGCGGGGACGTCCTCGATGCGGATCCAGTGCAGCTGGATGTTCTGGCGGTCGGTGACGTCGGCGGTGTCGCGCGCGAACTCCGTGCTGATGCCGGCGATGGTGCGCAGCTGCTCGCCGGTCAGCGCTCCGCCGTCGCTGCGGACGCGGAGCATGAAGTACTCGGCGTCGAGCTCCGAGGGGTCCAGGGTCGCGGTCTTGCCGCCGTCGATCCCGGGCTTGCGCTGGGTGTACAGCCCCCACCAGCGCATCCGGCCGCGGAGGTCCTCGCCGGGGATCGAGGCGAAGCCGTCGCGGCTGTAGACCTCCTCGATGCGGGCCCGGACGTTCAGCCCGTCGTCGGCCTGCTTGAACTCCTCGTTGGGGTTCAGCGGCGTGCGGTCACCGTCGGCCCAGGCACCGGTGGCCTTGCCGGACTGGCGCTGGGGGCGCGTGGGGGTCTGCGTCACCCGCCCATTCTGCCAACTCGGTTATGGATTGCATAACCGTCCATTATCCGACCCCATCGCCCCCCAGCGCGATGGGAGATCGAGGCGGTATGGCGCGGGCGCGCCAGTGCGGGTCAGGCGAGGGAGATGAGGTCGAGGTAGTCCTGGCCCCAGTGGTCCTCGATGCCGTCGGGCAGCAGCAGGATGCGCTCGGGGTCGAGCGACTCGACCGCGCCCTCGTCGTGCGTCACGAGCACGACCGCGCCCTTGTAGGTCCGCAGGGCGCCGAGGATCTCCTCGCGCGAGGCCGGGTCGAGGTTGTTCGTGGGCTCGTCGAGGAGCAGCACGTTGGCCTCGGACACGACGAGCATGGCCAGCGACAGGCGGGTCTTCTCGCCACCGGAGAGCACCCCGGCCGGCTTGTCGACGTCGTCGCCGCTGAACAGGAACGAGCCGAGGACCTTGCGGACCTCGGTCTCACCGAACGAGTCGGGGGCGGCCGACTTCATGTTCGACAGGACCGAGCGGGTCACGTCGAGGTTCTCGTGCTCCTGCGCGTAGTAGCCGAGCTTGAGGCCGTGGCCGGGCTCGACCTCTCCCGTGTCCGGGGTGTCGACGCCGGCGAGCATCCGCAGCAGGGTCGTCTTGCCGGCGCCGTTGAGGCCGAGGACCACGACGCGCGAGCCGCGGTCGATGGCCAGGTCCACGTCGGTGAAGATCTCGAGGCTGCCGTAGGACCGCGACAGGCCGGACGCCCGCAACGGCGTCTTCCCGCACGGCGCGGGGTCGGGGAAGCGCAGCTTGGCCACCTTGTCGGTGGTCCGGGCGCCCTCGAGGCCGGCGACCATGCGCTCGGCGCGCTTGATCATGTTCTGGGCGGCGACGGCCTTGGTCGCCTTGGCGCGCATCTTCTCGGCCTGCTCCATCAGGGCAGCGGCCTTCTTCGTGGCGTTGGCGTACTCGCGCTTGCGGGCGCGCTCGTCGGTCTCGCGCTGCTGGAGGTAGGGCTTCCAGCCGACGTTGTAGAGGTCGAGCTCACCGCGGTTGGCATCGAGGTGGAACACCCGCGTCACCACGGCGTCGAGCAGCTGGACGTCGTGGCTGATGACCACGAGCCCGCCCTGGTAGCCCTTGAGGTAGTCGCGCAGCCACCCGATCGAGTCGGCGTCGAGGTGGTTGGTCGGCTCGTCGAGGAGCAGCGTCTGGGCACCGGAGAACAGGATCCGCGACAGCTCCACCCGTCGGCGCTGACCACCGGAGAGGGTGGCCAGCGGCTGTCCGAGGATGCGCTCGTCGAGGGCCAGCGCGCTGGCGATGGTCGCGGCCTCGGACTCCGCGGCATACCCGCCGGCGGCGGTGAACTCCCCCTCGAGGCGGGAGTAGCGGCGCATGGCCTTGTCGCGCGTCTCGTCGTCCGCCGAGGCCATCGCACCCTCGGCCTCACGCATCTGCGTGATGATGCGGTCGAGGCCGCGGGCGCTGAGGATCCGGTCACGGGCGAGCACGTGCAGGTCACCGGTCCGCGGGTCCTGGGGCAGGTAGCCGACCTCACCGCTCACGGTCACGCTGCCGGCAGCAGGCTGGCCCTGGCCGGCGAGGACCTTGGTGAGGGTGGTCTTGCCGGCACCGTTGCGGCCGACGAGGCCGACCCGGTCACCGGGGGCGATGCGGAAGGTCGCGCCGTCCAGGAGGAGGCGGGAGCCAGCGCGCAGCTCGATCCCACTGGCGGCGATCACAGACGTACTCCAGACACGTTTCGAGGAAGAACAGGCAGCTCAGCGGCGGTTCGTGCCGATCCGCTGCGTCGATGCAGGTCCGGTCACGCTCGCGTCGCCGTGGGCTCGCCGTGCACGGGTTGCGCCGGCGCCGCACAGCGGCTGAGATCACTAGTCTAGCGACGTCGCTCGACCCCCGAGTGCACGCCCGAGGCCCCGGAGGGCAGATGAGCTTCAACGACAACGCGCAGCTCGACACCTCACAGGTCGGGTCCGGCGGTGGCGGCGGACGTCCCGGCGGCATGGTGGTCGGCGGTGGCGTCGGCGGCATCATCCTGCTGATCATCGCCCTGGTCTTCGGCATCAACCCCAACGACCTCCCCGGGGGCACCGGCACCGACCCGGGCACGGGCGGCTCCGGCCAGGTGGAGCCCGGGGGCAGCACCGACCCCAACGCGTTCGCCCAGTGCAAGACCGGTGCCGACGCCAACCGCGACGACACCTGTCGGATCATCGCCACCGTCAACTCGGTCCAGGCGTTCTGGACCAGCGAGCTCCCCCGCTTCCGCCGCGAGTACACGCCGGCCAAGACGATCATCTACACCGGCTCGACCCAGTCGGCCTGCGGCACGGCCTCCAACCAGGTCGGCCCGTTCTACTGCCCGCTCGACAAGCAGGTCTACATCGACGCGAGCTTCTTCAAGATCCTCACCGACCAGTTCGGGTCCAGCGGCGGCCCGCTGGCCCAGGAGTA
Source organism: Pedococcus soli (assembly GCF_054782575.1). Lineage (NCBI taxonomy): Bacteria > Bacillati > Actinomycetota > Actinomycetes > Micrococcales > Intrasporangiaceae > Pedococcus > Pedococcus soli. The sequence continues at coordinate 192,526 of NZ_BAAGSF010000006.1, read as the reverse complement.
CGTCGTGGCGCACGAGTACGGCCACCACATCCAGGACATCCTCGGCCTGCTCGACAAGGCCCAGCAGAACCCGCAGGGCGCCAACAGCGGCAGCGTGCGCGTGGAGCTCCAGGCCGACTGCCTCGGTGGTGTGTGGGCCAACAACGCCACGCAGACCAAGGACGCCAAGGGCAACACCCTGATGAAGCCGCTCACCGAGTCCGACATCAAGGACGCCCTGTCGGCAGCCTCGTCCGTCGGGGACGACCGGATCCAGCAGAAGACGCAGGGCCGTGTCAGCCCGGAGTCGTGGACCCACGGCTCGGCGGCGGCGCGGCAGAAGTGGTTCACCACGGGCTACCAGAGCGGTGACCTCAACAGCTGCGACACCTTCTCCCCCGCGACCGTCGAGTAGCCCTGGACCTCACGGCAGCCCCGTCGCAGGATCGAGACACCGACGAAGGAGCCCGCATGCGCATCATGAGCGTGACCACCAACCTGACGGTCCCCGACATCGACGAGGCCAGGACCTTCTGGTCCGGCCTGTTCGGCCTGACCACGGAGATGGACCTCGGCTGGGTCACCCGCCTCACCGACCCCACGACGGGGGCCCACGTCCAGCTCCTCACGTCCGACGCCACCGCCCCGGAGGACTCGGCCCTGACGGTCAAGGTCGACGACGTCGACGAGGCCTGGCGGCAGGTGCAGGACCGGGGCGTCGAGGTGGTCCACCCCATCGTCACCGAGGAGTGGGGCGTGCGCAGGTTCTTCGTCCGGGCACCCGGCGGGACCGTCGTCAACATCGCCCAGCACCACGACTAGCCGGGTCGGACGTCCTCGATGGTGATGCGCACCGCGCGGCCACGCTTCAGCGCGTCCTCGAGGACGGCCCTGCGCGGGTCGGGCAGGTCGTAGAGCTCACGCCTCGGGAGGGCGTCGAGGTGCGCGAGGCGGGGGTCGTCGAGCACCGCCCGCACCAGCGCCTTGTCCCCACCGACGACGAGGCCGGTGGCGCTCCCCCGCGGCAGGATCCGCAGCGTGTGGTCGCAGACCGCGCGCACCAGCTCGTCGGCCTGGTTGCCCCGCCGTCGCGCGAACCGCTGTTGCGACCAGCCGCCCGCCGCCGTCCGCGACTGCACGTGCCGGGTCCCGACCTTGGACTCCCTGAAGGCCGCCCCGTGGGCCAGCCCCACGGCATACCCGCCACGGCGGATGAGCAGGACCCCGACGGGGTCGTGCGGGAACTCCTCACGCGCGGAGATCCGTTGGCGCGCGCCGGGTTCGGGGTTGTTGGCCGCGAACCTCTCGAGCCACCCGTCGAGCCGCTCCGCAGACACCTCGACGACGCGGCTCACGGGTGTCGCGGCGTCGTCGAGGTGACGGGATGCGTCAGAGGTTGAAGCCGAGGGCGCGCAGCTGCTCGCGGCCGTCGTCGGTGATCTTGTCGGGGCCCCACGGCGGCATCCAGACCCAGTTGACGCGGTAGGACGCGACGAGGCCCTCGAGGGCCTGCTGGGTCTGGTCCTCGATGACGTCGGTCAGCGGGCAGGCCGCGGAGGTGAGCGTCATGTCGAGGACGGCGTGGCGCTGGGCGTCGACGGTGATGCCGTAGACGAGGCCGAGGTCGACGACGTTGATGCCCAGCTCGGGGTCGACGACGTCGCGCATGGCCTCCTCGACGTCCGCGACGTTGGGGGTGGCGGTGGTCGTGTCGCTCATCGTGTCAGCCTCTTTCATGAACTGGTCTTCAGGGTGCTGTCGTGGTGGAGTTCGTGTCGATGCCTGCCTGGTGCAACGCGTCCGTGAACGCCATCCATCCCAGCAGAGCACACTTGACGCGCGCGGGGTACTTCGCGACGCCGGCGAACGCGACGCCGTCGCCGATGACGTCCTCGTCGCCGGGGTCCTCGCCCTTGGACGTGAGCATCGCGCGCATCGCCTCGTGCGTGACCATGGCCTCGGCGACGGTGTGGCCGATGACCTCCTCGGCGAGGACGCTGGCCGACGCGGTCGAGATCGAGCAGCCGAGGGCGTCGTAGGAGATGTCGCGGACGACCGCGTCAGCGCCCTCGCCCTCGACGTGCACGCGCAGGGTGACCTCGTCACCGCAGGTGGGGTTGACGTGGTGCACCTCGGCCTCGAAGGGCTCGCGCAGCCCGGCGTGCTGGGGGCGCTTGGAGTGCTCGAGGATGAGCTCTTGATAGAGGTCCATCAGCTCGCCACCCCGAACACGTCCGGCACGCGGTCGAGCGCCACGAGGAGCGCGTCGACCTCCGCCGGGGTCGTGTATGCCGCGAGGCTGGCCCGCGTCGTCGCCGTCGCCCTCATCCGACGGTGCAGGGGCCAGGCGCAGTGGTGGCCCACCCGGGCCTCGACGCCCTGGTCGTCCAGCACCTGGCCGACATCGTGCGCGTGGACGCCGTCGACGACGAACGCCACGGCACTCCCCCGGTCGACACCGTCCACGGGACCGACCACGCGGACCCAGGGGCGCTCGGCCAGGCCGGCGAGCAGCCGCTCGGTCAGCGCCTGCTCGTGGGCGTGCACGCGGTCCATGCCGAGCTCCTGCAGCCACTCGATGGCCGCGGCGAGGCCGATCGCCTGGGCGGCGTTCGGGGAACCCGCCTCGAAGCGCTGCGGCGGCGCGGCATACGTCGTGCCCTCCATCCGGACGGTCTCGATCATCGAGCCGCCCGTGATGAACGGTGGCATCGCTGCCAGGAGGTCCTGGCGGCCCCAGAGGACGCCGATCCCGGTGGGGCCGTACATCTTGTGGCCCGAGAAGGCGGCGAAGTCGACACCGAGGTCGGCCACGTCGAGCGCCAGGTGCGGCGCCGACTGGCAGGCGTCGAGGACGGACAGCGCCCCCACGGAGCGGGCGGCATCGGCGAGGCGGTGCACCGGGTTGACCGTGCCGAGCACGTTCGACACGTGGGTGAAGGCGAACACCTTGGTGCGGTCGGTGAGCAGCTCGCCCAGCGCCGGACCGTGGACGCCGTCGAGGTCGAGCCGACCCTCGTCGGTGACACCGACCCAGCGCAGCGTGGCGCCGGTGCGTCGCGCCAGCTCCTGCCACGGCACGAGGTTGGCGTGGTGCTCCATCTCGGTGATGAGGATCTCGTCGCCCGGGCCCAGGGACAGCCGCGGGTCCTTGTCCTGGCCGGCGACCGAGTTGGAGAAGCCGTATGCCACGAGGTTGAGGGACTCGGTGGCGTTCTTGGTGAAGACCACCTCGTCGGTCGCCCCGCCGACGAACCCGGCGATCGTCGCGCGTGCCTGCTCGTAGCGGTCGGTCGCCTCCTCGCTGAGCTGGTGCGCACCGCGGTGGACGGCGGCGTTCACCTGCTCGCTGAAGGCTCGCTCGGCGTCCAGGGCGCGCGTGTGCCGCTGCGAGGTCGCCCCGGAGTCGAGGTAGACCAGCGGGCGACCGTCCCGGACCGTGCGCGTCAGGATGGGGAAGCCGGCCCGGATCCGGGCCAGCTCCCCGTCATCGAAGACGGTCGCCGTCGTCGCGTTCGACATCTGGGTCAACCTCGTCATGGAGTGGGTCTGCGGACTCTGGCCGTCAGGCCGAGGCGCCGACGTAGCGGTCGTAGCCCTCGGCCTCGAGGCGGTCGGCCAGCTCGGAGCCACCCTCCTCGACGATCTTGCCGTCGACGAAGACGTGCACGAAGTCGGGCTTGATGTAGCGCAGGATGCGCGTGTAGTGCGTGATGAGCAGGACACCCACGTCGGTGTTGTCCTTGACCCGGTTGACGCCCTCGGAGACGACGCGCAGGGCGTCGACGTCCAGGCCGGAGTCGGTCTCGTCGAGGATCGCGACCTTCGGGCGCAGGAGCTCCATCTGGAGGATCTCGTGGCGCTTCTTCTCGCCACCGGAGAAGCCCTCGTTGACGTTGCGCTCGGCGAACGCCGGGTCCATGCGCAGCTCGCCCATGGCGGACTTCATGTCCTTGACCCAGGTGCGCAGCTTCGGGGCCTCGCCGTCGATGGCGGTCTTGGCGGTGCGCAGGAAGTTGCTCACCGTGACGCCGGGGACCTCGACGGGGTACTGCATCGCGAGGAACAGGCCGGCGCGGGCGCGCTCGTCGACCTTCATCGCCAGCACGTCCTCACCGTCGAGGGTGACGGTGCCACCGGTGACGGTGTACTTGGGGTGACCGGCGATGGAGTAGGCGAGGGTCGACTTGCCGGAGCCGTTGGGCCCCATGATCGCGTGGGTCTCGCCGGACTTCACGGTGAGGTCGACGCCGCGGAGGATCTCCTTGGTGCCGGTCTCGGTCTCGACGGTGACCTGCAGGTTGCGGATCTCGAGTGTGGACATGCTCAGCGCTCCAGGTGTGTGGGAGTGGTGGAGGAGGTGTTCTGGGGGGTGGTGGCGACGTAGACGTCGTCGCCGTCGATCTTCACGGCGTACACGTTGATGGGGACGATCGCGGGCGGACCCGACGGCTCTCCGGTGCGGATGTCGAACCGCGAGCCGTGCAGCCAGCACTCGAGCGTGCAGCCGTCCAGCTCACCCTCGGACAACGAGACGTTGGCGTGGCTGCAGGTGTCGTCCACCGCGTGGACGCTGCCGTCCTTGGTGCGGACCAGCGCCACGATCGTGCCGCCGATGTCGGCCGCGGCCGCGCCCACCTCGGGGAGCTCGTCGAGTCGGCAGACCCGCACGAACTCCTCGTCGGGGACGAGCTCTGCTGCTGCGCTCACAGGGCAGCCTCGGTGGCGGTCTCCTGCGCCGCGGTGCCGCCGAGCTCGGTGTCGATGGCAGCCATGAGCCGCTCGGACACCTCGGGCACGCCGATGCGGGCCACGACGCTGGCGAAGAAGCCACGCACGACGAGGCGTCGGGCGATGTCCTCCGGGATGCCGCGCGCCTGCAGGTAGAAGAGCTGCTCGTCGTCGAAGCGACCGGTCGCCGAGGCGTGCCCGGCTCCGACGATCTCGCCGGTCTCGATCTCGAGGTTGGGGATCGAGTCGGCCCGCGCCCCGTCGTCGAGGATGAGGTTGCGGTTGAGCTCGTACGTGTCGGTGCCCTCGGCGCTCGCGCGGATGAGGACGTCACCGACCCACACCGTGTGGGCGGTCTCGCCCTGCAGTGCACCCTTGTACTCGACGTTCGAGTGGCAGTGCGGCGCCTCGTGGTCGACGAAGAGCCGGTGCTCCTGGTGCTGCCCGGCGTCGGCGAAGTAGACGCCGAGGCCCTCGAAGGAGCCGCCCGGGCCGGAGTAGCGCGCGTTGGTGGAGATGCGCACGAGCTCGCCCCCGAGCGTGACGACGATGTGGCGCAGCTTGCCGTCGCGACCGATCAGGGCGTCGTTCTGGGCGACGTGCAACGCGTCGTCGTCCCACTCCTGGACGGTGACGAAGGTCAGGTCGGCGCCGTCGCCGACCCGGATCTCCACGCCGGCGGTGTGCTCACCGGTGCCACGGTGCTCGAGGATGACGGTGGCCTTGCTGTGCCGACCGGCATCCACGACGAGGTGGGCGTTGTCGCGCCCGGCGACCCCGCTCACGCGGACGAAGACCGGGGCGTCGAGCTCGGCCTCGGCCGGGATGCCGACGAGCAGGGCTCGCTCGGTGCCGGCGTAGGCCGTGACGGCGGCGCGGTCGGCGGGACGGTAGGCCGTGCCCACGCGCTCGTCGTCCATCGCCAGCTCGAGCAGCTCGACACCCTCGGGGGCGTCGGTCTCGACGGTGACGGCACCCTCGGTGCTGCCCTCCTCGGAGAACAGGCCGCCGAGGCGGTCGACGGGGGTGAACCGCCACTCCTCCTCGCGGCCGCCGGGAACGGGGAAGTCCGCGACGGCATACGAGGTCTTGCGCTCGGCGCGCGACTGGTCGGGGACGAAGGCGGCGGCGGAGTCCGTGTGGGCTCCGGCGGTCGCCTCGGGGTTCTTCTGGGCCAGCAGGCTCAACCTACGGCTCCTTCCATCTGCAGCTCGATCAGGCGGTTGAGCTCGAGGGCGTACTCCATGGGCAGCTCACGCGCGATGGGCTCGACGAACCCGCGCACGATCATGGCCATGGCCTCTTCCTCGGTCATGCCTCGGGACATGAGGTAGAACATCTGGTCCTCGGACACCTTGGAGACCGTGGCCTCGTGCCCCATGGTCACGTCGTCCTCGCGGATGTCGACGTACGGGTAGGTGTCGGACCGGCTGATGGTGTCCACCAGCAGCGCGTCGCAGACCACGCTCGAGCGGGAGCCGTGGGCGCCCTCGAGGATCTGGACGAGCCCGCGGTAGGACGTGCGGCCACCACCACGGGCCACCGACTTCGACACGATCGTCGAGGAGGTGTTGGGGGCGGCGTGCACCATCTTGGCGCCGGCGTCCTGGTGCTGGCCCTCGCCGGCGAAGGCGATGGACAGCGTCTCGCCCCGGGCGTGCTCGCCCAGGAGGAAGACCGCCGGGTACTTCATGGTGACCTTGGAACCGATGTTGCCGTCGATCCACTCCATCGTCGCGCCCTCGGCGCAGGTCGCGCGCTTGGTGACGAGGTTGTAGACGTTGTTGGACCAGTTCTGGATGGTCGTGTAACGGACGCGGGCGTTCTTCTTCACGACGATCTCGACGACGGCGGAGTGCAGCGAGTCCGACTTGTAGATCGGCGCGGTGCAGCCCTCGACGTAGTGCACCGAGGAGCCCTCGTCGGCGATGATCAGGGTGCGCTCGAACTGGCCCATGTTCTCGGTGTTGATGCGGAAGTAGGCCTGCAGCGGGATGTCGACGTGGACGCCCGGCGGGACGTAGATGAACGAGCCACCCGACCAGACGGCGGTGTTGAGCGCGGCGAACTTGTTGTCACCGGCGGGGATCACCGAGGTGAAGTACTCGCGGAACAGGTCCTCGTGCTCGCGCAGGCCCGTGTCGGTGTCGACGAAGATGACACCCTTCTCCTCCAGGTCCTCGCGGATCTGGTGGTAGACGACCTCGGACTCGTACTGCGCCGCGACACCCGCGACGAGGCGCTGCTTCTCGGCCTCCGGGATGCCCAGGCGGTCGTAGGTGTTCTTGATGTCCTCGGGCAGCTCGTCCCAGGTGGTGGCCTGCTTCTCCGTCGACTTCACGAAGTACTTGATGTTCTGGAAGTCGATGCCGGTGAGGTCGGAACCCCAGTTGGGCATGGGCTTCTTGCCGAAGAGGCGCAGCGACTTCTCACGCAGGTCGAGCATCCACTGGGGCTCGTTCTTGCGGGCCGAGATGTCGCGCACGACGTCCTCGTTGAGGCCTCGCTTCGCGGTGGCGCCGGCGCTGTCGCTGTCGGCCCAGCCGTACTCGTAGCGGCCCAGGTCCTTCAGACCCGGGTTCAGCTCCTCGATGTTGGTGCTCATCGCGTCGACCTTTCGGTTCGTGTCACAGCGGTGGGGTCAGCGCTGCTGGTGGAGTTCGTGGGGGCGTTGCTCGCCCGGCTCGCCGGTATGGCGTGCTGGACGGTGCTCGTGGGGATGAACGTGGTGCAGACGTGGTCGCCGTGCGCCAACGTCGCCAACCGCTGCACGTGGACACCGAGCAGGCGCGAGAACGCATCTGTTTCAGCGTCACAGAACTGCGGAAATTCCCGGGCGGCGTCCTGGACCGGGCAGTGGCCCTGGCACAGCTGGATGCCGGTGAAGGGGCTGGAGCTCTCCGGCTCGCCCACCGGACGGGCCGAGGCGGCGAAGCCGTCACGGGTCAGGGCGCCCACCAGGGCGTCGACCCGGGCGGCCCGCGAGGTGCCGGCGGCGGCCAGCTCCACGGCATACCGCTGCTCGAGCTCGTGCACGCGCTGCTCGGCGAACCGGCGCACGGCACCGTCGCCGGCCTCGTCGGACAGGAAGCGCAGGGCCTCCATGGCGAGGTCGTCGTAGTCGGACTCCAGGGCGTGGTGCCCGATGTCGCTGACGACGTACGCCCGGGCCGGGCGTCCTCGACCGCGGTGGCCGGCCGACGGGCCCTGCTCGCGCTCGACGATCAGGCCGGCGTCGACGAGGTTCTCGAGGTGGCGGCGGACGGCCGGGGCGGTCAGGCCGAACTCCTCGGCCAGCGTCGCCGCGGTCACGGGTCCGCGCTCGCTGATCGCCTGCAGCACCCGGTCGCGCGTGCGCGACTCGAGCACCTGGGGCGCTTCGGCGATATTCACAACGCTGATGTTACGTAATTGATCCGCGACTCCGATAGCAAGGTGAACCTAACCTCGCGGTCAGGGGAGCAGGCCACGCTCCCGGGCGACCGCCACGGCCTCACCTCGCCCGGCGACCCCGAGCTTCGCGAGGATGTTCGAGACGTGGACGCTGGCGGTCTTGCCGCTGATGAAGAGCTGGCTGCCGATCTGGTTGTTGCTGCGGCCCAGCGCGACGAGGGCGAGGATCTCCTGCTCACGCGCGGTCAGGGCCTCACCGTGACGGGAGGCGGGCCGGGTCGCGGGTCGGGCCCCGCCGGTCGTGCGGATCTCGGCACGCAGCGGGGCGGCCTCGAGGTGCACCGCGACCTCCAGCGCCGCCGCCAGCTCGGCCGAGCCGTCACCGTGCCCGGTGGAGCGCAGCACCACGCCGAGGCGGGCCCGCGACCGGGCCGTCTCGTAGGGGTGGCCGTACGTCTCGAACGCCGAGACCGCCCCCACCCAGGCCGCCACGAGCTCGTCGGCGTCGACGTCCTCTCCCCCGAGCCAGCGCAGCCGCAGCGCCTCGGCCCGCGACCGGGCCAGCCAGGCCCTCGACTCCGGACCGTCGTTGCCCGGCCTGGTGACCGCACGGGCCCAGACCTCCTCGCTCGTCGCGGCCAGTCCCGCACCCCGGGACAGCAGGTCGGGCCGGTCGACGCTGGGGAGCCGCTGCACGTGCCCGGCGAGCTGGCCGAGCAGCAGCGTGCCCAGCCGGAGCCGGCCCTGGAAGAAGGGGTCCCACACCCGCGAGAGCACCTCCACGACCTCGTCGTGGACGGCGACGGCCCGGTCGAGGTCGTCGGAGTGCCCGTACAGGTCGACGGCGGCAGAGCCCGCGATGAGGGCGACCAGGCCCTCGCGCTCCCACCACGGTCGGGTCGGTTCCAGCTCGCGCAGCGCCTCGACCTGACCCCGCCCCGCGGCGACGTACATGCGGGCGGCCCGCAACGAGGACCCGGCAGGTTCCGGGGCGACCTCGCCGCCGACCGCGAGGATGGCCAGGGACTCGTCCCAGCGGCCGCGCTCGTAGGCGGCGATCCCGGCGAGCAGCCGACCGTCGAAGGCGTAGGGCGCCCAGGGCCGTCCTGCGGCCCGCGCCCGCTCGACCCCGCGGCGGTAGACGTCGACCGCCTCGTCCAGCCGGCCCGCGCGGTGGTGCAGCCAGCCGAGGTGGTGGAAGGCCCGCGCCTCGGCGGCCTCGCCGAGGCTCCCGGGAGACTCGACGAGCGCCTCGAGGGCACGACGGGACCCTTCCGGGTCGCCGGCCTTCTCGGTGATCCGCGCGGCGACGACGCGCACCTCCTCGGCCAGCTCGTCGAGCCCCGCGGCCCGCGCGGCGGCGACGGCCTCGTCGATGGCCACCAGGGCCTCCTCGTCCCGGCCGCGGTCGGCGAGCGCCTGGACCCGGGCCGCGAGCAGCTGCGCCCGGACCCGCGGGTGGTCACCGTCGGCAGAGTCCAGCAGCGACAGTCCCTCGGTGGTCGTCGCGAGGGTGTCGAGGGTGCTCTCGGTGATGCGGGCGGCGGTCGCGAGGGAGGCGAGCAGCTCGGCCCGGCCGACCGGTGCGGCGGAGGCAGGGCGCCGGTCGAGCCGCTCCTGCAGGAGCTCGAGGGCCTTGTGCACCCGGCCCACCGCGACCGCGGCCACCGCCGCCCTCAGGGTGACGGCGTCCACCTCGTCGTCGGCGGCGTCCTCCGGCATCAGGGACAGCGCGTGGCTGAAGTGCCGCCACGCCTCTTCCGGTCCGGCCATCCGCAGCGCCGAGTCGCCTGCCCGGACGCTCGCCTCGCGGGCGACATCGCGTTGCCCCGCGGCCGACGCGTGCCGCGCCAGCTCCGCCCACGAACCCGATGAGCGGTCGGCGGTGAGGGCCGCGGCATACCGCTCGTGGGCGCGCACCCGCTCCCCCGGCAACAGGTCGTCGTAGACGGTCTCGCCGAGCAGGGCGTGCCGGAAGGCGTAGCCGCCGGTGTCCAGCGGGACGAGGACGTGGTGCTCCACCGCATCGCGCAGGCCGCTGTCCAGCTCGGCCTCGGGGAGGGCCGCGACGACGGCGAGGAGCTGGTGGGAGACGTGGCGGCCGGAGGCGGACGCCATCCGCACCACGTGCTGCCCGGCAGTCCCGAGCTGGTCGAACCGGACGAGCAGCAGCCGGGACAGGTCCTCGGCCAGGCCCGCGCCCCCGATGGCCGAGGCGGCCACCAGCTCCTCCGCGAAGAAGGCGTTGCCCTCGGCGCGGGCCACCACCGCGCGCACGTCGGCGTCGTCCAGCGGGCGGGTCTGCAGCCCGTGGACGAGCTCGCGGACGGCCGAGTCCGGCAGGGGTGGGAGGTCGAGCCGCTCGACCCCGGCGAGCCTGGACCAGTGGGCGAGCGTCGGACGCAGCGGGTGCCGGCGGTGCAGGTCGTCGCTGCGGTACGACGCGACGACACTGACCGGGTGGGTGAACCCGCGGGTGAACAGCAGGGTCAGCAGGTCGCGGGAGGACTGGTCGGCCCAGTGGACGTCCTCGACCACGACCAGCAGAGGGGTCGTCGCGCCGACCTCGTCGAGCGCCGCGTGGACGGCTGCCACGAGGTCTCCCCGGTCGGCGGACCCGGCCCCGGCGTCGGAGCGCCCCGGCAGGAGCCGCGAGACCCCCGGGTTGGCCTGGGCGGCGCGGGCAACGGCCTCGGGCGCCAACGCCTCGAGCCGCCCGAGCACCTCGAGGAAGGGCAGGTACGGCAGCGACTGGCCGGCCTCGCTGAGGCAGTGGCCGACGAGCACGGTCCAGCCGTGGTCACGGGCGGTGCGCGCGACCTCTGCCAACAACCTGGTCTTGCCGATCCCGGCGTCACCGGACAGCACCACGCTGCCGTGGGACTCCCCCGCGCCGTCCACCCCGGTCAGCGCGACGAGCCGAGCAGCCTCGTCCGCCCGCCCCACGAACAAGCTGCTGCCGGCAGCGTCCAGACCCACGCCGTCGATCATGTCAGAGGGGGTGACACGACGGCGTGGGTCCTTGGGACGGCGGTGGCCCCGGTGGTGCTGGCCAAGGTGGTGGTGGCGGTCCGGGTGGTGCCGACCGTCATCTCAGGCGTGCCGGGCGACGCCGTGCCGGTGGTGCAGGCGCGGCCGGTGCGCCAGGGCGCCGGCCACGAGGCGGTGGTGGCGGCGGCTCCGTCCGGCGGCGGGCAGGCCGGCCACCAGGCTCTCGCGGCGGTAGGCCACCTCGGCGGCGACGAACAGCGGGTCTGCGGTGATGCTCATGGGTCTTCTCCTTCGCGGTGGTTCTGGTGAGTGGTGCTTCGACGGGTCCCACGCTGCGCGGGTGAGGTGGGGTCCCACATGGGGCAGATGCCTTATCTGCCGCGGCCGACGCCCCCGGCTACCTCAGACGGGGCGGGCGGTGTGCCGACCACCGCCGGTGCCGGGCCGGTGGCCGTCGGGTCGGGGGCCGTCGTGCCGTTGCGTCGCCAGCGCTGCCAGGACGAGGCGTGCTGCGGTCCGCACCCGGCCCGGCCCCGATGGGGTGCGCCGTGGAGCGCGGTTCGCCCTGCCGAGGCTCTCCTGCTTCCACTGCTGCTCGGCGAGGACGACGTAGGGGTGTGCGGTCAGGCTCATGAGGTGCTCCTTCGGGAGGTGCGCCGCACCCGGAGCGGGCGCGACAGCAGTCACGCTCCGCGCGTGAGGTACCCCCCGGCATGGGGCATCCGCCCCGTCCTCGGAGCCCCGGGGACCTCAGTCCCCGACCGGCGACCCGTGGCAGGCGGGACCCGCGGTCGGACCTAGACTCGGGCCGTGCCACCAGCAGTCGCCGTGACCGGCCTCGTCAAGCGCTACGGCGACGTCGTCGCCCTGGACGGCGCCTCGTGGTCGGCCCCCGCCGGCCGGGTCACCGCCGTCCTCGGCCCCAACGGGGCCGGCAAGACCACGATGGTGGAGTGCTGTGAGGGCCTGCGTCGGGGCGACGCCGGTGAGGTGCGCGTGCTCGGCACCGATCCGTGGCACGCCGGCGCAGACCACCGCGCGAGGGTCGGCGTGATGCTCCAGGACGGCGGCCTGCCGAACGCCGCCCGTCCCGTGCCGCTGCTGCGTCACCTGCGTTCCCTGTATGCCGCGCCGGCACCCCTCGACGACCTCGTCGCCCGGCTCGGGATCGGCGACTTCGCGACCACCTCGGTCCGCCGCCTCTCCGGTGGCCAGAAGCAGCGGGTGGCCCTCGCCGCGGCGCTGGTCGGACGTCCCGAGGTGGCCTTCCTGGACGAGCCGAGCGCAGGGCTGGACCCGCACGCCCGCCTGGACGTCTGGGAGCTGGTGCGGGAGGTCGCCGACGCAGGAGCGGCGGTCATCCTGACGACGCACTCCTTCGAGGAGGCGGAGCGGCTGGCCGACCACATCGTCGTCGTGGCGTCCGGACGCGTCGTCGCGCAGGGTTCGCTCGCGGAGGTCACGGCCGGCGAGCGCCTCGAGGACCGCTACTTTGCCCTCACCCGACGGCCGGCCGCATGAGCACGACCCCCTCGGCGCCCACCACGGGGACGACGGCCGCTGCCGCCCCGGCCCGGGACCGCGTGCTCGCGCAGGCGCGGTTCGAGGCGGCCACGCTGCTGCGCAACGGCGAGCAGCTGCTCGTGGCGCTCGTCCTTCCCGTCGCCGTCCTCGTCGCCCTGGTCCACACCACCGGTATCTCGGTGGGTGCCGGCCGCCGCGTCGACCTGGTCGTGCCGGGTGTCCTCGCCCTCTGCGTCGTCTCGTCGGCCTTCACCGGCCAGGCGATCTCGGTCGGCTTCGACCGCAGGTACGGCGTGCTGCGCCTGCTCGGGGTCTCCCCGTTGGGTCGCACCGGCCTGCTGGCGGCCAAGGCGGTCGCGGTGCTGGCGGTGATCGCGATTCAGTTCGTCGTCATCGCCGGTGTGGGGCTGGCGCTCGGCTGGGAGCCGAGCTGGAGCGGCATACCGGCGGCGGTGCTGTCCACGCTCCTCGGCACGTGGGCCTTCGTGGCCCTCGCCCTCCTGCTCGGTGGCACGCTGCGCGCCGAGGGGGTGCTGGCGCTGGCCAACCTCGTCTGGCTCGTCCTCCTGGGCCTCGGTGGTGTCGTGGTGGCCGGCAGCGAGCTGCCCGACCGGTTCGCCCCCGTCGTCGAGCTGCTGCCCTCGGCGGCGCTGGGCGACAGCCTCAGGGCGGCGCTCGTCGACGGCACGGCGAGCCCTGCCCACTGGGTCGTCCTGGTCGTCTGGGGTGCGGTGGCGACCCTGCTCGCCCGGCGCCTGTTCCGCTGGAGCGACTGAGCCTCGAGCTCACGACGGAACGCGGCGACCGTCGCCGCGAGCAGCAGGCCCCCGAGCAGCCAGAAGGTCTCGTGGACCAGGACGTAGCGCGCCCGGGCGTCGCCGAGGCCGTTCCCTGCGACGACCCCGGGAAGAACGAGGGCGACATTGGACAGGACGTGGCCGAGCATGACGGCCGTCCCCACCTGGGCGGGCCACAGCAGCCACGCCCGCTGCCGCAGCTTGCCGTGCCGCTGACCGGGTCGCAGCAGCCACGTGGTCACGGCCCCCGCGAGGCAGAGCGGGATTGCGACGAGGTCGATGACCAGCAGGGCCGGGTGCTGACGGACCGAGATCCCCGGTGGCAGCAGCGCCGTGCCTCCGAGGCCCCAGTAGGTGTGGATCCCTGCGGAGAGCAGCATCCACGCGGCACTCAGCCTCCAGGCGTTCCTCATCATGGCCCCAGTCAGCCAGCCCGGGACGCCGGCGACCATCGGGTGTCTCCCCCAGCGTCATCAGGGTTCCACCTGAGACGTACCCTCGTTGCGTGACCGCACCACCCGTCTCGACCCCCGCCCAGACCGCTCGTGCGGCCACCACCGGGGCGGTCTGGCTCCCCCGGGTCCTGCTCCTCAACCTCGTCGTCGAGGTGCTGATCGTCGTCACCGGCGGGCTCGTGCGGCTGACCGGGAGCGGGCTGGGGTGCCCCACCTGGCCACAGTGCGTCCCCGGTTCGTACACCCCGGTCCGGCACCAGGCGGAGGGCTTCCACCGCTACATCGAGTTCGGCAACCGCACCCTGACCAGCGTCGTCGGGATCGCGGCCCTCCTGGCGATCGTCGCGATCGTCGTCTGGGCCGACCGGCGCCGCGACCTGCTCGTCCCCGCCGTCGTCGTCCTGGGCGGGGTCGTCGTGCAGGCGGTCCTGGGCGGCATCACCGTCCTGACGGGCCTGAGCCCGGTCACCGTCGCGGCGCACTTCCTCGTCTCGATGGGGCTGGTGACCGCCGCAGCCCTCCTCTACTACCGGGCGCAGGGACCGGCCGGCCCACGCACCCTGTCCGTGCACCCCCTCGTCGAGCGGCTCGGCCGGGCGACCTGCGCCGTCGCCGCGGTCGTCCTGGCGCTCGGCACCGTCGTCACCGGCTCCGGCCCCCACTCGGGCGACGCCGACGAGCCGGCCCGCCTCGGCTTCGACCCCCGCACCGTCTCGTGGCTGCACGCCGACGCCGTGATGCTGTTCGTCGGCCTGGTCGTGGCGACCTGGGTCGCCGCGCGGCTGACGGGGACCACGTCGGCCCCCGGCCGGGCGTGGGCGGCCGTCCTCGCGGTCACCGTCCTGCAGGGCGTCGTCGGCTACACGCAGTACTTCACCGGTCTGCCGTGGGCCGTGGTCGTCGTGCACATGCTGCTCGCCAGCCTTCTCGTCGTGACCCTGACGCGGGCCATGGTGCGTCAACGCGCAGTTCCCCGAACCTAGGCAAACGTCCTGCTGCGGGTGGACACTCAGGCATGGATGCCACCGCAGGACCCCACGCGCTGGGCTCGAGGGCAGCGAGCAACCGACGTCTCGGGCGCATCGTGGCCGCGCTGATCATTGCCGCCACGCTGCTGATGTGGTGGACCGGCCGCGGGTACGACGACAGCTCCTGCACCACGTTCGGGGCCACTCCCCAGAACGCCAGCCTGACCACCCTGGGCGAGACCCCCGTGGGCTGCACCGGCTGACGACCCATTGCACAAGCTCTCTTGTGCAATATCTCTTGTGCATCTAGCCTGAGGGCGTGAACACTCCACGAGAGCATGACGGCATCCGCCACGTGACCGATGCCAAGGCCCTGTCGGCCATGGCCAACCCGTTCCGCTCACGGATGATGGACGCCCTCAAGGTCGACGGTCCGTCCACCGCCTCGGGCCTGGCCCAGCGCACCGGCCAGGCCGTCGGGAGCGCGAGCCACCACCTCAAGGTCCTCTCCGAGGCGGGCCTGGTCGAGGAGGCCCCCGAGCTCGCCAAGGACCGGCGGGAGCGCTGGTGGCGCCTGGTCGACCCCGGCACCCGCTGGTCGCGCGCCGAGTTCGCCGACGACACGGCCGCGGTCACTGCTGCGTACGCCGCCGAGGCGATGCACCTGCAGCGACAGTTCGAGCGCGTTCAGCAGTGGAACGCCCAGGCCGCCGACGTGCCCGAGTGGGACCGGGCTGCGTTCGCCACCCAGAACTGGATGCGCCTGTCCCCCGACGAGCTGCGCCAGGTCTCCGAGGAGCTCATCGAGGTCCTCATGCGCTGGGGACGGCGCGAGGTGCCGGACGACGGCGTCGCCCGCGAGCCCGTGCTCGTCTTCGCCCGAGGGTTCCCGGCCCAGCCATGACGGACCGCACCGCACCGGTCGCCGCGCTCCCCCTGCGCCGCAACCGGGACTTCAGCCTGCTCTGGTTCGGCGAGGGCGTCAGCGTCCTCGGCAACGCCACCACGTCCGTCCTGCTCCCCCTCCTTGCCGTGGTCGCCTTCGACGCCGGGCCGGGCTGGATGGGCGTGCTCACGGCCGCGGCCTGGGTGCCGTGGCTGGTCGTCGGCCTCCCCGCAGGGGCCTGGGTGGACCGCCTGCCCGCCCGCCGCGTCATGGTCGGCAGCGACCTCGCGGCCGCTGCGGTCCTGGCCAGCGTCCCTCTCGCCTGGGCCCTGGGCCACCTCACCCTGACCCACCTCGTGCTCGCCGCCCTCGGCAACGGCACCTGCACGGTCTTCTTCCGTGCCGCGTACCCCGCCCTGGTCCGCCAGGTGGCTCCCGCCCAGCAGCAGGAGCAGGCCTTCGCCCGGCTCTTCGGCACCGAGTCGGCGATGCAGGTGGCCGGCCCCGGTGTCGGCGGCCTGCTGGCCCAGCTCGGGTCGGCGGCCATGGGACTGCTCGTCGACGCCGTGAGCTTCCTCGTCTCGGCGGTCTGCTTGGCCTCCCTGCGGCTCACCCCGGCTGCCGGACCCGACGGCGAGGACGGTGCCGGGACCCCCGCGCGGTCGTCCCTGCGGACGAGCATCCGCGAGGGCGTCGACTACATCCGCACAGACCCGTTCCTGCGGTTCTTCACCGTCATGGGCGGCGTCTCCAACTTCGGGCTCACCGGGTATGCCGCGCTGCTGGTCCTCTTCCTCGTCCGTGACCTCGACCTGTCGCCGGCCGCCGTGGGGGTGGTGATGGCGACCGGCAGCGTCGGAGGCTTCCTCGGCGCCGCCCTCGCCACCCGGCTCTCGAGCCGCTTCGGCAACGCGCGGGCGGTGGTGTGGCTGCAGGTCGTGGCAGGCCCGACCGCCCTCCTCGTGCCGCTGGCGACGCACGGTGCCGGCACGGCATACCTCGTCGTCGGGCAGCTGCTCGTCGGCACCGGGGTCGTGGCGGGCAACGTCATCCGCGGCGCGTGGCGCAACCGGTACGTCCCCGAGGAGATGCTCGCCCGGCAGGTGACGACGGCCCAGGTGGTCAACTTCGGCACCATGCCGCTGGCCGGACTGGCGGCCGGTCTCCTCGGGACCCAGCTGGGCCTGCGGCCGACGATCGCGCTGATGGCCGCGGTGCACGCCGTGGCGTGCCTGTCGATGTTCTGGGGACCGCTGCGCGGACTGCGCGACCTGCCTGAGGTGAACGACCACGGCAGCCACCTCGTCTCCCGTTGAGGAGGTCCACCGGGGACCTCACCGCCGACAAAGAGGTCAGTCATGAAGTCACCCACCCGCCTTGCCGCCGCCACCGGTGCCGTCCTCGCCGCTGTCGCCTTCGGTTCCACCGCCGCCCTCGCCAGCGGTTCCTCCGGCCATGATGACCACGACACGACCATCCTGCGGGCGGGCGTCGTCGGCAGCATGGTCGCGGACCCGACGTTGTTCGGCGCCAAGCCGGGCGGCGCCCCCTGGGTCATCGACGAGGGCCAGGCCCGGGTCTCCCGGGACGGTTCGGTGCGCGTGGAGGTCGAGGGCCTGGTCATCCCGGGCCGCGGCAACCCCGTGCCCCAGCTGAGTGCCAGCGTCGCCTGTGGCGGCATGGTCGTCGCCACGACGAAGCCGGTCGCCTTCGACGCCCAGGGTGATGCCCGCATCCGGGCCAAGGTCATGCTCCCCGAGCGGTGCCTCGCCCCGGCGGTGCTGCTCAACCCCAACGGGAACCCCGCCGTCTACATCGCCGTCACGGGCGGCTGAGAGCCTCCCGGGGTCCCGGGCACGGACCCGGAGGGCAGGGTGGCCCCGGTCGAGCCAGCAGCCGGCTCGACCGGGGCCGAGGCCGGGCGACGACGGCCGGTCGTCCGCCGTCAGCGCAGCGGGAGGTAGAACAGGGGGTCGAGCGCCACGCCGAGGAAGAGGATCCCGACGTAGGTGATCGAGAAGTGGAACAGCCGCATCGGCTTGAGCACGGTCGGACCCTCGCCGGCCCTGGCGGCCCGGTGCAGGCGGTGCGCCTCGGCGAGGAACAGCGCGCCGGTGACCACGGCCGTGACGAGGTACAGCCAGCCCATGGGGTTGACCCACACCAGCAGCAGCGACGCGGCGACCATGGCCCACGAGTAGGCGACGATCTGGCGCGCGACGACGACGAACTTCTCGACGACCGGGAGCATCGGCACGTGGGCGGCGGCGTAGTCGTCCTTGAACTTCATCGACAGCGGCCAGTAGTGCGGCGGCGTCCAGAAGAAGATGACGAGGAAGAGCACGACCGCGGACCACGACACCGAGTTCGCGACGGCCGACCACCCGATGAGGACGGGCATGCACCCGGCTGCGCCGCCCCAGACGATGTTCTGGGCGGTGCGGCGCTTGAGCAGCATCGTGTAGCCCACGGCGTACATGACGATCGCACCCAGCGACAGCGCGGCGGACAGCCAGTTGACGACGAGGGCGAACCAGACGGTGGACGCCAGGGTGAGGACCGCTCCGAAGACCAGTCCCTCACGCGGCGAGATCTCGCCGGTGACCATCGGCCGGTTGCTCGTGCGGTGCATCTCGGCGTCGATGTCGCGGTCGTACACGCAGTTGAAGGTGTTGGCCGCGCCGGCGCTGAGCGCACCACCGACGAGGGTGGCGATGATGAGCCACAGCGACGGAACCCCACCCTCGGCGAGGAACATCACCGGCACCGTCGTCACGAGCAGCAGCTCGATGATGCGGGGCTTGGTCAACGCCAGGTATGCGGCGGCCTTGCGCCGAGGCGGCATCGGGGACGCGGAGATCCGGGCAGTCGGATCGAGTGCGGTCACGGCGTCCTTCGCGGGTGCTGCTGGGGGTCTCACGGGCGGGGCAAGTCTATCCCCGTCCGGAGCGAGCCGAACGCCGGGACTGGATGCGACGACGGTCACGCTCAGGACTAGTCTCGGACCGAAGCCTCGACCGCCTGTGCAACTCAGTGTGAGGAGAACCGTCAGTGCCCACCACCACCCGTTCCACCAAGGCCACCGCCGTGAGGAAGCGCAGCACGTCGTTGCGCCGTCCCGTGGCCCGCAAGGCCGGCTGGACCGACCTCGACGTGCGTGCGGTCGACACCGCTCGACTGCTCGCCGCGGATGCCGTCCAGAAGGTCGGCAACGGCCACCCCGGCACCGCCATGAGCCTGGCCCCCGCGGCCTACCTGCTCTACCAGAACGTCATGAGGCACGACCCGACCGACGCCGCCTGGCTCGGTCGTGACCGCTTCGTCCTGTCGGCCGGCCACTCGAGCCTGACGCAGTACGTGCAGCTGTTCCTGTCCGGGTACGGCCTCGAGCTCGACGACCTGAAGTCGTTGCGCACGTGGGGATCCCGGACGCCGGCGCACCCCGAGGTGCACCACACCACGGGCATCGAGATCACCACCGGTCCCCTCGGTTCGGGCCTCGCGTCCGCCGTCGGCATGGCCATGGCGCAGCGTCGCCAGCGCGGCCTGCTCGACCCCGACGCCAAGGCCGGCGAGAGCCCCTTCGACCACCACATCTGGGTCATCGCCTCCGACGGCGACCTCATGGAGGGCGTGTCGGCCGAGGCCAGCTCGCTCGCGGGTCACCAGCAGCTCGGCAACCTCACCGTCATCTACGACGCCAACCAGATCTCGATCGAGGACCAGACCGACATCTCGTTCTCCGAGGACGTCGCGGCGCGCTACCGCGCGTACGGCTGGGACGTCGTCGACGTCGACTGGCGCGGCGACGGTGACGGCGCCAGCTACGTCGAGAACGTCGACGCACTGCTCGCGGCCCTCGAGAAGTCCAAGAAGGCCAACCGGCCGACCCTGGTCCAGCTCCACACGATCATCGCGTGGCCGTCGCCCACCAAGCAGGACACCGGCAAGTCGCACGGCTCCGCCCTCGGCGACGCCGAGATCGCGGCCACCAAGGAGCTGCTCGGCTTCAACCCCGCGAAGACCTTCGAGGTCGACCGTGCGGTCCTCGCCCACACCCGCCTCGCGGGCAAGCGCGGCAAGGCGGCGCACAAGGCGTGGGACAAGACGTATGCCGCGTGGCGCAAGGCCAACCCGGACCGTGCGGGACTGCTCGACCGCCTCGTCGCCGGTGACCTCCCGGCCGGGCTCGACGCGGCGCTGCCGGTGTTCGAGGCCGACGAGGCCAAGGGCATGGCGACCCGCGCCGCGTCCGGCAAGGTGCTCAGCGCCCTCGCCGGCGTGATGCCCGAGCTGTGGGGTGGCTCCGCCGACCTCGCCGAGTCCAACAACACGACGATGGAGGGCGAGCCGTCCTTCATCCCGCGCAACCGCCAGACCCGCGAGTGGAAGGGCGGGCCCTACGGCCGCACCCTGCACTTCGGCATCCGCGAGAACGGCATGGGCATGATCCTCAACGGGATCGCGCTCGAGGGACTGACCCGCCCCTACGGCGGCACCTTCCTCGTCTTCTCCGACTACATGCGTCCCGCGGTGCGGCTCGCTGCCATCCAGCAGCTCCCCGTCACCTACGTCTGGACGCACGACGGCATCGGCCTCGGCGAGGACGGGCCCACCCACCAGCCGGTCGAGCACCTCGCCTCGCTGCGCGCCATACCGGGCCTCGACGTCGTCCGCCCCGCGGACGCCAACGAGACAGCGGCGGTGTGGGGGCAGGTCCTGCGCAACGCCCGCCCGGCGGCGCTGGCGCTCACGCGGCAGAACGTGCCCGTCCTCGACCGCAAGGTCTACGCCAAGGCCGCCAACGCGGCCAAGGGCGCCTACGTCCTCATCGACGGCGGCAAGGACGGCAAGTCGGCCCCGGACGTCATCCTCATCGCCACCGGCTCCGAGGTCGCGATCGCCCTCGAGGCACGGGAATCGCTGGAGCGCCAGGGCGTTGCAACTCGTGTGGTGTCCATGCCGTGTCGCGAGTGGTTCGAGCAGTCGGGCAAGGCCTACCAGAACCGTGTCCTCCCCCCGGAGGTCCGGGCGCGCGTCAGCGTCGAGGCCGCCGTGTCGATGGGCTGGCACGACCTGGTCGGCGACGCGGGTCGCAGCATCAGCCTCGAGCACTTCGGTGCCTCGGCCGACTACAAGACGCTGTACCGCGAGTTCGGGATCACCCCGGAGGCCGTCGTGAAGGCCGCCAAGGACTCCCTCAAGGACGCCAGGGCCACCGCGCGCAAGAGCGTGGCGCCCGCCGTCAACCAGACCCGGCCCCGCGCCGGCGTCTCGCCGACCAAGGCGACCGACACCACGACCAAGCGCAGCGCCGCAACGAAGAGCGCTGCATCCAAAGGGAAGTGACCCACTGTGACTGACAACGCACTCAAGGCCCTCGCCGACCAGGGCGTCTCCGTCTGGCTCGACGACCTGTCGCGCGAGCGGATCGAGACCGGCAACCTCAAGGACCTCATCGACCGGGGCGTCGTCGGCGTGACGACGAACCCCTCGATCTTCCAGGCCGCCCTCGCCAAGGGCGACCGCTACGACGCCGACCTGCGCGCGTTCGCCGCCGACGGCAAGACCGTGGACGAGACCGTGTTCGGCCTCACCACGGAGGACGTCCGCAACGCGTGCGACCTGTTCCTCCCGCTCTACGAGTCCACCGACGGTGTCGACGGCCGCGTGTCGATCGAGGTCGACCCGCGACTGGCCAAGGACACCGCCAAGACCGTCGCCGAGGCCAAGACCCTCGTCGAGGCCGTCGACCGCCCCAACGTCCTCATCAAGATCCCCGCGACCGTCGAGGGCCTGCCGGCCATCTCGCAGGTGCTGGCCGAGGGCATCAGCGTCAACGTGACGCTGATCTTCTCCCTCGACCGCTACCGCGGTGTCATGAACGCCTTCCTCACCGGCCTCGAGCAGGCACGGGAGAAGGGCAAGGACCTGTCGACGATCCACTCCGTCGCGTCGTTCTTCGTGTCGCGCGTCGACACCGAGATCGACAAGCGACTCGACGCGATCGGCACGGACGAGGCGAAGGCCCTCAAGGGCAAGGCGGCCGTCGCCAACGCGCGCCTCGCCTACCAGGCCTACGAGGAGGTCTTCTCCACCCCGCGCTGGAAGAACCTCGAGGACGACGGCGCCCACGCGCAGCGTCCCCTGTGGGCCTCCACCGGCGTCAAGGACCCGGCCTACTCCGACACGCTATACGTCACCGAGCTGGTCGCCCCGAACACCGTCAACACCATGCCCGAGAAGACGCTCGACGCGGTCGTCGACCACGGCGAGGTCACCGGTGACACGGTGACCGGCGCCTACGCCGACGCCGCCGAGGTGCTCGACGCCCTCGAGGGCCTGGGTGTCTCGTACGCCGACGTGACGGCCCAGCTCGAGCGCGAGGGCGTCGACAAGTTCGAGGTCGCGTGGGGCGAGCTGCTCGACGAGGTCCAGAAGGACATCGACCTCGCTCGCGCCGACGTCGGCACGGACGCGCCCGACAACGAGTCCGGCCACTCGGAGCAGGTCGACCGGTGACCTCGCTCGGTGTGGTCGCCTCCGGCCCCGCCGCGGACGCGATCGCCGCATCCGTCCCGGCCCTGGTCGAGGCGCAGTTCGCCAGCAGGCTCTTCGCCCAGGACGCGACGCTCTGGGGTCCGGAGGCCGAGTCCGAGTCGGCCATCCGCCTGTCGTGGGTGAACCTCGCCCGCACGTCGCGGCCGCTCCTCGGTGAGATCGCGGCCCTGCGCGACCAGCTCCGTGGCGAGGGTGTCGACCGCATCGTGCTGTGCGGCATGGGCGGTTCGTCCCTCGCTCCCGAGGTCATCTGCGGGACGGCCGGGGTCGACCTGGTCGTCCTCGACTCCTCGCAGCCCGACATGGTCCGCGGCGCGATCGTCGAGCTCGAGCGCACCGCGGTCGTGGTCTCGAGCAAGTCCGGGTCCACCGTCGAGACCGACTCCCAGCGCCGCGCGTTCCAGGCGGCGTTCGAGGAGAAGGGCATCGACCCCACGAGCCGCATCGTCGTCGTCACCGACCCGGGCAGCCCGCTCGACGAGCAGTCCCGCGCCGACGGCTACCGCGTCATCAACGCCGACCCGAACGTGGGCGGACGCTACTCCGCTCTGACCGCGTTCGGGCTGGTCCCGTCGGGGCTGGCGGGTGCCGACATCGAGGGCCTGCTCGACGACGCCGAGGCCGTCGCGGACGTCCTGAGCGCCGACGACGACGGCAACCCGGCCCTGCGCCTGGGTGCTGCCATGGCGGCCACGAACCCCCTGCGCGACAAGCTGGTCCTCGTCGACGACGGCTCCGGCATCGTCGGCCTGCCCGACTGGGCCGAGCAGCTCATCGCCGAGAGCACGGGCAAGCAGGGCACCGGGATCCTGCCCGTCGTCGTGGGTTCCCTCGACGACCCCGAGGTCGCCCACCCGGATCCCGACGTCACCGTCGTGCGCCTCACCGGTGACGACGACGCGGTCGACGCCGACGCGGAGGTGCACGCCGACCGTTCCTCGATCGAGGTGACCGGGCCCCTCGGCGCACAGCTGCTGCTGTGGGAGGTCGCCACCGCGGCCGCCGGCCGGCTGCTCGGCATCAACCCGTTCGACCAGCCGGACGTCGAGAGCGCCAAGAAGGCCTCTCGCGCCCTGCTGGACCAGGGCATGGGCTCGGGCGACGAGCCCGCAGCCACCGACGGTGCCGTGGAGATCCGCGCCCTGGGTGGCGACTGGCTCGGCGACGCCACGACCGTGCCCCAGGCGCTCGACGCCCTCCTGCGGCAGCTCGACCCCGCCCGCGGCTACCTCGCGGTGATGGCCTACCTCGACCGGATCACCGACGCGGACCTGGCCTCCGTGCGGCCCGGGCTGGCACGCCGCACGCACCGTCCGGTGACGTTCGGCTGGGGGCCCCGGTTCCTCCACTCCACCGGTCAGTTCCACAAGGGCGGCCCGGCCACCGGCGTCTACCTGCAGGTGACGACCGCCCCCCACGCGGACCTGCCGATCCCGGGGCGCGAGTTCAGCTTCGGCGACTTCGTGGCCTCTCAGGCCGCGGGTGACGCCCAGGTCCTCGCCGAGCACGGTCGCCCGGTCCTGCAGCTCCACCTCACCGACCACGACGCCGGCCTGGCCCAGGTCCGCGAGGCACTCACCGCCCTCGCCGTCCCGGCTGCCGACGACGACACGAAGGGCAGTGCATGAGTCCCACCCGTGTGACGCAGGACAGCAACCCGCTGCGTGACCCGCGTGACAAGCGCCTCCCCCGAATCGCCGGCCCCTGTGGTCTGGTGCTGTTCGGGGTCACCGGCGACCTGGCCCGCAAGAAGCTGATGCCGGCCATCTACGACCTGGCCAACCGTGGCCTGCTGCCGCCGGGCTTCTCGCTCGTCGGCTTCGCCCGACGCGACTGGGCCGACCAGGACTTCGGCAAGATCGTGTACGACGCGGTCAAGGCCCACGCGAGGACGCCGTTCCGCGAGAGCGTGTGGCGCAACCTGGCCGAGGGGTTCCGGTTCGTCCCCGGGACGTTCGACGACCCCAACTCCTTCGACCTGCTGGCCGAGACGGTCAAGTCGTTGGAGGAGGAGCGCGGCACCGGCGGCAACCAGGCGTTCTACCTGTCCATCCCGCCGGGATCGTTCTCCACCGTGTGCGAGCAGCTCGAGCGCTCCGGCCTGAGCCGTCCCGAGGGCGACTCGTGGCGCCGCGTCGTCATCGAGAAGCCGTTCGGCCACGACCTCAAGAGTGCGCGTGAGCTCAACGACATCGTCGAGGGCGTCTTCCCCGCCGACTCGGTCTTCCGGATCGACCACTACCTCGGCAAGGAGACGGTCCAGAACCTCCTGGCCCTGCGCTTCGCCAACCAGATGTTCGAGCCGGTCTGGAACGCCAACTACGTCGACCACGTGCAGATCACCATGGCCGAGGACATCGGCATCGGTGGCCGCGCCGGCTACTACGACGGCATCGGTGCCGCCCGCGACGTCATCCAGAACCACCTCCTGCAGCTCCTCGCACTGACCGCCATGGAGGAGCCCGTCTCCTTCGCAGCGGAGCACCTGCGCGCCGAGAAGGAGAAGGTCCTCTCCGCGGTCCGCCTCCCCAAGGACCTGGCCAAGGCCACCGCTCGTGGGCAGTACGCCGCCGGGTGGCAGGGCAGCGAGGAGGTCGGCGGCTACCTCGACGAGGACGGCGTCGCCTCCGGCTCCCGCACGGAGACGTATGCCGCGCTCAAGCTCGAGATCGACTCCCGCCGCTGGGCGGGTGTGCCGTTCTACCTGCGCACGGGCAAGCGCCTGGGCAAGCGGGTCACCGAGATCGCCGTGGTGTTCAAGAAGGCCCCGCACCTGCCGTTCAACGACACGGCCACCGAGGAGCTCGGGCAGAACGCCATCGTCATCCGCGTTCAGCCCGACGAGGGCATCACCATGCGGTTCGGAGCCAAGGTGCCCGGTGCGCAGATGGAGGTGCGCGACGTGACGATGGACTTCGGGTACGGCCGTGCCTTCACCGAGTCCAGCCCCGAGGCGTACGAGCGGCTCATCCTCGACGTGCTGCTCGGCGACCCACCGCTGTTCCCGCGCCACGAGGAGGTCGAGCTGTCCTGGAAGATCCTCGACCCGGTCGAGGCGTTCTGGGCCAAGCAGAAGGGTCCCGTCGAGCCGTACCTCTCGGGCGGCTGGGGACCTGACAGCTCCGACGAGATGATGCACCGCGACGGACGCGTCTGGAGAATGCCTTGACCACCCCACTCAGTTCGCCCACGCAGAGCGTGGGACCCGCCCCGCTGCGCTCCTCCAATACCGATCGGGGACCCCGGTGATCATCGACCTGCCCAGCACCTCGACCGTGGCGATCAGCAAGAAGCTGGTGGCCCTGCGCCAGGACACCGGCGCCATGGCCCTCGGCCGCGTGCTCACCCTGATCATCGTCGTCGACGAGCAGGACGCGGACGAGGCCATCGAGGCCGCCAACGACGCGAGCCGGCAGCACCCCTGCCGCATCATCGCCGTCGTCATCGGCAACAAGCGCAGCGCCTCACGCATCGACGCCCAGATCCGGGTCGGTGGTGACGCCGGCGCCAGCGAGGTCGTCGTGGCCCGCCTCTACGGTCCGCTGTCCGACCACGGCCGCAGCGTGGTGACGCCCCTGCTGCTGCCCGACTCCCCGGTCGTGGCCTGGTGGCCGCGCGAGGCCCCGGCCAACGTGTCCAAGGACCCGATCGGCTCGATGGCCCAGCGCCGCGTCACCGATGCCGCGGAGGCCAAGAACCCGCGCAACGCCCTGCTCAACCGCGCGGCGACGTACGCCGGTGGCGACACCGACCTGTCGTGGACGCGCGTCACCCTGTGGCGCGGCCTGCTCGCGGCGGCGCTCGACCAGCGTCCGTTCGAGCCGGTCACCGAGGCCACCGTGACCGGTGGCAGCGACTCCCCCTCGACCGACCTGCTCGCCGGGTGGCTCGCGCAGACGTTGCGCTGCAAGGTGACTCGCGCTCGCAGCCGCGCTGGTACGGGCATGATCAGCGTCCGTCTCGACCGCAAGAGCGGCCCGGTCGACCTGGTCCGCCCCGACGGCACGGTGGCGACGTTGAGCCAGCCCGGTCAGCCGGTGCGGCGCATCACCCTCGCCCGTCGCGCCACGGCCGAGTGCCTCGCCGACGAGCTGCGTCGCCTCGACCCGGACGACATCTACGAGGAGACCATCCGCAGGGGCCTTCCCCGCGTCGGCCGCAAGGGTGTCACCGCCAGCGAGGCCATCCGCGAGGGCGAGGCCCCGTCCACCGAGGAGGCCGCGGCCGAGGCTCGCAAGCTGTCGCGCGCCCACAGGACCGGCAGCTCGGCGATGGTCCAGGCACCCGACCCCGAGCAGAAGCCGAGCACCACGGCCACGGTGAAGAAGGCTGCCGCGCGCAAGCTCGACAAGGCCAAGGCCGCCCGGACCGCTCCTGCCACGAAGTCGGCGGCGCAGAAGGCAGGGGCGCAGAAGGCCGCACCCAGGAAGGCGGACTCGTGACGGGCCAACCGGTCGTCCTGGTCCACGCGACCAAGCAGCTGCTGTCCGACGCGTCGGCGGCGCGGCTCATCACCGCCCTCGTGGACGCCCAGACGGCCCGCGGTGAGGCGCACGTCGTCCTCACCGGCGGGACCATGGGTTCGGCGATCCTCGCGTCCGTGGCGGCCAGTGCGGCGCGCGACGCCGTGGACTGGGCGAACCTGCACGTGTGGTGGGGCGACGAACGCTTCCTGCCGGCCGGCGACGCCGACCGCAACGAGACACAGAACCGGGAGGCGCTGCTCGATGCCGTCCCCCTCGACCCGGCCAAGGTCCACGCCATGCCGGGCCCGGACGGCCCCGACGGTGACGACGTGGCTGCGGCCGCGCAGCGGTATGCCGCCGAGCTGGCGGCCGCCGCGGGCGACGGCGCCCCGTCTCCGACGTTCGACGTGCTGCTGCTCGGGGTCGGCCCCGACGCGCACGTCGCCTCCCTCTTCCCCGGTCACCCCGACCAGCTGACGAGCGGGGTGGCTGCTGCTCCCGTGCACGACTCGCCCAAGCCGCCACCGACGCGGATCACCCTGACGTTCGAGGCCCTGGCCCGGGCGGACCGGACCTGGTTCATCGTCGCGGGTGCCGACAAGGCGCATGCGGTCAAGGTCTCGGTCGCCGGGGCTGCGCCGGCGCAGTCCTCCGCGGCCCAGGTCAAGGGGCGTCAGGAGACGCTGTGGCTGCTCGACGCCGAGGCGGCCTCCGAGCTGTCCTGAGCCGTCCGGCTCACGGCACGACGACGGCTGGGTCCGGTTCGGCGGCCAGGTCGCGCAGGTAGGTCCCGAACCCTCCCCGGGCGCGGCCGTCGAGGCGTCCTGATGTCCGCACCCGGGTGGCGTCCGTCGCGACCCAGGCTGCGCCGGTCGCCTTGACCGCCTCGCTGAGCAGGACGTCCTCGTGCAGGGCGACGGCAGGGAAGCCGCCGACCTCGAGGTACCGCGAGGCCCGTACCCCGAGGTTGGCTCCGTGCACGTGCGGGTGGCCCTCACCGAGCCGGTGGCGCTGTCGCCACCGGCCGAGCAGGCCGTCGTCGACGAGCTCGGGCTCCACGGTGCCGAGGACGAGGTCGGCCCCGCCCTCGGCGAGCTCGACCTGCGCCGTGAGCCAGTGCGGGGGCACGACGCTGTCCGCGTCCGTGCTCGCCAGCCAGACCTCGCGGGGGTCGGTGGCGTCGCGCAGCGCGTCCGCGGCACCGCCGGCCCGGGCCGTGCCGACGCGCCCTGCCGACGAGTCGAGGCTCCGGACCCACGGGTGCCGTGCCACCACCTCGGCCGAGCCGTCGGTGCAGCGGTCCAGCACGACGAGGACGGTCACCGCAACATGGGGGCGCGCGGCACGGAGCGCGCCGACAGCGCGCTCCAGCGACCGCAGGCAGTCGGGCAGCACGAGCTCCTCGTCCCGGGCCGGCACCACGACGACCACCGAGGTCAGCCCGGTCACGTCAGGCCCTCCGCGGTCGCCGGCGTCCGCCAGGACCCGGCGGCCAGCACGTCGACCCGGAAGTCCTCCTCCACGTGGCTGACGACGACCTCCAGCCCCGGCAGCGCCACGGCAGCCGCGTGCACGTCGTCGCCGTCGAGCGGCCAGCCGCTCACGGGGTGACGCCAGTGGCACAGCAGGACGAGCCCGTCCTCGGCCAGCGACGCGACGACGAGGCCCAGCGCCCGGTGCAGCTCGTCGGCGTCCCAGAAGTACCCGATCTCCGAGAGCACGACCAGGTCGAACGTGCCCGGCGGCCACTCCTGCGGGGCGCGCAGCTGGGCGACAGTCACCGTCGGGTCACCGTCCAGGCGTTGCCGGGCGCGCTGCACCGCTTCGGCGCTGAGGTCGGTGGCGAGCACGGTGGCTGCACGGGCTGCCAGCTCAGCCGTGAGCACCCCGGTGGAGCAGCCCACCTCGAGGACCCGCCCCAGGTCGGCCCTGGGGAGCACAGCCAGGGTGACGGCACGCTTGCGGCGTTCGTACCATCTCGACTCGAACCCCCACGGGTCGTCGGACTCGTCGAACATCGCGTCGAAGACGGCGTCCTGCGCGCCGACCGGGCCGTCGGACGCCGTGCGTGTCTGCGTGGGCTGCGTCCGCGTGGGCTCCGTCCGGGTGCGCTGCATGGACAAGGACTCGTTCACCGGCGCGGCAACTCCCCGGTCAGGCAGCGTCCGCACGAACACCTCGTGGGGGCGGGCGAACCTGGCCAGGACGTGCGCCGGGAGAAGGACCTCGTCACCGGGCTGGTCCGACAGCGGCGCGACCTGGGACACGTGGGCGCGCTGGGCGACCTCGCGGCCGGTCCGGGCCGCCGGGTCGAGGGTCAGCCGCACGAGGTCCGTGCCCGCCAGGTCGTCCCGGGTCCCCCAGTGCCACAGCCAGATCGGGTACTCGAGGAGGGTCGCCCCTGCCGCGGCAGCCACGCGGGCGGCGACCTCCCCGGCAGCCTCGTGGTCGGGGTGGCCATCATGGCGACCGGGCGCCACGACCACGGTGTCCGCACCGACCAGGTCGGTCAACGCCTCCGTGAGGCCCGTCCGGTGCTGCCCGAGCTCCCCGTCGGGAAGGCGCAGCAGGACCAGGGTGGCGCCGGGGGCGACGGCTGCCACCGCCACAGCGACCTCACGCTCACGGATGCCGGCAAGCCGTTCGGCGGTGTGGGTGGGTGAGGCGGGGTGTGACCCCTCCCCCGACGTGGCGACCACCACCGTGGTCGGACGTCCCAACACGGAGGCGGCGGCCAGGAGCCCTGCCGCTGCCAGGGACTCGTCGTCCGGGTGCGCCGACAGCACCACCACGTCGACCCCTGCGGGAAGCAGCTCGACGGCCGTGACCGGTGCCGCTGCCTCCTGCATGGCCGCGGTCCAGTGCTCCTCGGGGGTGCCCGGTGCGTTCGGGTCGAACCCGTCCGCCGGTCGCGTGTCCTGCGGGGAGGCTGTCACGCCGAGCCACCCGACTGCGCCCGGTCCGGCGTCCGGTCCGGCGTCCGGTCCGGCGCGCCATCCGGGTCCGTACCCACCCAGTGGGGTGATGACTGCCGGCCCAGGGCCGCGTCGTCACGCTCGGCGTGGTGCTGGCGCAGGTAGACGGTCAGGTCGGCGACTCGAGCGGCGTGCGCCTCGTCGGAGGTGAGCGGGCCGGGACCGAGGGCGTGCCCGACCCGCACCATCACGTCCTCCGCGGCCGACGCCACCACCGCGCGGACCCGGGAGGCCAGCAGCGCACCCGCCGCACCGTCGGCCTGCCCGGCGTCCACCGCAGCGGCGGCCTCCGCCAGGACGGCTCGGGCGGCGTGCAGCCTCGCGTCGACCGCTCCGAGGTGCATGAGGGCCACCTGGTCGGGCTCACGTCGCGCCCCGGCCGCAGCGAGGGTGCGCGCGAGGCCGACGGCCGCGCCATACCAGCAGGCGGCCACCCCCATGCCGCCCCAGGCGAAGCCGGGTCGCGTGAGGTACCAGTCGTCCCCGCCGACGGGGGTGGCGGGCACCCCGTCGTAGTGCGTGGCCACGGAGACGAGGTCGACCAGGCCCCGGGAGACCCAGCCACGCGGGTCGTCGTGCGTTGCGCCGGGGTGGTGCAGGTCCACGACGAACGCCCGGCGGGTCGTCTCCGAGGTGTGGGCCGTGACGACCGCGTGGTCGAGGTGCTGGGCCAGCGAGCACCACGGCTTGGTTCCGTCGAGCCGCCATCCGCCGTCGCCGTTCGGGGCCGCCTCGAGGCGGGCGCCGGGGGCGTGCGCGGCCCACACCCCCCACGTCGTGGCGGCAGCGGAGGCCACGACGGCTGCCTGGTCGAGGATGGCCAGGGCGTCCAGGTGGGGCTCGGCGACACGGGCGACGGTGAGGTCGACACAGGCCAGTGACGCCAGGACCTCCCACAGCCGGGCCGTGTCCCCGTGCCCGGGCAACGGGGTGTCCGCGAGATCGGGCAGGAGCGCCAGGGCCGCCGGGACGTCGCCCGCCGCGCGTCGGGCCCGGTCGAGCAGGGACGTCTCGTCGTGGCCGCTCGGGGTGCCCGCAGGACGGGGTCCGAGCGGGACCCAGCGTGGGGCGGGACCGGGGGGCTGGGGAGCCACGGAGCACTCTCCTCGGGTGGGGCAGGCGTGAGGGGCGGCGGTGGTCGTCCGCCCACGTGGTGTGTGCCCCGGTCGCAGCCGGCTCAAACCTGCGGGGAGTCCGGATCTGCTGCTTGCCGAGGCTCCGGTGGACCCGGTCCTGCTGCGCCGATCCTTCGGCCCACAGCTGACGCAGCCCCCGACCTGCGCGAAGGGCGCCGCGGACCGTGGTCCGCGGCGCCCTTCGGCGCAGGTGCGTCGTGCTACTGGATGAGCTTGCGGTCGCGCAGCGTGGCCAGGGCCTCGTCGAGGATGGCCTTGCCGTCGGCGTCCGAACGACGTTCCTTCACGTAGGCCAGGTGCGTCTTGTACGGCTCCACCTTCGGCGGGGCCGGGGGGTTCGCCTCGTCCTGGCCGGCGGGGAACCCGCAGCGCGGGCAGTCCCAGGTCTCGGGGACGACGAGCCCGGGCTCCTCGGCGAAGCTGGGACGGATCTGGTGGCCGTTGGCGCACCAGTAGGAGACGAAGACTCGGGGAGCTGCGTCGCCGCGCTCCGCCTCGCCCATGGGTCCGGCGCCGACTCGGCTGCCTCGGATTGCGTTGCCACCTGCCATGTTGGAGTGCTTCCTTTCGGGTCAGGCGGAGAAGCGGTCGATGAGACCGATGCCGACGATGCAGGCGAACCAGATGACGCCGACCGCGACCGTGAAGCGGTCGAGGTTGCGCTCGGCCACGGACGAGGAACCCAGCGACGTGGACATGCCACCACCGAACATGTCGGACAGGCCGCCACCCTTGCCCTTGTGCAGCAGGATCAGCAAGGTCAGGATCAGACCACCGATGACCAGCAGGACCTGCAGGCCAATGCGTACGGCTTCCACGGTTCACCCATCTTCGTCGACAACAGTTCGCCACCGTAACGGCAGCAGCGGTCAGGATACCTTCTTGCCGCGCCGGGCTGAACCGACCGCGCCGAACCGCCCGACCGAACTCCTGCCGCGCCGGTCGGCGCGGGGGTCAGCTCGTCTTGTTGTGGTCGCGGTACCGGCAGATCGAGGAGAACTCCTCCGGCACGATCGAGGCCCCACCGACGAGGGCGCCGTCGACGTCCTCCTGGGCCATGATGGCCGCGACGTTGTTGGCCTTGACCGACCCGCCGTAGAGCACGCGCACCGCGTCGGCGAGGTCACCGGAGTAGAGCTCGGCGAGCTTGGTCCGGATCGCCGCACACACCTCCTGGGCGTCCTCGGGCGTCGCCACCTCACCCGTGCCGATGGCCCAGACCGGCTCGTACGCGATGACGACCGACCTGGCCTGCTCGGC
Organism: Pedococcus soli; assembly: GCF_054782575.1. Lineage (NCBI taxonomy): Bacteria > Bacillati > Actinomycetota > Actinomycetes > Micrococcales > Intrasporangiaceae > Pedococcus > Pedococcus soli. Next base: position 160,404 of record NZ_BAAGSF010000006.1, on the reverse strand, counting down.
CGTGACGCCGGCGAGGCCGGCCTCGACCTGGGCGAGGACGTGGGCGACGTGCTCGCCGGCCTGGCGCACCTCGAGGCCCTCCCCGACGCAGAAGATCGGCGTCAGGCCGTGCTTGTAGGCCATCTTCACCTTGGTGTTGACGACCTCGTCGCTCTCGGCGTGGTACTCGCGCCGCTCGCTGTGCCCGACCGTCACGTAGGTGCAGCCGAGCTTCGCCAGGAACGCCCCGGAGATCTCGCCGGTGTACGCGCCCGGGTCGTGCGCGGACAGGTCCTGTGCGCCGTGGCGCAGCTCGAGCCGGTCACCGTCGATCAGGGTCTGCACCGAGCGCAGGTCGGTGAACGGCGGGAGGACGACGACCTCGACGGCCTTGAAGTCGTGCCGGCCGTCGCGCAGGGTCCAGTCGAGCTTCTGCACGAGGTGGGTGGCCTGCAGGTGGTCGAGGTTCATCTTCCAGTTGCCTGCCATGAGCGGCGTGCGTCCGGAGGTCTTGGCTGCCATCAGGCGGGGTCCTTGGTGGTGTCGGGCGCGGTCTGGTGGTCGGGTCCGGCCTCGTCGAGGACCGTGAGCCCCGGGAGCTCCTTGCCCTCGAGGTACTCCAGGCTCGCGCCACCGCCGGTGGAGATGTGGCCGAACTGCGCGTCCTCGAACCCGAGCTGGCGCACGGCGGCCGCGGAGTCGCCACCGCCGACGACGGTGAGGGCACCCTTCTCGGTGACCTCGACCAGGGCCTTGGCCACGGCGGTCGTGCCCGCGGCATACGGCTCCATCTCGAACGCGCCCATCGGGCCGTTCCAGAACACGGTCCGGCAGTCCTTGAGCTTCTCGGCGAAGAGGACTCCCGACTCAGGTCCGATGTCGAGCCCCATCCGGTCCGCCGGTATGGCGCCGGCCGGCACCACGTCGTGCTCGGCGTCCGCCGAGAACTCCGTCGCGGCGACGATGTCGACGGGGAGGACGATCTCGACGCCGCACTCCTTGGCCTGCTCGATGTAGCCGCGGACGACGTCGAGCTGGTCGGCCTCGAGGAGGCTCTTGCCCACCTCGTAGTCCTGGGCGGCGAGGAAGGTGAACACCATGCCGCCGCCGATGAGGAGGCGGTCTGCGGTCTGGAGCAGGTTGTCGATCACCCCGAGCTTGTCGGAGACCTTCGCACCGCCGAGCACCACGGCATACGGGCGCTCGGGGTCCTCGGTGAGGCGCTTGAGGACACCCACCTCGGTCTCGACGAGGCCACCCACCGCGGACGGCAGCAGACGGGCCACGTCGTAGACGCTGGCCTGCTTGCGGTGCACCACCCCGAACCCGTCGGAGACGAAGGCCTCGGCCAACCCGGCGAGCTGTCCCGCGAACTCGGCGCGCTCCTCGTCGGCCTTGGCCGTCTCCCCCGCGTTGAAGCGAAGGTTCTCCAGCAGGACGACGTCGCCGTCCTGCGCGGCGTCGACCGCCGACCGGGCGCTCTCCCCCACCGTGTCGGTGGCGAAGGTGACGTCGCGACCGAGGAGCTCGCCGAGGCGTGCCGCCACGGGCGCCAGGGAGTACCGGTCCTCGGGCGCTCCCTTGGGCCGCCCGAGGTGGGCGCACACGATGACGCGTGCGCCCGCCTCGGACAGGGCCTTGATCGTCGGGACGGACGCACGGATGCGGCCGTCGTCGGTGATCTGTGCGCCGTCCAGCGGCACGTTGAGGTCAGACCGGACGAGGACGCGCTTTCCGCGCAGGTCGCCCAGCTCGGAGATCGACCGCATGCGTCAGAGGGACTTGCCGACGAGGGTGACGAGGTCCGCGAGGCGGTTGGAGTAGCCCCACTCGTTGTCGTACCAGCCGATGACCTTGACCTGGTTGCCGATCACCTTGGTGAGGCCCGCGTCGAAGATGCAGGAGGCGGGGTCGGTCTCGATGTCCTTGGAGACGATCGGGTCCTCGGTGTAGACGAGGACACCCTTGAGGGGGCCTTCGGCAGCCTTCTTGATGGCGGCGTTGACCTCTTCGGCGGTGGTGTCGCGGCCGGCCTCGAAGGTGAGGTCGGTGGCCGAGCCGGTGGCGATCGGCACGCGCAGGGCGAAGCCGTCGAGCTTGCCCTTGAGCTCCGGGAGGACCAGGCCGATGGCCTTGGCGGCACCGGTCGACGTCGGGACGATGTTGAGGGCGGCGGCACGGGCCCGACGCAGGTCCTTGTGCGGGGCGTCCTGGAGGTTCTGGTCCTGGGTGTACGCGTGGATCGTGGTCATGAGGCCCTTGACGATGCCGAACTCGTCGTTGAGGACCTTGGCCATCGGGCCCAGGCAGTTCGTCGTGCAGGACGCGTTGGAGATGATGGTGTGCTTCGAGGCGTCGTAGTCGCCGTCGTTGACACCCATGACGATCGTGATGTCCTCGTTGGAGGCCGGCGCGGAGATGATGACCTTCTTGGCGCCACCGTCGATGTGGGCCTTGGCCTTGGTCGCGTCGGTGAAGAAGCCGGTCGACTCGACGACGATGTCGGCGCCCACTGCGGCCCAGTCGATCTTGGCGGGGTCGCGCTCCTCGAAGACGCGGAAGCTCATGCCACCAGCGGTGATCGAGGTGTCGTCGTAGGTCACCTCACCCGGGAAGCGACCGAGGATGGAGTCGTACTTGAGCAGGTGGGCGAGCGTCTTGTTGTCCATCAGGTCGTTGGTGGCCACGACCTCGATGTCGGCTCCCGACGCCACGACGGCGCGGAAGAAGTTGCGACCGATGCGGCCGAAGCCGTTGATTCCTACGCGAACAGTCACTGTGCCAAGTCCTTCTCAGGTGGGGACGGTGTGCCGCGTGACGCGGCACGAGGAGTCGCTCCCGACCCTATTGGATGGTGGTCCCACGCCGACAGGACGGTCCGGTGTACGGGCCGGTAACCTCCGGGCAACCTGACGGTGACGCAGCCAGGTGCCGGGGCCAGCTACTGGTCGCCGCCGAAGAGGTCGCGCGTGTAGATCTTGTCGGCGACGTCGGCCAGCTCGGCGACCACACGGTTCGCCACGATCACGTCCGCCTCGGCCTTGAACTCCGCGAGGTCACGGACCACGCGCGACCCGAAGAAGTGGTCATCGGCGATGGCCGGTTCGAAGACGATGACCTCGACGCCCTTGGCCTTGATCCGCTTCATGATCCCCTGCACGCTGCTGGACCGGTAGTTGTCGGACTCGGCCTTCATGATGAGCCGGTGGATCCCGACGACCTGCGGACGCCTCGACAGGATGTCCTGCGCGACGAAGTCCTTGCGCGTGGCGTTCGCGTGGACGATCGCCTCGATGAGGCTCTGGGGGACGTTCTGGTAGTTGGCGAGCAGCTGCTTGGTGTCCTTCGGCAGGCAGTACCCGCCGTACCCGAAGGACGGGTTGTTGTAGTGGCTGCCGATGCGAGGGTCCAGCCCCACGCCGTCGATGATCTGCCGGCTGTCGAGGCCGTGGGTGGCCGCGAAGGTGTCCAGCTCGTTGAAGAAGGCCACCCGCATCGCGAGGAAGGTGTTGGCGAACAGCTTGATGGCCTCGGCCTCGGTGCTGTCGGTCAGCAGCACCGGGACGTCGTCGGTCAGGGCCGCCTCGCTGAGGAGGTCGGCGAACCGCTGGGCCCGGTCGCTGCGCTCGCCCATGACGATCCGGGACGGGTGCAGCAGGTCCCACAGGGCCTTGCCCTCGCGGAGGAACTCGGGGCTGAAGACCACCGAGTCGAGCCCCAGGCGGTCGGACACGTCGCGGGTGAACCCGACGGGCACGGTCGACTTCACGACGAGGGTGGCCTGCGGGTTGTGGGCCGCGGCGTCCTTGAGCACGGACTCGACCGACGACGTGTTGAAGTAGTTGGTCTCGGGGTCGTAGTCGGTCGGTGTCGCGACGACGACGAACTCGGCGCCGGCGTAGGCCAGGGCCGGGTCCGTGGTGAACGTCAGGTCGAGGTCCTCGGACGCCAGGGCGGCCTCGATCTCGCTGTCGTGGATGGGGCTGCGACGTTCCTGCAGGCCCGCGATGCGACCGGCGTCGATGTCGAGGGCGACGACCGGGTGCCGGCGGGACAGCAGCACGGCGATGGACAGGCCGACGTACCCCGTGCCGACGACGGCGATCTGTGTCATGCGTCCAGCATGTCAGGCGTGAGGTTGGCGTCCGTGCCCGGGACGCCGAGGTCCTGCGCCCGCTTGTCGGCCATCGCCAGCAGCCGTCGGATCCGCCCGGCCACCGCGTCCTTGGTCATCGGCGGCTGCGCCAGCTGGCCGAGCTCCTCCAGGGAGGCCTGCTTGTGCTGCAGCCGCAGCTCACCGGCCTCGCGGAGGTGGTCGGGGATCTCCTCGCCGAGGATCTCCATGGCACGGTGCACCCGCGCCCCGGCCGCGACGGCCGCGCGGGCCGAGCGGCGCAGGTTCGCGTCGTCGAAGTTGGCCAGGCGGTTGGCCGTGGCCCGCACCTCACGCCGCATCCGGCGCTCCTCCCACGCGAGCACCGCCTCGTGGGCACCGAGCCGGGTCAGCATCGCGCCGATGGCGTCGCCGTCGCGGATGACCACACGGTCCACCCCACGGACCTCACGGGCCTTCGCCTGGATGCCGAGGCGGCGCGCGGCACCGACGAGCGCCAGGGCGGCCTCCGGGCCGGGGCAGGTGATCTCGAGGGCAGAGGAGCGCCCGGGCTCGGTCAGGGAGCCATGGGCGATGAACGCGCCACGCCAGGCCGCCTCGGCGTCGCACGCCGAGGCGCTGACCACCTTCGGCGGCAGACCCCGGACGGGACGACCCCGCGCATCGATCAGGCCGGTCTGGCGAGCCAGGGCCTCACCGTCCTGCACGACCCGCACGACGTAACGGCTGCCCTTGCGCAGGCCTCCGGCAGCGAGCACGAGCACCTCTGACGGGTGGCCGTAGAGGTCGCCGATGTTCTTGCGGAGCCGTCGGGCGGCGTTGGCCGTGTCGAGCTCGGCCTCGACGACGATGCGGCCTCCGACGATGTGCAGCCCGCCCGCGAACCTCAGGGTCGCCGCCACCTCCGACTTGCGGCAGCACGGTTTCGTGACGTCGAGCCTGCTCAGTTCGTCCTTGACCCGCGCCGTCATCGCCATGCCGTCATCCTGCCATCTCGCCGTGGTGCTTCGGTGGGGTCCGTGGGCCCCGCTTGGTCGGTCCTGCTCCCGGGTGCTCGCCCGGTCGGGGTGTCGTCACCCGAAGATGTCACGGTACGCCGCGGCGAGTCGCAGGGAGTCATGGTGCCCCGGTGCACTGCGCTGGGCGACCGCCGCCACGACGACCTCCGCACCGAGCCGCGCCGCCGCCTCGCGCAGCTGGTCCTCGTCGTCGACCGCACCCGGGTCGGCGAGCACGACGTCGAGCCGCAGTCGGGGGGCGTGGTCGGCCAGCGCGTCGACCTGGCGGGCGCAGGAGAACCCGGCGGTCTCACCCGAGTGCTCGAGGTTCAGGGTCAGCAACCGCCTGGCCGCCGTGTCGTGGAGGGCGTCACGCAACGCCGGCACCATGAGGTGGGGCATGACCGAGGTGAACCACGAACCGGGGCCGAGGATGACCCAGTCCGCCTCACGGACCGCGTCGATCGTCTCGGCCGCCGACGGGGGGTCGGCGGGCTCGAGCGCGATGCTGCGCACCTGACCGCGGGTGCTGGCGACCGCGACCTGGCCGCGGACCGTGTCGACGCGCTCCGGGTCGGCCGGGTCCGTGCCCGCGATCTGGGCGGTGATCTCCAGCGGGACGGCCGCCATCGGCAGCACCCGCCCCCGCGCGTTGAGCAGCCGCCCGACGAGGTCGAGCCCGGTCACGGGGTCGTGGTGCAGGTCCCACAGCGCGGCGATGAGCAGGTTCCCGAGGGCGTGGCCGGCGAGTGGCCCGTCGCCCCGGAACCGGTGCTGCAGCACGTCGCGCCAGGTGTGGCCCCACTCGGTGTCGTCGCACAGCGCCGTGAGGGCCATCCGCAGGTCACCGGGCGGGAGCACGTCGAACTCGTCGCGCAACCGTCCCGATGAGCCACCGTTGTCCGCGACGGTCACGACGGCCGTGATCTCGTCGCAGACCAGCTTGAGGGCCTCGAGCGAGGCTGCCAGGCCGTGCCCACCCCCGAGGGCGACGACCGCGGGACCCGTCATTCCTGCCCCAGGTCCCGGTGGACGACGAAGGTCGCCACGTCGTCGCTGGCCAACCGGGTCCGGAGCGCCTCGGCCACGGCGACCGAGCGGTGCTTGCCGCCCGTGCACCCGACGGCGACGGTGGCGTACCGCCGTCCCTCGCGGACGTAGCCGGCCACGACCGGCTCCATGAGGGCGCCCACCCGCTCGACGAACTCGCCCGCGCCCTCCTGTCCCAGCACGAACTCCGACACCGGGGCGTCCTGACCGGTGAAGTTGCGCAGCTCGGGGATCCAGAACGGGTTGGGCAGGAAGCGCATGTCGAAGACGAAGTCGGCGTCGAGAGGGACGCCGTACTTGAACCCGAACGACATCACCGCGAGCCGGACCTTCGGGCCGGACCCGCCGTCGGCGAAGACGGGGTGCACCTTCTTCGCGAGCTGGTGGACGTTCAGCCCGGACGTGTCGATGACGACGTCCGCGACGGCGCGCAGGTCGGCCAGCATCTCGCGCTCACGGACGATGCCGTCGAGCAGGCGGCCGTCCCCCTGGAGCGGGTGCGGGCGCCGCACCGACTCGAACCGGCGCACCAGGGCCTCGTCGGTGGCATCGAGGAAGACCAGGTTGGGGTGCCAGTCCCGCAGTCGCAGCTCGTTGAGCGCGGTCTGCAGGTGGGCGAAGAACCCGCGGGCCCGCACGTCGACGACGGCCGCGATCCTCGGCAGCTCCGCGCTGCGGCCCACGCCGCTGGCGAGGTCGGCGAGGGAGACCAGCAGGTGCGGGGGCAGGTTGTCGACGACGTACCAGCCGGAGTCCTCGAGCACGTTGGCCGTGGTGGAGCGACCGGCCCCGCTCATGCCGGTGACGATGACGAGCTCGGGTCGGGACGGGGTCGCCTCGTCCGGTTCGTCGGGGCCTGTCCCTGCCGCGCTGGTCACTGCCCTGCTCCGTCCTCGTCGATGATCTCGCCCGTCATCAGGTTGACGGCCGGAGTGCCCGACCCCTGCGAGGCCAACTCTGCCGCAATCGTGGCCGCCAGCGCAGGCCCGATGCCAGAAACCTCGGTGAGCTCCTCGGCGGTCGCCGCCCGGATCTTCTTGACCGACCCGAAGTGCCGCAGCAGGGCCTTGCGCCGGGTCTCCCCCAGTCCGGGTACGGCGTCGAGCACGCTGGCGGTCATCGCCTTGGACCGGCGCTGCCGGTGGAAGGTGATCGCGAAGCGGTGCGCCTCGTCGCGCAGCCGTTGCAGGAGGTACAACCCCTCGCTGGTGCGGGGCAGGATGACGGGGTAGTCCTGGCCCGGCACCCACACCTCCTCCAGCCGCTTGGCCAGGCCCACGACCGCGATGTCGTCGATGCCCAGGGCCGTCAGCGCCGCCTTGGCCGCGTTGACCTGGGGCAGACCACCGTCCACGACGACGAGGTTGGGCGGGTAGGCGAAACGCTTGGGCCTGCCCGTGTCGGGGTCGATCCGTTCCGGACCTGCCTCGGGGTCTGGCCCGAGCTCGAGGTCGGCGGACTGGTCGCGCTCCTCGAGGTAGCGGCTGAACCGTCGGGTCAGCACCTCGTCCATGGCTGCGGTGTCGTCCACCTGCTCGCCACGGATGACGAACCGGCGGTACTCGCTCTTGCGGGCCAGGCCGTCCTCGAAGACGACCATCGACCCGACCACCTGGGAGCCCTGGATGTGGCTGATGTCGTAGCACTCGATCCGCAGCGGTGCGTCGGTCAGGTCGAGGGTCTCCTGCAGCTGCTGCAGGGCCACGCTGCGGGCCGTGAGGTCACCGGCCCGGGCCAGCTTGTGGCGGGCCAGGGACTGCTTGGCGTTGCGGTGCACGGTCTCGAGCAGGGTGCGCTTGTCCCCGCGCTGCGGCACGCGCAGGTCCACGTTGGAGCCCCGCAGCGCACCGAGCCACAGCGACACCGCCTCCGGGTCGTCCGGCAGGACGGGGACGAGCACCTCGCGCGGCACCCCCTCACCCGACTCCCCGCCATACACCTGCTGGAGCAGGTGACCGACGATCTCGGGGACGGTCTCGGCGTCCATCTCGGCCACCCAGCCGCGCTGGCCGCGCACCCGTCCGCCGCGGACGTGGAAGACCTGGACGGCGACCTCGAGGCCGTCGTCCTCGAGGGCGAAGACGTCGGCGTCGGTGCCGTCACCGAGGACGACGGCCGACTTCTCGAGCGCTTTGCCGAGGGCGACGAGGTCGTCGCGCAGCCGGGCCGCCTGCTCGAACTCGAGCTCCTTGGACGCGGCGGCCATGTCGCGCTCGAGCCGCTTCACGAACCGTGAGGTGTTGCCGGCCATGAAGTCGCAGAAGTCCTCGGCGATGGCCCGGTGCTCCTCCGGGCTGACCCGGCCGACGCAGGGCGCCGAGCACTTGTCGATGTAGCCGAGCAGGCACGGGCGGCCGACCTGGCCGGCCCGCTTGAACACGCCGGACGAGCAGGTGCGCACCGGGAAGACCCGCAGCAGCAGGTCGAGCGTCTCGCGGATGGCCCACGCGTGGGCGTAGGGGCCGAAGTAACGGGTGCCCTTGCGCTTGGCACCGCGCATCACCTGCGCGCGGGGGAACTCCTCCCCCATCGTCACCGCGAGGTAGGGGTAGGACTTGTCGTCGCGGTACTTGACGTTGAACCGCGGGTCGAACTCCTTGATCCAGGAGTACTCGAGCTGCAGGGCCTCGACCTCGGTGGAGACGACGGTCCACTCGACGCTGGCCGCGGTGGTGACCATCGTCGCGGTCCGCGGGTGCAGGGCGGACAGGTCCTGGAAGTACGAGGACAGCCGCGGGCGCAGGGACTTGGCCTTGCCGACGTAGATGACCCGCCGGGCCGAGTCGCGGAACCGGTAGACCCCCGGGTCGACGGGGATCTCCCCCGGCGCAGGACGGTAGGTCGTCGGATCAGCCACGGCCCCACTCTATGGAGCGGCACCGACGCCGCCCACGTCGAGGGGTGTGCCCCGCGGGCCTGCGGAGCACACCCCCGGCCGACGCCGTTGTCGGCTCAGGTGACGGAGATCCCGTCACCGCTCACGGTGACCTTCTTCTCCGGCAGCGGCGACGAGGCGGGCCCGTTCTTCACGGCACCCGTGGTGATGTCGAACTTGCTGCCGTGGCACGCGCAGTTGATCGTGCCGTCCGAGACGTCCGCGACCACGCAGGACTGGTGGGTGCAGACGGCGCTGAACGCCTTGAACTCACCGGAGGCGGGCTGGGTCACGACGAGCTTCTGGTCGGCGAACACCTTGCCACCGCCCACGGGGATGGTCGCCTTGGAGATGGCGTCCTTGACGGCGCCGGCCGCCGCGTCCGAGGCGCTGCTGACGGCCGTGTTGGCGGCGTCCTGGGCCGAGCCGCAGCCGGCCAGGGCCACCGCACCGACCCCGGCACCGGCGGACGCCAGGACCACCCGGCGGCTGGGGCGCGGGACCGAGGCATCGTGGGCAGGCGGGGCGGTGGTGGGCTGGTCGTCGAGGTGGGTCATGGGTACGCCTTTCGGTGGGATGGCCCTTCGGGGACAGACACGTGGCGCCGAGTATGCAGCGCCATGCTGTGTATACGTACGAAAGGTCCGCCGAGTTCGCCTCACGGAGATCGTCGTCCCACCGCTCCTACATGGCCGGAGGATGTCGTCGTCTGACGCGGCCAAACAGTAAGACCTGTGATAACGACACGATCACGCCTGAGGCCGAAGTCCCCAACCGGGCGACGTCCGGCGTCATAGTCTGCACACACCCCATCCGGGGAACCGTGGGCGCTGTGACCCTGCTGCCTCCACGTGCACCATGTGACTTCAGGAGGAGTCTTGCGTTCCGTGTTCAAGATTGGCGCGCCCCTCGTGGCGGCTGCGCTCGCACTGAGTGCCTGTGGCGGCACCACCAACGACGCCGGATCCACCAGCGGTGGCAAGGCGTGCGACCTCAAGATCGGCTTCTTCGGTGCACTTACCGGAGACGCCGCGAACCTCGGCATCAACATCAAGAACGGTGCCGAGCTCGCCGTCTCCCAGTACAACGAGAAGAACGCCGACTGCAAGGTCACGCTGACCTCGTTCGACAGCCAGGGTGACCCGGCCATCGCCCCCGGACTGGCCCAGAAGGCCGTCACCGACAAGAAGCTCGTCGGCATCGTCGGCCCCGCCTTCTCCGGTGAGTCCAAGGCTGCCGACCCGATCTTCGAGCAGGCCGGCCTCAACACCATCTCCGCTTCCGCCACCAACCCGGCGCTGTCCGAGAACGGCTGGAAGACCTTCCACCGCATCCTCGGCAACGACGCCACCCAGGGCCCGGCGGCCGCGAAGTACATCAAGGACACCCTCAAGGCCACCAAGGTCTTCGTCTCCGACGACACGTCCGAGTACGGCAAGGGCCTCGCCGACATCGTCAAGAAGGACCTCGGCTCCGCGGTCGCGGGTTCGGACGAGACCGCTGCCGACGGCAAGCAGGACGACTTCTCGGCCACCGTGACCAAGGCCAAGTCCTCGGGTGCCACCGTGTTCTTCTACGGCGGCTACTACTCGAACGCCTCCAAGCTGGCCAAGCAGCTCAAGGACGGCGGCTTCACCGGCACGTTCGTCGCGGCTGACGGTGTCAAGGACGACGGCTTCATCAAGGGCGCCGGTGCGGCGGCCGAGGGTGCCATCGTGACCTGCCCCTGCCTCCCCCCGGACAAGGCTCCGGAGTTCCAGGCCGCCTACAAGAAGGCGTACAACTCCGACCCGGCCACCTACTCGGCCGAGGCCTACGACGCGGCCAACGTGTTCCTCGCGGGCATCAAGGCCGGCAAGACCACCTCGGCGGACATGACGGCCTTCATCGGCTCGTACTCCGCCCAGGGCGTCACCAAGAACGTCAAGTTCGACGCCAAGGGTGAGCCGGCCGAGGTCTCCGTCTGGGCCTACAAGGTCACCGGCGGCAAGATCGTCCCGGACCAGGAAATCAAGTAGTTCCACGCGTAGCGGCCAAGGCTCTCGGCATCGAGGGCCTTGGCCGCTACCGTGTTCCCACCCGGACGCGGGCCGGCCTGGTCTCCCCCTGACCCAGGTTGAGAAGCCCCCTGACTCGGAGGCCTGATGGATCTTCTGCTCAACAACTTCTGGGAACTCACGATCACCGGCCTGGCCTACGGAGCCATCTACGCCCTCATCGCCCTGGGGTACACCCTCGTGTACGGCGTGCTCCGCCTGATCAACTTCGCGCACTCCGAGGTCTTCATGTACGGCGGCTTCGCAGCCGTCTGGGTGCTGACCGCCATCGGCGCGACCAAGGCGACCGGGCTCGGCACGGCCGGCTTCCTCGTCGTGGCCTTCGCCACGGCGATGGCGATGTCGGCCCTGGTGGCCCTCGTCCTCGAGTTCGTGGCCTACCGCCCGCTCCGCAAGCGCAACTCGCCGCCGCTGATCGCGCTGATCTCTGCCATCGGTGCCTCGTACACCCTGTCCGAGGCCATGGGCCTGCGCGACAAGCCGTTCAAGTGGTTCGGCAAGGACCAGGACCTCGTGCGCTACGTCGGTCGACCCCGCGAGGCCTCGCCGTTCCCCCTCAACATCGAGGTGAAGCGGCTCTTCTACATCTTCGACTACCACGTCTCCAACATCGACCTGATCGTGCTCGGTGCCGCCATCATCATGATGATCGGCCTCGACCAGTTCGTCAGCCGGTCCCGCCTCGGCCGCGGCATCCGCGCCGTCGCCCAGGACCCCGAGTCCGCTGCACTCATGGGTGTGAACCGTGACCGGGTCATCCGCCTCACGTTCGTCCTCGGTGGTGCCATGGCCGGTGCCGCCGCGGTGATGTACCTGTTGAAGGTCGGCCAGATCCGCTACAACTCCGGCTTCATCCTCGGCGTCAAGGCCTTCACCGCAGCTGTCCTCGGCGGCATCGGCAACCTGCGCGGCGCCCTGCTCGGTGGCTTCATCCTGGGGGTCGCGGAGAACTACGGCCAGGCGGTCTTCGGCGGTGAGTGGAAGGACGTCGTGGCCTTCACCCTCCTCGTGGTCATCCTCCTGTTCCGCCCCACCGGTCTGCTCGGTGAGTCCCTCGGAAAGGCACGCGCATGAACGCCGTCAGGAACTTCCTCCACGGGGTCGGGGACCGCTTCCGCGCGCTGCCCCGCTGGGCCAAGATCGTCCTCGCGATCGCCGCCGCCGTGTTCGTGTACCTGCTGCCCATCATCAACCCGCCGCTCATCACGACGACGGACTCCGACTTCGGTGCGGTGCTGTTCCTCTGCGCCCTCTACGCCCTCGTGGCGATCGGGCTCAACATCGTCATCGGGTATGCCGGGCTGCTCGACCTCGGGTACATCGGCTTCTTCGCCATCGGTGCGTTCACCGTCGGCATCCTCGGGTCCGCGCACGGCAAGATCCCGCTGCTGCTGTGCATCCCGATCGCCATGGCCGTCACGCTGTTCTCCGGCATCGTCCTGGGTGCACCCACCCTGCGCGTGCGCGGCGACTACCTCGCCATCGTGACGCTCGGCTTCGGTGAGATCGTCCGGCTGGTCCTGGTCAACGCGGACGGCCTCACCGGTGGTTCGCGAGGCATCTCCAACATCCCGACTCCCCCGAGCCTGGACCTCTTCGGGGTGCCGCACCTGGTGTGGGACGGCTTCGTCGCCAAGGTCGACCTGAGCAACCAGACCCGGTTCATCCAGTTCTCGGTGACCGACTCGATCCCCTACTACTGGCTGGCCCTCACGCTGGTGTTCATCGTGCTGTTCCTCGACTGGCGCATGCAGAACTCCCGCGTCGGCCGCGCCTGGGAGGCGACCCGTGAGGACGAGGACGCCGCGGAGCTCATGGGCGTTCCAACGTTCCGGTTCAAGCTGCTGGCCTTCGCGACGGGTGCCGCCATCGGTGGCCTCTCCGGCGCGTTGTTCGCGACCAAGCAGCAGTTCATCAACCCCGACAACTTCACGATCCTGTACTCGGTGCTCTTCGTGGCCATGGTCGTCGTCGGTGGCCAGGGCAACCGCTGGGGCGTCATCCTCGCCGCTGCGCTGCTGACCTGGGCCCCGGAGAAGTTCCGGTTCCTCTCCGACGCGCGGTTCCTGCTCTTCGGCCTCGTGCTGATGGCTCTGGCGATCTTCCGGCCGCAGGGCCTGCTGCCGCCGCGGCGGTCGGTGCGGGCGAAACGAGCTGACGAGGAAACCGAAGTGCTCGAGGAAGGAGCAGCGCATGTCTGACACCAAGGCCGGCGCCAGCAGCGCCGACGAGACGCGGGGTGCCCGCGTCGACGACGACACGCCCCTGTCCCCCGACGAGGACGCCCGACCCGACACGTCGGTCGACATCTCCGTCGACGCGGTCACCGACCTGCCCAAGGGCAAGATGCTCGAGGTCGACGACGTCACCCTGCGCTTCGGTGGCGTCACCGCCCTCGACGGGGTCTCGTTCCACATCAACACGGGCGAGATCCTCGGTCTCATCGGGCCGAACGGTGCCGGCAAGACGACCTGCTTCAACGTGATGACCGGCGTCTACCAGCCCACGTCCGGCGACGTGAAGTTCATGGGCGAAGCCCTCGGCAAGCGCAAGAAGTTCCAGATCACCAAGCTGGGCATCGCCCGCACGTTCCAGAACATCCGCCTGTTCCACAACATGACGGCCCTGGAGAACGTGCTCGTCGGTGCCGACGCCCACCACTCCACCGGCATGGGCTCGGCGTTGCTCCGGCTGCCGAAGCACCACTCCGAGGAGCGCGAGGGCATGGACCGTGCCTACGAGCTGCTCAAGTTCATGGGCCTGGAGAAGCGCGCGGACGAGCTGGCCCGCAACCTGCCCTACGGTGACCAGCGTCGGCTCGAGATCGCGCGAGCCCTCGCCACGAACCCGAAGCTGCTCTGCCTGGACGAGCCGGCTGCCGGCTTCAACCCGGCTGAGAAGGCCCGGCTCATGGAGCTCATCCGGTCCATCCGCGACCAGGGCTACACCGTGCTCCTCATCGAGCACGACATGAAGCTCGTCATGGGGGTCACCGACCGGATCGTCGTCCTCGAGTTCGGCAAGAAGATCGCCGAGGGCGTCCCCGCCGAGATCCAGGACAACCCTGCGGTCATCGCCGCCTACCTGGGAGTTGATGAAGATGCTTCTTGAGGTCGACGACCTCTGCGTCAACTACGGACGCATCGAGGCCATCCGCAACATCTCGTTCACGATCAACGAGGGTGAGATCGTCACGCTCATCGGGGCCAACGGCGCCGGCAAGACGACGACCATGAAGACGGTGTCGGGGCTGCGTCCCGTGCGCCAGGGCGCCATCAGGTTCGAGGGGCAGGACATCACCGCGATGCCCGCCCACGAGCGCCCCGTGCTCGGCATCGCCCAGTCCCCCGAGGGACGTGGCTGCTTCGTCGGGATGACGGTGCAGGAGAACCTCGACATGGGTGCCTACGCGCGCCCCGACCGCAAGTCCCCGAAGATCGGCCAGGACCGCGACCGCGTCTTCGGCCTCTTCCCCCGGCTGGCCGAACGCCGCACGCAGGTGGCCGGCACGATGTCCGGCGGCGAGCAGCAGATGCTGGCGATGGGGCGGGCGCTGATGGCCAACCCGAAGCTGCTGCTGCTCGACGAGCCGTCGATGGGCCTGGCACCGAAGCTGATCCAGCAGATCTTCGACATCATCACCGAGATCAACAAGCAGGGCACCACGGTGCTGCTCGTCGAGCAGAACGCCGCCCAGGCCCTCAAGCGGGCCGACCGCGCCTACATCCTCGAGACGGGCGAGATCATCCGCGAGGGCACCGGCAAGGACCTGGCGAGCGACCCGGCGGTCAAGGCCGCCTACCTCGGCGGCGACGTCTGAGGGTCAGCCCGACCTGACCGCCGGAAGGGGTGGACCGCAGCTGCGGTCCACCCCTTCTGCGTATGGCGCCTGGACGCGCACGACCGCGCGTCCGGCGCCCCCGTCAGCTCCGCTTCGCGGCCGCCGACCGCGGCGCTCTGGTCGCCGCCTTGGCGGTCTTGGCCGCTGCCGTGGTCGCTGTGGCCTTCCTCGGAGCGGCCTTTGCCGACGCCGCCTTCTGGCTGGCCGCCTTCTTCGTCGCCGTGGCACGAGTGGTGGCCGAGGCCGCCGCGGTGCGCTTGGCCGGCTTGGCCGCAGCGGACTTCGCGGCACCCGACGGCGCAGCAGCGGTCTTCGCCCGGGTGGCCCTGGTCACGACGGCGGCCTTCTCGGCCCCCGCCTTGGCCACGGTGGCTCCGGTCGGTCGCGCCGTGGTGCGGGCGCTCTTGGCGAGCACCGGCCCCAGGAACCGGCCGGTGTGGCTCGCCTCGACCTCGGCGACCTCCTCGGGCGTGCCCTCGGCCACGACCAGCCCGCCGCCGTTGCCGCCCTCGGGACCCATGTCGATGACCCAGTCGGCGTTCTTGATGACGTCGAGGTTGTGCTCGATGACGATGACGCTGTTGCCCTTGTCGACGAGGCCCTGGAGCACCTCGAGGAGCTTGCGGATGTCCTCGAAGTGCAGGCCGGTCGTCGGCTCGTCGAGGACGTAGATCGTCCGACCGGTCGACCGCTTCTGCAGCTCGGAGGCCAGCTTCACGCGCTGCGCCTCACCACCGGACAACGTCGGCGCCGGCTGCCCGAGCCGGACGTAGCCCAGCCCGACGTCGTTGAGCGTCCGCATGTGCCGGGCGATCCCGGGAACCGCGGCGAAGAAGTCGGCCGCCTCCTCGATCGGCATGTCCAGCACGTCGGCGATCGTCTTGCCCTTGAAGTGCACCTCGAGCGTCTCGCGGTTGTACCGCGCGCCGTGGCAGACCTCGCACGGGACGTAGACGTCCGGCAGGAAGTTCATCTCGATCTTGATGGTGCCGTCTCCGGAGCAGGCGTCGCAGCGTCCGCCCTTGACGTTGAACGAGAACCGGCCCGGCTGGTAGCCGCGGATCTTGGCCTCGGTCGTCGTGGCGAAGAGCTTGCGGATCGCGTCGAAGACCCCGGTGTAGGTCGCCGGGTTGGACCGCGGGGTGCGGCCGATCGGGCTCTGGTCGACGTGGACCACCTTGTCGAGGTTGTCCAGTCCCTTGACGGTCTTGTGCCGCCCCGGGACGTGCCGGGCACCGTTGAGCTTGTTGGCCAGGACGTTGTAGAGGATGTCGTTGACGAGGGTCGACTTGCCCGAACCGGAGACGCCGGTGACCGCGACGAGGTTGCCCAGCGGGAACGACACGTCGACCCCGTGCAGGTTGTGCTCGCGCGCCCCCACGACGGTGACCTCGCGACCCTTCTCCTGCGGACGGCGGGTGATCGGTGTCGGGATCTCGAGGCGACCCGAGAGGTACTTGCCGGTGATCGAGTCGGGGTGCTCGAGCAGGCCCTTGACCGGACCGGAGTGCACCACCTCACCACCGTGCTCGCCGGCCCCAGGGCCGATGTCGACGACCCAGTCGGCCGTGGCGATGGTGTCCTCGTCGTGCTCGACGACGATGAGCGTGTTGCCGAGGTCGCGCAGCCGGGTCAGGGTCTCGATCAGGCGGTGGTTGTCGCGCTGGTGCAGGCCGATGCTCGGCTCGTCCAGCACGTACAGGACGCCCACGAGGCCGGACCCGATCTGGGTGGCCAGGCGGATGCGCTGCGCCTCGCCACCGGACAGCGTGCCGGCAGGCCGGTCCAGGGACAGGTAGTCGAGGCCGACGTCGAGCAGGAACCCGAGGCGGGCCTCGATCTCCTTGATGACGCGCTCGGCGATCTGTCGCTCCCGCTCGGTGAAGTCGACGGTCTGCAGGAACGTCGCGCAGTCGGCGATGGCCAGGGCGCAGATCGCCGAGATGCTCTGCCCGCCGATGGTGACGGCGAGCGACTCGGGCTTGAGCCGGGCGCCCTGGCACTCGGGGCACGGCACCTCACGCATGTAGCCCTCGTACCGCTCCCGGCTCCATTCGGAGTCCGTCTCGGAGTGGCGCCGCTTCACGAAGGGGACGACACCCTCGAAGCCGGTGGTGTAGGAGCGCTCCCGGCCGTAGCGGTTCTTGTAGCGGACGTGGACCTTGTAGTTCTGGCCGTGCAGCAGCGCCTCCCGGGCCCGCGCGGGGAGCGCGCTCCACGGGACGTCCATCGCGAACTTGAGGTCGTTGCCGAGGGCGGTCATGACCCGCTGGAAGTACTCCGCCGATCCACTGCCCTGGGCCCAGGGGGCGATCGCGCCCTCGGCCAGGGTGAGGTCCTCGTCCGGCACGAGCAGCTCGGGGTCGACCTCGAGCTCGGTGCCGAGGCCGCTGCACTTGGGGCAGGCGCCGAAGGGGCTGTTGAACGAGAACGAGCGCGGCTCGACCTCGTCCATGGACAGCGGGTGGTCGTTGGGGCAGGCCATCTTCTCGGAGAAGCGCCGCTCCCGCGTCGGGTCGTCGGCCTCCTTGTCGACGAACTCCACGACGAGGACTCCCCCGGCGAGGCCGAGGGCCGTCTCGACCGAGTCGGTGAGCCGGCGCTTGGCGCCCGAGTCCGACCCCTTGGCGACGAGGCGGTCCACGACGACGTCGATGGTGTGCTTGACCTGCTTCTCGAGCTTCGGGGGCTCGGTGAGCGACACCACCTCACCGTCGACGCGGGCACGCGAGAAGCCCTTGCTCTGGAGCTCGGTGAAGAGGTCGACGTACTCGCCCTTGCGGGCACGCACGACGGGCGCCAGCACCTGGAAACGGGTCTTGTCGGGGAGCTCGAGGAGCCGGTCGACGATCTGCTGCGGGCTCTGCCGGGTGATCGGCTCACCGCACACGGGGCAGTGCGGTCGGCCGGCGCGCGCGAAGAGCAGGCGGAGGTAGTCGTAGACCTCGGTGATCGTGCCGACCGTGGACCGCGGATTGCGGTTGGTCGACTTCTGGTCGATCGAGACGGCGGGCGACAGCCCCTCGATGAAGTCGACGTCGGGCTTGTCCATCTGCCCCAGGAACTGGCGGGCGTAGGCCGACAACGACTCGACGTAGCGGCGCTGACCCTCGGCGAAGATCGTGTCGAACGCCAGCGAGGACTTGCCGGAGCCGGAGAGCCCGGTGAACACGATCATCGAGTCGCGGGGCAGCTCGACCGACACGTCCCTGAGGTTGTGCTCACGGGCCCCACGGACGACGAGCTGGTCGTGGTGGGGGCGGATGGGGGGTGTGGTGGGGTGCACTGCGGTCACGCGCTTCATGCTAGGTGCCCGCACTGACAGCCGCGTCACGGGAGCCTACGGTGAGGTCGTGACGACGACTCCGCAGCCGACCCCCATCGAGGAGTACGCCGTGCTCGGCGACACCGAGACCGCCGCCCTGGTGAGCCGAGGGGGGTCGATCGACTGGCTCTGCCTCCCCCGGTTCGACTCCCCCGCGTGCTTCGCCGGGCTGCTGGGCACCCGCGACAACGGCCGGTGGCTGCTCGGACCGGTGGGAGACGCCCGCAGCACCCGGCGGTACGTCGACAACTCCTTCGTGCTCGAGACCGTCCACGAGACCGACTCGGGCAGGGTCACCGTGACCGATCTCATGCCGATCGGGGACGGGCGGGCCGACATCGTGCGCAGCGTGCGCGGCGAACGCGGCACGGTCCGGATGCGGCACGAGTGGACCGTCCGCTTCGACTACGGCAAGGTCCGCCCGTGGGTGTCCCGCGGGGTCGGGCACCGCCTCGACAGCGACGTGATCACCGCCATCGCCGGACCGGACATGCTGGTGCTGCGCGGCACGCGTCTCCCGGACCCCGAGGACGGTCACCACGTCGACGAGTTCGACGTCGCTGCCGGTGAGACCTACACGTTCTCGACGACGTGGTTCCCCTCCCACGAGCCCGTGCCCGCGCCGCTCGACATCGACTCCCGCATCAAGGAGACCATCGACGTCTCGAACGCCTGGGCCCACCGCTGCAGCTACGAGGGCCCCTACCGCGAGCAGGTGGTCCGCTCGCTGCTGACCCTGCGCCTGCTCACCCACTCGCGCTACGGCGGGATCGTGGCGGCCCCCACGACGAGCCTGCCGGAGGACTTCGGGGGCGAGCGGAACTGGGACTACCGCTTCTGCTGGCTCCGGGACGCCTCCCTCACCCTCGAGGCGCTGGTCTCCTCCGGCTACCTCGACGAGGCGCGCCTGTGGCGCAACTGGCTCATCCGCGCCGTCGCCGGCGATCCCGAGGACCTGCAGATCATGTATGCCGTGGACGGGGCCCGCCGGCTCCCGGAACGGACCCTGGACCACCTCCCGGGCTATGCCGGCTCCGCACCGGTCCGGATCGGGAACGGCGCCGTCGACCAGCGCCAGTCCGACGTCCTCGGCGAGGTGATGATCGCGCTCGACGAGGCGCGACGGGCCGGGCTCGAGGTGTCGGCCCAGGGGTGGGCGATGCAGCGAGCCCTGGTCGACGACCTCGCGAAGCACTGGGACCAGCCGGACAACGGGTTGTGGGAGATCCGCGGTCCCCTGCGGCACTTCACCCACTCGCGCGTCATGGTGTGGGCGGCGTTCGACCGCGCGGTCCGCAGCGTCGAGGAGCACGACCTCGAGGGCCCGGTCGAGCGGTGGCGCGAGGTCCGCGACGCCGTCCGCGACGAGGTCCTGTCCCGCGGCTACGACCCGGTCCGGGGCACCTTCACGCAGCACTACGAGACCACGGAGGTCGACGCCTCGCTCTTGCTCATCCCGTTGGTCGGGTTCCTGCCCGCGGACGACCCGCGCGTCCTGGGCACCGTGCGCGCGGTGGAGTCCGACCTGATGCGCGACGGGTTCCTGCTGCGCTACCGCACCCAGACCGGGGTCGACGGACTCCCCGGGGACGAGCACCCGTTCCTCGCCTGCTCCTGGTGGCTCGTCAGCGCGTATGCCGCGTGCGGCCGGGTCGCGGACGCCACCGCCCTCATGGACCGCCTGGTGGGTCTGGTGAACGACGTCGGGCTGGTGTCCGAGGAGTACGACCCCCAGCACGGTCGGATGGTGGGCAACTTCCCCCAGGCCTTCTCCCACCTCGCGCTCATCGGTGCGGCCCACGCCGTGGCCGCCGCCGAGAAGGTCGCTGCCCAGCAGGCTGCCGACCCGGCGTCGGACTAGCGTGGCGCAGATGAGCCTCGACACCGACCTCACCCTGCTGGCCGCCCACACGGACCGACTCCTCGGGACCGCAGCCCGGCTCGACGACGTCTCGGGCCCCTCGCTCTGCGAGGGCTGGACGCGCGGGCACGTCCTCAGCCACGTGGCACGCAACGCCGACGCCATCGCCAGGCTCGCGTCGTGGGCGGTGACGGGTGAGCGGCAGGACATGTACCCCGGGGGCACGGGGGCTCGCGACGCCGAGATCGCGGCAGGAGCGGGGCGGCCGGCCACCGAGCAGCTCGAGGACCTGCGCGCCACCGCGGAACGCCTGGTCCCGGCGCTCGAAGCCCTGGGCGGCACCCTGGCGGCCGAACGGGTCGAGATGCGGGGCGGTTACGAAGTGCCCTCCAGCAGGCTGCCCTTCCTGCGCCTGCGCGAGGTCGTCTTCCACCACGTGGACCTCGACGCGGGATTCACCTTCGACGACGTCGAGCCGGACCTGCTGCGCGCGTTCGTCGCCGACGCGGTGGACCGCCTCGCGCTCGGGAGCAGGCCCCCCGCGGTGACCCTCCGCGCGGACGATGGTGACACCTGGACGGTCGGCGAGGGCAGCACCACGGTCAGCGGCAGCCTCGGTGGCCTGATGCTGTGGCTCGCACGTCGCGACGGCTCGCAGGTCCGGGCCGACGGTGGTCGTGTCCCCGAGCTGCCCCGGGGCGCCTGAGCTCAGCTGGTGAGGATCGACGCACCGGTGACGCCGGCGCGCCGGGCGATCGCCACGGCAGCGAGCGCCGAGTGCACCTTGAGCTTGTGCAGGATGCTCTGGACGTGGGTCCGCACGGTGTTGGGAGAGACGTGCAGCAGCTCGCCGATCTCGGTGCGGCTCATCCCCTCCACCAGGCACCCGAGCACCTCGAGCTCACGCGTCGTCAGGTCGCGAATGCCCTGCACGTGCTCCAGGGGCGCTCGCTGCTCGCGCGAGAACGACACGAGGACACCGGCGAGGAGGTCCGCAGGGATCCGGGTCTCCCCGCGCGCCACGCCCTGGACCGCGTCGACGAGCTCTTCGGGCGTCACCGTCTTGGTGACCCAGCCGCGCACGCCGAGCTGGACGGCCTCGACGATCCGGTCGGACGCGTCGAGGCCGGTGGCCACGACGACCCCGGCGCCCGGGTTGAGGCGCAGGGCCTCACGGGCGAGCCGCAGCCCGTCCTCACCGGCGAGGTCGAGGTCGAGGACCATGACGTCGTAGGACGCCTGGTCGAGCAGGCGCATGCCGGACTCGAGACTGGTGGCCGTTCCTGCGACCACCACGCCGTCGAAGTCACCGAGGCAGACGGCGAGGGCGTCGACGAAGACCTCATGGTCATCGACGACGAGTATGCGCGTGGGGGCAGGCATGACCTCACCCTCTCGCCTCCACACCGATTGCCCCACCGACTGGTGCTGGAGAAGCCCCTACGTCAAAAGGGTGATCTTCTCCCGCCGAGGCGGAAACCGGACGTGGGACGACCCCTGTCGGACCCGTCGACCGAGACCACCGGCCCCGGTGTCGACGCGGGTGCGTCGTCACCGGGGCCGGTGGTGCAGTGGTGCGGTGGCGCCCTGTGGTCCGACGTCGTGGTCGGACCTGGTGGGCTCAGCGCAGGTGCGCCGGCCACGACTCGTGCGAGCCGTGGGCGGACATCAGCGCGGCGGCCTGCAGGCGGGAGTGGACCCCGAGTTTGGTCAACAGGTTCTGGACGTGCGTGCGCGCGGTGCTCCGCTGCACGCCCAGGGCCTCGGCCATCTCCTCGGTCGTCTGTCCCTCCATGATGCAGCGCATGACCTGCCACTCACGGTCGGTCAGGAACTGCAGGGCCCAGAGCGGGTCCTCCGTGGTCTTCTGCGGGCGCAGGGCGCGCTGCAGGAGAGCAGGTTCCACCGCGAGCTGGCCGCGCACCGCGCGGTCCAGCATCTCGATGATCTCGACGATCGGCTTCTCCTTGCCGACGTAGCCGGACGCGCCCTCGGCGATCGCGCGACCGACCACCGCGTGGTCGGCCTCGGCCGAGAGCATGACGACCTTGGTCTCCGGTGAGATCTCCCTGATCTGGTGGATCGCCGCGACGGAGTTGCCGCCGGGGAAGTTCACGTCGAGCAGACAGACCTCGGGCCGGTGCATCGCCACTGCGGCGATGGCCTCGTCCGGCGTACCGGCCAGGGCGACGACGTCGTGCCCCTTGGCACCGAGGGCGAGGCCGAGGGCCTCGAGGAGGAGGAGATGGTCATCGCAGACGACGATCCTCATGATGCAACCACCTGAAGGGTCGGAAGCGCCGGCAGCGCCTCGCGGTCGGACACGGGCGCGAGGGTGATGTCGGCGACGACGCCGCCCTCATCGGCCGTGTAGAGACGGAAGGACCCCTTGCAAGCAGCCACCATGGCGCGCGTGGTCGTGAGTCCAAGCGATGTGACAGAGGCGATGCGCCCGAGACCGGGCCCGTCGTCTCGCACGGTCACGTGGACGCCGGCGCCGTCGGTGTGGACGGCCACGGTGACATGGCCTTCCTCACCCGCTGCCCGGACGGCGTTGTCCAGGACGCACGAGAGTGCCCGTCCCAGAGCCACCGGTCGCGCCCAAGCCTGCGGCGCACCCACGACATCGATCTTGATCGGGCACGAGGCGGTCACCTGTGCCCGTTCGGTGGCCCTACGGACCACGGTGGTGAGGTCGATGCTCTCGACGTCGTCATCGGACGCGTCGGACAGCACCGCCTCGACGAGCTCGGCCAGCCAACGGGCCTGGCCCTCGATCAGGTTCATCTTTCGTGCGTTGTCGCCACCTTCAGCTCCCGAGAGGAGCAGAATGGCGGCCAGCGGTTGCCGCAGGTCGTGCAGCAGTGCTCTTACTGTGTCGAGCTCTCCACCCGCGACTGGGCGCGGGTAGTCCTGAAATGTTGCAGCCATGTTGTATCCCTCACCAACCCGCGGACGGGAGACTGCACCCCCTGTGAGGCCCCCGTTGCTTCCGCGACGGGTCAAACGTATGACGTCAAAAAGAGGAGCAGCAATAGTCAATAGGAACTAGGCGAACCCACTGATTCACCGTGATTGCCTCCCGTGACTACAGAATGCGTGACATGACCTACGACGGACATGTGAAATCGACTGGCCCAAGTGAAAAAAGGACCCTCAACCTTCTCAGCATTTGGAAGATCTCTGTCTCAGGGATGGACAACAACGCCTATTTGCTGCAGTGCCACCACACGGGCGCACAGCTCCTCATCGACGCGGCGGACGACGCACCTCGACTGCTCGAGCTCGTGGCGGAGGGATCAGGTCGTCTCGACGTCGTCGTCACGACCCACCAGCACTGGGACCACCACCGCGCGCTACCCGACGTCCTCACCGCCACCGGGGCGACGAGCATCTGCGGTGCCGCGGACGCCGACGGACTCCCGGTCCCGCCGGACCGCACGGTCGGGCACGGCGACCGGATCAGCTTCGGCGAGGTGGACCTGGACGTCATCCACCTCCGTGGCCACACCCCCGGCTCGATCGCCCTCGCGTACGACGACCCCGACGGGCACACCCACCTGTTCACCGGGGACTCGCTGTTCCCCGGAGGTGTCGGGAACACCAAGAACGAGGGCCAGAGCTTCGCGGCCCTCATCGACGACGTGACCACCCGTGTCTTCGACGTCTACGACGACGAGACCTGGGTCTATCCCGGCCACGGGGACGACACGACGCTCGGTGCCGAGCGACCCCACCTGCAGGAGTGGCGCGACCGCGGCTGGTGAGACCAGCTGCACCCGGTCCCGACCTCCTCACTACAGTCGCGCCCATGGCGACGACGCGAGCTCCGGCCTCCCCGCTGCTGCTCGTCCTCACCGCAGTCGTCTCGGTCCAGTTCGGCGGCGCCCTCGCCGCCACCCTCGTCCCGGAGATCGGTGCGGCCGGGTCGGTCACCCTGCGGCTGCTGTTCGCCACGGCCATCCTCCTCGGGCTGGCCCGACCGTCTCTGCGCGGCCACTCCCCCGTTGCCTGGCGCACCGTCATCGCGTTCGGGTTGGCGCTGGGGCTGATGAACCTCGCGTTCTACGCGTCGTTGGAGCATCTGCCGATCGGGGTCGCCGTCACCGTCGAGTTCCTCGGTCCGTTGACCCTGGCGACGGTGCTGGCACGTCGGGCACGCGACCTCCTGGCCGTGGTGGCGGCCGCGATCGGGGTCGTGCTCATCTCCCGCGCCCTCGAGGTACCGCTGGGTACCGTCGAGTGGGCCGGGCTGGGACTGGCCGCGGCGGCGGGAGCCTGCTGGGCGGCATACATCCTGGCGAGCGGACGGGCGGGCCGGGAGTTCGCGAGCTTCGACGGGCTCGCCCTCGCCATGGCCGTCGCGCTCGTCGTGACCCTGCCACTGGGCTTGCGCAGCGTCCCCGAGTGGAGCGGCGGAGCGGTCGTCAAAGGGCTCGGGATCGCCGTGCTCTCGTCGGTGCTGCCCTACTCGCTGGAGCTCGCAGCACTGCGGCACCTCAGCGCGCGGGTGTTCGGGATCCTGCTGAGCCTCGAGCCGGCGGCGGCCGCGCTCGCCGGTTTCCTCGTGCTGCACCAGCGCCTGACCGGGCGGCAGCTGCTCGGCATGGGGCTCGTGGTGCTGGCCAGCGTCCTCGTCATGGGCGCCGGGGGTCGCAAGGAGCCTGCGACGTCCACCGGCTGACGCGCGCGTGCCCGCTGCCGGCACGGAGCCGGGAGCGGGCACGCGGGTGCCGTCGAGGGTGCCGTCAGGTGCCGGGCGTGGCCGCCTGGTCGTCCTTGCGGGTCTTCAGCAGGCTGGCCACGGTGGTGACGCCGAGGATGACGACGATGGCACCGAGCGAGACCGAGATCGGGATGTCCGGGGCCCACTCGATGTGCTCGCCGCCGTTGATGAACGGGAGCTCGTTCTCGTGCATGGCGTGCAGCACGAGCTTGACCCCGATGAAGGCCAGCAGGACGGCCAGACCGATGCTGAGGTACACGAGCCGCTTCAGCAGGCCCCCGATGAGGAAGTACAGCTGGCGCAGCCCCATCAGCGCGAAGAGGTTGGCCGTGAGGACCAGGTAGGGGTCCTTGGTGAGGCCGAAGATCGCGGGGATGGAGTCGAGGGCGAACAGCAGGTCCGTGGTCCCCAGCGCCATGATGACGATGAACATCGGGGTGGCGAGCTTCTTGCCGTCGATCTTCGTGAAGAGCTTGGCGCCGTCGTACTCCTGGGTGGCCGGGAAGCGCTTCTCGACGAACTTCATGAAGCGGTTCTCCTCGTACTCGTCGTCGTCGCCCTCGCCCTCCTTGGCGAGCTTGACGGCGGTGTAGATGAGGAACGCACCGAAGATGTAGAACACCCAGGCGAAGTTGTTGATCGCGGCGGCACCGACGGCGATGAAGATGCCTCGGAGCACGATGGCGATGATGATGCCGATGAGCAGGGCGGACTGCTGCAGCTTCTCGGGGACCCCGAACCTGGCCATGATCAGCAGGAAGATGAAGAGGTTGTCGACCGACAGCGAGTACTCGGTGAGCCAGCCGGCGTAGTACTCGGTCATGAACTTCGCGCCGTGGGCGTCCTTGGTGAACCACCAGACACCGAGGCCGAACAGGACGGCAGCACCGACGTAGCCGGCCAGCGCGATGCTGACCTCCTTGGTGCTCGGCACGTGGGGACGGCGCGCGATGATGAAGACGTCGAAGAGCAGGACGGCGGCCATCAGACCGATGGTGAGGTACCAGACCCACGGAGCGACATCCATCTTGTCGGCATCCGCGGCGGCATGGACGAGGGAATTCACGAGACGACCCTTCCGGTCACGACTGAGGTGGCCGGAGGTCTCTCCCGCCCCTGAGCTGGTGCGGACCGGCTCCCCGGGCAGCGCCCCGAGCGGCCAGGAGGCCACGGGCGGAGCTGCCGTGATGACGAGGACACCGCGTGGGGATACTCCCCTCCGATGAACATGTACAGCGATGTTCCTCGGGGGGACCCGGCCCTCCGATGAACTTCAGACCGCATCCCCCGAAGAGGCGGGCGTGGTCCGTCGAGCAGTCTCCCAGACTTCGGCCGCCTGCCCTATTCGGTCCGTATGCCGGTGGGTCGCGGCGCCGCTACTGCGTGGCGTTCGACATCTGGCGCAGCTCCTTCTTCAGGTCGCCGATCTCGTCGCGCAACCGCGCCGCCAGCTCGAAGTGCAGGTCGGTGGCGGCCTGGTGCATCTGCGTCGACAGCTCCTGGATGAGGTTGGCCAGGTCGTTGGCCGGCATGCCGCGGAGCCGGTCGCTGGCCACCGCCGCATCGGCCTGGACCGTCCCCCGGCCGCCACGACCCCCGCCCTTGCCGCGGGACTGGCTGCGACCGGAGCCGATGAGAGCCTCGGTGTCGGCGTCCTCGCGGTTGAGCAGGTCGGTGATGTCGGCGATCTTCTTGCGCAGCGGCTGCGGGTCGACCCCGGCGGCCAGGTTGTAGGCGATCTGCTTCTCGCGCCGGCGTGAGGTCTCGTCGATCGCCTCCGCCATGGACGGGGTGATCTTGTCGGCGTACATGTGCACCTGACCGGACACGTTGCGGGCGGCGCGACCGATGGTCTGGATCAGCGAACGGGCGGACCGCAGGAACCCCTCCTTGTCGGCGTCGAGGATGCTGACGAGCGAGACCTCCGGGAGGTCGAGCCCCTCGCGCAGGAGGTTGATGCCGACGAGGACGTCGTACTCCCCCATCCGCAGCTCCCGGAGCAGCTCGACGCGGCGCAGGGTGTCGACCTCGCTGTGCAGGTAGCGGACCCGGACCCCCTTGTCGAGCAGGTAGTCGGTGAGGTCCTCGGCCATCTTCTTGGTCAACGTGGTGACCAGGACGCGCTCGTTCTTCGCGGTCCGCTCGCCGATCTCGTGCAGCAGGTCGTCGATCTGGCCCTTGGTCGGCTTGAGCACGACCTCGGGGTCGATCAGGCCCGTGGGTCGGATGATCTGCTCGACGACGCCCGTGCTCTGCGCCAGCTCATAGGGGCCCGGGGTGGCCGACAGGAAGACGGTCTGGCCGATCCGCTCGAGGAACTCCTCCCAGCGCAGCGGACGGTTGTCCATCGCAGACGGCAGCCGGAACCCGTGGTCGACGAGCTGCCGCTTGCGGGACATGTCGCCCTCGTACATGGCACCGATCTGCGGCACGGTGACGTGCGACTCGTCGATGACGAGCAGGAAGTCCTCGGGGAAGTAGTCGAGCAGGGTGTTGGGAGCGGTGCCCCGGGCCCGGCCGTCGATGTGCATCGAGTAGTTCTCGATGCCGGAGCAGGAGCCGACCTGGCGCATCATCTCGATGTCGTACGTCGTGCGCATGCGCAGCCGCTGCGCCTCGAGCAGCTTGCCCTGCTTCTCGAACGTCGCGAGCTGGTCGGCGAGCTCGAGCTCGATGCCGCGGATGGCGCGCTCCATCCGCTCGGGACCGGCGACGTAGTGCGTCGCCGGGAAGACGTACATCTCCGTCTCCTCGCGCATGATCTCGCCGCTGACGGGGTGCAGCGTGTAGATCCGCTCGATCTCGTCGCCGAAGAACTCGATGCGGACCGCCAGCTCCTCGTAGACCGGGATGATCTCGACGGTGTCGCCCCGGACGCGGAAGGTGCCCCGCGTGAAGGCCAGGTCGTTGCGGGTGTACTGCATCTGGACGAACCGGCGGAGCAGCTCGTCACGGTCGACCTCCATGCCGACCTTGAGCCGCGCCATCCGGTCGACGTACTCCTGCGGGGTGCCGAGGCCGTAGATGCAGGACACCGAGGCGACGACGATGACGTCGCGCCGGGTCAGCAGCGAGTTGGTCGCGCTGTGCCGCAGCCGCTCCACCTCCTCGTTGATCGAGGAGTCCTTCTCGATGTAGGTGTCCGTCTGCGCGATGTACGCCTCGGGCTGGTAGTAGTCGTAGTAGGAGACGAAGTACTCGACCGCGTTGTTGGGCAGCAGCTCGCGGAACTCGTTGGCCAGCTGGGCGGCCAGCGTCTTGTTCGGGGCCATCACGAGCGTGGGGCGCTGGACCTCCTCGATGAGCCAGGCGGTCGTCGCGGACTTGCCGGTGCCGGTGGCGCCGAGGAGCACGGTGTTCTGCTCGCCGGCGCGGACCCGCTTGGCCAGGTCGGCGATCGCGGTCGGCTGGTCGCCGGCCGGCGAGAACTCGGAGACGACCTCGAACGGGGCAACGGTGCGTTGCAGGTCAGTCGTGGGACGCATGGGTCCACCGTATGCCTCGCCACCGACAGCCGCCGCCGGCCCACCCGCGGGCTGCGCGGCACACCCGGGACGGGCGTCTCACGATCCGGTGAGACACGGCTGCGCGCACCGGGTGCGCGGCGTTGACTGGGCGGGTGGCACTGACCCGCCCCGCACCGGGCCGCGCCGTCGAGGTCGGGACGGTCCGTCGGTGGGCCATGCTCGGCGCCACCACGCTCGCCCAGGCGGCCTCGGCCGTCGCCGTGCACGGACCGGCCTTCCTCATCCCCGCGCTCGTGGCCCGTTCGGGGCTGACGCTCGCCCAGGCCGGTCTGGTGGCGGCCGCACCGGTGCTCGGGACGATGCTCACCCTCGTGGCCTGGGGCGCCGTCGTCGACCGGCACGGCGAACGCCTCGTCCTCCTCGCAGGGCTCGCGGGGACGGCGGTGGCCTCCGTCGCCGGGGTCCTGGCCCCCGGTACGACCACCCTCGCCCTCGCCCTGTTCCTCGCCGGAGCAGCCGCGGCCTCCGCGAACGCGGCCAGCGGGCGGGTCATCGTCGGCTGGTTCCCGCCCGAGCGGCGCGGCCTCGCGATGGGCATCCGGCAGATGGCCCAGCCGGTCGGGGTCGGGGTCGCCGCCGTGAGCATGGCCGTGGTCGCCGACGCGCACGGGGTGACGGCCGCCCTGTGGGTGCCCACCGCGGCGGCTGCCCTGGGTCTGGTCCTCGTCGCCGCCGTCGTCATCGACCCGCCGCGACCCGTCCGACGTCAGCAGGCGTCCGACAGCCCCTACCGCTCCGACCGGTACCTCCCCCGGATCCACGGGGTGTCGATGCTGCTGGTCGTGCCCCAGTTCGTGGTCTGGACCTATGCGCTCGTCTGGCTCGTCTCCGAACGCGGCTGGTCCGCCGGGGCGGCAGGCGTCCTCGTGGCGCTCACCCAGGTCGCCGGGGCGCTCGGCCGGATCGGGGTCGGCCAGCTGTCCGACGTCGTGGGCAGCAGGATGCGGCCGCTGCGCTGGGTCGCGGTCGCTGCGGTGGTCACCATGGCGGCTCTCGGCCTCACCGCCGGCCTCGGCTGGGGTGTTGCCGTCGTGGTGCTGGTCGTGGCCTCGACGGTCACCGTGGCGGACAACGGGCTCGCCTTCACCGCGGTGGCCGAGCGGGCCGGCCCGTTCTGGAGCGGGCGAGCCCTCGGCCTGCAGAACACCGGCCAGTTCCTCGTCGCCGCGTGCGTGCCCCCGGTCGCGGGCCTCGTCGCCACCCACGCCGGGTATGCCGTGGTGTTCGGGCTCGCGGCGGTGTTCGCCGCCGTCGCCCTGCCCCTCGTCCCGGTGCGCGACGAGCGCGACCTCAGCTGAACCGGGCCACGGCGACCGCCACACCGCCCACGGCGCAGAGCACCGTGATCGCGGCGACCTGGGCCATGGGTGGCAGTGGCGAGTACCCGCGCTCGTCGTCGTGCAGCTGCCTCAGCCGCCGGCGCACCGACACCACCAGCCCGGTGCTGACCGCCATGGCGACCCCGCCACCGGCTGCCACGAACGGCAGGTCGCGCCGCAGGGCGACGACGACGAGCGGCACGAAGGCCACCAGGGCCGTGACGGCGGTGCGTTGCCACGCCAGGGCTGTGCGTTCGGGCTGGAGCGCCTCACGTTGCGGGAACGAGCTCAACCGCACCACCTCCGCAGCGAGCGGTGGGGGCGTCTTCCGGGACTCACCGGCGCCGCAGCTCGACCACTGACAGCACCAGCGTGAGCACGGCCAGGACGACGACCCCGCCTGCCAGCACCCCCAGCGAGCGCGGTGCGGGCAGCGGCTGGCGCAGTCGCAGGGCGCGCTCCACCCGCGCCCACGCACCGACGGCACGCAGGGACAGGGCGGCGCCCCCGAGGCAGGCAGCGGCTCCCACGAGGGCGGTCCAGGCAGGCAGGGAGTCCAGGCTCGCCAGCGACACCATGGCCACGCCGCCGCCGACGAGGGCCAGGGCGGTGCGCATCCACGCGAGGGCCGTTCGTTCGTTGGCGAGGGAGAAGCGGGGGTCCGGCTCCTCCCCAACGCCGTAGACGCTGCGCGGGGTCCGGTCGTCAGCCACGCGGGTACGTCCACCCCGTGTCCCGGGCCCAGGCGGCCGCTCGTTCGTGGACCGAGTCGAACCACGGCTCCTTGGCGTCGGCGTAGGCGCTGACGGTGTCGGTCGTCGTGGCGAGCCGCTGCTTCTCGGCGGCGTACTCGGCCCGCGCGGTCGGGTCGGTCCGCATCCAGTCGCGGAAGACGAGCGCCCAGCGCCAGCCCTCGCTGTCGACCTCACGGACGTGGACGTGGGCGATCCGCCCGGGGTCGGCGCTGCCGAGGAACCGCTTGGGCCAGACCGACCCGTCCTTGCTGTTGTCGTTCCAGTCACCCGGGGGCCGCGGGAATCCGGCCCTGCGCAGCGTCTCCAGCAGCTCCGGCTCGTCGACGTCGGCCAGGGACCGCACCCCCACCTGGAGGTCGATGACGTCCTTGGCGATGAGCCCGGGCACCGCCGTGCTGCCGATGTGGTCGGCAGTGACCAGGACGTCACCGAACGCGCGACGCAGCCGTCCGAGCAGCCGGTCGGCCTGCGCCGGCCAGGTGGGGTCGGGCTCGTGCAGGACGAGTCGCTCCTGCCGGCGGGACCGGGTGCCCGTGCGGACGTTGACCTCGAACGGGACCAGGCGGTCGCTCCACAACCGGTCCACCGCGACCCCGAGGTCCTCCCTGGCCCCGTCGTTGTCGATCCACACGTCCGCTGCCGCTCGGCGCTCCTCGTCGCCGGCCTGCGCGGCGATCCGGCTGCGGGCCTCCTGCTCGGTCATCCCCCGCGTGGCCGCGAGGCGCTTCACGCGGGTCGACTCGGCCGCCCCCACGACGACGACCAGGTGGTACGACGGGCCCATCTGCTTCTCGACGAGCAGCGGCACGTCGTGCACCACGATGGACCTCTCCCCCGCCTGTTCGACCAGCTCCGAAGTCCGGGCGGCGATCAACGGGTGCGTGATCGCCTCGAGGTCACGCCGCGCCGCCGGGTCCGCGAACACGATGGCCCCGAGCGCCGGGCGGTTGAGGCCGCCCTCGTCGTCGAGCACGTCGTCGCCGAACCGCTCGGCCACCGCCTGCAGCCCCTGCGACCCCGGAGCCACGACCTCGCGGGCCAGGGCGTCGGCATCGATCACCACCGCTCCGAGCGCCGAGAACCGTTGGGCCACAGTCGATTTCCCGGACCCGATTCCACCCGTGAGACCGACGCGCAACATGCCACCCACCCTAGTCCCGACTCAGGTCGTCCAGAGGGGGCAGAAGTCAGGCAAGCCACCAACGGGGGACGAACGCGAGCTCGCCCATGAGCGTCGCCACCAGCCATGCCGCGATGGCACACAGGCAGGCCGCGAGCCAGGCACGACTCCGGTGCCACCTGGATGCGGCGGCGAGCAGGAGCAGCGTGGACGAGATCGTGAGCACCAGGACGGTGAGGTACTGAGGCATGCCGTGGCCGCGTGCACAGCTCGGTGTGACTCCGATGTTGCAGGTGGCGAAGCTCGGGAGCCCCACCCAGAACCAGCCGACGAAGTATGCCGCCAGGAACCACGCCGGCACGCTGAGGATCGCCACGATCGTCTTGACCGTGCCGATCAGGACCCCCCACACCGTCCCCTCCATGCCCGGGAAGATAGCGGCCTCCACGCCCGAGGAGGGCGCGATTCGCACCGCCTGTGCCCCGATCGTGACGTCCTGGGCGAGGCGGGGTCGGGCGTCAGTCGGCCAGGCGGGCGGGGAAACCGCCTGTCGCGATCGGCGACCACCTGGTGGGGGTGAGCCGCAGGATCGACTTGCCCTGGTCGAGCATCGCCTGGCGGTACTCGTCCCAGTCGGGGTGCTCCCCCGAGATGCAGCGGAAGTAGTCGACGAGCGGTTCGACCGACTCAGGTGCGTCGATCACCTCGCAGTCCCCGTCGACCTGCACCCACGCCCCGCCGAAGTCGTCCGACAGGACCATCACGCTAACCTCGGGTCGCCTGCGGGCGTTGTTCGTCTTGGCCCGCTCCGGGTAGGACGAGATGACGATCCGACCCTCCTGGTCGACGCCTCCGGTCACGGGTGACGCCTGCGGACGCCCGTCGGACCGCGTGGTGATGACCACCATCTGGTGGCGGGGGCGGACGAAGTCCAGGAGCCCCTCGAGGTCGACCTTCGTGTTCGTCGCGATGCTGCGTGCCATGTCCGGCACGCTACCTGCCCGGAGCCGACGACCCCACTCGGCCGGCAGCTCGAGCGTGCCAGGCGAGGCAGACGGCGACCGCGCCGAGGCCCGCCGCCAGCCCACCACGGGTGACGACCCGGAAGAGCATCGACTCGAGGTCGGGCGGGGCGGTGACCAGGCCGACCAGGGCACCGACGAGGAGGCCCACGAGGACGACCAGCAGGGCGCCGAGCCGCTCGCGGAGGGTGCTCCTGCCGATGACGGGTCGCCCTGGCGGCGCGTCCTCCCGCACCACCCGTGCGACCGCCCAGGCGAGGACCGCCAGGCCGCCGACCGCCCCACTGACGAGCTGGGCCCACTGGTGCCCGGGCACCCCGGCGTGCTCCGCGGCCAACCAGCCGATCCACCTGACCCCGAACCTCCCGGGGTGGGTGAAGCCATCCCACAGCACGTGGGTCACCGCCCCCGTGACCACGGCCAGGGTCAACCAGGGCAGGTCCACGACCCGGGTGCGGGCAGGCTCCGGCACCGCTCTTCCGATCCGACGCGGCAGGAGGTCACGCACCGGCGCGGCGACCAACCGCCGCCAGAGCAGGACCCCGAGGACGCCCGCGACGAGGTCCACGCTCACGATCCCGAGGGCGGAGTGGCTCAGGCCGGCCGAACGCCCGCCCGTGAGGAACCACGGGTAGTCCGGTGCCATCGACCCTGCCACGAGCCCGGCCGCGGGCAGGAACCGCTCGGACCGCCCGGCGACCGGGAGGACTGCGGCGACGTGGCTGACGGTGAAGGGCACCGCCACAGCCAAGCACGGGCAGGCACCTCTGCAGCGCCCGACACGGGGAACGCCGAGAGGCCCGGCTCCCCCGCAGGGGAACCGGGCCTCTCGAAGCCGTGACCACGCCATACCGAGGTATGGCGCGAGCGTGGGCTCAGTTGCCGGTGAGCTTCTCGCGCAGCGCGGCGAGGGCCTCGTCGGAGGCCAGGGTGCCCTCGGACGCCGGAGCGGCCGGGCGGCTGCTGCTGCCCGAGTCGCTGTCGGACGACGACGAGGAGGAGGAACCCGAGTCGGAGGAGTAGGACGTCGCGGCACCGGCGTTGGCCGCAGCCTCGGCGTCGGCCTTGGTGGCCTCCTCGATCTGGGCCTTGTGGGCCTCCCAGCGAGCGTGGGCCTCGGCGTACTGCTTCTCCCACTTCTCGCGCTGGGCGTCGAAGCCCTCGAGCCATTCCTGGGTCTCGGGGTCGAAGCCCTCCGGGTACTTGTAGTCACCCTTCTCGTCGTACTCCGCGGCCATGCCGTAGAGCGTCGGGTCGAACTCGGCCGTGGGCGCGCTGTCGTCGTTGGCCTGCTTGAGGCTCAGCGAGATCCGGCGACGCTCGAGGTCGATGTCGATGACCTTGACGAAGATGTCGGAACCGACCGTGACGACCTGCTCCGGCAGCTCCACGTGGCGCTCGGCCAGCTCGGAGATGTGGACCAGGCCCTCGATGCCGTCGTCGACGCGCACGAACGCACCGAACGGGACGAGCTTGGTGACCTTGCCCGGGACGACCTGACCGATCGCGTGGGTCCGGGCGAAGTGCTGCCACGGGTCCTCCTGCGTCGCCTTGAGCGACAGGGAGACACGCTCGCGGTCCATGTCCACGTCGAGAACCTCGACGGTGACCTCCTGGCCCACCTCGACGACCTCGGACGGGTGGTCGATGTGCTTCCAGGACAGCTCGGAGACGTGGACGAGGCCGTCGACGCCGCCGAGGTCCACGAACGCACCGAAGTTGACGATCGAGGAGACGACGCCGGAGCGGACCTGCCCCTTCTGGAGCTCCTTGAGGAACGTGGTGCGCACCTCGGACTGGGTCTGCTCGAGCCACGCACGGCGCGACAGGACCACGTTGTTGCGGTTCTTGTCGAGCTCGATGATCTTGGCCTCGATCTCCTTGCCCACGTAGGGCTGGAGGTCGCGGACGCGACGCATCTCGACGAGGGACGCGGGGAGGAAGCCACGGAGGCCGATGTCGAGGATGAGTCCACCCTTGACGACCTCGATGACGGTGCCGGTGACGACGCCGTCCTCTTCCTTGATCTTCTCGATCGTGCCCCAGGCGCGCTCGTACTGCGCGCGCTTCTTGGACAGGATCAGACGACCTTCCTTGTCCTCCTTCTGGAGGACCAGGGCCTCGACCTCGTCGCCGACCTTGACGACCTCAGAGGGGTCGACGTCGTGCTTGATCGAGAGCTCGCGGGAGGGGATGACACCCTCGGTCTTGTAACCGATGTCGAGCAGGACCTCGTCCCGGTCGACCTTGACGATGATTCCCTCGACGATGTCGCCGTCGTTGAAATCCTTGATCGTCGCGTCGATCGCGGCAAGCAGTTCTTCCTCGGTGCCGATGTCGTTGATGGCAACCTGAGGGGCGGTCTTTTCGACCGTGCTGGCAGTCATGTAGTAGGAACTCCGATGATGGACAGTGAATAGAAGATGGTTGTTGTGCTCACGCTCGCGCGCACCGGTGGGGTGACACGACGAAGCGCGCACACGGATGTGCTCCCCCACCCTACCGAGGCCGTCCCCGCACGGTCAAAACACGAGAGGTCCACCGGTGAGCGAGTTTGCGCAGGTCAACCGTCGCGACGCGGGAGCCGAGGAGACCGCGGCCGCCAACCGGTCCTGGTGGGACGCCGAGGCCGGCGAGTACTACGCCGAGCACGGCACCTTCCTCGGTGACGCCCAGTTCGTCTGGGGACCCGAGGGCTGGCGCGAGGAGGAGCTGACGCTGCTCGGCGAGGTGGCCGGACGCCGGGTCCTCGAGATCGGTGCGGGTGCCGGGCAGTGCGCCAGGTGGGTCGCCGCCGCCGGGGGCACCGTCGTCGCCACCGACCTGTCCGCCGGGATGGTGCGCCAAGGCCTCGACCTCAACCGGAGGTCGACCCCGGAGCAGGCCGTGCCGTTCGCCCAGTGCGACGCGGTGGCCCTTCCCTTCGCCGACGGCAGCTTCGACCTCGTCTTCACGTCGTACGGCGCCGTGCCGTTCGTCGCGGACACGGCTCTCCTCATGCGCGAGGTGGCCCGGGTGCTGCGCCCCGGTGGCCGGTTCGTCTTCTCCACCACGCACCCCTTCCGCTGGGCCTTCCCCGACGACCCCGGCCCCGCGGGCCTGACGGTGGGCCAGTCCTACTTCGACCGCACGCCCTACGTCGAGAGCGACTCGAACGGGGAGGCGAGCTACGTCGAGCACCACCGCACCGTCGGCGACCGGGTCCGCGAGCTGGTGGCCGCAGGCCTGTTCCTCGTCGACCTCGTCGAGCCCGAGTGGCCCGACCGCAACGACCAGGCGTGGGGCGGGTGGTCCCCGCTGCGCGGACAGCTGTTCCCCGGGACCGCGATCTTCGTCTGCTACCGCCCCTGACCTGCACCTTCTCCGCGGACGCCGGCCGGGCGCCATACCGGACGCGGCCGGTGCCGGTATGGCGCGGACGCAGGGTGCCCGGTTCGCTCCCCGGAGTGCGGATGGTCCCGGTTCGCCCTAGCGTTCTGGCGGCGCCGCACCCGAACCACGGGTCCGCGCCTGGAACTCAATGAGGAGGAACCGTGGCGTCAGACGTCGAAACAGGACGCATCACCACCGACATCCCGGCCAGGCTGGACCGCCTGCCCTGGGCCCGGTGGCACTGGATGGTCGTGATCGGCCTGGGGACCGTGTGGATCCTCGACGGCCTCGAGGTGACCATCGTCGGCTCGATGTCGGAGGCGCTCAAGCCCACCGACACCGGACTCGGCCTCAGCAGCTCCGACATCGGGATGGCCGGCGCGGTGTACGTCGCCGGTGCGTGCCTGGGAGCCTTGTTCTTCGGACAGCTGACCGACAAGTTCGGTCGCAAGAAGCTGTTCCTGCTCACCCTGGGCGTCTACACCGTGGCCACCGTGCTCACGGCGTTCGCACCGAACCCGCTCTGGTACTTCATCGCGCGGTTCCTCACCGGCATGGGCATCGGCGGCGAGTACGCCGCCATCAACTCGGCGATCGACGAGCTGATCCCCAAGAAGTACCGCGGTCGCGTGGACGTGGCGATCAACGGCTCGTTCTGGATCGGTGCCGCCCTCGGCTCCCTGCTCACCATCCCGCTGCTCGACCCGAAGGTCCTCGACCCCGCCATCGGCTGGCGGCTCGCCTTCGGCCTGGGCGCCATCCTCGCCGTGGGCATCCTCGTGGTGCGACGCCACGTCCCGGAGAGCCCGCGCTGGTTGTTCATCCACGGCCGTGAGGACGAGGGCGAGACGATCGTCAAGCAGATCGAGGGGACGGTGGCCGAGGAGACCGGACGCGACCTGCCCACGATCGACGACGAGCCGATCACCATCCGGCAGCGACGCACGATCTCCATCCCGGAGATCGCCAAGACGGTGTTCACGCTCTACCCGCGCCGCACCGTCCTGTGCTTCCTGCTGTTCGTCGGCCAGGCGTTCCTCTACAACGCCTTCTTCTTCACCTACGGCGACAGCCTGACCACGTTCTTCGGGGTGAAGCAGACCGGGTGGTACATCGCCATCTTCGCCGTCAGCAACTTCGCCGGCGCACTGCTGCTCAGCCCGTTGTTCGACTCGATCGGCCGGGTGCGCATGATCGCCGGGACGTACCTCCTGTCGGGCGTGCTGCTGGCCATCGCCGGCTTCAGCCTGGGTGGCCTCAGCGCAGTGACCCTGACCCTGTTCGGCGTGGTGATCTTCTTCTTCGCCTCGGCCGGGGCCAGCGCCGCCTACCTCACCGCCAGCGAGGTGTTCCCGCTCGAGACCCGTGCCCTGTGCATCGCGTTCTTCTACGCGATCGGCACCGCGGCCGGCGGCATCAGTGGTCCGCTGCTGTTCGGCAAGCTCATCGACGACGCCTCGGCGTCCAAGGACATCACCGGTCTGGCCGTGGGCTACTTCCTCGGCGCGGCCCTGATGGTCATCGGCGGCCTCGCGGAGGCGTTCCTCGGCGTCAAGGCCGAGGGCCAGTCGCTGGAGAGCATCGCCCAGCCGCTCACCGCCGACGAGGCCGACTCCGACGGTGGCCCCGGCGACCAGGGAACGGGCCGCGGTCCCCGGCAGCCCCAGCCGTCGACGGCCTGAACCGTGCGCCGAGGCCCCGGTCCCGAATGGGACCGGGGCCTCGGCGCGTCCACCTCCGGACGGGACCGGGCCTCGGCGCGTCCACCTCCGGACGAGGGCCACGGCGACCGTGCGCAGACGGGCGCACCCGGCACCATTCGCAGGTTCGCCGAGACAAAACGCCGAAGTGGCGCTATACCTGAAAGACGACGAATCCGTCCGTGACCGGACGAGGCGCCCACGCCATCCCCCACAGGCGGGACGCCTCGCACCGGCACCTCCCCGGGCCGTCGGGTCGGCAGGGAGCAGCCACTCCGCCGACCCGACGGCCCCCTCATGGGGCAGACCCCACGCGGGCGCACGGCACGGGTGCAACGAGAAAGGCCCGGTCGGATCTCCGACCGGGCCCTTCCTCGCTGTTCGCGGGGGTCAGGCCTCCCGGCGGCCCCGGCGGCCGCCACCGAGGGTGAGGACCAGCCCGAGGGCGATGAGCAGGATCCCGAGCCCGATGCCCACCGGCGTGAGCGCGCCACCGATGAAGCCCAGCAGGGCGCCCTTGCTCGACCAGTCCTCGACGTTCTTCTTCACCGTCGCGTCGCTGTAGCCGATGGTGCCGAGCGTCGTCGGGACCTCGTCGTAGCCGGCGGCCACCAACGACTTGTCGACCTGCTCCTGGCCCTTGATGAGCACACCGGTGTGCGGTTCGATCCACAGCGTGCGGACGTTGCCGTACATGACGGACGCCTGGACGTTGCCGGACGAGGAGTCCCCGAAGATGGCCTTGGGGACATCGCGCTGGGCGACCTGCGCCTTGTCGATGATCTGGCGGAAGACGTAGGTGTTCAGGCCCTCGATCTTCTCCTCGCGGACGAACTGCATGTCCGTCGCCTTGCCGAGGTCCCCGTCCCACCACGAGTAGGACTTCTTCTGGACGTCGAACGGGAACTTGAAGAAGTTGCCCTTGTGGTCGACCGGCACCAGCTTCGACGGGTCGTCGAGGTCACCGGCGGACTTGTAGTCGCCGCAGCAGTTCGTCGCCGTGCCCGTCTTGCGGTTGAACGACACGCCCTCGTTGCTGTAGCTCAGGTCGGTCCACTTGCCGTCGATCTCGGCCTGGGAGCGGACTGTGGTCTGCCAGAAGGCATCCGTGTCCTGCTTCTTGGCTTCGGTGAGCCGACCGGGGATCCCGACGACCTGGCGGGTGCTGCGGAGGGTGACGTTCTGGAGCTTCTCGAAGACCGCGGAGCCGTTCACCTCGTGCGCGTAGAGCGCGGACATCCCCGACCCCTGCGACACGGAGGTCGAACGCTGGTCCAGCTTGACGGTCGCAAGCCGGTCGTACAGGACGGGCTTGGCCACGATGCCGATGCCCAACAACAGAACTCCCAGAACTGTGGCAACGCTGCCCAGCACTCGACGCATGTGCGGATCTCCTTGATATGAGGTGGCTGGACCCTACCAGCGGGTAGCCGGCGCCGTACCCAATCTGGCGACGCACACGCCGAGTCGCACGAACGTGACCGGGAGCGACTCCGGCCCGGTTACCCTGACCGTGACATCGGCTCGAACGACCAGGACCACGCGTGACTCACTCCTCGACGACCACCTCTCCGGGCCCGACCCGGGACTCGGACGACGAGTCGCCGACGACGAGCGGTGCCATCCCCGGCGGACACTGGTTGGCCACCAACCCGCTGCGGTCCGCGTTCCTCGTCATCACGGTGCTGGCCCTTGCCATCCGGCTGAGCGTCCTCAAGGACAGCTACTTCATCACCGACGACTTCATGCTGAGCGCCCGGGCGATGGAGAACCCCCTGTCCTGGGAGTACCTGACCCGGGTGCACACCGGTCACTTCGAGCCCATCGGTTTCGCCACCATGTGGCTCCTGGCCCACTTCGCCCCACTGAGCTGGGGCTGGACCTGCATCACGCTGCTGGTCGGCCAGCTCATCCTGTCGGTCATGGTCTGGAAGCTGCTCATCGAGCTCTTCGGCCGCAACCCACTGGTCCTCGCGCCCTACGTCGTGTTCTCGTTCACCCCCCTGACGCTGCCGGCGTTCAACTGGTTGTCGGCCGCCATCATCTGGTTGCCCCTGATGATCGCCGTCGCCGGCGCCCTGAGGTGGCACACGCGGTTCGTCCGCTCGGGTCGTCCGCTGGACGCGGCCGTCGCCACGCTGTGGTTCGCGGTGGGTTGCGCCAGCTTCGAGAAGATCCTGCTCTTCCTCCCCTACGTGGTCCTGTTCACCCTCGCCATCTCCCCCACCACCGAGCTGCGCCTGCGTCCCGTCCTCGGTCTGGTCCGCCGCACGCGGCTCGTCTGGATCGGGTACACCGCGGTCACCGCGGCATACCTGGCTCTGTACCTCCACTCCTCCAGCACCACCGAGGGCACGTTCGCGACTGCTCCCTCGCCGGGAGGACTGTCCGACTTCACCTACCTCAGCCTCCTGCGGACGTTCGCCCCCGGCGCCCTGGGTGGCCCGTGGTCGTGGCAGGAGTTCAGCTACGGCCTGGGGCTCGTCGGGTCGCCGCGCCCGTTCGACTGGGCGTGCTGGATCGTGGCCGCCGCGCTCATCATGGCCTCGCTGGTGCTGCGCCGTCGCGCCAGCCGGTTCTGGCTGGCCCTGCTGGTCTACCTCGCCGGCTCGCTCGCGATCATCGGCGTGGGTCGGGTGGCCTTCATCGGTGCCGTCGCCGGACTGGAGACGCGCTACCTCGCCGACGCGGTGGTGCCGCTCGTCGTCACGATCGCCGCGTGCCTCATGCGCCTGCGCGGTGAGGAGGACCCGTGGACCCCCACCGCGCCCCGAGTCTTCGCAGCGGTTCGTCCCGGGCAGCTGTGGACCGCCCTCCCGCTGGCCGGCGTCCTGATGATCGCCGTCTCCATCCACTCAGTCGGCGACTACGCGAGGGTGAGCACGAAGAACCCTGCGCGGGCGTTCACGGCCAACGCGGTGGAGTCGCTGAGACGTATGCCCGCCGACGCCCGGCTCTACGACACGGCCGTGCCGAGCGGGATCCTGTCCCCGTTCTTCCTCGAGTACAACTCCGTCAGCCGGTTCCTGGCCCCGCTCGTGAGCGACGAGCAGCGGCGCCAGATGTACCAGGAGCGAGCCTCCGCCAAGCCCTACATGATGAGCGGCGACGGAAGCCTCGTCCCGATGGCCGTCGCTCCCGGGGTGACCAGCCGCCCGGGACAGGGCTGCCTGCCCGTGAAGGGGGGCACCGTGACGGTGCCGCTGACCGGGCCCGCGTTCGACTGGGAGTGGGCGGTCCGGATCGGCTACCTGTCCGACACGGCCACCACCGGGACCGTGTCGATGGGCAAGGCAGAGCAGCAGGTCACCTTCGCCAAGGGACTGGGGCAGGTCTTCCTGCCGTTGGAGGGCAGCGGGACCACGGTCACCATCTCCGACATCCCCCCGGGCGTGAACTTCTGCGTGGGCGACCTCCAGGTGGGCCAGCCCACCCCGAGCAGCTAGGTGCCCGTGAACGACCGCCTTCCGGCCGACCGACCCGCGGCCCGCCTCCCGGCCGACCGACCCGCGGCCCGGTTCCCGGCGCTCGACGGCCTGCGGGCCGTCGGCGCCCTGGCCGTGCTGACGACCCATGTCGGGTTCCAGAGCGGCGACGCCCTGCGCGGTCCCTTTGCGGGGGTGCTGGCGCGCCTCGACGCCGGCGTCGCGATCTTCTTCGTCATCTCGGGCTTCCTGCTCTTCCGCCCGTATGCCGTGGCTCACCTCGCCGGGAGTCGGACGCCCGCGGTGCGCAGCTACCTCTGGCACCGCGCCGTGCGCATCCTCCCCGTCCTGTGGCTGGCCGTCGCCGCCGCCTGGGCCCTGGTCCCCAGCGCCCGGGCCGATGCGTGGGACTACCTGCGCAACGCGACGCTCGTGCAGGTCTACACCGAGGGGGGCACCCTGGAGGGGCTCACCCAGATGTGGAGCCTGGCCACCGAGGCGGCCTTCTACCTCGCCCTGCCCCTGCTCGGCTGGCTGCTGTGCCGAGGACGACGCGGCGCCTCGTGGACCCGGCGGGTCATGGCGGTGTGCGCCCTGCTCGGCGTCCTGGGCCCGGTGTGGATGGCAACCTGCACCGCCCTCGACGCTCCCCTCGGGCGCCTGTGGCTGCCCGGGTTCCTCGGCTGGTTCGGTGCCGGGATGGCCCTGGCGACCTGGAACGCGGGCCGCTCCGCCGGAGTCATCGCGGCGAGCCCGCTCGAGGTCGTGGCGCGCCGGCCCGGGACGGTGTGGGGCGTCGCCATCGCGCTCTACGTCCTGGTCAGCACGCCCATCGCCGGACCGCTGGACCTGTCCGCCCCCAGCATCGCCTCGTCGGCCACGAAGAACCTCCTGTACGGCGTGCTGGGCCTGCTCGTCGTCGCACCGGCCGTCGTCCCGGGCGCGGCCTCCAGCCCACGCCTGCGGGCCCTGTCCGGGAGGGTGTGCCACGTCCTGGGGTCCATCTCCTACGGTGTCTTCGCGTACCACGTCGTGGTGCTCGCCCTGGTCGAGCGCACCCTGGGCCTCGAGCCCTTCGCCGGGAGCTTCGCCCCCCGCTTCGCCCTCACCCTCGTGGTGTCGCTGGCCCTCGCCGCCGCGAGCTTCTACGGCCTGGAGCGTCCGCTGATGCGGCGCGCCCGACGTCGCGAGCACCGGTCGACGTTCATCCTCGAACCGTCGCCGGCCGGATCTCCCGGCCCCGTCGACGCTCCCCGGCCGGCGCCAGCAGCGCCAGACCGCAGCCCAGCAGCACCCCGGCGAGGCTGAGCGCCTGCACGACCGGGGAGTCGAGGTTGAGACGCCCGCCCGGCCAGGTGTGCAGGGCCACCAGCACACCCGCCGACAGCGGGAGCGCCAGCACCGCCGTCCGCAGGACTGCCCGGAACCACCCCGTGGCGAGCCCGACCGGCGCGGCGAGCAGACCCAGGGCCGCCCCCACCGGACCGGCGATCACGAGACCGGTCACGACGAGGACCGGCACTCCGATCCAGCGGGGCAGGACCCCGGCAGCCGGTGGCTCGTGTCCGGTCGCACCGGCGTGCACCGGTCGCCGCAGCGCGCGACGGACCCGTGGGGAGCGTGCCGTCAGCAGGGCGAGCAGGCCGAGGGCGAGGACGGCGACCCCACCTGCCGCCAGGCCCGCCCGGTAGGACCCGTCGGGGGCGAAGTCTGCCCGGAGGACCGCCGCGCTGCCGGCAGGGACCACCCAGCCCTGCATCCAGCCGTTCACCCTGACCCCTCGCACCGACGCACCGTCGACCGTCGCGGTCCACCCCGGGTGGAAGTTCTGCGCGACGGCCAACAGCTGGTCCTCCGTCCGCACCGGCAGTGCCACGCTCAACCCGGACGGCTCCGGGCGGGCCACCGTCAGGGCGGTGGGGGTCGACGCGGCATACCGGTGGGCCGCGGCGCCGGGCGCCTGCAGCGTCAGGGACTGCGCGGCGAACTCACCACTGGGGGTCGCCACGATGTCGTTGGTCCCCGCGTCGAGCCGCACCTGCACCGTCTCCGCGGCCGCCGCGCTGTCGCGGTCGACGGGATCGGCCGCGCGACAGACCGACCAGGCCAGCGGCCGCCCCGCCTGCAGGTCACCCAGGGTCCCCGACACCTCGGTGGTGTGCTCGGCGCCGTTGACCGTCAGGGTCGGTCCGAACCCGCACGGGACCCCCGTCACCGCCTCGGGGTCGACGGGGCGTCGCAGGTCGTCCGCGCCGAGGACGCGCAGCTCGGAGAAGCCGACCGGGATGAAGGTGCGGGCACCACTGCGCGAGTCGATGTTGACCATCGGCCGGGTGGCACCGAACCTCAGCTCGACCGTCCGCGCCCGGCGCGCGGTGAAGCGCAGGTAGCCCTCGTCGTCGACCTCGGCGTCCTGGGCGCGCCCGCCGTCGAACGACACCGTGACGGCTCGGGCCCCCGACGCGGCCAGCCCCGGATCGCGGAGGAACTGCAGCGCCGAGATGGTGCGCCGCTCGGGCAGGCGGAGCGTGAAGGACGGGTCGAAGTCCTCCGTGCCGGCGACCCACCCCGTCCCGAGGTCGCGGTCGAGCGCGGCACCGGGGCGGTCTGCCGGGCCGTCGACCAGGCGTGAGGACGACGTGGCGGTGATGCGCTCGCCGACGTCGAAGAGGCGATCCGTCCCGGGCGAGCTCACCGCCAGCACGGTGCCGGACACCCCGTACTGCCGGGCCGTGCCCACCGTGACCCGGCGGGCCAGCGTGGAGGATCCCTCCCCCGCGAGGGCCAGCGTCGGTGAGCAGTAGGTGCTGGGGGCCACCAGGAGGCACCCGGCCCTCGACCCGTCGTCCCTGCGCAGGACGATGCTCGACGGCGACTGCGCCGCAGGGACCTGCAGGAGCTGAGCCGGACGGACACCGTCGAGGGTGAGCTCGTCGATGGCGAACCCGTTCTGGGCACCCGAGCGGACCTTGTCGAGGGTGACCCGGACCCAGCGGGTGGGGCCCGCGGGGAGGCCGACGACCACGGGGTTGCCGTCCTGGTCCACCACGGCCCGGCGGCTGCCGCGCTCCGTCGTCACCGTCAGCTCGGCCGGTCGGGCGGCGACAGGACTGGCGACGGAGACGTCGATCCGCACGCCCCGCACCTCCCGTGCCGAGTCCAGGTCGACCTGCAGCCACTCGCCGGTGGCACTGCCGAACGTGCCCGAGACCCAGCGGGTGCCGGTGTCGCCGTCCAGGGCAGCGCCCGGCGCTGCCGAGGGGCCGAGTCGCAGCGTCGCGCCGG
Source organism: Pedococcus soli (assembly GCF_054782575.1). Lineage (NCBI taxonomy): Bacteria > Bacillati > Actinomycetota > Actinomycetes > Micrococcales > Intrasporangiaceae > Pedococcus > Pedococcus soli. The sequence continues at coordinate 116,053 of NZ_BAAGSF010000006.1, read as the reverse complement.
CATCCGATGCCGAGGAGGAGGCGCGCACCCCGGCGATGCCGGTCCACGTCGAGGTCGTCCGGGGCGCCCGCGGGTCGCTGTCGAAGTCCGTGACCGGGCGGTCCTGCCGCGTGGGTTCGGTGGCCGTCAGCACGGCCGAGGTGTTGTGGGTGGGCTCGCCGAAGTTCGCCTCGCGGCGACGCAGCCCGTCCGTGGCCACGTCGGTCCCCGCCGAGCCCGACGCGGCAGCATCCGAGCCGTACAGGCCCAGCCGCGGGCCCGCCTGACCCGCCACGTCCGCAGCGTCCTCCGGGCCGGCCGTGATGCGAGGCACACTCGCCATCGACTGCATGGACGCGCCCGCAGCCCCCGGGACCCGGTAGACCTCCACCGTCGGTCGAGGCAGCAGCGTGCGGTAGTCCACGGTGTCGGCCTCGGACTCACCGGGATTGCCCGCAACCGGCCCGAAGTCGGCGACGCGGTCGAGACCGCTGGCGGCGAGGCCGGCGTGGACGGCCACCAGCGGATCACCCTGCGCGTCGAGCCGCAGGTCGTTCCGCACGACGACGAACCGCACCCCGGCGGTGGCCAGCGCCTCGGTGACACCCGTGCCGCCGCGGCCTGCACCGAGCTGTCGCTCGACGCCGTCGAGCCACCGGGTGGCCCCCGCCGAGCCCAGGGGCACGGCGTCACGCACCGCGAACGGCCGTTTCATCAGCGCCTGCAACGGGTCGTCCTTCGTCGAACCCCAGGTGAAGTCCGCGAACGAGGCGGCGGGCAGGACGAGGACCGACCCGGCATCGGGCTGTGCGTCCAGCCAGTCGGCCGTCTCGTGCCAGTACCCGGGCACCGCGGTGTAGGCCTCGCTGCGGGCCAGACCGGCGACCGCGCTCGGCGCCGTGGCCATGACGAGGAGCGACAGCACCGTCACCGGGGCCACCCACCGGGCCGCGCCGGCTCGCTGGAGCCACTGCGTCCCGGCCGACAGCGCCGCCACGAGCCCCAGCGCCAGGGGCAGCCGGACGACCACGTCGAACTTGTGGGTGTTGCGTACCGCCGCGAGCGCCCCGTCCAGCAGTCCCTGCACCCCGTCGGCGACCGGGGAGCCCAGCGCACCGCTGTGCCCCAGTCCCAGCAGGACCATGCCCACGAGGACGCTGACGCCGAGGAAGGTGCGCTCGGGCGTTCGTCGCAGGCCGAGGCCCAGCAGGCCCACGGCGGCGATGACGACGGTCGCGAGGACCGTTCCCGGCTGGGTGACGTGCGCCCATCCGCCGGGCCACTCGGGTCCGGTCGGGGTGGTGAGGAAGCCGAGCCAGGCGGAGGTGCCGCGGAGCGTCTCGAACACGCTGGCCGTCGAGGTGGTGACCCCGGATCCCTCGATCCAGTCCAGGAACGGGGGGCTGTTGCCGCCGAGGACGGCCAGCGGCAGCAGCCACCACGCCATCGCCGCGACCACGGCGCCCAACCAGCCGGCGAAGGCCAGGGCGACCCGCCGGGTGGGTCGCCGGGTGAGGAACCACAGGGTCGGCAGCACCAGGGCCACGCCCGAGGCGACGGCGTTGACGCCGCCGCAGGCGAAGAACGCCAGCGCCGACCGGCTCACCCTCCACGGCCAGGTCCGCTCCCCGCGGACGACCAGTGGGAGCAGGACCCACGGGGCCACCGCCATCGGCCAGACCTCGACCGAGGTCACGGTCAGCTCGCTGGCGATGCGAGGGCTCAGGGCGAAGGCCACGGCGCCTGCGAGTCGCAGCCACGGAGTCCCGATGCGCAGCTCGGTCGCCAGCCGCCAGACGCCCAGGAACGCGACGCACAGCAGGGTCGTCCACCAGAGTCGCTGGACCACCCAGGGAGCCACCCCGAGCGAGGTGAGCACCCCGTGGAACGGCCCCATCGGGAACAGGTAGCCGTACGCCTGGTTCTGCAGCTGGCCGAAGGCGCCCTGCGGGTCCCACAGGTGCAGGGCCTTCCCGAGGAACGCCCACGGCGAGACCGTGAGGTCGAGCTTGGTGTCGGCCACGACGAGGCCCGGCTTCTGCCGGAAGGCCACCGCCGCGAGCGCGAGGCAGACCGCCAGCAGCCGGGCGCGCCAGACCACCACGTCCTCGGGGTCGGCGGCGTCGGTGCCCGGTCGCGCGAGCGCCCTGGTCTCGACGGACGTCGTGGTCATCGCAGCTTCTCCACGACGATGACGGCGTTCCAGCAGGCCACCTCACGCAGGCCGGGGACCCGGACCACCCAGCGCGCCCAGCGGGGGTGGTACCGCGGGAGTACCTCGACGACGCGTACGCGGTCCTCGGCCACCGCCGTGCGGAGCCATCGGGACATCCGGGCCACGGAGCAGGCGAACAGGGACACCCCGAAGTCGTTCTTCGGACGGCGCCCGTGCCGCGCGGCATACCGGTCGGCGGCGCGGCGACCCCCGAGGTAGTGCCACGGAGCGGTCTCGTGGCCACCCCACGGCGAGAGCCACGGCGTCCACGAGACGACCACGACGCCGCCGGGGCGGGTGATGCGCAGCATCTCCTCGGCCATGCCCTCGGGGTCGGGGACGTGCTCGAGGACGTTGGAGGAGTAGGCGCAGTCGACGGAGTCGTCCGCGAGGGGCAGCTGGAGGCCGGAGCCCCGCAGGGCGTTCGTGCCGACCAGGCCGCGCGCCGTCAGCTCGCCCGCGTCCGGTTCGATCCCTGCGTAGCGGGCACCGGCGTCACGGAAGGCGTCGGCGAAGTACCCCGGGCCGCCGCCCACGTCCACGACGTCCGAGCCGCGCAGGTCGAACCAGCGCGCGGCCTCGGCCACCGAGTCGGCCGCGAGCAGGGAGTAGAAGCGGTCGGGGTCGGTCTGCTCGACGAGGAACGCCCGGAAGAGCGCCACCGAGCGACGCAGGCTCCCCCGGGGTGGCGCCGGCGGACGGGACGGCGTGGTTCCGGCCGGGTCCGCCGCGCGGCCCTCCGACGTGGGGCTACATTTCTCCATCAGCAGCCCCACCCCTGAGCCGCAACGGAGCGACTGTGCGCATTGCCTTCCTGAACTGGCGTGACTCCACGCACCCCGAGGGCGGCGGCGCGGAGCACTACGCCGAGACCGTCTGCCGCGGGCTGGCGGCACGCGGTCACGAGGTCACGCTGTACTGCGCGGCGCACGGGGACGCCCCCGCGGCCGAGACGGTGGAAGGCGTCCGGGTGCGTCGCCAGGGCGGCCGACTGGGCGTGTATGCCGCGTCGACCCGCGCCCTGCGCGCGGACGAACGGGCCCACGGGCGGTACGACGTGGTGGTCGACGTGCAGAACGGCGTGCCCTTCCTGTCGGTCCTGGCGACCAGGTCGCCGGTGGTCTCGCTGGTGCACCACGTCCACCGCGAGCAGTGGCCGGTGGTCTTCGGTCCGGTCGCCGCACGCATCGGCTGGTTCATCGAGTCGCGGGTCTCGCCGCGGGTGTACCGCGGGCGCCAGTACGTCGCGGTCTCCGAACGCACCCGTGAGGAGCTCGGCGGCCTCGGCGTCGACACCGGGCACATCGCGGTCATCCACAACGGTACCGACGAACCCGTCGCCCTCGACCTCGCGAGACGTCCGGACCCCACGCTCGTCGTGCTGGGCCGGCTCGTCCCGCACAAGCGGGTCGAGCACGCGATCGACGTCCTGGCGCGCCTGCGGCCGACCACGCCCGGGCTCCGGCTGCGGGTCATCGGCCAGGGCTGGTGGCACGACGAGATCGCTGCGCACGCCGAGGCCTCCGGGGTGGCCGACGACGTCGACCTCCTCGGCTTCGTCGAGGACGGGGTGAAGCACGCCGAGCTCGCCGGGGCGTGGCTGGCGCTCGCCCCGAGCGTCAAGGAGGGCTGGGGCCTGTGCGTCGTCGAGGCGGCCAGCCACGGCGTCCCGACGATCGCGTACAGCAACGCCGGAGGGCTCTCGGAGTCGATCGTCCACCAGCGGACCGGTGTGCTCGTCGACGACCTGGACGAGATGACCCACGAGGTGGCCCGCCTGCTGGCCGACGCGGACGCCCGCGAGGAGATGGGCGGTCATGCGCGCGACTACTCCCGCCAGTTCACGTGGGAGGGGACCATCGGGTCCTGGGAACGTCTGCTTCTGCATGGTGCACACGGAAGGGCGCCGGTCGCGATGACCGACGCCCAGACGCTGACCGTTCGGACCTGAGTCAGCCGCCGTAGGGGATCAGGGTCTCCGCCGGCACGATGTCCTTGGGCCCGTCCTGGATGGCCGAGGAGTCGTTCGGGGCGGTCGTGTTGACGACGGTCACCACGGCAGCCACTGCGGCACCTCCGCCCAGCACGACGCTGAGCAGGGTGATTGCTGCAGCCGACTCGACGGCACCGCGCTCGCCACGGCGAAAGAACTGCATGACCCAGGGCCTCCTGATGATGATGTTGCGAGGATGTTACCCGCTGGTTGCCCACCCGGCCGACTTCTGCGGAAAGTTCTGCGCGTGTCCCCGCCCACGGTCAGCCGGCGGTCGTCCTGGCCCACACCGTGAACTCCGGGGTCGTCAGGACCGGGTGCAGCCCCGTGTGCTGCTGCGGGAGCCGGCCCACGGTCCCCCGCCACTCCACGACGACCGTGACGCCGAGACGGTCGAGCACCCCGGGGTCGAGCCGACCGGCGGCCCACGAGGCGCCCTCGGCGGGGTCTCCCCCGTCCACGGTGACCGGGTGGCCGTCGCGGACCACCGTGAGGTCGAAGGACGACAGCACCTCGCGGTCGAGGGCGCGGGGCACCGGGTCGAGGAACGGTCGCCCTCCCGCCCAGGCGGGGTCGCGGAACGGCTGCCAGGGCAGGACGAGGACCGCGCCGGCGGGGGCACGGTCGACCGCGTCGACCACCTGGTGCCAGCTGTCGGGGTACGCCACCGGACGGTAGGACCGGGTGACCGCACCCGGGAGGTCCGGCACCGTGAGCACGGTCAGTGCGAGCGCCCCGAGGACGACCCCCACGCCCTGGGCGGACCCGGCACCGCCGAGCCGGCGGCCGAGCGCGGAGGTCGCGGCCCCCACTGCGACGCCGACAGCGACGGCCAACGCCACCGTCGACAGGGCCAGAAGCCGGTGCGTATCGCGCAGGATCGCGACGCCCGGCACGTCCTGCGCCCGGGCGAAGAGGGCGAGCCCGGGACCGGAGGAGAGCAGCAGGACCGCGGTGACGGGCAGGACGTACGACGCGCCGACGACGACGGCCGCGCGGTGCTGCCGCCCACGGACCAGCAGCGCGACGCCGACGGCGGCGACCAGCAGCACGCCGATCGAGGCCGCGACGGGGAGCAGGTCGAGGCGTGATCCCGGCCGCGCGCCAGGGGCCCAGATGCCACCGAGCATCAGGACCGACCCGATGGTGCCCAACGGTGAGTCCGCCCCGACCGCGAAGGCCGCGGCGCCGTCACGGTCGGCGACGACGGGCGGTCCGAGCAGGGCCGCGAGCAGCCACGGCAGGCACCACGCGAGGGCGGCGAGCGCCACGGCCACGATCCATCCCCGGGTCCGCCGCCCCGGCGTGAGCAGCGAGGCCACCAGCGCGACGACCGCCGCGAGGAGTCCACCGAAGGGGGTCAGGGCCGCGGGCAGCGCAGCCAGGACCACCAGCAGGAGCCGCCGCGGGGCGGACGTGGGGTGCCTGACCGCCACCACGACCCAGGGGACCGCGGCGTAGGCGAGCAGGGTCGGCGGCTGTCCCACGAGGAGGCGCTCGGCGACATAGGGGTTCCACACCGCGACGGCTGCACCGCACGTCATGGCGGCGGGCCCGTGGTGGCGCAGCAGGACGGTGACGCCCAGCCCGGCCAGGACGAGGGTGGCGACGAGCATGACCTGCTGCTGCACAGCGGTCGGCACCACGACGGCCAGGGCGGTGGTGACGGCGTCGAGCGGGACGGCGCGGGCGGCAGCCCCCGAGGTCCCCAGCGTCTGCGGTCCGAACCGCGGGTCCGGCACCGCCACGAAGTCGCGGTAGAGGTACCAGCCCTGGCCGAGCGACCGGGCACACACCCAGGCCGCGAGCCCGACGGTGACGGCCACCGGTGCCGCGAACAGCCGGAGCCCGGCGGTGCGGCGCATGGCGAGGGAGTCGGTCCCGGTCAGTGGGCGGCGTCGTGCCAGGAACGGCCGACGCCGACGCTCACCTCGAGCGGGACGTCCATCTCCATGGCACCGCCCATCTCACGGCGGACCAGCGCCTCGACGTCGTCCCGCTCGCCCGGGGCGATCTCGAGGACGAGCTCGTCGTGGACCTGGAGGAGCTGGCGCGACCGGGCACCCGACTCGGTGAGGGCCTTGTCGACCCGCAGCATGGCGAGCTTGATGATGTCGGCGGCCGAGCCCTGGATCGGCGCGTTGAGTGCCATCCGCTCGGCCATCTCGCGGCGCTGGCGGTTGTCGGAGGTCAGGTCGGGCAGGTACCGGCGGCGCCCGAGCATGGTCTGCGTGTACCCCGTGCCCCTCGCCTCGGCGACGACCTCGGTCAGGTAGTCGCGCACACCACCGAACCGGGCGAAGTACTCGTCCATGAGCCCCTGCGCCTCACCGGTCGAGATGGTGAGCTGCTTGGACAGGCCGAAGGCCGACAGGCCGTAGGCCAGACCGTACGACATCGCCTTGACCTTGGAGCGCATCGCCGACGTGACGTCCTGCGGCTCGACGTGGAAGACGCGCGAGCCGACGAACCGGTGCAGGTCCTCCCCCGTCCGGAACGCCTCGATGAGCCCCTCGTCGCCGGACAGGTGCGCCATGATCCGCATCTCGATCTGGCTGTAGTCGGCCGACATCAGCGACTCGTACCCCTCACCGACGACGAACACCTCGCGGATGCGGCGGCCCTCGTCGGTGCGGATCGGGATGTTCTGGAGGTTGGGGTCGGTCGAGCTGAGACGACCCGTGGCGGCGATCGTCTGCTGGTACGTCGTGTGGATGCGGCCGTCGTCGGCCACCGACTTCAGCAGCCCTTCGACGGTGACCCGCAGGCGGGAGGCGTCACGGTGGCGCAGCAGCGCCTCGAGGAACGGGTGCTCGGTCTTGGTGAACAGGTCGGTCAGCGCGTCGGCGTCCGTGGTGTACCCGGTCTTGGTGCGCCGCGTCTTCGGCAGCCCCAGCGTCTCGAACAGCACCACCTGCAGCTGCTTCGGCGAACCGAGGTTGATCTGGTCGCCCCCGATCGCGTCGTAGGCGTCCTCCTGGGCCTCGCGCACCTTGGCGGCGAAGTCGGCCTCGAGCCCGGTCATGGTCTCGGTGTCGGCCCCGATGCCGGTGCGCTCCATCCCGGCGAGCACGTGCTCGAGCGGCAGCTCGACGTCGCGCTGCAGGGAGGTGCCCCCGGTGGCCTCCAGCTGCTCGGCCAGCGACGCCGCGAGGTCGAGGACGGCGCGGGCCCGGACCATCGACTCCTGCGCCCCGGTGTCCTGGTCGTCGCCGAAGTCGAGCAGCCCCTGGCCGCTGTCGGCGGTCTCGGCGCGCAGCTCGCGGCCGAGGTGCCGCAGCACCAGGTCGGACAGGTCGTAGGAGCGCTGGTCGGGCCGGACCAGGTAGGCCGCGAGCGCCGTGTCGGTCTCGATGCCGTCGACCGCCCAGCCGCGGGCCGCCAGGGCGAGCAGCGGACCCTTCGCGTCGTGCAGCACCTTGGGCCGCATCGGGTCAGCCAACCAGGCCCCGACAGCCGCCTCCCCGGCCGGGTCGAGCGCCGCGAGGTCGACGTATGCGGCTGCGTCACCGTCGGTGGCCAGCGCGAGGGCGGTGGCGTCCCCGGTGCCGCGACCCCAGCTGCCGACGACGTGCACGCCGACGCGGGCCCCGGCGGCGGCATACTCCTGCAGCCATCCGGCCACCTCGTCGGGGGCGAGCACGCTCCCCTCGAGGTCGAAGCCGTGCTCGGCCTCCTCCTGCGGCGCCTCGAGGTACTCGAAGAGGCGGTCGCGCAGCACCCTGAACTCGAGGCTGTCGAAGACGGTGTGGACCTGGTCGCGGTCCCAGTTCTGCCGCTCGAGCTCGTCGATGGTGACCGGCAGCTCGAGGTCGGTGAGGAGGTGGTTGAGCCGGCGGTTGCGCAGGACGCCGTTGAGGTGCTCGCGCAGCGACTCCCCCGCCTTGCCCTTGATCTCGTCGGCGTGCGCGACCACGCCCTGCAGGTCGCCGTAGAGCCCGAGCCACTTGGCCGCGGTCTTGGGTCCGACACCGGGGACCCCGGGCAGGTTGTCGCTGGTCTCCCCGACGAGGGCGGCGAGGTCGCTGTAGCGCTCCGGCGCCACGAGGTACTTCTCCTCGACCGCCTTGGGGTCCATCCGCCAGACCTCGGAGACACCGCGCACGGGGTACAGCAGGGTCACCTTGTCGGTCACGAGCTGGAAGGCGTCACGGTCGCCGGTGCAGATGACGACGTCCATCCCCTGCGCGGTCGCCTGGGTGGTCAGCGTCGCGATGACGTCGTCGGCCTCGAAGCCGTCGAGCTGCACGTGCTTGATCTTCAGGGCGTCGAGCACCTCGCGGACCAGCGCCACCTGGCCCTGGAACTCGCTGGGGGTCGCGGACCTGGTCGCCTTGTACTCGGCGTACTCCTCGCTGCGGAACGTCTTGCGGCTCACGTCGAACGCGACGGCGAGGTGGGTGGGTTGCTCGTCGCGCAGCACGTTGATCAGCATCGACGTGAAGCCGTAGACCGCGTTGGTGTGCTGACCGGTGCTGGTCGAGAAGTTCTCGACCGGCAGCGCGAAGAAGGCCCGGTAGGCGAGGGAATGTCCGTCGAGGAGCAGGAGGCGACTCACGCATGGCAGCCTATTGGTTATGAGTGACACCCCCGAGACCACCGACGACTTCGGCCCCGCCCTCGCGGCCATGCAGGCGATGAACCCCGACTCGCTCCTGCACCGGATGCAGATCGAGGTACTCGAGGGCACCCCGCACCGGGTCGTCGGCCGGATGCCGGTCGGCGGCAACACCCAGCCGTACGGCCTTCTGCACGGTGGGGCCTCGGTGGTCCTGGCCGAGACGCTCGGCTCCATCGGAGCGGCGCTGCACGCCGGTCCGGAGCGGATCGCGGTGGGCCTCGACATCAACGCGACGCACCACCGGGCGGCGCGTTCCGGGTTCGTCACCGGGACCGCGACGGCGCTCTCGCTCGGCAGCACCCTCGCGTCGTACGAGGTCGTCATCACCGACGAGCAGGAACGGCGCATCTGCACCTGCCGCATCACCTGCCTGGTGCGGGCGGCGGCACCCGGGGCCTGACCCCCGAAACCCGACATTTCGACCCGCTTCGTCAGGGCGTGGTCAGCGCAAGGTCAAGGGCCGGTCAAGTGGGCCGGGAAGCCGTCCGTTGGTCCCCCGTCGAACGGCCCGAACGGGTGACGACGCCCCCGTGACGCGCGGGAGACGATCGACGACGTGCCCCCCAGCATCATCCGCAACCGCTCGGCCGTCGCCACCGACTCCCCCCAGTCACCCCCCACCGCGACCGGCCCCCTCCCCGACGCCCGGACCGAGCCGGCCGGGGCCAAGGTCACCCGACGCGGCGCCGTGGGCGCCGTGGCGGCCGCGGCGGTCGACGCCGTCGCCCCGCACCGGTCCCCCAGCACCTACACCGCCCCGACCGTCGCCAACCCGATCACGCAGCGCCCCCTCCCCCAGCAGCTGGCCAAACCCCTTGTCACCGCGCACGACCCGGCCCCCGCCACGATCGACCGCGCCTACACCCCTCGGAAGGGCGTCGCCTACACCTCATCCACCTCGACGGCCAGGGCCACAGCTGGAGCCACCGCCGTCGCCGCACCCAGCCCCGCCCTGCACCTGGCCCGGCGTGCGTCGTGGGGCGCCACCCCCGCCCTGGTCGCCGAGATCGCGGCCAAGGGAACGACCGCCTGGATCGACGCCCAGCTCAGCCCCCTGACCGCCGTCCCCGACACCGCGATGGACTCCTTGGTGACCACCCAGTGGCCCATCCTCAACAGCCGGATCTGGGGCGTGCGGGACAAGTACTACCCCGACAGCACCGGCGACGCCGGCTACGCCGTCATCCAGGCCTACCTGGCCCGCGCGATCTGGTCCAAGCGCCAGCTGCTCGAGGTGATGGTGGACTTCTGGACCAACCACCTCGTCGTCACCGGCCCATGGGGCGACGCGTGGGACAGCCTGCACCGCTACCACCTCGACGTGATCCGCCGGAACGCCCTCGGCCGGTACTCCGACATGCTGGTCGCGGCGGCCAAGCACCCCGCGATGCTGCAGCAGCTCGACAACGCGTTCTCCACCAAGCGGTCCCCCAACGAGAACTTCGGCCGTGAGCTGCTCGAGCTGCACACCGTCGGTGTCGACGGCGGCTACCGGGAGTCCGACATCCGCCGGTCCGCCCTGGTCCTCACGGGCATGGGCATCGACTTCGAGACCGGCGAGTACCTCTGGCGCGACATGCGGCACTACCGCGGCAAGGTCGCGCTGCTCACCTGGAGCAACGACAACGCCTCGCCCGCCGGGACCCCGGTCGTGGAGTCCTACCTCAACTACCTCGCCCGGCACCCGAAGACGGCCCGCCGCATCGTCACCAAGCTCGCGGTGCGCTTCGTGTCGGACACCCCGCCGACGACGCTCATCGACCGGCTGGCCCAGGTCTACCTCGCCAACGACACCCAGATCGCCCCGGTGCTGCGGGCACTGCTCACCTCCCCGGAGTTCGCCGCCTCTGCGGGCCAGAAGACCAAGCGCCCGCTCGAGAACATCGTCTCGACGGTCCGCGTCCTCGGGGCACAGCCCGGCGCCGACCTCCCCGGCTGGCTCAACGACCTGCTGTGGATGGCCCAGACCGCGGGACAGGCCCCCATGGGGTGGCCCGCGCCGAACGGCTACCCCGACGTGGCGCCTGCTTGGGCCGGGGCCGGCACCACCCTGACCACCTGGAACTTCCACATGTACCAGACGTGGACGGCCTCCGACCCCGCCACGACCAAGGTGAAGTACCCGGCCCTCCGGACCCTGCTCCCCACCACCGCACCCGCGACGTATGGCGCGTACGTGGACGCCCTCGCGCAGCGCCTCACCCAGGCACCGCTGCCCGCCGCCAAGCGCGACGCGGTCTGCGCGTTCCTCGACAAGACCGCTGCCACGACCCTGTCCGCGAACGACGCCGCCCTCGGCTGGCGCCTGCCCTACGTCGTCGCGCTCATCCTCGACTCCCCCGAGTTCGCAACCCGCTGAGGCCCTGATGACCCACACCACCCTGCCCGGCACCGCGCCCGTCCCCGTCGAAGGTGCCGCCCCCGGCCCCCCGTCAGCTGACGCCTGCGGCTGCCCCGACTTCGTCCGCAGCATCAGGGACACCGGCTTCTCGCGCCGCGGCTTCCTCGCCGCCTCCGGGCTCGGCGCCGCCGGCGCCCTCACCCTCGGCTCGACCTCGGCCGAGGCCGCGACGCAGCTGACGTTCGCCGACGCCGGCTACACCGGTGACACCCTCGTCGTGCTGTCCTTCCGCGGCGGCTTCGACGGCCTCACCGCGGTCGCACCCGTCGGCGACGCCGCGTACTACGAGGCCCGGCCCAACATCGCCGTCCCCCAGTCCCGCGGGCTCAAGCTCGACGCGCGCTTCGCCCTCCACCCGGCACTGGCCCCCCTTCTGCCCCTGTTCACGTCCGGTCGCCTGGCCATGGTGCACGCGGTGGGCCAGCCCAACCCCACGCGGTCGCACTTCACCGACATGGACGAGATGGAGCGCGCCGCTCCCGGGTCCTCCCTGCGGACGGGCTGGCTGGACCGCATGGTCGGCGCGACCACGACCCCCGGTCCCTTCGCCGCGACCTCGCTCGCGTCGACCAGCGCCCCGCGCTCCCTCATGGGCCCCACGGTCGAGCTCGCCATGCGCAGCCTGGACAGCTTCGACCTGGCCGGCGCGTGGGACGCCACCGAGATGAGCCGGTGGACCAAGGCGCTCGGCGCCCTCTACGCCGGTGCGCCCGCGCAGCTCGCCGGACCGGCGAACACCGCACTCAGCACGGTCGGCACGACCACCGCGCTGACCAGCACCCCCTACACGCCTGCCGGTGGCGCGGCATACCCGTATGGCGCGCTCGGCGACGCGCTGCGCGATGCAGCCCGCCTCATCAAGGCCGGCGTGGGCCTGCGAGCGGTGACCATCGACTCCGGCAACTGGGACATGCACGTCAACCTCGGACGCTCCGACGGCGGGTGGATGTACAACCAGCTCACGGAGGTCGGCAAGGCGCTCGCCGCGTTCAACACCGACCTGGGGGCAGCGGGCGACAAGGTCACGCTCGTGACGCTCTCGGAGTTCGGCCGTCGCGTGGCGGAGAACGGCTCCGGCGGCGTGGACCACGGGTACGGCAACGTCTCGTTCGTCATGGGCGGCGGCGTCAACGGGGGCAAGGTCTACGGGACCTGGCCCGGCCTGACTCCGGACAAGCTCCTCGCCGGCGACCTCAACGCCACGACGGACTACCGCATCGTCCTCGGCGAGATCCTCGAGAAGCGCTGCGGCATCACCGCCGGCACCGTCCTGCCCGGGGTGCCGACGACCCGGCTGGGGATCGCCAGGCCCCAGAGCTGACCCGGTCAGCCGGCCAGGCGGTTGGCCGACTGGGCGGCTCGTGCCCGCAGCGACCGGCGACGGTGCAGCAGCGCCTCGAGCGAGTGCGTGCGCTGCTCGTCGGTGCCCAGTCGCCGGCGCAGGGCGGCCACCGTGGTGATCCGTCGGACCACCTGCGAGCTGAAGCCCAGGCGAGCGAAGAAGCGGTTGGCCTCGCGGTGCTGCGCGGGCACGTTGCAGCCGATCTGCTCGCACCCGCGGGAGTCGGCGTACACCGTGACGGCACCCATGAGCTGGCGCGCGACGCCGTGCTTGCGCGACTCGGGCACGACGTACAGCTGGTCGATCGTCACGCAGGGGGCCTCGGTGAGCGCCGAGAAGGGGCTCGTGGCGGCGACGGCGAACCCGACCGCGCGCCCGTCCGCCATCGCGACGTAGGCCCGGACGTCCTCACGGCCCAGGGCGGCGGCGACGCGGCCCTCCGACGCGGCTCGGGCAGCGACCTCCGGGCTGACCCCGGCCTCGACCCGGGCCGACATCCACAGCTCGGTGAACGCTCGCTGCTCGTCCTCGCGCACACGCTTGACGCTGATCGCGGGACGGCTCACCGGTTCCTCCATCATCGACGGTCTGACTCGTGTGTGCGCGGCTCCCCCGAGGGCCGCTGGCCGTTCCAGGAACGCGCCAGAAGTAGGACTCTAGAGCCACCGCGCTCCATTAGTGAAGTCTTCAACAGAACTGCTCCGTGCAAGTGAATGGGCTTGCTTGCGACCACTGGCATTTCGTCGCGACGGCCCTCGGATCAGGAGGCCGTTTCGGCCGCCCGGGCGAGCGTCACAACGGCTGCTCGAACACGTAGTCGTCCTCGTACCGGTCCCCCACGAGGAACCGCTTGGTGCCCACCTGCGTGAACCCGCTCTTGGCGTAGAACCGCTGAGCGCGTTCGTTGAGCTGGTTGACCCCGAGCCAGGCGCCCCGGGACCCTCTGGCGCGAGCGGCGTCGAGGGCGGCCGCCATCAGGAGCCTGCTGGTGGCGCCGCCGTGCTGGTCGGGCAGCACGTAGATCTTGCTCAGCTCCGACGTCGGCCGCACGCTCAGCGCCGCCTGCACGTCCGGGTCGGATGGTTCCCCCGTGACGAGCATGGCGTAGCCCGTCGCCGTGCCGCCGTCCTCGGCGAGGAACAGGTCACGGGCGGGGTCGGCGAGGTACTCGACGAACCGCTCCTCCGACAGCACGTCGGCGATGAAGGTCGCGATGGCCTCCGGCGTCACGTGCGGCGGACAGGCCAGGGCGAAGGTCGCCGCGGCGACGCCGGCCAGCGCCTGCGCGTCGGCCGCCGAGGCCGCGCGAACCACTGCCGGCACCGGTCAGGCCTTGTCCATGCCGGTGACGACGGCGTCGGCCACCTCGCGCATGCCCAGGCGACGGTCCATCGCCGTCTTCTGGATCCAGCGGAACGCCTCCGCCTCGGAGATCTTCAGCTTCTTCATGAGGATGCCCTTGGCCCGGTCGACGGCCTTGCGCGTCTCGAGCCGCTCGCCGAGGTCGGCGATCTCGCTCTCGAGCGCCTTCACCTCGGTCCAGCGGTGCCGGGCGATGTCGATGGCCGGCGCGAGGTCGGAGGCCGTGAACGGCTTGACGATGTACGCCATGACGCCGGCGTCGCGCGCCCGCTCCACCAGCTCGGTCTGGCTGAAGGCGGTGAGCATCACCACGGGGCAGATCTTCGCCGAGCCGATCTCCTCCGCTGCGGTGATGCCGTCCATGACGGGCATCTTCACGTCCATGATCACCAGGTCGGGCGTGAGCTCCTTGGCCATCTCGACCGCCTGCTCGCCGTTGCTCGCCTGCCCGACGACCTCGTAACCGAGCTCGGCCAGCATCTCGGCGAGGTCGAGGCGGATCAGCGCCTCGTCCTCCGCCACGAGGATCCGCGTGGGGGCTTTGGTGGTGGTCGTCGTCGACTGGGTCTCGCTCACAGGACTGAGCCTATGGGACGCACGTTAACGGCATGTTGCGTGCCCGGCGTGGGGACGCCCCACTGGGCGAGACCGGTGTTCCACGGCGAGAGTGGGAGGTCTGTGGTGCCGAAGGCGGGACTCGAACCCGCACGCCCTTTCGAGCAGAGCATTTTGAGTGCTCCGTGTCTGCCATTCCACCACTTCGGCGCAGCTCGCCGGACGGGCCGGCGAAGGTGCGGGAGCAGCATACAAGCGGGTGGGGGCGGTGCCCGCCACCCGCTGGCACCCCTCGCGGGGTCAGTCCTCGAGGTCCTCGTAGGCGGGCGCGACCTTGTTGACCGCGTCACCCATCTTGTGGACGCGAAGGGCGTTGGTGGAGCCGGGGATGCCGGGGGGCGAGCCGGCGACGATGACGACGAGGTCGCCCTCCTTGACGCGGCCGTCGGCGAGCAGGGTCTTGTCGACCTGGCGCGCCATCTGGTCGGTGTGCCGGGCCATCGGCACGAGGAAGGTCTCGATGCCCCACGCGAGGGCGAGCCGCGAGCGGGTGTGCGCCTCCGGCGTGAAGGCCAGCATGGGGATGCGCGGACGGACGCGCGACATCCGCTTGGCCGTGTCACCGGACTGGGTGAACGTGATGAGGTACTTCGCGCCGAGCAGCTCGCCGATCTCGACCGCGGCGGCCGACACGGCGCCACCCATCGTGTGCGGCTTGGTGCCGAGCGGGAGGATGCGGTCGAGGCCGTGCTCCTCGGTGCTCTCGATGATGCGGGCCATCGTCTCGACGGCGACGATGGGGTAGGCGCCCACGCTGGTCTCGCCGGACAGCATGAGCGCGTCCGCGCCGTCGAGGACCGCGTTCGCCGCGTCGGAGGCCTCCGCGCGGGTGGGGCGGGGGTTCTCGATCATCGACTCGAGCACCTGGGTGGCGACGATGACCGGCTTGGCGTTGCGGCGGGCGATCTCGATGGCGCGCTTCTGGACCAGCGGAACCTCCTCGAGCGGCAGCTCGACGCCGAGGTCGCCGCGGGCGACCATGACCCCGTCGAAGGCGGCGATGATCTCGGCGAGGTTGTCGACGGCCTGGGGCTTCTCGATCTTGGCGATGACGGGCAGCCGCACGCCCACCTCGTCCATCACCTCGTAGACGTCGTCGAGGTCCTTGGCCGACCGCACGAAGGACAGCGCGATCATGTCGGCGCGCAGGCGCAGCGCCCAGCGCAGGTCCTCCTTGTCCTTCTCGGACAGGGCGGGGACGGACACCGCGACACCGGGAAGGTTGATGCCCTTGTTGTTGCTGACGGTGCCCCCGACCGTGACCCGGCAGCGGACGTCGGTGGCGGTGACCTCGACGGCCTCGAGCGCGACCTTGCCGTCGTCGATGAGCAGCGCGTCGCCGGGGCGGACGTCGCCGGGCAGGCCCTTGTAGGTCGTGCCGACCTCGGTCGGGGTGCCGTCGATCTCCCGCGTCGTGATGGTGAACTCGGAGCCCGTGGGCAGGCTCACCGGGCCACCCGAGAAGCGACCCGTGCGGATCTTCGGCCCCTGGAGGTCGACGAGGATCCCGACGGCGTGACCGGTCTCGTCGCTGGCCCGGCGGATGGAGCGGTAGATCTCCTCGTGGTCGGCGTACTCGCCGTGCGAGAGGTTCAACCGGGCCACGTCCATCCCCGCATCGACGAGCGCACGGATGCGTTCGGGGCTGGAGACAGCCGGGCCGAGGGTGCAGACGATCTTGGCGCGACGCATGGTTGCGACCCTATCGCCCGCCCCGTCCGGAACGTGACGGCGGTCACCCTGCGGACACGCGAACACCCGGTGAACCACCCCTTCCGGGGAGGCCCACCGGGTGTCCGGGTATGCCGTGTTTCGAGTCGAGCAGGACGCCCGCCGCTCAGACGACGAGGGGGCGGTCGTTCGGGTTGATCGGACGCGGCAGGGCGGTCTGGCCGCTGAGGTACTTGTCGACGCCCGCTGCTGCGGAACGGCCCTCGGCGATGGCCCAGACGATGAGCGACTGGCCACGACCGGCGTCACCCGCGACGAAGACGCCGGGCACGCTGGACATGTACTCCTTGTCGCGCTTGATGTTCGAGCGCTCGTCGAGCTCCACCTCGAGCTGCTCCACGACGCCCGGCTGCTCCGGCCCGAGGAATCCCATGGCGAGCAGGACGAGCTGCGCCGGCAGCACCCGCTCGGTGCCCTCGACCTCGTCGAAGCCGTTCTCACCGCGCTGCACGTCGACGACGCGGATGCCGCTGACCTTGCCGTCCTCGCCGAGGACCTCCTTGGTCGACACGGCATACACCCGCTCGCCGCCCTCCTCGTGGGCGGAGGCGACGCGGAAGGTCATGGGGTAGGTGGGCCACGGCTGGCCGGCCACCCGCTCCTCCCCGGGCTGCGGCATGATCTCCAGGCTCGTGACCGACCTGGCGCCCTGGCGGTGCGAGGTGCCGATGCAGTCGGCGCCGGTGTCACCGCCACCGATGACGATGACGTCCTTGCCCTCCGCGGTGACCTGGCCCTGGACGCTCTCGCCGAGCGCGACCTTGTTGGCCGGCGGCAGGAACTCCATGGCCTGCATGACGCCGTCGAGCTCACGCCCGGGCACCGGCAGGTCCCGGGGGACGGTGGCACCGATGGCCAGGACGACGGCGTCGTACCGGTCACGCAGCTGGCGGCCGGTCACGTCCTCACCGACCTTGACGCCGCTGCGGAAGCGTGTGCCCTCGGCCTCCATCTGGGAGATGCGGCGGTCGAGCACCGACTTCTCCATCTTGAACTCGGGGATGCCGTAGCGCAGCAGGCCTCCGGGCTTGTCGGCGCGCTCGTACACCGCCACGGTGTGCCCCGCCCGGGTCAGCTGCTGGGCGGCCGCCAACCCTGCGGGACCGGAGCCGACCACGGCCACGGTCTTGCCGGTGAGGCGTTCGGGCGCCTGCGGCTGGACGTAGCCGGCGTCGAAGGCACGGTCGATCGTCGTGACCTCGATCTGCTTGATCGTCACGGCCGGCTGGTTGATGCCGAGCACGCAGGCGGTCTCGCACGGGGCCGGGCACAGGCGACCAGTGAACTCCGGGAAGTTGTTGGTCGCGTGCAGGCGCTCGATGGCCTCGCGCCAGTCACCCTTCCAGGCGAGGTCGTTCCACTCGGGGATGAGGTTGCCGAGCGGACAACCGCTGTGGCAGAACGGGATCCCGCAGTCCATGCAGCGACCGGCCTGGCGCTGGAGCTGCCCGAGCTCCTGCTCCTCGTAGACCTCCTTCCAGTCCCGGATGCGGACCGGAACGGGTCGGCGGGCCGGGAGCTCGCGCTCGCGCGTCTTGAGAAAGCCCTGGGGGTCAGCCACGGGAAGCCTCCATGATCCGCTCCCAGACCTCGGAGCCGTTGACGTCCAAACCTTCTTCCTCAGCGGCCGCCCGCACGTCGAGGACGCGCTGGTAGTCGCGAGGCAGCACGAGCGTGAACCGGCCGCGCGCCGTGTCCCAGTCCTCGAGCAGCCCTGAGGCCACCGGGGACTCGGTCCACTCGACGTGCTTGGCGAGCAGCTCGCGCACCACCGTCTCGTCGTCCGGTCGCAACGGCGACAGGTCGACGAGCTCGCGGTTGACCCGGTCCTCGACGATGTCGAGGACGTACGCCACGCCACCGGACATGCCGGCCGCGAAGTTGCGACCCGTCGGCCCGAGGACCAGGACGGTGCCACCGGTCATGTACTCGCAGCCGTGGTCGCCCACGCCCTCGACGACCGCGCTGGCGCCGGAGTTGCGGACGCAGAACCGCTCGCCCACCTTGCCACGCAGGAAGAGCTCGCCGGTGGTCGCGCCGTAGCAGATGACGTTGCCGGCGATGACGTTCTGCTCGGCGGCCAGGGGCGCCGCGCGGTCGGGACGGACGACGACCCGGCCACCGGAGAGGCCCTTGCCGACGTAGTCGTTGGCGTCGCCATACAGGCGCAGCGTGATGCCCCGCGGCAGGAAGGCGCCGAGCGACTGTCCGGCCGAACCCCGGAGCGTGAGGTCGATCGTGTTGTCGGGCAGGCCGTCGGGGTGGGCCTTGGTGACCTCGTGGCCGAGCAGCGTGCCGATGGTGCGGTTGACGTTGCGGACGGCGACCTCGGCCGACACCGGGGTGCCGTCGGTGATGGCTTCCTTGGCGATCGTGATGAGCTGGTGGTCCAGCGCCTTCTCGAGGCCGTGGTCCTGCTTGGTCGTGTTCCGACGCGGCGAGCCGTCGGGGCTCTGCACGTCGGCGAAGATCGGCGACAGGTCCAGGCCTGCGGCCTTCCAGTGGTTGACGGCCTTGGTGGCGTCGATCGACGACACCTGGCCGATGGCCTCCTCGACCGACCGGAAGCCCAGGGCGGCGAGGTGCTCGCGCACCTCCTCGGCGATGTACTCGAAGAACGTCTCGACGAACTCCGGCTTGCCGCTGAACCGCTTGCGCAGCTCGGGGTTCTGGGTGGCGATGCCGACCGGACAGGTGTCGAGGTGGCAGACGCGCATCATGACGCAGCCGCTGACGACGAGCGGCGCCGTGGCGAACCCGAACTCCTCCGCACCCAGCAGGGCGGCGATGACGACGTCACGGCCCGTCTTGAGCTGCCCGTCGCACTGCACGACGATGCGGTCGCGCAGGTTGTTGAGCACCAGCGTCTGCTGGGTCTCGGCGAGGCCGATCTCCCAGGGACCACCGGCGTGCTTGAGCGAGGTCAGCGGCGAGGCGCCGGTACCGCCGTCGTGGCCGGAGATGAGCACCACGTCGGAGTGCGCCTTGGAGACGCCTGCGGCCACCGTGCCGACCCCGATCTCGGAGACGAGCTTGACGTGGATCCGGGCCTCGGGGTTGGCGTTCTTGAGGTCGTGGATCAGCTGGGCGAGGTCCTCGATCGAGTAGATGTCGTGGTGCGGCGGCGGGCTGATGAGGCCGACGCCGGGCGTGGAGTGACGGGTCTTGGCCACCCACGGGTACACCTTGTGCCCGGGCAGCTGGCCACCCTCGCCGGGCTTGGCGCCCTGGGCCATCTTGATCTGGATGTCACCGGACTTGGTGAGGTAGAGCGAGGTCACGCCGAAGCGGCCCGAGGCCACCTGCTTGATGACCGAGCGGCGCTCGTCGTCCATGAGGCGCTCGACGTCCTCGCCGCCCTCGCCGGTGTTGGAGCGCGCGCCGAGCCGGTTCATCGCGATGGCGAGGGTCTCGTGAGCCTCGAGGCTGATCGAGCCGTACGACATCGCGCCGGTGTTGAACCGCTTGACGATCTCGCTGACCGGCTCGACCTCGTCGATCGAGACGGCCTCGCGCGGGTTCGCCCCACCGAGCTCGAACAGGCCGCGCAGCGTCATCAGCCGCTCCGACTGCTCGTCGACGCGCTGGGTGTACTGCTTGAAGATGTCGTACCGGCGCTGGCGCGTCGAGTGCTGCAGGCGGAACACCGTGTCCGGGTCGAACAGGTGCGGCTCGCCCTCCCGGCGCCACTGGTACTCACCGCCCACGTTGAGCTTGCGGTGCGGGAGGCGCACGCCGTCCGGGGGGTAGGCGGCGGCGTGGCGGGCCGCGGTCTCCGCGGCGACGACGTCGAGCCCGATCCCGCCGAGCTGGCTGACCGTGCCGGTGAAGTACCGGTCGACGAGCTCCTGGGACAGGCCGATCGCCTCGAACACCTGGGCGCCGCGGTAGGACGCGACTGTGGAGATGCCCATCTTCGACATCACCTTGAGGACGCCCTTGCCGAGCGCCTTGATGAGGTTCTTGACCGCCTGCTCCGAGGTCACGCCCTCGATCGCGCCGGAGCGGACGAGGTCCTCGACCGACTCCATGGCGAGGTAGGGGTTCACGGCGGCGGCGCCGTACCCGATGAGCAGGGCGACGTGGTGCACCTCGCGCACGTCACCCGCCTCGACCACGAGGCCGACCAGGGTGCGGGTCTTCTCGCGGATCAGGTGGTGGTGCACCGCGGAGGTGAGAAGCAGCGACGGGATCGGGGCGTGGTCGCGACCGGAGTCACGGTCGGACAGGACCACGAAGCGGGCGCCGTCGGCGATGGCCTGCGAGACCTCGGCGAAGATCTCCTCGAGCCGGGCCTGCATGGCGGCGGCCCCACCGGTGACGTCGTAGAGCCCACGGACGACGTGGGTGGCGTAGCCGGGCAGGTCGCCGTCGGCGTTGACGTGGACGACCTTCGCGAGCTGGTCGTTGTCGATGACGGGGAACGGCAGCACGACCTGGCGGGCGTGCGCCGGGCTCGCGGCCAGGGCGTTGCCCTCGGGACCGATCACGGTGCCGAGGGAGGTGACCAGCTCCTCGCGGATGGCATCCAACGGGGGGTTCGTCACCTGGGCGAACAGCTGGGTGAAGTAGTCGAAGACCAGGCGGGGACGGTCGGACAGCACCGCGATCGGGGTGTCGGTGCCCATCGAGCCGAGCGCCTCTCCCCCGGTGCGCGCCATCGGCGCGAGGAGGATCTTGAGCTCCTCCTGGGTGTAGCCGAAGGTCTGCTGGCGACGCGCCACCGAGGCGGCGGTGTGCACGATGTGCTCGCGCTCGGGGAGGTCGTCGAGGTGGATGAGGCCCGCGTGCAGCCACTCGTCGTACGGGTGCTGGGTGGCGAGGGAGGACTTGATCTCGTCGTCCGACACGATGCGGCCGTGCTCGGTGTCCACCAGGAACATCCGGCCCGGCTGGAGGCGGCCCTTGCGCACGACCCGGGTCGGGTCGAGGTCGAGGACACCGGCCTCGGACGCGAGGACGACCAGGCCGTCGTCGGTGACCGAGTAGCGACCGGGGCGCAGGCCGTTGCGGTCGAGGACCGCACCGATGAGCGAGCCGTCGGTGAACGTGACGCAGGCGGGTCCGTCCCAGGGCTCCATGAAGGTGGAGTGGAACTCGTAGAACGCCCGTCGGGCGGGGTCCATCTCGGTGTGGTTCTCCCACGCCTCGGGGATCATCATCAGGACGGCGTGGGGCAGCGAACGTCCGCCGAGGTGCAGCAGCTCGAGCGCCTCGTCGAAGGACGCCGAGTCGGAGGCCTCGGGGGTGCAGATCGGGAACAGCCGTTCGAGGTCACCGGGGATGACGTCGGAGACGAGCTGGCTCTCGCGGGCGCGCATCCAGTTCCGGTTGCCCTTGACGGTGTTGATCTCGCCGTTGTGGGCGATGAGCCGGTAGGGGTGGGCCAGCGGCCAGCTCGGGAAGGTGTTCGTGGAGAACCGCGAGTGCACCAGCGCGAGCTGGGTCTCGAACCGGCGGTCGGACAGGTCGGGGAAGAACGGCTCGAGCTGACCGGTGGTGAGCATGCCCTTGTAGACGAGGGTGCGGCACGACAGCGAGGGGAAGTAGACCTCGGTCTCGCGCTCGGCCCGCTTGCGCAGGCAGAAGGCCAGTCGGTCCAGGCCGATCCCGACCATCCGGCCGGACGAGGAGCTGACGAACAGCTGGCGGAAGAACGGCATGCAGTCGCGCGCGGCCTGGCCCACGAGCTCGGCGCTCACCGGGACGTCGCGCCAGCCCAGCACGGTGAGGTTCTCCTCCGCGGCGATGGCCTCGATCCGCTCGACGACACGGGCACGCTCGGTCTCGTCGGCGGGCAGGAAGGCGGTGCCCACGGCATACGCGCCGGCGACGGGGAGGTCGAAACCCACGACCGCGCGGAAGAAGGCGTCCGGGACCTGCGTGAGGATGCCCGCGCCGTCGCCCACGAGCGGGTCGGCGCCGGTGGCGCCGCGGTGCTCGAGGTTGCGCAGCGCGGTGAGGGCGTGGTCGACGATGTCGTGACCTGCGCTGCCCCGCATCGTGGCCACGAGGGCCACGCCGCAGGCGTCGTGCTCGAACTCGCGGCGGTAGAGCCCGGTGTCGGCGGGCTGGGCGGAGAAGCGCGCAGAAGTCACGTTCGGGTCACCGTCCTAGAGGGGTCGTGGTGCGTCGGAGCGGCCCTCCTGGACTGTCCGGGGCACACCTGTACACGCGCGTGGACGGCCTTGGCCACGGCTCGGACGAGAATACCGACAACCCTTCTCGTCCTAGCATGTGAGCCGCCCTATTCCGTATGGTGAGATGCCGAGCGTGCGGGGACGGCCACCTCGCGGCGACGCCCCGCCCGGAAGAGGAACAACCCCAGCAGGAACACGAGGATGCTCGTCCACACGTTCACCCGCACCCCGAGGATGTGGTTGGCGTCGTCGCTGCGCATCAGCTCGAAGACGATGCGACCGAGCGGGTACCCCACGACGTAGAGGGCGAACAGCTGTCCCTTGCGCAGCGCCCGGCGGCGGTCCAGCAGGACGAGCACCAGCGCGAGGAGCAGGCACCACAGCGACTCGTAGAGGAACGTCGGCTGGAAGGTGCCGAGCACCACCGCCTTGCCCGACGAGTCACGGACCGCGTGTCCCGCGGCGCTGTCCCACTGGTGGATGGTCAGGCCCCACGGGACGTCGGTCGGCCGGCCGTAGAGCTCGTTGTTGAACCAGTTGCCCCAGCGGCCCAGCGCCTGGGCGACCGCGACCCCGGGAGCGGCCGAGTCGACGAAGTCGTGGAAGGAGACGCCGTGGCGACGCGCCCCGATCCAGGCCCCCACGGCGCCGAGGGCGATGGCCCCCCAGATGCCGAGGCCCCCCTCCCAGATCGCGAAGGCGCGCCACGGGTGACCGCCCTCGCCGAAGTAGGCCTGCGGGGAGGTGATGAGGTGGTAGAGGCGACCTCCGACGATGCCGAACGGGACCGCCCAGGCGGAGATGTCGATCGCCTTCTCGGAGGGGTGGCCCCGGTCCGCCAGCCGCCGGCCCGTGATCCACACCGCCGCGACGATCCCGGCCAGGATGCACAGGGCGTAGCCCCTGAGCGGGAACGGCCCGAGGTGCCAGACACCGGACGTTGGGCTGGGGATGGCGGCCGGGAGGGCCGAGGGGAGGGTCAGGACCGCCGCTGCACTCACTTGGTGGCGGCCTTGACGGCGGCGTCGAGGGACTCGTTGGTGAAGCCGTTGAGGGAGATGTCCTTGCCGTTGAGCTTGAGCGTCGGGGTGCCGTGGACGCCGTCCTTCTCCGACTGGGTCTGGACGGACTCGACGTACTGGTTGTGGGCCCGGCCGTCGTAGCACTGCTGCCAGGTGGTCAGGCCGGCTCCGGTGATCCCGACCTTCTCGGCGAACGACTTCAGCGCCGCGTCGGTGAAGCCGGCGCCCTCCTTCAGCGGCTGCCCCCCGAACGTCGCCGTGTGGTACTCGAGGAACTTGCCCTGGTCGGCGGCGCAGGCCGCCGCGTTGGCCGCGCGGTTGGACGAGTCGTTGCGGAGGTTGTCGTCCAGGAAGCTCAGCGTGTGGAACACGAGCTTGACCTGGTTCTTCTCCGCCAGGGCGGTGATGCCCTCACCGAAGCGGTGCTCGAACTCGGCGCAGATGGGGCACTGGAAGTCCTCGTAGAGGTCCAGCGTCGGCACGTTGGCCGGGGCACCGGGGTTGACCACGATCCCGGTCCCCATCGCGGAGGCACCCTTGGGGAGCGACGACCCACCGGCGGTGGTCGCCGCCTCCCTGTCGCGGCTGCCGAGGATCACGGCGGTCACGACCGCCGCGACGATGACGACCACGACCACGGTGGCCACGACCACCGGGTTGGCGCCCTTGCGCTGCTGCGACTTCGGCGTGGCCGCCTGGATCTTCGCCTTGCGGCTGGCGCTGCTGCTGGTCATGCCGGGGGCCTTTCGTGGTGCGGGTCGGGGTCGATCCGGGCCTGGTCGTGACGGTCCGGGAACAGGAAGCGCTCGAGGCTCAGCGCGGTGCGCGGCCGGAGCACGAGCCAGGCGGCGCAGAGCAGCAGCCCGACGTCCCTGGCGATCTCCTGTGGATACTGCGTCTGGGCCGCCGCAATGGTTCCCCCCTTGCCGAAGCACCCGCAGTCGATGCTCAGGCCGCGGGCCCACGCGGACGAGATCCCGACGATGAACACCACCATGAGGACGCCGCCCACGAGGGCGCTCCCCCGGGTGAACAGGCCCAGCACGAGCAGGACGCCCACGGCGACCTCGAGGATCGGCAGGGCGTACCCCACGTACCCCGCCACGTCGTACGGCAGGAGCTGGTAGGCCCGCACCGCCCGGGCGGACGTCTCGAGGTGGCCCACCTTGAGCAGTCCCGCGACGAGGATGACGGCACCGAGCACGAGCCTGGCCAGCAGACCGATGACGTCCCGGGTCCGCGGCCGGGCGAGCACGCCCACGTCAGCGACCGCTCCGGACACCCTCGGCCAGCTCGGCGACGAGGGCCCGCAGGACGGTGAGGCCGGACTCGAGGTCGGCGGCCTCCGTGAGGCACCGCACGAGGGCGGACCCGACGATGACCCCGTCGGCGTAGGCGGCCACCTCGGCCGCCTGCGCGCCGGTCGAGACCCCGAGGCCGACGCAGACGGGCAGGTCGGTCGCGGCCTTGGTGCGGCTGACGATGACCGAGGCCGCGTCGCCCATCGAGGTGCGCGCACCGGTGACCCCCATGTGGGAGACGGCGTAGACGAACCCGCGGCAGCGCTCGGTGACCGAGGCGATCCGCTCGTCCGTCGAGCTGGGGGCGACCAGGAAGACCCGGTCCAGCCCGCTGGCGTCGCTCGCGGCGATCCACTCGCCGGCCTCGTCGGGGATGAGGTCCGGCGTGATGATGCCGGCTCCCCCGGCTGCCGCGAGGTCGGTTGCGAAGGCGGTCGGTCCGTGGCGCAGGATGAGGTTCCAGTACGACATCACCAGTGGCGGGGCGCCGGCGTCACGCACGGCGCGGGTGGCCGTGAAGACGTCACCGACCCGGACGCCGTGCTTGAGGGCCTGGTCCGCGGCATACGCGATGACCGGTCCGTCCATGAGCGGGTCGCTGTAGGGGATGCCCACCTCGACGATGTCCACGCCTGCCTCGACCATGGCCACCATCGCCGCGATCGAGCCCTCGACGGTCGGGAAGCCCACGGGCAGGTAGCCCACGAGGGCCGCGCGGTTCTCCTCGCGGCAGCGGGCCAGGACGTCGCCGACCCCGATGCCGGTCGTGCCGGTGGCGGTGCTCACAGCTGGGTCCTCCCGTCGCCCTCGGCGCCCGGTTCGTCGGCCGTACCGGGCGGGACCGCGTCGCCGTCGATGAGGCCGAAGTACTCCGCGGCCGTGTGCATGTCCTTGTCGCCGCGCCCTGACAGGTTGACCAGGAGCAGCGCGTCCGGACCGAGCTCACGACCCACCTCGATGGCACCGGCGAGCGCGTGTGCCGACTCGATGGCGGGGATGATGCCCTCGGTGCGGCAGAGCAGCTCGAAGGCCTTCATGGCCTGCTCGTCGGTGGCGTAGCGGTACTCCGCCCGGCCGGTGTCCCGGAGGTGCGCGTGCTCGGGCCCGACGCTCGGGTAGTCGAGCCCTGCCGAGATCGAGTGCGACTCGAGCGTCTGGCCGTCGTCGTCCTGCATGAGGTAGCTGAACGTCCCGTGCAGCACGCCGGGCGAGCTCGCCGCGAAACGGGCCGCGTGGCGTCCGCCCTCGACACCCTCTCCCCCGGCCTCGACGCCGATGAGGCGGACGTCGGTGTCGTCGAGGAACCGGTGGAAGATGCCCATGGCGTTGGAACCGCCGCCGACGCAGGCGATGACGGCGTCGGGCAGCCGTCCCGCGGTGTCGAGCACCTGGGCCCGCGCCTCGACCCCGATGATGCGGTGGAAGTCGCGGACCATCTCGGGGAACGGGTGCGGGCCGGTCACGGTGCCGAGGATGTAGTGGGTGTCTTCGACGTTGGTCACCCAGTCGCGCAGGGCGTCGTTGATGGCGTCCTTGAGCGTGGCGCTGCCCGTGGGGACCGGCCTGACCTCGGCACCGAGCATCCGCATGCGGGCGACGTTGAGCGCCTGGCGCTCGGTGTCGACCTTGCCCATGTAGATGACGCACTCCAGCCCCATGAGGGCCGCCGCCGTGGCAGTGGCGACGCCGTGCTGGCCGGCGCCGGTCTCGGCGATGACCCGGGACTTGCCCATCCGCTTGGTCAGCAGGGCCTGCGCCAGCACGTTGTTGATCTTGTGCGAGCCCGTGTGGTTGAGGTCCTCGCGCTTGAGGATGATCCGGGCGCCTCCGGCGTGCTCGGCGAACCGGGGCACCTCCGTGATGATGCTGGGACGACCCGTATAGGTGCGGTGCAGCCGCTCGAGCTCGCCGAGGAACTCGGGGTCGACCATCGCCTTGCGCCGTGCCTCGTCGAGCTCCTCGAGCGCGGGGATCAGCGCCTCGGGGACGTAGCGGCCGCCGAAGTCGCCGAAGCGGCCCGGTCGGGCCACGGGCTCGGGCACGAGCCCGTGCGCAGGGGTGGCAGGCGTCTGATCGGTCATGAGTGGGCTCCCGCCGCGATGAGGTCGTGGGCTGCCTGTCGTGGCGCACTGCCACGGACGAGCGCCTCCCCGACGAGCACGGCGTCCGCGCCCTCACCGGCGAAGCGGGCGGCGTCGGCGGGTCCGGAGACCCCGGACTCGGCCACCTTGACGCAGGTGTCGGGGATGAGGGGCGCGAGGCGCCCGAAGGTGTCGGGGTCGACAGCCAGGGTCTTGAGGTTGCGGGCGTTCACGCCGATGACCGACGCACCGGCGTCGACGGCACGGGCCGTCTCGTCCTCGTCGTGGACCTCCACGAGGGCGGTCATCCCGAGGTCGCGGGCCAGCTGCTGCATGCGGACCAGGTCGTCCTGCGCGAGGGCGGCGACGATGAGCAGGATGAGGTCGGCGCCGTGGGCCCGGGCCTCGAACAGCTGGTAGTCCTCCACCATGAAGTCCTTGCGCAGCACCGGGATCCGCACGGCCCGCCGCACCGCATCCAGGTCGTCGAGGGAGCCACCGAACCGGCGGCGCTCGGTCAGGACGCTCACCGCGGTCGCACCACCGGCTTCGTAGTCGGCGGCCAGGGCGGCGGGGTCGGCGATGTCGGCCAGGGCCCCCTTGCTCGGGCTGGCCCGCTTCACCTCGGCGATGAGGGACAACCCGGGCCGGCGCAGGGCGGCTTCGGCGTCGAGCGCGGCAGCCGCGTCGCGGGCGAGCTGCTCGATCCTGGCGGGAGGGGTCGCGGACACGGCGTCCGCGAGGTCCTCGCGGACACCAGCGACGATCTCGTCAAGCACGGTGGCCATGGTTGACAGGCTATAGATCGGGTCCGGCGGCGCCGCGTCAGGGTCGCAGTACGGACAAGGCGGGCAGCAGCCGCAGCAGCCCGAACGCCAGCAGCCCGACGGCCCAGAGCCCACCCACCCACGACGAACGCCGCAGCCAGGTCAGGGGCCGCCCCCGTGCGGCGGCAGCCAGCCACGCGACGTACGCACCGGCAGCCAGCAGGACCGTGAGCACGGCATACGCGTTGCTCGACAGGGCGGCCACGACGTGACCCGTGAGGAGGTCGTGGGTGGCGCGCAGGCCACCGCAGGCCGGGCACGGCACGCCGGTGAGGGCAAGGATCGGGCAGACCGGCCACGAGCCCGCGGTGTGCGGGTCACGGGCCAAGAGCGCGGCGGCGGCGAGCAACCCACCGGCGCCGACGAGCAGCGGGGCGCGGAGCGGCTCCGGGAGGCGGCTGGCCGCGACCGTCACGGATCAGCTGACGCCGGAGGTCTTCTGGGAGTCGCTCGTCACCGGCGGGACGTCCTTGGCGCCGAAGCCGGCCATCCCGAGGACCTTGCCCAGGACCACGCCGACGACGCAGACCCCGACGCCGACGAAGAACAGCGGGACGTTCGCGATGGCGACCGCGAGAGCCATGACGGCGGTGCCCACGAGGAGGACCCCGACGGCCGTCCACGCGGCGACGCTGTGGCCGTGGTCTTCGTGGATCTCGTGCTCTGCCATGGTGCGGGACTCCTGGGGAAGTGAGGGGAGGTCGTTCGGAGCCATTCTGTCAGGTGCCTGGCGCGTCGTCGCGCGTGGTGGGGTCGTCGCCGGCGTCGAGCCGGTCCCAGTCGCTGGCCACCCGCTGGCCACGCGCACCCGCCGTCGCGCCCGGGGCCTCGTACCGCGCCCCCAGGCCGCGCCACGACCCCGCGCCGAACCAGCCGCCGACGGCGGCGACGAGCAGCAGCACGCTGGCGACCACGGCGATCCACGGCCAGGACGTCGGGGTGGCATGGGTCTCGATCGACCCGGTCCGTCCGAGCGACCGCGCGGCGACGGCACCGAGGGACTGCGCCGGGTCGAGCGCGATCCGGGCGGCCACGACACCCTCCCCGAGCGCGGCCAGGGCGAGCACGACGAGGGTGATCCGGCGCACGACCGGCCCGCTCGTGGCACTGGCGAGGGCCGCGGCCGCAGCGACGAGCGCCAGGGCCACGACCCCGCTCGCGAGCTCGCTGCCCGTCCCGAGGATGCGGCTCGCACCGAGGACCGGGTCGTCGACGGTGCCGGTCACCCAGGTGCGGCCGCCGCTGGCGAGCAGGACGCCGGCCCCGATCAGGGCGAGCAGGATGACGGTGAGCTTGGACGTCGGTCTGAGGTGCTTCACCGGACGGTCCGCAGGGCGCCGGCGGTGGCGACGGCCCGGAGGGCGGCGGCGGCCTTGTTGACCGTCTCCTCGAACTCCGCCGAGGGCAGCGAGTCGGCGACGATGCCGGCCCCTGCCTGGACGTGGGCGGTGCCGTCCTTGATGACGGCCGTGCGGATGGCGATGGCCATGTCGAGGTCTCCGTGGAAGTCGAGGTACCCCACGACGCCGCCGTAGATGCCGCGGCGGCTGGGTTCGTAGTGCTCGATGAGGCTGAGCGCGCGCGGCTTAGGCGCGCCGGACAGGGTGCCTGCCGGGAACGTCGCCGCGAGGACGTCGTATGCCGTGTGGCCGGGTGCGAGGTCGCCGACCACCGTGGACTCGAGGTGGGTCACGTGGGAGTAGCGGCGGACGTTCATGAACTCGACGACGTCGACGGTGCCGGCCCGGCAGACGCGCTGGAGGTCGTTGCGTCCGAGGTCGACGAGCATGACGTGCTCGGCCCGCTCCTTGGGGTCGGCCAGCAGGTCCTCCGCCAGCCGCAGGTCGTCCTCCGGCGTCTTGCCGCGGGGGCGCGACCCCGCGATGGGGTGGGTGATGGCGCGCCGCCCGGTCACCTTGACCAGCGCCTCCGGCGACGACCCCACGACGTCGTACGCCGTCCCGTCGGCCAGGGGTAGACGGAGCAGGTACATGTAGGGACTGGGGTTGGAGGTGCGCAGCGCCCGGTAGACGTCGAGGGCGTCAGCGGGGCACGGCGTCGAGAACCGTTGCGAGAGAACGACCTGGAAGACCTCCCCCGCACGGATGTCCTCCTTGGCCTGCTCGACCATCTCCTCGAAGTCCGGCTGCGAGTAGTTGCTGCGCACGTCACCCCGGGCCCGGTCGAAGGCCTGACCGTCGACCGTCGACACGGTGCTGGGGGCCGCCGCCGCGAGGTCGCTCGTCATGGCGTCGAGTCGCCCGACCGCGTCCGCCCAGGCATCCTCGACGCGTTCGTCGGTCCCGTCGAAGTTCACGGCGTTGGCGACGAGCAGCACCGAGCCGTCCGCGTGGTCGAGGACCGCGAGGTCGGTGGCGAGCATCATCGTGATCTCGGGGATGCCCAGCTCGTCAGGCACCTCCGACGGGACCTTCTCCCAGTGCCGCACCGCGTCGTACGAGATGGCACCGACCATGCCGCCGGTCAGCGGGGGCAGGCCCTCGATCGGGGCGGTGGCGAGCACGGCCACGGTGTCGCGCAGGGCGTCCAGCGGGCTGCCCGTCGTGGGTACCCCGACCGGAGCCTCCCCGACCCAGTGGGCCTGGCCGTCACGCTCGGTGAGGACGGCACCGCTGGCGGCGCCGACGATGGAGTACCGCGACCACACCCCACCGTGCTCGGCCGACTCGAGCAGGAACGTGCCCGGGGCGTCCTTGGCCAGCTTGCGGTAGACCCCGACAGGCGTCTCGGCGTCGGCCATGAGGCGCCGGACGACCGGGATCACGCGACGGTCACGGGCCAGCAGCTGGAAGGTCTCCAGGGAGGGCCAGGTCGTGCCGAACGACAGGTCGGGGGCGACGTCACCCGCGGGCCGGTCGGCGCCGACGGGTGCCTCAGCCATCGGTGGCCACCACCGCGCCGAGGTCGCCGGCGTCGAAGCAGGTGTGGTCGCCGGTGTGGCACGCGGCGCCGACCTGGTCGACCCGCACGAGCAGCGCGTCGCCGTCGCAGTCGAGCGCCACCGAGCGCACGTGCTGCACGTGACCGCTGGTGTCGCCCTTGCGCCAGTACTCCTCGCGGCTGCGCGACCAGAAGGTCACGCGCCCCTCCGTCAGGGTGCGGCGCAGCGCCTCGTCGTCCATCCAGCCGAGCATGAGCACCTCGCCACTGTCGTGCTGCTGCACCACCGCGGCGACGAGGCCCTGGGCGTCACGCTTGAGCCGGGCGGCGATCCGGGGGTCGAGGGCTGCGGGTGAGGTCACCGGGCCATTGTGCCGAAGCGACGGGTCTGGCGGGTCCGCGGGTCAGCCGCTGGTGAGCGGCGCGACCCGCACGCCCGCAGCGGTGACCGTGACGAGGTGCCGGTCGGGCACCTCCTCCCAGCCGGTGGACCCGTCCGGCTCGCTCGCCACGAGGACGCCGTCGTCGTCATGCCGCACGAACAGCGTGTCGCCCCAGCGCGTGGCGAACAGCTGGTCCCGTGACAGCAGCAGCAGGTTGAGACGTGCGGCGGGGTCGGCGTCGGCGATGTCGTGCAGGGTGGCCCCCACTCGCTCGGGACCCGCGGCGACGACGCGCGCGGCGAGCAGCGCCGCGTCGCAGGCTGACTCGGCGTCGAGGCTGGGTCCGACGGCGGCCCGGTCGACCCTGCCGTTGTGCGAGACGAGCCACCCGTCGTGCAGGAACGGCGCTGCCGCCGTCGCGTCCGCCGGCATCCCCTCGGTGGCCGACCTGACCGCGGCGATCACCCGGCCGGCGACGAGGTGCGGCGCCATGGAGGCCAGGTTGGTGTCGGACCAGATCGGCTTGTCGGAGCGCCAACGGGCCGCCGCTCCCCCGCCCTCCGGGTGCAGCCCGATGCCCCAGCCGTCGGCGTTGACCGTTCCGTGGGCCTGCCGGCGCGGAGCCCACGACTGCGTGAGCAGCCCGTGGTCGGCGTCGAGGACGAGCGACGCCACCGAGCGCGGCGCCCCGAACCACGCGAGGTGCCGGCACATCAGGCGTCCCAGGCGAGGCGGACGCCGGTGAAGATCTGCCGGCGGAACGGGTGGTCCCAGTTGCGGAACGACGGCCGCACCGTCGACGCCGCCGTCGCCCACGAGCCACCGCGCAGGACGCGGTAGTCCCCGCCGAAGAACGGTGCGCTGTACTGCGCGTAGAGCATCGGGCTGAACCCGGGCCAGGGCTCGAACGCCGAGGACGTCCACTCCCAGACGTCCCCGATTAGCTGCTCCACCCCGTATGCCGACGCGCCGGCCGGGAGCGACCCCACCGGTGCGGGGCGCAGGGCCCCGCCACCGAGGTTGGCGAGCTCGGGGCCGGGCGCCGCGGATCCCCAGGGCCAGCGACGACGTCGCCCTGCCTGCGGGTCCCAGGCACAGGCCTTCTCCCACTCGACCTCGGTGGGCAGCCGCGCTCCCGACCAGCGGGCGAAGGCCTCGGCCTCGAAGTGGCTGACGTGCTGCACCGGCTCGTCGGCCGGGATGTCCTCGACGACCCCGAACCGCACCCGGGTGCCGTCGCCGCGCCATGCCATGGGTCGCTCGAGCCCGGCCTCGTGCCGGTGCGCCCAGCCGCGAGCCGACCACAGCTCCTCGCGGTCGTACCCACCGGCCTCGACGAAGCCCTGCCACTCGGCGTTCGTCACGGGGACGCGGCCGATGCGGAACGCGGGGACGTCGACGACGTGTCCGGGACGCTCGTTGTCGAGCGAGCTCGGCTCCTCGAGGGCGCTGACCCCCAGGACGAACTCGCCCGCCGGGACGAGCACCGAGCCGGGCGCGACGGGTCGTCCCGGCGGCAGCTGCCGCGTCGGGGTCAGCACCGGGGCTCCCGAGCGCAGCTGCAACGTGGCCAGCATGGTCTCGTCGTGCTGCTCCTCGTGCTGCACCACCATGGCGTAGGGGAAGAGGTCGTCCGCCCGCTCCAGCGCGTCGAGCACCCGACCGCGGACCTCCCGCCCGTAGCGGCGGGCCTCGACCGGGGGCAGCAGCGGCAGGCTGGGCCGGATCGCACGGGGCTGGGTGAACGCGTCGTAGAGCGCGTCGACCCCGGCGGGCAGCATCCCCGGATAGGCCGGGTCGCCACCGCGGATCAGCCACAGCTCCTCCTGCTGCGAGATGTGCGCGAGGTCCCAGACGAGCGGGCTCATGATCGGGCTGTGCTGGGCGAACAGCTCGGCCTCGTCGAGCTCGGTGAGCCAGGTCGTGCGCTCACGCGCGAGCTCGAGGTCGCGGGCGACCTCGGTCGCGGTGGGCAGCACCGGGATGGACGGGGTCGGCGCGGTGGTGGGTGCGGACGGGTCAGGCACGGGACATCTCCTCCAGGACGACCGCAGGCCCCCGCCTGCGGAGGTCGTCGACGATGAGGGTGCCGGGACTGCGTCCCGCCACCGCGAGGTCGGTGAGCTCCTCGACCGCGGGCCGGACGCCCTCGGGCACCACGGACAGTGCGGCCTCGAGACAGGTGGCGGCGGCCCGTCCCAGGGCCGGGTCGCCGAGGCCGTCGCTCGCGGCCTCGTGCCACCGGTCGGCCGTGGCGGCGACGGCCCGGTCGACGACGGGGTGGATCTCCTCGACGTCCATCCACGACGTCGTCAGCGCGGCCACGGCCGGCCACCACCGATCGGGCAGGGAGTCGAGGCAGCGCAGCTCCAGCCACCCGCGCAACCGCACGGGCGGGAACAACGTCGTCAGCTGGCGGCGGACGTCGGCGGCCGTCGCCGCCGGCCAGTCGCCGGGGTCGGTGATCCATGCGCGCAACGACGGGGCGGGGCGGTCGTCCGGCACCCCGGTCGCCCGGGGCGGGGCGAGCACCACGGGCGCCTCGAGGGCACGCTCAACCCAGGCGCGCGCCGGGTCGCGGTCGTCGATGGGCCCGGCCCGGAGCCGCCCCAGCCCGGTCCAGGCTCGCTGCCGGGCCGAGTGCCAACCGGTGTCCTGCCCTGCGAGGTAGGCCGAGCTGCCGCTGATCGCGGTGAGCAGCGGCCCGAGCCGTTGAGCCCGTCGGACGCGGTCGGACCACTGGTCGGGGTGCCCGGGCTGGAGGTTCACCTGGAGGGCGGCGGTGGAACACATCATGGTGGCGCCGTGGTCACGGGTGCGGCCGCTGGCCGAGAAGAAGCGCTCCATCGCGGCATACCGCTGGGCGGGGTTGAGCCGTTGCGGCGGTCGCAGGGGGTCGCTGCCGAGCAGGGCCCACCCGAGTCCCTCGGCGGCCAGGGCTGCGCGCAGGTGGGCGGTGTCCTGGGCCATGGCGACCAGCGCGGTGCCGATGTCGGGGTGTGGTGCGGAGGAGACCTCGACCTGGCCACCGGGTTCGAGGCTGGTGCGCCCACCCGCCGGGAGCTGCGCCCACCGGGAGGCCACCGCGGACAGGACCTCGAACGAGGGCCGGGCCGTGGGGTCGTCCCAGACGACGGCGTGGCCCTCGACCTCGAGGCCCACGGTGCCCACCGGCAGGTCGGCGAGGGCGAGACCCTCGATGAGGGCGCGGGCGTCCTCCAGGCCGATCGGGGTGGAGTCGTCCTCCCCGCTCGGATGGCGTGATGCGGAGTGTCGTGCGGCTGTCGTGCTCACTGGTGCTGCCCCTCGCGGTCCGGGCCGGATCCACTCAGGATCCGCGGGTCATCGGGGCGACCGGGCTGTCGACCAGGCCGTCCACCACCCATCATGCAACAGCCCACCGACAGCCACGAGTGCGGACCGTCCCACCCGGGTGTGGACAGCCGTGACCGGCAGCGAACGACCGGCAGCGAGCGGCCGGCAGCGAGCAGGCCCTGTCAGCCGCGTTGCTGGGCCGACCAGGAGGCGTGCAGCGCGGCATACACGCCGCCGGCCCGCACGAGGTCACGGTGCGGCCCGCGCTCGACGATGCGGCCCTGGTCGACGACGACGACCTCGTCGGCGGCCTCCGCCGTGGAGAGGCGGTGCGCGATCGCGACCGAGGTGCGCCCGCGGGTGAGCCCTTCGAGGGCCCGCTGCAGCCGGACCTCGGTGGAGGGGTCGACGGCCGAGGTGGCCTCGTCGAGCACGAGCAGGTCGGGGTCCGCGAGGTAGGCCCGGGCCAGCGCCACCAGCTGACGCTCCCCCGCCGACAACGACTCGCCGCGTTGCCCGACCTCGGTGGCCAGACCCTGCGGCAGGCCGGCGAGCCAGGCGTCGAGCCCGAGCTCGGTGATGGCCAGCGTCACGTCGGCGTCGGTCGCGTCGGGCCGGCCGAAGCGCACGTTCTCCCGCAGGGTCGCGTCGAAGAGGAAGCCCTCCTGCGGCACGAGCACCACGCGTTCGCGCAGGGACGAGAACCGCACGTCCCGCAGGTCGACGCCGTCGATGCGGACCGTCCCGTCGGTCGGGTCCATCAGGCGGGTGAGCAGCTTGGCCAGGGTCGACTTGCCCGAACCGGTCTCGCCGACGATCGCCACCCGTGACCGAGGAGCGATGGACAGGCTGACGTCGTGCAGGACGGTGTCCCCGCCGGGGTAGGCGAACGAGACGTCGTCGAAGTCGACGGTGATCGGACCGCGCGGCAGCACCTGCCCGGCGTCGCCGGGGTCGGCGACGTCGGCGTGGGTGTCGACCACGCCGATGACGCGGCGCCAGCCGGCGACGGCGTTCTGCAGCTCGTTGAGGATCTCGGTGGCCTGCTGCACCGGCTGGGTGAAGAGGTTGACGAGGAACAGGAACGCCAGCAGCTGCCCGAGGCTCAGGTCGTCGTGCACCGCCTGGATGGTCCCCACGACGAGGACGACGGCCAGCGTCAGCCCGGCGACGAGCTGCCCGGAGGAGAAGGCCACGACCGAGCGCACCTGGGCACCGATCGCCGCGGCCCGGTGGTCCTCGATGGCGGTGTCGATCCGGTGCGCCGTGCGCTCCTCCACGCCGTACGCACGGATGGTCGCGGCACCGACGACGGACTCGGAGACGGCTGCGAGCAGGTCGCCCACCCGCTCGCGGACCTTGGTGTAGGCGCGGCCCACGATCGCCTGGAACCGGCGGATGACGAACAGCAACGGCACGAAGCAGAGCCAGACGACGGCCGTCAGCAACGGGCTGTAGAAGAGCATCAGGGCCGTGGCCACGGCGATCTGGCCGAGGCTGAGGATGAGGATGATCCCGCCGAACTGCACGAACTGCGAGATCGTGTCGACGTCGCTGGTGACGCGGCTGACCATCGACCCCCGGCGCTCGGTGTTCTGGGTGAGCATCGAGAGGTCGTGGATGTGGCGGAACGCCCGCAGCCGCAGCGTCGCCAGCCCCGCCTCGGAGGCGCGGAACAGGCGCACGTTCACGGCATACGCGGTGACCGCTGTCGCGGCCACGGCGATGAGGGCCAGCAGGACGTACTGCGTCACGAGGCCGGGGTCCGGGCCGTTCTTGCCGAGCAGCCCGTTGTCGGTGGTCTTCTGGACCACGAACGGGACGACCACGCGACCGACCGTCGTGACGGCGGCGAGGGCGAGGGTGACCCCCAGGCCGCGGCGCAGCTCGGGCGAGAGGTCGAGCCCACGGCGCAGGGTCGCGAGCGTGCCGAGGCCCGAGGTGGCGTCGATGGAGGTGCTCATGGTGCGTCCACCCCTTCCTCGGCGCTGTCCACGTCGGCGGCGAGGGCGGCCTCCTCGTCGGCGATGACCGCGGCGCGCTCGGCGGCCTCCCGCGCGTAGGCGGTGACGAGGCGTTCGTAGCCGGCGCAGCGCGCCTGGAGCTCGCGGTGCGTGCCGTGGTCGACGACCCGGCCCAGCTCGATGTAGACGATCTCGTCGGCGAGGGTGATGGTCGACATGCGGTAGGCGACCACGAGGACGGTGGTGCCGGCGCTGGACCGGCGCAGGCCGGCCAGGATCGCCTGCTCCACGGCGGGGTCGACGGCACTCGTCGCGTCGTCGAGGACGAGCAGCTGGGGGCGCCGGATGATGGCCCGGGCCAACGCGATCCGCTGACGCTGACCACCGGAGAGGGAAGCGCCACGCTCGCCCACCCGGGTGTCGAGTCCGGAGCCGAGGGCCTGGACGAACCCGGTCGCCTGGGCGACCTCGATCGCGGCCCAGACCTCGTCGTCGGTGAAGTCGAGGCCGAGCGTGATGTTGCCCCGCACGGTGTCGTCGAACATGAACGTCTGCTGGGGCACGAGCGCCGCGACCGACGACACCCCGCCGCGGGCGACGCGACGCAGGTCGGTGCCGTCGAGGGTGACCTCGCCACGGTCGGGGTCGACCAGTCGCAGGGTGAGGTTGGTCAGCGTCGACTTGCCCGACCCCGTCGGGCCGACGAGGGCCACCGTGGACCCGGCGGCCACGTCGATGCTGACGTCGTGGATGGCCTGGAACTTCGACTCCACCCCGTGCTCGTCGACGATGTCGTAGGAGTAGTCGACGTGGTCCAGCCGGGAGCGCGCCGCGCCGGTGCGGGCCAACGACTCGTCGCCGAACTCCAGCTCACCACGGGCCTTGAGGACGGCGTCGACACGGTCCCAGCCGACGACGGTGCGCGGCAGCTCCCCGAGCACCCAGCCGAGCGCCCGCACGGGGAACGCGAGCACCGAGATGAGGTAGGCCACCTGGACGACCGCCGCCGGCTCGAGCACGCCGTTCGCGACCTGGTGCGCGCCGACGACGAGCACCGCGAGCGTGCCGAGCGTGGGGATCGACTCGATGACCGGGTCGAACGTGCCGCGGGTGCGGCCGACCTCGACGTTCGCGGCCTGCAGGCGGCGGGTGACCTCCTCGAAGCGTCGCGCCTCCTGCTCCTCGCGACCCATCGACTTGACGATGAGCGCGGCCTCGAAGCTCTCGTGGGCGACCTCGCTGACCTCGGCGCGCAGCTGCTGGGCGCGCGACACCCGGGGGGACATCGAGCGCTGGAAGACCATGTTGGCGAGGAACAGCGCGGGGAACACGGTCAGGCCGATGATCGCCATGACCGGGTCGACGAGCACCATCTGCACGATGCCCGCGACGAGCATGATGATGACGCCGAGCGCCATGGGCAGCGGGGCGAACACGTTCCAGGTCGCCTCGACGTCGGCGTTCGCGTTCGACAGCAGCTGCCCCGACGGGTGGCGGTGGTGCCACGAGAGCGGAAGGCGCAGGTACTGGCGGGTGACCTCGCGGCGGTACC
Source organism: Pedococcus soli (assembly GCF_054782575.1). Lineage (NCBI taxonomy): Bacteria > Bacillati > Actinomycetota > Actinomycetes > Micrococcales > Intrasporangiaceae > Pedococcus > Pedococcus soli. The sequence continues at coordinate 78,308 of NZ_BAAGSF010000006.1, read as the reverse complement.
CGGCCGCCACGTTGTACATCGTGTAGCCGGCGGCGACCCGGCGGATGACGACGCCGACGACGTTGACGACGACCACGCCGGCCACCCAGCCGAAGATCGTCCACAGCTGGGCACCGGTGACGCCTCCGGCGGCGACCGCGGGCTGGATCTGCTCCCGCGTCACCTTGCCGATGGCCCAGGCGGTCAGCACGGTCATCACGCCGTAGAGGGCGCTTCCGGCCACGGCCAGCCCGAACCAGCGGGGCTCGCGGCGGATCCCGACTCCCACGATGCCGAGGCTGCGGCGCAGCGACGGCGCGGCGTCGACGGACACAGGGAACCTCCGGGTGGTGCACGAGTGGGAACACCGAAGCCTCTCACGCGGCACCGACTGCGCCGTCGCCGACCGCCAGGACGCATGATGGGGACATGACCCACCTCGCCCGCCTCGAGCGCGACGCCCTCTGCGACACCTTCCTCGCGACGGGGCCGGACGCACCGACGTTGTGCTCCCCGTGGACGACGGCCGACCTCGCGGCGCACCTCGTCATCCGGGACCGGCGCCCCGACCTGTCCCCCGGGGTGTGGGTGCCCGCGCTCGCCTCCCGGCTCGAGGAGGGACAGGCCGCGTATGCCGCGAAGCCGTGGCCCGAGCTCGTCGACCTCGTCCGCTCGGGTCCACCTGCCTGGTCACCGGTGCGGCTCCCCCGGCTCGACGACGCCGTGAACCTCGTGGAGTTCGTGATCCACCACGAGGACGTGCTGCGCGGCGACGAGGCCCGCGGCCCGCGGCGCACGATGTCGTTGCGGGAGGAACGGGCCGTGTGGGGCTCGCTCAACCGCCTGGGCCGGCTGCTCTTCCGCCGCAGCCCCGTGGGCGTCGTCCTGCGCGATCCCGACGGCAGGTCCCTGCACGCGCGTTCCACCACCGAGCTCGGCACCGTCGTCCTCGAGGGCTCGCCCGTGGAGCTGCTGCTCGCGGCCTACGGCCGTCGCCGGGTGGCCGAGGTCGAGGTCACCGGCAGCGACGAGGCGGTCGAGGCCCTCTGGGGCGCGCAGCTCGGGCTCGGCTGACCGGCCCCTGACGGGGGTGCGGCCTACCCTTGGCCCATGGGCGAGCAGGTCGGGTTCACGGGGCCGCTGTGGGAGTGGGGTGCCCGCGACAGCTGGTACTTCGTCACGCTGGACGAGGAGGCCGCCGAGGTCGTGCGCGAGCGGCCACGACCACCGCGCGGGTTCGGGTCGGTCCGGGTGCGGGCCACGGTCGGAAGCACGACCTGGACCACCTCGATCTTCCCGAGTGCGGGGGCCGGTGACGAGGACGGCTCGTACGTGCTGCCCGTCAAGAAGGCCGTCCGTGCGGCCGAGGGCATCGAGGAGGGCGACCCCGTCACGGTGCGCCTCGAGCTGCTCGACTGAGGCGATCCGGCGCATCTTGCGCCGCCGCCCACCCTGCGGGGCACGTGGCCGACGGCCGGCGGCTTCAGCGGACGGCGAGACCGTCCGCGCGCAGGGCGTCCTTGACCTCACCGATCGTCAGCTCCCCGAAGTGGAAGACGCTGGCGGCCAGCACGGCGTCCGCGCCGGCCCGCACCGCCGGGGCGAAGTGACCGACCTGCCCGGCTCCGCCGCTGGCGATGAGGGGGATGGAGATCTCCGGTCGGACCAGCCCGATGAGCTCGAGGTCGAACCCGTCCTTGGTGCCGTCGGCGTCCATCGAGTTGAGCAGGATCTCGCCGGCACCGAGCTCGGCCGTGCGGGCGCACCACTCCACCGCGTCGATGCCGGTGCCCTGCCGGCCGCCGTGCGTGGTCACCTCGAAGCCCCCGGTCAACGCGCCCGCCTCGTCCCGGCGGCGCCGGACGTCGGCCGACAGGACGAGCACCTGCGAACCGAAGCGGTCGGCGATCTCGGCGATCAGCTCCGGTCGCGCGATGGCCGCGGTGTTGACCCCCACCTTGTCCGCGCCGGCGCGCAGCAGCCTGTCGACGTCGGCGATCGTCCGCACTCCCCCGCCGACCGTCAGCGGGATGAACACCTGCTCCGCGGTGCGGCTCACCATCTCGTACGTCGTCTCGCGGTTTCCGCTGCTGGCCGTCACGTCGAGGAAGGTCAGCTCGTCGGCGCCCTGCTCGCCGTAGAGCTTGGCCAGCTCCACGGGGTCGCCCGCGTCGCGCAGGTTCGCGAAGTTGACGCCCTTGACCACGCGGCCGGCGTCGACGTCGAGGCACGGGATGACCCGGGTGGCGACACTCACCCGGGAAGGCTACCGATCTAGGGTGGGGCGCATGTCAGGCGGCCGCGAGATGGACGGAGTCGACCCGGTCGACGGCATCGTCCGGCTGGTCGCCGCGAGCCGACCCCGTTGCGGGGGAACGCGGCTCGTCGCCGTGGACGGTCCGAGCGGCGCGGGAAAGACGACCTTGGCGGCCGAGGTCGCGGACGCGCTCGGCGCCCCCACGATCCACATGGACGACCTCTACCCCGGGTGGGACGGGCTCGCCGCCTCCACCGAGCGCGTGCACGAGTGGGTCGTCGACCCCCTGCTGGCAGGACGGCCCGCCCGCTACCGGCGGTGGGACTGGTCCGCCGGCGCGTACGCCGAGTGGCACGAGGCCTCCGGCGACGTGGTCGTCCTCGAAGGATGCGGGTCGGGCGCCCTGCCCGGCGGCGAGCTCCTCTCGGTGCTCGTGTGGGTCGACGCCGACCCGGCCCAGCGCCGGGAGCGCGGACTCGCCCGCGACCCCGGCTACGCCGAGTTCTGGGACCGCTGGGCCGCCCAGGAGCAGGCGCTGTATGCCGCGGACGGCACCCGGGCACGCGCCGACCTCCTCGTGGACACCACGGTGGGACTCGACGCGCCCTCGGACCCGGCGCAGCGCCATACTCGGCCCATGTCCTCCCCCGCCGCCGACCGCACGAACGGCTGACGCGGGTGAGCCCCGACGGCATCACCCGGGCCCGCGCGCGGTTCCGGCGCGGCGCCGCCCGCACGCGCACCCCCACCTCCCAGGACCTGGCCCGCGCCGCCGCCCGCTCGCGCCAGGAGGCGAAGGCACGCACGGCCCGGATGGTCAGCCGGCTCTTCTTCATCGTCCAGTGCGGCCTGGGCGCCGCGGCTGCGTGGTGGGTCGCCTACGACCTCCTGGGCCACGCGCGGCCGTTCTTCGCCCCGGTGACGGCGATCATCTCCCTCGGGCTGTCGTACGGCCAGCGGCTGCGCCGGGTCGGCGAGGTGATGCTCGGCGTGGCGGTCGGGGTGTTCGTCGGCGACGCGTTCGTGCACTTCTTCGGCTCGGGCACCTGGCAGATCGTCGTCGTCGTGGTCCTCTCGATGAGCGTCGCCGGGCTGCTCGGCGCCGGCATGCTGCTCACGACTCAGGCGGGCGTGCAGTCGGTCATCGTCACCACCCTCGTCGCCGACCCCGGGTACGCGTTCACCCGCTGGCTCGACGCCGTGGTCGGCGGGGTCATCGCCCTTCTCTTCACCCTCGTGGCCCCTGCGGCACCCCTGCGCCGCCCGCGGCAGCAGGCCGCGCTCGTGGTCGCCGAGATCAGCGAGATCCTCACCGACACGGTGCGGTCCCTGCGCGAGGGCGACTCCGACCTCGCCTCGGCCACCCTGTCCCGGGCCCGCGACTCCGAGTCGATGCTCGACGAGGCCCGGGCGCTCTCCGCCGAGGGGGTCGCGGTGGTCCGGCTGTCGCTGTTCCGACGGCGGCACCTGCCCGGGGTGCTGGCGATCGCCGACCTGCTCGAACCCCTTGACCGGGCCATCCGCAACCTGCGCGTCCTGGTCCGCCGCGCCGCCATCGCGACGTGGCGAGAGGAACCCGTGCCCACGGCCTACCTGCGCCTGCTCGAGGCACTCGCGGAGACGACCACCGACATCTCCCGCGAGCTCGCGGAGCGCCGGCTGCCCACCCACGCCCGGGTAGGTCTGCACCGGATCGGTGAGGCCAGCGCGGTCCTCGACCCGTCGTCCGGCCTGTCGGGCGAGGTCATGCGTGCCCAGATCCGCTCCATGGTGGTGGACCTCCTGATGCTCACCGGGCTGCCCCTGGAGGAGGCCCGCGACATGGTGCCGGAGTCCATGACCCACACCGCGGACGAGAGCTGACCGCCGCCCTGACAGACTGGCGCCGATGACTGCGCGACGACACCACCTCCCGCCCCTGTGGCTCATGGCTCTCGGACTCGTCGCCGTGGCGGTCAACCTCCGCACCGCGATGGCCAGCGTCCCCCCGGTCGTCGCGTCGATCGGTACGGACCTCGGGCTGTCCAACGCGGCCCTCGGCGCCCTGACCACGTTGCCCGTGCTGTGCATGGGGGCGTTCGCGCCCTTGGCCCAGCGCGTGGCCGCACGCATCGGTGCCGCGGGCGCGATCGAGCTGTCCGTGGTGTGCGTCGCGGTCGGCCTCGCCCTGCGCTTCGGCGGGGGCCACGTGTGGCTCCTGTATGCCGCGACCTTCGTCGCCGGGGTCGGCATCGCCATCGGTGGCACGCTCCTCCCGGGGCTGGTCAAGGAGCTGTTCCCGCCCGAGCGCGCCGGACTGGTCACCGGCCTCTACATGCTCGCCATGATGGGTGGCGCCGGCGCCTCCTCGGCCCTCTCGGTTCCCCTGCAGGGCTGGCTGGGTTCGTGGCAGGCCTCGCTGGGCTCCTGGTCGCTGCTGGGACTCGTCGGCGCGCTCGCCTGGATCCCGGTGTGGCGCGGACACACCCGTCACCGTGCTGCCAACCCCGTCGTGGTGACCCCCGCCCGGCTCCCGTGGAAGCACCCCACCGCCTGGCTGGTCGCGGCCTACCTGGCCGTGCAGTCGATCGAGTTCTACTCGTCCCTCGCCTGGATCGCCCCGACGTACGCGAGCCGTGGCTGGGACCCGACCCACGCCGGGTACCTCCTCAGCGCGTTCACCGCGGCCCAGCTCGTCTCCGGGCTGCTCGCCCCGGCCCTGACCGACAAGGTCCACGACCGCAGGGTCCTGCTCGTCTCGTTCTCCGTGCTCGGGCTGCTCGGCCAGGCGGGGCTGTGGCTCGCGCCTGGTGCGCTGCCGTGGGTCTGGGCGGTCGTCCTCGGGCTGGGGCAGGGTGCGGCCTTCGCCCTCGGCCTCGTGCTCATGGTCGACTACGCGGCCACGCCCGCGGCCAGTGCACGACTGGCCGGGATGGCGTTCCTGTTCAGCTACGGCCTGGCCTCGCTCGGCCCCGCGACCATGGGTGCCATCCGCGATGCGACGGGTGGGTTCGACGGAGTGTGGATGTCATTGACCCTGTTGATGTTCGCGCAGGTGGCCCTTGCGTTCGCACTGCGGCCGGGACTGCGCAGGGTCGACTGATCGCGGTCGTCATCGACGGGTCACCGCGTCGTCCTGGAGCTGCTCGGCCTGGGTGCGCACGGCGACAGTCTCACCGCGGACGGCTGGTCAGGCCACTGATTTACGCGTCCACGTCGACGCACCCCACGACCGGGGGCCGGGTGGCGCCGGGTGGCGCCGGGCGGTGCCGGCACCCACGGCGCTCAGTCGACGGTGACGTCCGGGCTCTTCGGTGACGGCCCGAGCGCCTGGACCAGGGCGGCGAGCCGACTCGCCTCGGAACGCCCGAGCTCCGCATCGGCCTTCTGGATCGCCATGATCGCCAGCGTGTCGGTGTCGTCGAGCTCCACCGTGACCCACGGGTCGCCACCACCGAAGCGGACGTCGACGATGCTGCGCCACGGCACGACACGCGTCGTGACGAGGTTGCGGACGGTGATGCCGTCACGGGTCGGCACTGCGCGGATCGAGGCGAACCGCCAGAGCAGCAGGGCGATCGCCACCCCGACCCCGGCGAAGAAGACCTTGTCACCGGTGCGCCAGGTGCCGCCCTGGGCCGGGCCGGGCAGGAAGACGGCGATGAGCCCGAACAGCAGCAGGGTCGCGGCGGCGAAGCCGAGCGCGACGGCCCGTCCGCGACGCGGCTGGAACACCGCGAAGGCGGTGGCCTCGTCGCGGTCGTCCCGGCGCTCGCTCACAACCGGCACGCGGCGATGTCGGTCACGAGGATCGCCCGCGCGCCGAGGTCCCACAGCTCGTCCATGATCGCGTTGGTCCGTGACCGCGGCACCATGGCCCGCACGGCGGCCCAGTCCTTGTTCTGCAGCTGCGACACGGTCGGCGACTCGAGGCCCGGCGTGATCGCGCAGGCGTCCTCGACGAGGTCGACGGGCACGTCGTAGTCGAGCATGACGTAGTGGCGGGCGGTGATGACCCCGGTGAGCCGGCGCCGGAGCACCTCGACCGCCGCGGTCTCGCCACTGCCCTCGCGGCGGATCAGGACGGCCTCGCTGCGCAGGATCTCCTCGCCGAACACCTCGAGTCCCTGCTGGCGCAGGGTGGTGCCGGTCTCGACGACGTCCGCGATGACGTCGGCCACGCCGAGGGTGATCGCGGTCTCGACGGCCCCGTCCAGGCGGACGACCTCGGCACTGATGCCCTGGCCGGCGAGGTGCTTCTCGACCAGGCCGGAGTAGCTCGTCGCGACGCGGCGGCCCGCGATCTCCTCGACGGAGGCGCAGGTGCCGGGCTTGGCGGCGTACCTGAAGGTGGACCCCCCGAAGCCCAGGGTCATCACCTCGATGGCCGCGCTCCCGGAGTCGAGCAGCAGGTCCCGCCCGGTGATGCCGCAGTCGACGGTGCCGGAGCCGACATAGACCGCGATGTCCCGGGGGCGCAGGTAGAAGAACTCGACGTCGTTGTCGGCGTCCGTGAGGACGAGCTCCTTGCTGTCACGACGGACGCGGTAGCCCGCCTCGCGCAGCATCTCGACGGAGGCCTCGGAGAGGGAGCCCTTGTTGGGCACGGCAATTCGCAGCATGGCGGTGGTTCCTAGAGGTGGGTGTAGACGTCGTCGAGGCTGATGTCGGAGGCGATCATGAGCACCTGCAGGTGGTAGAGCAGCTGGCTGATCTCCTCGGCCGTGCGCTCCTTGCCCTCGTGCTCGGCAGCCATCCAGACCTCGGCCGCCTCCTCGACGATCTTCTTCCCGATGGCATGCACGCCGGCGTCCAGCTCACGGACGGTGCCCGAGCCCTCGGGCCGGGTCACCGCCTTCTCGGCCAGCTCGGCGTACAGGTCGTCGAAGGTCTTCACGCGTCAAGGGTACGGGTGGCCGTCGCACCGACCGAACCCGGACCGGGTGCCGGAACCGGCACCCGGTCCGGGACCCGCCCGGGCTCAGGCAGGGACGGTGCGGGAGGGGGCGCCATACGTCGTCGTGCGCTCCCGCACCGGACGCCCGATGCCGCCGGCGATCTCGGTGAGCTCGGCAACGGTCTTGGCGGACCCGTGCTCGGAGCCGGCCATCCGGCTGATGGTCTCCTCCATGAGCGTCCCACCCAGGTCGTCGGCACCGCCGGTGAGCATCGCCCGGGTGCCCTCGACGCCGAGCTTCACCCACGACGTCTGCACGTGGTCGATGCGGCCGTGCAGCATGAGGCGCGCGACGGCGTGGACGGCGCGGTTGTCGCGCAACGTGGGCCCGGGTCGGGCGAGGCCGGCGAGGTAGACCGGGGCGTTGGTGTGCACGAAGGGCAGCGGCACGAACTCGGTCAGCCCGCCCGTGCGGTCCTGCAGCTCCTGCAGACGGCGCAGGTGGCCGACCCAGTGGCGCGGGTGGTCGACGTGGCCGTACATCATCGTGGAGCTGCTGGGGATGCCGAGCTCGTGCGCGGTGGCCACGATCTCGAGCCACTGGTCGGCGGGCAGCTTGCCCTTGGTCAGGACCCAGCGCACCTCGTCGTCGAGGATCTCGGCGGCCGTGCCCGGTATGGAGTCGAGGCCGGCCTCCTTGACCTCCTCCAGCCAGGCACGGGCCGAGACCCCCTGCTTGGCCGACGCGGTGGCGATCTCCATGGGAGAGAAGGCGTGGACGTGGATGCCCGGCGCCGCGGACTTCACGGCCCGGACGATGTCGGCGTACGCCCCCGCCTTGAGGTCGGGCGAGATCCCACCCTGCAGGCAGACCTCCGTCGCGCCGAGCGCCTGCGCCTCCGCGGCGCGGGTGCCGACCTCCTCGAGCGAGAGCGTGTAGGCGTCGGCATCGGTCTTGCGCTGTGCGAACGCGCAGAACCGGCAGCCGACGTAGCAGACGTTGGTGAAGTTGATGTTCCGGTTCACGACGTAGGTGACGTCGTCACCGACGACCTCGCGTCGAAGGTGGTCGGCCAGCGAGGTGAGGGCCTCGAGGTCCGCGCCGTCGGCGGTGAACAGCGTCAGGTAGTCGGCGTCCGAGAGACCGGCCGGGTCCGACTCGGCGCGCGCCAGGGCGGCGCGGGCGTCACTGGGCAGCAACGTCGCGGACCCGTCGATGCGCGTCGCGACCTCGCTCCAGTCGCCGTAGACCTGGTCGAAGTCGCTGCGCCGGTCGGCGGTCCGACCGGTCGTGTCGATGCTGGCGTGCAGGTCGGTGCGCCCCGTGCCGGCGCCGAGGTCGGCGACACCACCGTCCGGTTCCTGCCACGGCAGCCCGGTCGCGACGGCGCCCTCACGGGCGAGACCGGTCACCGGGTCGGCAAGGGCCTCGACATGGGGGCGGACGCGGGGGTCGAACCACGGCTCGTCACCGGACAGGCCTCCGCGAACGAACCGCGGGTGCGCCGTGAGGCGCTCGGCCAGCCGCAGCCCGGAGTCCGCCGTCCACTGCTCCAGCCGCTCGATCTCGGGCCAGGGGCGCTCGGGGTTCACGTGGTCCGGCGTGACCGGCGAGACACCGCCCCAGTCGTCGACACCCGCGGCGAGCAGGCGCGCGATCTCGGCTGGTTCGGACAGGTTGGGCGGTGCCTGGACCGTGACGGTCGGGCCGAGGAGCAGTCGGGTCACCGCGATGGTGGCGAGGTACTCCTCCGCCCCGAGGTCGGGGGTCGACCGCATCGCCGTGTCGTCCTTGGCCCGGAAGTTCTGGACGATGCACTCCTGGACGGTGCCGTACTCCCGTGCCACGTGGCGGATCGCCAGGATGCTGTCGACGCGGTCCTGGGCGTCCTCCCCGATGCCGACGAGGATGCCCGTGGTGAACGGCACCCCCACCCGGCCGGCGTCCTCGAGCACCCGCAGGCGCACCGCCGGGTCCTTGTCCGGCGACCCGAAGTGGGCTCCCCCGGGCTCCTCGAACACTGCTCGCGACGTCGTCTCCAGCATCATGCCCATCGACGGGGCGACCGGCTTGAGCCGCTGCAGGTCCGACCACGACATGACGCCGGGGTTGAGGTGCGGCAGCAGTCCGGTCTCCTCCAGCACACGGATCGACATCGCGCGGACGTAGGACAGCGTGTCGTCGTACCCGTGGGCGTCCAGCCACTCCCGCGCCGCCGGCCAGCGGTCCTCGGGCCGGTCCCCCAGGGTGAACAGCGCCTCCTTGCAGCCCTGCGCCGCCCCCGCCCGCGCGATGTCGAGCACCTCGTCCGGTGAGAGGTATGGCGCGGGGAGACGACCCGGGACGGTGGCGAACGTGCAGTAGTGGCAACGGTCGCGGCACAACCGGGTGAGGGGGATGAAGACCTTGCGCGAGTACGTGACGACCCCGGGTCGACCCGCGGCGGCCATGGCCGCGTCACGGACCCGGCTCGCCGAGGTGAACAGCTGCTCGAGGTCCTCACCGCGAGCCCCCAGCAGCACCAGGGCCTCCGCACCGTCGAGGGCCTTGCCGTCCCTGGCCCGCGCCAGGGCTCGTCGCATCGCGTTGTCGGTCACCACGTGAGCGTAGTCAGGACCGCCGCCATCCCCGCGAAGCGGGTGTCGTTCCGGGAGACCTGCAGAAATATGTCCCGTTTCGCCACGCAACCCCCGCTTTGCGGGTGGGGCCGCGCCGTCAGACGTGGAGGTCGCGCAGGGTCACGGCAGTCGCCACCGCGGCGGTCGCGGCCTCGTGGCCCTTGTCCTCGCTCGACCCCTCGAGGCCGGCCCGGTCGAGGGCCTGCTGCTCGTCGTCGCAGGTCAGCACCCCGAACCCGATCGGCACCCCTGTCGTGATGCTGACCTGCGTCAGGCCGGTCGTCACGCCGGAGCAGACGTACTCGAAGTGCGGGGTGCCGCCACGGATGACCACACCGAGGGCCACGAGGGCGTCGTGGCTCGGCGCGAGCCGGGCGCAGGCGACGCTCAGCTCGACCGTCCCGGGGACGCGCACCACGGCGGCGTCCTGAATGCCGGCGTCGGCGAGGCCACGGACCGCGCCGGCCACCAGCCCGTCCATCACCACGTCGTGCCACGAGGCGGCCACGACCGCCACCCGCAGCCCTGTTCCGTCGACCGCGATCGCCGGTGCCCCGTGTCCACTCATGCCGATGCTCCCTGGTCCGTGCCCTCGATGACGAGGCGGTGCCCCATCCGGTCCCGCTTGGTGCGCAGGTAGGCCTCGTTGGTGGGCAGGGGCGCGATGCTGATCGGCTCCACCGCCGGCACCTCGATGCCATGGCCCCGCAGCGCCTCGACCTTGAGCGGGTTGTTCGTCAGGAGCCGCACCGCCGCGATGCCGAGGTCGACGAGCACCGCTGCCCCGGCGGCATACTCCCTCGCGTCGATCGGGAGGCCGAGCTCGACCTGCGCATCGACGGTGTCGAGCCCCTGGTCCTGCAGGCCGTAGGCCTGGAGCTTGGACACGAGGCCGACACCACGGCCCTCGTGACCGCGGAGGTAGACGACCGCTCCCCCCTCGGCTGCGACACGCTCGAGGGAGCGTTCGAGCTGGGGTCCGCAGTCGCAGCGCTGGGAGCCGAACACGTCGCCGGTGAGGCACTCGGAGTGCAGTCGCACCAACGGCGCCCGTCCGACCAGTCCCCGCGGGCTGACGAGGGCGAGGTGCTCCGCGCCGGTGACGACGTCGCGGTAGCCGACGGCGCGGAAGGTCCCGTGCGCGGTGGGCAGCACGGTGTCGGCGAGACGGCGGACACGGTCATGGCGCTGACGCCAGGCGATGAGCTGGGCGATCGTCACGACGGGCAGCCCGTGGCGGGCGCCGGTGTCCAGCACCTCGGGGAGGCGCATCATCGTGCCGTCGTCGTTGACCAGCTCACCGATCGCGCCGACCGGTGCCAGCCCGGCGAGGCGGCAGAGGTCGACCGCGGCCTCGGTGTGCCCGGGCCGCTCCAGCACGCCACCGTCCTTGGCGCGCAACGGGATCACGTGCCCGGGCCGCACGAACGACCCCGGCGTGGATGCCGGGTCCGCCAGCAGCCGTATGGTGCGGGCCCGGTCCGCCGCGCTGATCCCGGTGGTCACGCCTTCCGCCGCGTCGACCGTGACGGTGTAGGCGGTGCGCAGGGGGTCGCGGTTGTCCGCGACCATGAGCGGCAGCCCCAGCCGGTCCGCGGTCTCGCTGGTCACCGGGGCGCAGAGGTAGCCGCTGGTGTGCCGGATCGTCCAGGCGAGCCACTCGTCCGTCAACGTCTGGGCGGCCAGCACGACGTCGCCCTCGTTCTCGCGGTCCTCGCTGTCGGTGACCAGGACCGGGCGACCCTCGCGCAGCGCCTCGAGGGCCTGGTCGATGGTCGCGAGCCGAGTCATGCCCGCGCTCCCGCGAGCTCGCGTTCGGGACTGCTCTCCTCGCGAGAGGCCTTGAGCCACACGAAGAAGCCGTAGAGCACTAGGCCGCCGTACACGGCATACAGGACCGCGGACGGGTAGAACCCGGAGTGCACCAGCAGGGGCACGCCGACGAGGTCCACCGCGATCCAAGCGAGCCAGAAGTCGTTCCACCCGCGCGCCATGGCGTAGGTCGCGACGATCGAGCCGACGAAGATCCAGGCGTCGCACCAGAAGTACCAGCGGGGCGCGGGGAACCCGGCGCCGATGGCCGCGAACCCCCACTGCAGGACGACCACGCCGGCCACCCAGAAGCCGAGGTAGGCGAGGCGTTCCCGGGGCGTGGCCCAGCGCGGGGTGATGGCCGGTCGGTCGGTGCCGTCCGCGCGGTTGGCCCGGCGCACCCGCCGCCAGAGCAGCCAGCCGTAGATGCTCGTGATGATGAAGAAGACCTGGCGGCCGGCCTGGCCGTAGAGCGTCGTGTGCTGCGGGTTGGAGAAGGCCACGCCGAAGAAGACCGTGAACAGCAGGGCGTTCCCGACGATGCCCACCGGCCAGGCCCAGACGCGCCGCCGCATGCCGCCGATGGCCGACGCGAAGCCGAAGGCGTTGCCGACGACCTCACGCCAGAGGATCTGCTGCGAGCCGATCGTCAGCTGGGCCTCGAAGAGGCGTTCGAGCACGTTCATGAGTGGTCCTCCGGTGCGACGACGAGCGGGTAGGCGGCAGCGTCACGACCCGGCTGGGACATGAGCCGTTCGACGTACTTGGCGATGACGTCGACCTCGAGGTTGACGGGGTCCCCGACGCCCTTGTGGCCGAGGGTGGTCAGGTCGAGTGTCGTGGGGATGAGCGAGACGGTGAACGACGTGTCGTCGACCGAGGCGACGGTCAGGCTGACCCCGTCGACGGTGATCGAGCCCTTCTCGACGACGTAGCGCGAGAGCGCCGGCGGGAGCGTGAAGCCCACGACCTCCCAGCGGTCCCCCGGTGTGCGGTGGGTGATGGTGGCCGTCCCGTCCACGTGGCCCTGGACCACGTGACCGCCGAACCGTCCGTTCGCCGGCATCGCCCGCTCGAGGTTCACCCGTGCACCGGGGACGAGCGCGCCGAGGCTGGAGCGCCGCAGGGTCTCGGCCATCACGTCGACGGTGAACTCCTCGTCGCCGTGCTCGACCACGGTGAGGCAGACCCCGTTGACCGAGATGGAGGCGCCGTGCACGGCATCGGTCGTCACGACCGCCCCGTGCACCGTCAGCCGTGCCGAGTCCTCGCCCGCATCGAGCCCGACCACGTGGCCGAGCTCTTCGACGATTCCGGTGAACATCAGTGGATCTCCTTCAGTGCTGCGGTGATTCGTACATCCGTGCCGAGGACGGTGATGTCGGTGGGCTCGAGGCGCAGGGCGTCGGCCATGGTGGTGATGCCGAGGTCCCCGACGGAGGGACGCCCGCGCCCGAGGAACACTGGGGCGACGTAGGCGATGACCTCGTCGACGACCCCGGCGGCCAGGAACGCGGCCGCCATCGTCGGCCCGCCCTCGAGCCACACGTGGTGGATCTCGGCCTCCGCGAGCCGGGCAAGGACCTCCTTCGGGTCACGGGTGCGCAGGTGCCAGGTCGGTGCGCTCTCGTCCAGCACCCGGGCGTCCGGGCGCAGGTCACGCTCCCCCACGACGACCCGCAGCGGCTGGTGCTCGTGCAGGGAGCCGTCGGCACGACGTGCCGTCAGCCGGGGGTCGTCGGTGAGGGCCGTACCGGTGCCGATGATGACCGCGCCGCACTGGGAGCGCTGGGTGTGCACGTCGTCGCGGGCGACCGGGCCGGTGATCCACTGGCTCGTGCCGTCGGCCGCGGCGCTGCGCCCGTCGAGCGTGGACGCGAGCTTCCAGGTCACCCACGGCCGGCCGGTCGTGACCAGGTGGGTCCAGGTCCGGTTCAGGGCGGTCGCCTCGTCGTCCAGCACCCCGCTGGTCACCTCGACGCCGTGACCGCGCAGCACCTCGGCCCCGCCCGCGGCGCGCGGGTTCGGGTCGGACTGGGCGTGCACGACGCGGGCCACCCCGGCCTCCAGGAGCGCCTGGGCACACGGCTGCGTGCGTCCGGTGTGGTTGCACGGCTCGAGGGTGACGTAGGCCGTCGCACCCCTCGCCGCGTCGCCCGCGTGGCTCAACGCGTCGGTCTCGGCGTGCAGGGTCCCGGCGCCCCGGTGCCAGCCCTCGGCCACGAGGTCGCCCTCAGGCGAGACGAGGACGCAGCCGACGCGCGGGTTGGCGTCGGGGCGACGACCACGTGCCGCGAGCTCGAGCGCACGACGCATCCACGCGACGTCACGGTCCGGTGGGACCTGGTCGCGCTCGTCCTGGTGCTGCTGCATGTCCTGCCCTCGTGCTCGAGACCGATCGGTCGAGCTCCGGGGGACGTGCGGGCAGGGTCGACGGGTGCCCGGCGCGCGACGACAGGAGTCGTCACCACCGGACAGGACCGAGGGTCCTGCCTTGCGTGCTGCCTACCATCCGGACTTTCACCGTCGGTCCTGGAGTTCCACCAGGTCAACCGGCCGCTGGCTGCGGCCGGGTCGCGGACTGTCACCGCCGGTTCGGAATTGCACCGACCCCGGAGCACGTGCTCCCAGTATGCCAGCGTGGTCCCGTCAGCGCGTAGCCCAGGTCCGCGTGACGGTCCTCACCGCGGCCGGGTGCGGGCTCCGGGTCAGTGCTGGTGGCGCGTGGCGAGGGCCCGCAACTCGTCCACCGCCGCCGCAGCGTCCTCGGCGCCGTACACGGCGGAGCCGGCGACGAACACGTCGGCACCGGCCTCGGCGCACTGCTCGATGGTGGCCGCGGAGACTCCCCCGTCGACCTGCACCCAGACCTCGCCGCCGAGGCGTCGCACGGCCTCACGGACCTGGGTGACCTTGGGCATCTGGTCGGCCATGAACGACTGGCCGCCGAACCCCGGCTCGACCGTCATGACCAGCACCATGTCCAGGTCCGGGAGCAGGTCCTCGTAGGGGGCGAACGACGTCCCGGGCTTGAGCGCCATACCGGACCGTGCCCCGGCGGCACGGATGGAGCGCGCGACCGCGCGGGGGTCGGCGGCCGCCTCGACGTGGAAGGTGACCGACGAACCGCCCGCCTCCGCGTACTGCGGCGCCCAGCGGTCGGGGTCCTCGATCATCAGGTGGCAGTCCAGCGGGATGGGGCTCACCCGGGCCAGGGCCTCGACGATCGGCAGGCCGAGGGTCAGGTTCGGCACGAAGTGGCCGTCCATGACGTCCACGTGTGCCCAGTCCGCGTTGGCGATGCGCGCCAGCTCGGACTCGAGGTTGGCGAAGTCGGCCGACAGGATGCTGGGCGAGATCTGCACGGCGCTCACCCTAACGGGCGACCAGAGGCCGGATCGACCCACCCGGAGCGTCCCGAGAGGCTCTGCCGAGCTGGCTACTTCTTGCGCAGCAGGGCGAGGAACATCCCGTCGGTGCCGTGGATGTGCGGCCACAGCTGGACGGTCGGTCCGTCGCCGGGCACGTCGACCGGCTCGCCGGAGGCATCGCGGAGGTAGCCGCGGGCGTCCAGCAGCTCGATGTCGTCGCGCTTGCGGGTGACGTCGCGCACGACGAACTGGGTCTCCGCCAGGTGCGGGCTGCACGTCGCGTACGCGACCACTCCGCCGGGCGCCGTGGCGTCGATGGCCGAGGCGAGCAGCTCGCGCTGCAGCTTGCCGAGGTCCGCGAGATCGGCGGGAGTCCGGCGCCAGCGCGCCTCGGGGCGACGGCGCAGTGCGCCCAGCCCGGTGCACGGGGCGTCCACGAGGACCCGCTGGTAGCGCTCGGGCTCGTCCTCGCCGTACGCCCGTCCGTCACAGGTCCGCACCTCGATCGTGCGGCCGTGGGCGCCGGCCTGGAGCAGCGCGGGGCGCAGGGTCTGGCGGACGAGCTCGGTGCGGTGCTCGCTGACCTCGTTGGCAGTGAGGTCGGCCCCCGCCCCGAACGCCAGCGCGGCGAGCAGCCCCGCCTTGCCACCGGGGCCCGCGCACAGGTCCAGCCACTGCTCGGTGCCGTCACCGTCGACGGGCACCGCTGCGAGGGCCAGCGCCAGGAGCTGCGAACCCTCGTCCTGGACCGCGGCCCGTCCCTCCCGCACCGCGCGTATGGCGCCGGGGTCACCTCCCGGCAGAACCGCCCCCACCGGCGAGAGCCAAGACGCCTCGGCCCCGTCGTCGACGAGCTCGTCGACGCTGCTCAGGCCGGGCCTGGCGACGAGCGAGACCTTGGCGGGTTCGTTGTCCGAGGTGACCAGGGCGCTCAGCTCGTCGTCGATGGTCTCCGCCGTCGCGGCGCCGTGGCCGAGCAGGGCCGCGCGCAACGCCTTGACCACCCACTCGGGGTGCGAGTGCTCGACCGACAGCTGTGCCGTGAGGTCACCGTCGGCGGGGACGACCTCGGCCAGCCACTCGTCGAGGTCGCGCTCGCTGATCCGCCGCATGACCGCGTTCACGAAGCCGGCGGCCCCGGCACCGTTGACCTTGCGGGCCAGGGCGACGGTCTCGTCGACGGCCGCATGCGTCGGGACGCGCATGCCGAGAAGCTGGTGAGCACCGAGGCGCAGCGTGTCGACGACGTTCTCGTCGATCTTGGTGATCGGCCTTGCCGCGGCAACGCTGATGATCGGGTCGTACAAGCCGTGCATGCGCACCGCGCCATACACGAGCTCGGTCGTGAACGCGGCGTCACGGCCACGGATGTCCTTCTCCCGCAACACTCTCGGGAGCTCGAGGTTGGCGTAGGCACCGTCTGCGACGGCCCGCATCACCGTGTAGGCGGCAAGCCGTTGCGGGTCGCTCGTACGGCCACGCTCACTCGGCTTCTGTGCCGAACGCTCACGTCCGCCGTGCGCGCGTTCGGGTCGCTGGCGACCCTGTGCGTTGCGCCGCGGCCCGCCTTGACCTCTGCCGCGGTCGCCGCCCGACTCGCTCATGACTGGGCCTGGACCATGGTGAAGCACTCTCCTCGTGCGATGCGGGTGCCACGGGCCCAGTCGGGCGCAGCCATGTCCTTCTTGCCGTGCGGGCGGACCTCGCCGAGGAGGACCGGGGTCGTCGCCGTCCCCACCCAGACGGCGCGCTTGCCCGCCGAGATCTCACCGGGTCCCAAGCCGTCGGGCGCGTCGACCGCACCGGTCGGTGTCAGGGTGACGGGAGACAGCTTGAGGCGCTCGCCCCGGAACGTGGTCCAGGCCCCGGGCGCCGGCGTGCAGCCCCGCACCAGGCGGTCGACGGCGATCGCCGGTCGGTCCCAACGGACCTCGGCGTCCGCGACGTCGAGCTTCGGCGCGAGCGAGACGCCTTCCGCCCCTTGGGGCACCGGCTGCAGCGAACCGTCCTCGATCCCGTCCATGGTGGCCACGAGCAACCCCGAACCCCCGTCGGCGAGTCGCCCGAGGAGGTCTCCCGACGTGTCGGTGGGACGGACGCGTTCGGTCATCACGCCATACACGGGGCCGGTGTCCAGGCCCTCCTCGATGAGGAAGGTCGAGGCACCGGTCATCTCGTCGCCGGCCATCAGGGCGTGCTGCACGGGGGCGGCGCCCCGCCACGCGGGCAGCAGCGAGAAGTGCAGGTTGACCCAGCCGTGGCGCGGGATGTCAAGAGCCGCGCGAGGGATCAGGGCGCCGTAGGCGACCACGGGGCAGACGTCGGGTTCGAGCTCACGCAACCGCTGGAGGAAGTCCTCCTCGCTCGGGCGACGCGGTGTGAGGACCTCGATCCCACGTTCCTGCGCCCACTGCCGCACCGGTGACTGGGCGAGACCCCGACCTCGGCCGGCACGGGCGTCAGGACGGGTCACCACCGCCACGACCTCGTGCGCCGACGCGTGGAGCGCCTCGAGGGCCGGGACCGCCACGTCGGGGGTGCCTGCGAAGACCAGGCGCAGGCTCACAGGCTCCTGCCGAACGTCGCGTGCGGGCTGACCTTGACGGTGGGCGCGGCCTCACCGGACCACTGCGCCTCCCGGATGGCGCGCATGGCGAGCTTGCGCTGCTCGCGGTCCATCCGGTCGATGAACAGGATGCCGTCGAGGTGGTCCGTCTCGTGCTGGATGCAGCGGGCCATCAGCTCGGAGCCCTCGATGACGACGGGCTCGCCGAACTGGTTGAAGCCCTTGGCCACCACCCGCAGCGAGCGGGGCGTCTCGAACTTCATGCCCGGGAACGAGAGGCAGCCCTCCTCACCGTCCTGCATCTCGTCGGAGAGCGCGAGGTCGGGGTTGACGAGGTGCCCGAGCTCGCCGTCGATCCAGTAGGTGAAGACGCGCAGGCCCACACCGATCTGCGGTGCCGCGAGGCCGGCGCCCGGCGCGTCCATCATCGTGTCGGTGAGGTCCTTGACCAGCTGGCGCAGCTCGCGGTCGAAGTCGACGACAGGTTCGGCGGCCGTGCGCAGCACGGGGTCACCGAAGAGGCGGATGTTCTGGATCGACACGGCGACCAGTCTAGGTGCGACGCGTATGGCGCGGTGCGCGCCACCGTGGGCCGCGCTCGTCCCGCGTGGCTCGTGGGACGAATGTGGTTCTGCTGTCAGCGAATTCGAGCGATTCTGGGTGTGGACAAGTCCTTCTGTATCATTCGAACAGGTGTACGATTGAGGTATGTCGGTCAGCCCACTCACCGCCGTCCCGGACACGGTTCCGGACGGTGGCTGGGGTGCGCGGAACCAAGCGTTGTGGGAGCGGACCGCTGCTGTTGCGGGTCGGTTGAACCGGGCGCAGGCCGAGCTGGTCGACATCATCGACGAGGTCATGCGCGACCGGCACTGGGGTGAGGGTGGGTTCAAGTCACCCGAGCACTACCTCGTCGTCCGCGCCGGCCTGTCCCATGCCCACGCCGCTGACATCGTCGCCGTGGCCCGGCGACGCACCGAGCTCACCGACGCAGCTGTGGCGTTGGAGGCTGGGGAGCTGTCCCTGGACCAGGTCGCCGTCCTGGCCCGCCACGTCCCGGTCACCCACCAAGCCTCGGTCACCCAGTTCGCCCGCAACGCCACCGTCACCCAGCTACGCCGAGCCGTCGCCCGACACGCGTTCGCCGCCCCCGCACCAGCCGCACACGCCGCCCAAGGCACCGACGCAGCGGGCAGCGATCTGCCCGTCGAGCCGCACACGCTGAGGTTCGGCGACCTGGACACCGCCGCCCTGCCGTCCACCGCCTTCGAGTCGGCCGCCGAGCAGCGCGCCTGCGCCAAGCCCGACCTGGCCATGTCCTACGACGCCGACGGCCGGTTCCAGCTGCGCTACTCCGCCCCCGCGACCATCGGCGCGCTGGTCGAACAAGCCGTGAAGGAAGCCAAGGACGCACTGTTCCTGCGCCGCAAGACCGACGCGAGTGCCACAGACCTCACCGGCGCCGACGTCGACGACCGCTACGCGGGCTTGCCGACCTACGCCGACGCCCTCGAGGAGATGGCCACCCGCTCCCTCGCGGCGGTCACCTCCACCAGCAGGTCGGCGCACTACCGGATCTACCTGCACCTCGACACGACCGGCGCCTGGGTCAACGGCGGGCACGCCATCCCCCTGCGCCTGCTCGGCCGGTTCATCAGCGACGGGCAGGTCCAACCCGTCTGGGAAACCGAAGGGCGACCGGTGTCCGTCGGGCGGGCCATGCGGATCCTGCCCCACCGCACCCGCCGCCTCATCACCGACCGCGACCGCGGCTGCCGGTTCCCCGGCTGCCCCACCACCGGGTTCGTCGAGGTCCACCACCTCCAGGCATGGGCCGACGGCGGAGCCACCGACACCGACAACCAGATCAGCCTCTGCACCACCCACCACGACGGCATCGACCGCGGCGACTACACCATCACCGGCGACCCCACCCACCCCGACGGCCTGACCGTCACCAACCGGTACGGGCTCCCCATCAGACCACCCCGACCCCACGAAACCGCACCACCACCAGACGGCGACCCACCCGTCCCCGCAGGCACCTACCAACCACCCAGCGGCGGACCCATCAGCTGGAACGACCTCGCCCTCACCTCCGACCACGAGCTCACCCACGGCACACCACCCCCACCCGGGCTCAGCCTCGCCCCACCACCAGCAGCGCAGACCATCTCCTGGCTCAACGACCCCGACAACCCCGACCGCGGACTCATCCGCACCAACTGGGGCCACCACTGAGCGGTGGGTCCGGCTGCACGTCGACCGGATCCACCGCTCAGCGGACGATTGGCCGCGGCTGACTGGTGGCGTCCTTGATGGCGCCCAGGACGCTGGGCAGAGTCTCCGGGTGGCCCATCTCCAGCTCCGCGAGATCCTCGGGTCGGAACCAGGCAAGATCGTCATGCTCTTCCAGCGCTGCGTTGACCGGTTCTCCTCTCCAATCGGTCACGAGGAACCGTGCATGCCTACGCCTCAGAGCCGTGGGTGGCCCGACGGCCGACCACGAAGCCCAGCACGCCGCTCAGCAGCACCACGCCGACCAACGACACCACCAGCGCTGCCTGTCGCCGTTCCGAGATGAGGAAGACTCCCGGCGAGGGCTGCTGGTCCAACGGTGAGTAGGCGAACCAGCCGAACTCCGTCTCCGCGCCACCGATCCACAGGACGGCCCCGGTGACGAGCAGAACGAGAACCAGGGCGACCAGACCGGCGACCTGCCGACGAGAGCTCATGCCGCAAATCTAGGTCAGGAACACGGATGTCGTCAGGCCATCCTGCGATCCTGCGGCCCCCGCGATGGCACACCCGACCCGAGGTCCCGGAGCACCCGGTGACCCCTCGCTGGGCCTACGTCGCCGGGTCGGGCGGGTCGACCCGGACCTGCACGCTGACAGGTTCCTTGCGCGCACTGCGCTTGGCCCGCATCGCGGTCAAGGACGTCGCCAGTGCGTCCCGGTCGGCGAGGGGCACCCGGAGCAGCATGCGCACCGCGTCGTCCGGCAGCGGCAGCGGCCCGAGCCGTTCGGTGCCGTCGGCGAGGTCGGCCTGCTGCACCGCGACGTCGACCGCACGGCGTTCGCCGCTGACGGCGGCCATCACCACGGTGGGTGGCAGCGACAGGGCGGCGCGGTCGGCGAGCTCGCGGGCGGCGAACCACGCCGGGTCCCAGCGAACCAGAGCCTCGACGACCGGCAGGGTGGTGTGGCCGGGCGCCCCGCACAGGACGACCTGCCCACGTGATGCCGAACCCCGGGTCAACGCAGCAGCTGCCAGCCACCGACGCAGCGCTTCCTCCCCCGCGTCGAGCGTCGGGCGGTCGAGCGAGGCCCAGGCGTCGAGCAGCAGCGTGGCGGCGTACCCACCCTCGGCCACGGGCTCTGCCCCCGGGGTCGCGATGACCAGCGACGGCGCGGCCGCGACCCGCTCGAGCACCGCTCCCGCACCCGAGGTGTGCACCGGCACGCCGGGGAACGCCCGTCCCAGCTCCTCTGCCGTGCGCCGGGCGCCGACGACGGACGACCGCAGCTCACGTCCCCCGCACTGGCGGCACTCGAACCGACCGACCCCCCGCCCGCACCAACGGCACCCCGGCTCGGCACCGCGCCCGGTCACGGCGATCGGGCCGGAGCAGTGGGCGCAACGAGCGGGGGCGCGACAGGTCTGGCAGGCGAGCGACGGCACGTACCCCCGCCGCGGCACCTGCACGAGCACGGGCCCGGACTCCAAGGCGGTCTTGGCGGTCCGCCACGCGATGGACGGCAGGTGCGCGCTGGCCGCAGCCGGGTCTCGCTCGAGCTCCAAGCCCTCTCCCGCGACGACCACCCGCGGCACCGCGGCGCGCACCGCGCCGGCCGCGGCGATGGGGCGCAGCGCGCCGGTCTCCACCAGCTGCTGCACGGCCACCGTCCGCGTGAACCCCCCGGACAGCACCGCCGCCCCCTCGACGGCGGCCCGGGTCAGCAGCACCTCCCGGACGTGCGGGTATGGCGCGCGAGGCTCCTCGTGGTTGTCGTCGCCGTCGTCCCACCAGGCGACGAGGCCCAGGTCCTTCACGGGGGCGAAGGCTGCGGCCCGGGTGCCGACGACGACGGACACGTGCCCGCGCAGCACCTTGAGCCACGCGGTGTAGCGCGCCTGCGGGCCCTGGTCCGCGGTCAGCCGCACGTGCCTTCCCGGTCCGAGGGCGGCGGTCAGGGCGGCATCCACCCGGGTGACGTCCCGGTGGTCGGGGACGACGAGGACCGCGCCGCGGCCACCGGCGACGGTTGCCGCAGCAGCCGTCGCGAGGGCCGCCGGCCAGTCCTCTGCCGGGTCGGTCGAGGGCAGGGCCAGCCACGACGCGGCCGGGGTCTCCCCCGAGGTGAGCCGGGTGAGGTAGGCCGGCCCGGCGGCATACCGGGTCCAGGCGGGGCCGGGACCGGAAAGGGCCGGCAGGAGGTCGGGCACCGGCGGCTCGAGGGCCAGGGCCTTCTCCGCAGCGGCGTGGCGCGGCGGGACGGACAGGCGCAGGACGTCACCGAGGGTGCCGGCGTAGCGGGCGGCGACCGCCCGGGCCACCGACAGCTGGCGGGCGGTCAGGACAGGCTCGGGCGACACGACCCGACGAATCGGCGCCAGCCGGCCGTCGTGCTCGGCCGCCGCCTTGCGCTCGACGACGAACCCGTCGAGGTCCTGGCCGGCGAACCGCACCTTGACCCGTGCGCCGGGCACGGCGGTCTCGCCGAGCGCGGTCGGCACGAGGTACTCGAACGGGCGGTCCAGGTGGGCCAGCCCGGTGTCGACGACCACCGCCGCGACGGGGTCGACCTCGGCCGTGTCGGTCGCCTTCGGCGGGCGCGGGGCCTTGGGCAGCGCGGCGCGGATCAGCGACAGCTGCTCGACGGCTCCCGGTTCGGACACGTGTGAAAACTAGTCGACCCGGCCGACACTCCTGCGGGGCAGGGGTCGGCCGGGTCGACCGGACGCTGGGTGCGAGGAGCCGGTCAGCCCTTGACCGCGCGCTGCAGCGCCTCGACGCGATCGGTGCGCTCCCAGGTGAAGGCGTTGTCGACGCCCTCGACCGAGGTGCGGCCGAAGTGGCCGTAAGCAGCCGTCGCCTTGTAGATCGGGCGCAGCAGGTCGAGCTGGTCGACGATCGCTCCCGGGCGCAGGTCGAACACCGAGGTGATCGCGGCCTGGATCTTGTCGATCGGCTCGGTCTCGGTGCCGAACGTCTCGACGTAGAGACCGACCGGCTGGGCCTTGCCGATGGCGTAGGCGACCTGGACCTCGCAGCGGCGGGCGAGGCCGGCCGCGACGATGTTCTTGGCGACCCAGCGCATGGCGTAGGCGGCCGAGCGGTCGACCTTCGACGGGTCCTTGCCGGAGAACGCGCCACCACCGTGGCGGGCCATGCCGCCGTACGTGTCGACGATGATCTTGCGGCCGGTGAGGCCGGCGTCGCCCATCGGGCCACCGATCTCGAAGCGGCCGGTCGGGTTGATCAGGCTGCGGTACCCCGAGATGTCGAGGTCGGTGCCGGTCTCGGCGAGCTCGGCCAGGACCGGGGCGATGACGTGCTGCTCGATGTCGGGCGCGAGCAGGTCGTCGAGCGAGATGTCGGAGGCGTGCTGCGTCGACAGCACGACGGTGTCGAGGCGGACGGCCTTGTCACCCTCGTAGCCGATGGTGACCTGGGTCTTGCCGTCGGGGCGCAGGTAGGCGACCTGACCGGACTTGCGGACCGCGGTGAGGCGCTCGGCCAGCCGGTGCGCGAGGTAGATCGGCAGGGGCATGAGCTCGGCGGTGTCCTCGCACGCGTAGCCGAACATCAGGCCCTGGTCGCCGGCACCCTGCTTGTCGAGCGGGTCGACTCCACCGGTGCGGTTCTCGTGGGCCGTGTCGACCCCCTGCGCGATGTCCGGCGACTGCTCGCCGATGGAGATCGAGACGCCGCAGGAGGCGCCGTCGAAGCCCTTCTCGGACGAGTCGTAGCCGATGCCCTTGATGGTGTCGCGCACGATCTGGGCGATCGGGACGTAGCTGCGGGTGTCGACCTCGCCGGCGACGTGGACCAGCCCGGTGGTCACCATCGTCTCGACGGCGACCCGGCTGTCCTTGTCCTCCGCCAGCATGGCGTCGAGGATCGAGTCGGAGATCTGGTCACAGATCTTGTCCGGGTGACCCTCGGTGACGGACTCGGACGTGAACAGGCGTGCGGACACTCAAAACTCCTTCGGGGGCAGCGGCTGCTGACTGGGGGCCGCGAGCCGGAGCCGCACGGACCTCGCGAGTGTACCTACGTCACAAGATCTGCTGGACGGCATCCCACACTGCGGCGGAGATCTGCTCCTTGGGGGCGGGCCCCGCATCGATCACGTGGCTCGAACCCAGCCGCAGGATGTGGACGGTGTTGTCGTCGAGCCCGAACGTCTTGTCGGTGCCGACCTCGTTGACCACGAGCAGGTCGCAGCCCTTCCGGGCCAGCTTGGCGCGCGCGTGGTCGAGGACGCTGCCGTCCTCGTCGCCGGTCTCCGCGGCGAACCCGACGATGACGGGGCTCGCGTCGTCACCGCGGCGGGCGACCAGCCCGGCCAGGACGTCGGGGTTGCGCACCAGCTCGATCGTCGGCGCGGCGTCCGGGTCGTCGGCGTCGTGGGTCTTCTTGATCTTGGCGTCGGTGTAGTGCGCCGGGCGGAAGTCGGCGACGGCAGCGGCCATCACGACGACATCGGCCCCGGGCGCAGCCGCGGCGACGGCGGTCTCGAGCTCGAGGGCGGTCTGCACCGGGACGACGAGGACCCCCGCGGGAGCCGCCAGGGTCGTGTTCGCGGCGATGAGCACCACCTCGGCACCCCGCCGGGCGGCCACCGTGGCCAGCGCGAACCCCTGCTTGCCCGAGCTGCGGTTCCCGAGGAACCTCACCGGGTCGATCGGCTCCCGGGTCCCTCCGGCGGTGATGACGACCCTGCGCCCCTCGAGGCCACCCTCGGCGAGCCCCTCGTCCTCCGGTATGGCGCGGAGCTCGGTCGCGTACTTGGGCGGTACCACCGCGGCGGTGCCGTGGGCGAGGATCCGCTCGCACACGGCATACAGGTCGGCGGGCTCGGGGAGCCGGCCGGGACCGGTGTCCGCGCCGGTGAGGCGACCGGACGCCGGCGGGATGACGTGCACCCCGCGCTCCATGAGCGTCGAGATGTTGGCCTGCGTCGCTGCGTGCTCCCACATCTCGGTGTGCATCGCGGGCGCCACCACGACCGGGCAGCGTGCGGTGAGCAGGACGTTGGTGAGCAGGTCACCGGCCAGGCCGTGCGCGGCCTTGGCGACCAGGTCGGCGGTGGCCGGGGCCACGACGACGAGGTCGGCCGACTGGCCGAGGCGCACGTGCGGCACCTCGTGCACGGACTCCCAGACCCCGGTCGCGACCGGCTTGCCGGAGAGCGCCTCCCACGTGGGGGCACCCACGAAGTGCAGGGCCGACTCGGTCGGCACCACGGTCACGTCGTGGCCGGCCTCGGTGAACAGGCGCAGCAGGGAGCAGGCCTTGTACGCCGCGATGCCACCACTGACACCGAGGACGATGCGCGCCATCGCGCTGTCGCTCCCTGCTCCCCCGCCGGGCTCAGCTCTCGATCGGCTCGGAGGTGACCAGGCCCTCGTTGATCTCGCGCAGGGCGATGGACATCGACTTCTCGTGGACCTGGCTGTCGACGAGCGGTCCGACGTACTCGAGCAGGCCCTCCTGGAGCTGGCTGTAGTACGCGTTGATCTGGCGGGCGCGCTTGGCGGAGTAGATGACCAGGGCGTACTTGGAGTCGGCCTTGGTGAGGAGGTCGTCGATCGGGGGGTTGGTGATGCCGATCGGGTTCGCGACAGTTCCGGACACGGGGGAAATCACTCCTGTTGTTGTTTCGGGGCGCAAGAAGTCAGTGGGTTCGCATCAATGATACGAGTTCTTCGGCAGCCCGACGAACATCGTCGTTGACGATGGTCACGTCGAACTCGTCCTCGGCGGCCAGCTCGACCTTCGCGGTCTCCAGGCGGCGGGTGCGTTCCTCCTCGTCCTCGGTGCCCCGGCCGACCAGCCGGCGGACCAGCTCGTCCCAGCTCGGCGGGGCGAGGAACACGAACAGCGCCTCGGGCATCGTGGCCCTGACCTGGCGCGCCCCCTGGAGGTCGATCTCCAGCAGGGCCATCCGGTGCTCGGCCAGGGCCTGCTCCACCGGCCCGCGCGGCGTGCCGTAGTGGTTGCGGCCGTGCACCACGGCTGACTCGATGAGCTCGCCGTCCTGCTCCATGCGGGCGAACTCGGCCTGGTCGACGAAGTGGTAGTGCGTTCCCTCGACCTCACCAGGTCGGGGAGCCCGGGTGGTGGCGCTCACCGACAGCCACACCTCGGGGAAGTGCTCGCGGACGTAGGCGGAGAGGGTGCCCTTGCCGACCGCGGTGGGTCCGGCCAGGACGACGAGGCGCCGGGGGCGTTCCTCGCCGGCAGGTACGGGGCGGCTCACGCCTCGTCGAAGCGGGTGAGCAGCGCGGAGATCTGGTTGGCGCCCAGGCCACGGACGCGGCGGCTCTCGGAGATGCCGACCTCCTCCATGATCTGGCGAGCACGCACCCGGCCGACGCCGGGCATGGACTCGAGCAGCGCGGAGACCTTCATCTTGCCGACGACGTCGTTGCCCTTGCCGTCCGCGATGACCTCCTTGAGGGAGCCCTGCGCGTACTTCAGGCGGTTCTTGACGGCGGCGCGCTCGCGGCGGGCCACGGCGGCCTTCTCCAGGGCCGCTGCTCGCTGCTCGGGCGTCAACGGGGGAAGTGCCACAGCTGTACTCCTTGTGAGGCGTGCGGGAGGGGTCGTGCGAACGTCGTTCACTGTTTCACTCGACTCTAGCAACCGAACGAGCTCGTTTCTCGTCGAGGTGGGCAGGCCGCGGCAAGCCGCAGCGGCGAGGGTGGACCGCGTCAGCGGAGCAGGTCGGCGAGGTGCTCGCTGGTGCGGACGGCCTGCTCCCGGAGCCGGACGACGTCCGGTCCGGCCGAGAGGACCTCACGGCTGGAGGACGGCAGGACGTTCGGTAGGGCGTCACCGAAGACGCGCCGCAGGTCCTCGCTCGTCCCACCCTGCGCCCCGACGCCCGGGGCGAGCAGCGGGCCGTTGCAGCCGGCAAGGTCCAGGCCGAGCTCCTGGACGGCGGACCCGACGGTCGCCCCGACCACGAGCCCCACCGAGCCGAGGTCGCCGTGCGACCGGGCCGCTGCGTTCTCCGTGGCGGCGCCGTCCACGATGCTCTCCGCGACGCTCACGTCGCGCAGGGTGGCGTGCTGCACGGTGCGTCCCTCGGGGTTCGAGGTGAGGCCGAGGACGAAGACACCACGACCGGTCTGCGCCGCGAGGTCGAGTGCGGGGCGCAGGGACTCGAACCCGAGGTAGGGGCTCGCGGTGAGGGCGTCGGCGGGCGCCACGGCCTCGTCGCCCAGGTAGGCCTCGGCGTAGGCCGACATCGTCGAGCCGATGTCGCCGCGCTTGGCGTCGAGGATGACCAGGGTGCCGGACTCGCGCAGGGCGAGGATGGCGCGCTCGAGGACGGCGACGCCTCGGGACCCGAAGACCTCGAAGAAGGCGGACTGCGGCTTGACCACGCCGACGTGCCCGGCGAAGGCCTCGACGCACGTCTCGGTGAACCGGGTCAGCCCCTCGACGTCGTACGTCAGGCCCCACGACTCCACCAGGGCGCGGTGCGGGTCGATCCCGGCACACAGCGGTCCGAACCGGTCGGTGGTGGCCCGCAGCCGCTGGCCGAACGTCACCCGCTCGTGCGCCTGGTCGTGCGCCTGGTCCTGTGTCTGGTCCTGCCGCGCCTGGTCCGCCATCAGCGTGCCACCCTCTCGTGGGCGATGCCGACCACGTCGGCAAGTCGCTCGAATCCCTTGTCGTGCAACAGTCCCGCGAGCTCTCGACCGACCCGCACCGGCGCCGACGGGTCGTTGAACGTCGCGGTGCCGACCTGCACGGCACTCGCGCCGGCAGCGACGAGCTCGAGCGCGTCGCGCCCGGTGCGCACTCCCCCGACGCCGATGATCGGGACGAACGGCAGCCGCCCCTCGAGCATCGCGGCGCGGGTCTGCCAGACCGCGCGGACGGCGACGGGCCGGACGGCCGGGCCGGACAGCCCACCGGTCACCCCCGCGACCTGCGGTCGGAGCAGGTCGGTGTCGATGACCATGCCGAGCAGGGTGTTGATCATCGTGAGGCCGTCGGCACCCGCCTTCACGCAGGACTGCGCGACGCTGACGATGTCGGTGACGTCGGGCGTCAGCTTGGCGAAGATCGGCACGTCCCGCGGCAGCTGCTCCCGCACCAGGGCGATCACCTTGGCCGAGGCCAACGGGTCGCAGGCGAAGACGAGCCCGCGGTTCGCGACGTTCGGGCAGGAGATGTTGACTTCGACACCGACCACCGCGTCGAACGCGTCGCTGGCCCGCAGCGTGGCAGCGACGTCGGCGAACTCGCCGCTGGTGTTGCCGGCGATGGAGACCAGCGTCCTGGCCCCGGCCTGCTTGAGCCAGGCGAGGTCGTTCTCGACGAACGAGGTGATGCCCGGGCCCTGCAGGCCGATCGAGTTGAGCATCCCGGACGGCGTCTCGGCCATGCGGGGCGTGCCGCGGCCGGACCGCGGGTCGGCCATGACGGACTTGGTGACGAACGCCCCGAGCTCGGCGACGTCGAAGAACCGGCCGAGCTCGCGGCCGTTGGCGGCGCAGCCGGAGGCGGTCATCATCGGGCTCGGCAGGTGCCGACCGGCGAGGTCGACCGACATGTTCACGGCGGACACGCCGGACGCTGCGGACATCGCGGGCGTGGCCGGCACGGTGGTGGTGGTGGTGGTGGTCATCAGTGGCCTCCTGCCCTCGGCGCACCGACGGCGTCGTCGGGCACCCGGCACAGTCCGTCGGAGAACGCGTCCCAGCGCACCCGGTCTCCGCGGAACACCGGTCCCTCGACGCAGGACCGCACCATCTTGGTGACGCCCGACGCGTCGACGACCGGCATGACGCAGGTCATGCAGACGCCGACACCGCAGGCCATCGACTCCTCGACCGCGACCTGGGCCACCGCACCCTCGGCCGTGGCCACGTCGGTGATCGACTTGAGCATGGCCATCGGTCCGCAGCCGTACACGACGGCGGCGCCCGTGCGGCGGATCACGTCGGGCAGCACGTCGGAGACCCAACCCTTGGTGCCCATGGACCCGTCGTCCGTGGTCACTGTGACCCCGTCCGCGTAGCGGCGCGCCTCGACGACGCCGAAGAGCCTGGACTCGGTCGCCGCGCCGAGGACGACCTCGACGTGGCAGCCGCGGGCCCGCAGCGCCTCGGCCAGCCAGAACAGCGGGGCGCTGCCGTACCCGCCGCCGACGAGGACGCAGGGCACCGGCTCCTTGGGCAGCGGGAAGGCGCGGCCGAGCGGTCCGACGATGTCGACCTCGTCATGGGCGCGCAGCTCGGAGATCCACTGGGTGCCCGGGCCGTGCGCCGCGACGACGACGTCCACCGTCCCGCCGTAGGTCCCGGAGGGGCTGACCTTGTGGATCGAGAAGCAGCGGCGCAGCAGGTTCGCGCTCGTCGGCCCGCCCACGGCGAGGGCGACGAACTGGCCGGGCCGGGCGAGCTCGGCGATGCCCGGCGCCACGAAGGTGAGGTGGTGGTAGGCGCCGGCGCGCCGGGTCGCGATGAGCTCACCGGTCACCTGCACGACTCCCCCACCGGGACGGGTATGGCGCGTGGTGGCCTCGCTCACGCCACACCACCGTCCAGGTCGGCCTGGGTCCGGCCGTAGAGGTCGAGGTCGCGGGCGTGCTCCTGCAACGGCTTCACGGTGAACTCCCCCTTCATCTGGGCCTCGATGCCCTGCACGGCTGCGGCGAGCTCCTGCACCGTGGTGACGATCGGGCGGTCCATCGAGGTGGTCGCCGCCCGGATCGCGTAGCCGTCGGCACGGGCGTTCGGGCCGCTCGGCGTGTTGACGACCATGGCGATCTCACCGTCGAGGATGAGGTCGACGATGCTGCCCTCCGCCGTGGCCCGCTCACTGTGCTTGTGCACGACCTGCGAGGCGATCCCGTTGCGGCGCAACACGTCCGCGGTGCCGGTGGTCGCCACGATCGTGAAACCGAGGTCGGCGAGGCGCTTGACCGGGAAGATCATGGCGCGCTTGTCGCGGTTGGCGACCGACACGAAGATCTTGCCCTCGCGCGGCAGCCCCGACCCGGCCGCGAGCATCCCCTTCGCGAACGCCGTCCCGAAGTCCTGGTCGATGCCCATGACCTCACCGGTGGAGCGCATCTCCGGGCCGAGCAGGCTGTCGACGACCTGGCCGTCCTTGGTGCGGAACCGCTTGAACGGCAGCACCGCCTCCTTGACGGCGACCGGCGCGTGGCTCGGCATGGTGCCGCCGTCGCCGAACGGCGGCAGCATGCCCTCCGCGCGCAGCTCCTTGATGCTCGCGCCGAGCATGACCCTGGCAGCCGCCTTGGCGACGGGCACACCGGTCGCCTTGGCGACGAACGGCACCGTGCGCGACGCACGGGGGTTGGCCTCGAGGACGTAGAGGACGTCCTGGGCGAGGGCGAACTGCACGTTCATGAGTCCACGCACGCCGATGCCCTCGGCGAGCTTGAGCGTCGCCTCGCGGACCCGCTGCAGCTCGGCGACACCGAGCGTCACCGGCGGCAGGGTGCAGGCCGAGTCGCCGGAGTGGATGCCGGCCTCCTCGATGTGCTCCATGATCCCGCCGAGGTACATGTCGGTGCCGTCGTAGAGGGCGTCGACGTCGATCTCGATCGCGTCGTCGAGGAACCGGTCCACGAGCACCGGGTGCTCGGGGCTGGCGATGGTCGCGCGGGTGACGTACCCCGAGAGGGTCTCGTCGTCATACACGATCTCCATGCCGCGCCCACCGAGGACGTAGGAGGGGCGCACGAGGACCGGGTAGCCGATCTCCTGGGCGACGGCGACGGCTTCGGTTGCGCTGTATGCGGTTCCGTGACGAGGGGCCGGAAGGTTCGCCTCCGCGAGGACGCGGCCGAAGGCACCGCGGTCCTCCGCGAGGTCGATGGCCTCGGGGCTGGTGCCGACGATCGGCACACCGGCCTCCTTGAGCGCCTTCGCGAGCCCGAGCGGCGTCTGGCCGCCCAGCTGGACGATGACGCCGGCGACCGGACCGGCCTGCTGCTCGGCGTGCACCACCTCGAGGACGTCCTCGAGGGTCAGCGGCTCGAAGTAGAGGCGCGAGCTGGTGTCGTAGTCGGTGGAGACCGTCTCGGGGTTGCAGTTGACCATCACCGTGTCGTAGCCGGCGTCCCGCAGGGCGAAGCTGGCGTGCACGCAGGAGTAGTCGAACTCGACACCCTGGCCGATGCGGTTGGGGCCGCTGCCGAGGATGAGGACGGCCGGCTTCTCGCGGGGCTGGACCTCGGTCTCCTCGTCGTAGGTGCTGTAGTGGTACGGCGTCAGGGCCGCGAACTCCGCGGCACAGGTGTCCACCGTCTTGTAGACGGGACGCACGCCCAGCGCGTGGCGCACCCCGCGCACGACCGCCTCGGGCATGGCTCGCAACGACGCGATCTGGGTGTCGGAGAACCCGTGCCGCTTGGCCAGGCGCAGCAGCGCCGGGGTCAGCTCGGGCGCCGCGGCGACCTGCTCGGCGATGGCGTTGATGAGCTCCATCTGGTCGAGGAACCATGGGTCGATGCCCGTCGCCTCGTGGACCTCCTCGACGGACAGCCCCCCGCGCATCGCCTGCTGGACCGTGACGATGCGGCCGTCGGTCGGCGTCTTCGCGGTGTGCAGGTAGGTCCGGGCCTGCTCGACGCTGGGCTTCGGGCCGTCCCAGTGGAAGCTGCTGCCCTTGCGTTCCATGGAGCGCAACGCCTTCTGGAGGGCTTCGGTGAAGTTGCGGCCGATGGACATGGCCTCGCCGACGGACTTCATCGTCGTCGTGAGGGTCGGGTCGGCAGCAGGGAACTTCTCGAACGCGAAGCGCGGCACCTTGACCACGACGTAGTCGAGGGACGGCTCGAACGACGCCGGCGTCTCGCGGGTGATGTCGTTGGGGACCTCGTCCAGCGTGTAGCCGATGGCCATCTTCGCGGCGATCTTGGCGATCGGGAAGCCGGTCGCCTTGGACGCCAGGGCGCTCGACCGCGAGACGCGCGGGTTCATCTCGATGACGATGATCCGGCCGTCGGCGGGGTTCACCGCGAACTGGATGTTGCAGCCACCGGTGTCGACGCCGACCTCGCGGATGATCGCGATCCCGAGGTCGCGCAGTCGCTGGTACTCGCGGTCGGTGAGGGTCAGGGCGGGCGCGACCGTGATCGAGTCACCGGTGTGGACGCCCATGGGGTCGAGGTTCTCGATCGAGCAGACCACCACGACGTTGTCCGCGTGGTCGCGCATGACCTCGAGCTCGTACTCCTTCCAGCCGAGGATCGACTCCTCCAGGAGCACCTCGGTCGTGGGGCTGTACTGCAGGCCGGCCCCGCCGATGCGGCGCAGGTCGGTCTCGTCGTAGGCGAAGCCGGAGCCCAGGCCGCCCATGGTGAACGAGGGGCGCACCACGACCGGGTAGCCCAGGTCGTCGGCGGCTGCCAGCAGTTCGTCCATGGTGTGGCAGATGAGCGAGCGGGCCGACTCACCGCCGCAGCGCTCGACGACGCCCTTGAACTTCTCGCGGTCCTCACCGAGCTGGATGGCCTCGACGTTGGCGCCGATGAGCGGGCAGCCGTACTTCTCCAGGACGCCGGCCTCGTGCAGCGAGATCGCGCAGTTGAGCGCCGTCTGGCCGCCCAGGGTCGCCAGCACGGCGTCGGGACGCTCGCGGGCGATGATCGACTCGACGACCTCAGGGGTGATCGGCTCGACGTACGTCGCGTCGGCGAACTCCGGGTCGGTCATGATCGTCGCCGGGTTGGAGTTGACGAGGATGACGCGGATGCCCTCCTCGCGCAGGACGCGGCACGCCTGGGTGCCCGAGTAGTCGAACTCGCACGCCTGGCCGATGACGATCGGCCCGGAGCCGATCACGAGGACGCTCTTGATGTCTTCCTGCTTCGGCATGTCTAGAGACCGTGTCCCTTCTGCTGGTTGGCCTTCATGAGCTCGACGAACCGGTCGAACAGGTAGCCCGCGTCGTGGGGACCGGCTGCTGCCTCCGGGTGGTACTGCACGGAGTAGGCCGGCAGGTCGAGGCACTCGAGGCCCTCGACCACGTCGTCGTTGAGGCAGACGTGCGAGACCCGCACCCGCCCGTATGCCGTGCCGTCGGCGTCCGCGGGGGCGGTCACCTCCCCGTCCAGGGGCGCGTCGACCGCGAAGCCGTGGTTGTGCGCGGTGACCTCGACCTTGCCGGTGGTGCGGTCCATCACCGGCTGGTTGATGCCGCGGTGGCCGTACTTGAGCTTGTAGGTGCCGAAGCCCAACGCGCGCCCGAGCAGCTGGTTGCCGAAGCAGATCCCGAAGAACGGGATGCGCGCGTCGAGCACCTGGCGCAGCACGGCGACCTCGGCGTCCGCGGTGGACGGGTCACCGGGACCGTTGGAGAAGAACACCCCGTCCGGCCCGTCCTCGCCGATCGCGCGGATCTCCTCGAAGGTCGAGGTGGCCGGGAGCACGTGCACCTCGATGCCCTGCTGCGCGAGCAGGGTCGGCGTCATCGCCTTGATGCCGAGGTCGAGGGCCGCGACCGTGTAGCGCTTCTCCCCCACCGCCGGCACGACGTACGCCGCCTCGGTGGTGACCTCGGCGGCCAGGGCGGCACCGGCCATGAGCGGCGCCTCCTGCACGGTCGAGGTGAGCTGCGCGACGGACTGGTCGGCCCGGTCGCCGGAGAAGATCCCGACGCGCATGGCGCCGCGCTCACGCAGGTGGCGGGTCAGGGCCCGGGTGTCGATGCCGCTGATCCCCACGACCCCCTGCTCGCGCAGGTCGTCCTCGAGCGACTTCTGCGAGCGCCAGCTGGACGGCCGCAGCGCGGGGTCGCGCACGACGTAGCCGGCGACCCAGATCCTGCGGGACTCGCCGTCCTCGTCGTTGACGCCGGTGTTCCCGACGTGGGGGGCCGTCATGACGACGACCTGCCGGTGGTAGCTCGGGTCGGTGAGCGTCTCCTGGTACCCGGTCATGCCGGTGGAGAACACCGCCTCGCCGACGGTCTGGCCGGTGGCGCCGTAGGCCTCACCGTGGAAGGCCCGCCCGTCCTCGAGGACGAGGACGGCGGCACCGCGCGGCGCGAGGTGGGCGGGACTGGTCATGATGTGGATCGTCCTTCTGTCGCAGGGGAATCGGGGTCGTGAGCCGGGTTCTCCGACTCGCGGGACTCGCCGGTGTGCCACCACAGGGCGGACTCGACCCGGTCGAGGTCGGCCTTGTAGCGCGGCAGGAACCCGGTCTCGTAGAGCGCGTCGTCATCGGCCCGCCACTGCAGGACGAGCATCTTGTTGCTACCGACGAACTTGCCGACCATGCCGCGGTCACGGCGCACCGCCACCAGGCGAGGTCCGGTGATGACCACGGTCGACTCGCCCTGGCGCTCGATGCGAACCAGGTCCTCGGGGGTCCCACGGTTGATGACCAGGGTCGCCCTGGCGCGGTTGCCGAGTCCCTCGACGGTGACCCGCTCGAGCCGGCTGACGGCCGTGGTGGTGCTGACGTACGTGCCCTCGACCGACAGCCGGGCTGCCGCAGCCTTCGGCTCCTTGCCGTCGTCGGTGACCTCACCGCTCCGGGTGCGCTCGCGCTCGGCGACGATGGCCGCCGAGGCGTGACGGCGGCGCTTGCGCAGCCACGCGGCATACAGGAGCGCGTAGATGAGGCCGAGCGCCACGAGGAGCACCCCGACGGCCTGGAGTCGCGTCACGCGAGGGCTCCCTTCTGGGCGGTGACCCGGCCACCGAAGACGGTGGCGTGGACCGCACCGCGCAGGGTCCGGCCGTGCCAGGGGTTGTTGCGGGACAGG
Source organism: Pedococcus soli (assembly GCF_054782575.1). Classification (NCBI taxonomy): domain Bacteria; kingdom Bacillati; phylum Actinomycetota; class Actinomycetes; order Micrococcales; family Intrasporangiaceae; genus Pedococcus; species Pedococcus soli. The sequence continues at coordinate 43,829 of NZ_BAAGSF010000006.1, read as the reverse complement.
GACACGCTCGCGCTGCGGTCGACGGTCACCTCGGCGGAGGGGTCGACCAGCGTCAGGTGGGCCGCGTCGCCGACCGTCAGCGCCGACCCGTGGGCCGCGAGCCCGGCGATGCGGGCCGGGTTCTGCGACATGACGCGCGCGACGCCGGCCCAGTCGAGGAACCCGCCGTGGACCATGACCTCGCTCACCACGGACAACGCGGTCTCGAGGCCGAGCATCCCGAACGCCGCGTCGACGAACGCGTGCTCCTTGTCGTGCCGGGCGTGCGGGGCGTGGTCGGTGGCGACCGCGTCGATGGTGCCGTCGGCGAGCGCGGCGCGCAGGGCGTCGACGTCCTCCTGGGGCCGCAGCGGCGGGTTGACCTTGAAGGTGGGGTCGTAGCCGGCCAGCAGGTCGGTCGTCAGCACGAGGTGGTGGGGCGTGACCTCGGCGGTCACGTCGATCCCCTGCGCCCGGGCCCAGCGGATCACCTCGACCGTGCCCGCGGTGGAGACGTGGGCGACGTGGACGCGCGAGCCGGTGTGGCGGGCGAGCATGACGTCACGGGCGACGATCGACTCCTCGGCGATGCCCGGCCAGCCGGGCAGCCCGAGTCGACCGGACAGCTCGCCCTCGTGGGCGCAGGCCTGCGGACCGGCGAGGTTCGGGTCCTGGGCGTGCTGGGACACGACGCCCCCGAAGGCGCGGACGTACTCCAGCGCGCGGCGCATCACCCGTGCGTTGTGGACGCACCTGCCGTCGTCGGAGAAGAAGGTGGTGCGTGCACGGGAGCGGTGCATGAGACCGAGCTCGGCGAGCTCCTCACCGTCCAGGCCCTTGGTGACCGCACCCACGGGCACGACGTCGACCAGGCCGGTGGCCCGTCCCAGGTCGAGGATGCGTTCCGCGGCCTCTGCCGTGTCGGTGACGGGGTTGGTGTTGGCCATGGCGAGCACCGCGGTGAACCCACCCACCGCGGCGGCCGCGGCACCGGAGGCGATCGTCTCCGCGTCCTCGCGGCCGGGCTCGCGCAGGTGGGTGTGCAGGTCGACCAGTCCGGGGAGCGCCACGAGCCCGTCGGCGTCGAGGACGTCGGCCCCCTTGGCCGAGCGGATCGAGCCGACCTCGGTGATGACGCCGTCCTCGACGAGGATGTCGGCGCGTCCGTCGGAGCGTCCGTCGGTGTCGCGGCCGACGAGGTCGGCTCCGGTGATGAGCAGGCTGGCCATCAGCTGTCCTCTCCCTCGCCGCCGGCGAGCAGGTGGTAGAGCACGCTCATCCGCACCGCGACCCCGGCGCTGACCTGGTCGAGCACCAGCGACGCGGCGGCGTCCGCGGCGTCCGGCGAGATCTCGAGGCCACGGTTCATCGGGCCGGGGTGGCAGATGACGGCGTCGGGGTTGGCGGCCATGAGCACGTCGAGCCGCGGCCGGGTCAGGCCGTACCCCACGGTGTACTCGCGCGGCGTCGGGAAGAACCCTCCGCTCATGCGCTCCCGCTGCACCCGCAGCATCATCACGGCGTCCACGGTCGGCAGCACCGCGTCGAAGTCGTTCGACAGCGCGAACCCCTCCGCCGCTGCCCACGCACCGATGCCGCTGGGCATCAGGGTCGGCGGCGCGACCAGGGTGACGCGGGCCCCGAGGGTGCGCAGCGTGATGAGGTTCGACCGGACCACCCGGGAGTGGGTCAGGTCGCCGACGATCGCGACGTGGCGACCCTCGAGGTCGCCGAGACGCCGCTCCATCGTGTAGGCGTCGAGCAAGGCCTGCGTCGGGTGCTCGTGGGTGCCGTCGCCGGCGTTGACCACGTGCGCGTCGACCCACTGGCTGACCTGCTGGGCGGCGCCGCTGGCGTGGTGGCGGATGACGAGCGCGTCGACGCCCATGGCCGCCACGGTGAGGACCGTGTCACGCAGCGACTCACCCTTGGAGGTCGAGGACCCCTTGCCGCTGATGTTGATGACGTCGGCCGAGAGCCACTTCCCGGCGATCTCGAACGAGCTGCGGGTGCGGGTCGAGTCCTCGAAGAACAGGTTGACCACGGTGCGCCCCCGCAGGGTCGGGAGCTTCTTCACCTCACGCTGCTGCACGCCGTGCATCTCGGCGGCGGTGTCGAGGATCTCGCGGACCTGCGCGCGGTCCAGGTCCGCCGAGGACAGCAGGTGACGACGGGTGTGCCGCGTGGTCGCCTCGCGGGACAGGGCGATGGTCATCTCGACTCTCCTCCGGCGATGGTGACCTGGTCCTCGACGCCGTCGTGCTCGCTGAGGCGCACCGAGACGCGCTCCGCGCTCGAGGTGGGAAGGTTCTTGCCCACGTGGTCGGCGCGGATCGGCAGCTCGCGGTGACCGCGGTCGACGAGCACGGCCAACCGCACGGCGCGGGGACGGCCGAGGTCCGACAGGGCGTCGAGGGCGGCGCGCACGGTACGGCCCGAGTACAGGACGTCGTCGACGAGCACGACCACCTTGTCGTCGATCCCGCCGCCGGGGATGTCGGTGTGCCGGGGGCTGCGGGTGGGCTGGCGGCGCAGGTCGTCGCGGTGCATCGTCACGTCGAGCGCGCCGACCGGGACCGGCTTGCCCTCGACGCTCTCCATCACGGCGGCGAGCCGCTGGGCGAGGACGACGCCGCGGCTCGGGATGCCGAGGATGACGAGGTCGGTCCCACCCTTGTTGTGCTCGAGGATCTCGTGGGCCACGCGGCGCAGGGCGCGGGAGATGTCGCTGGCCGAGAGCACCGTGCGCGACGGTGACGGGGTCGGGGCACCGGGAGCCGGGGAGGCGTCGACCGGGACGGGTACGGCTGAGTCAGGACGCACGGGCGTCAGGACCTCCTTCCCTGCCTCACAGGACAGGTCGTTAAAGGATGTCGATCGCTGGCCACTGTAGCGGCCGATCCCCTGCGGACGCACACCGGGCTCGCCGCACGCTCCCCCTCTGCGACTTTGGGTGCCTGGACGGTCGGAATTCCGACCGTCCAGGCACCCAAAGCGGGACGACAGGGGTCTCAGGCCAGGGTCGGTTTGACCTCGGCGAGGCGGCCCAGCAGGCCGTTGACGAACTTCGGCGAGTCGTCCGTGGACAGCGACGTGGCCAGCTCGACGGCCTCGGAGATCGCGACACCGTCCGGGATGTCGTCGGTGTAGAGGATCTCGTAGGCACCCAGGCGCAGGATCGCGCGGTCGACGCTCGGCATGCGCTCGATCGTCCAGCCCTGGGAGTAGGTCGAGAGCAGCTCGTTGATGTCGGTCCAGTGCGACACGACGCCCTCGACGAGGTCGGCGGTGTACTGGTTCAGCGGTGCCTCGGTGACCGGCTTCGCGAGCCGGTCGGCGAGCAGGTCGCGGGCGTTGAGCCCGCGCTGCTCGGCCTCGAAGAGGATGTCGATCGCGCGCTTGCGCGCCTTGGAACGAGCAGCCACTTAGTTCACTCGGCCGAGGTACGAGCCGTCGCGGGTGTCGACCTTGACCTTCGTGCCCTGCTCGAGGAACAGCGGGACGTTGATCGTCGCACCGGTCTCGAGGGTGGCCGGCTTGGTGCCACCGGTGGAGCGGTCGCCCTGCAGGCCCGGCTCGGTGTACGTGATCTCCAGGACGACCGAGGTCGGGAGCTCGACGTAGAGGACGCTGCCGTCGTGCGTGGCGATCTGCGCGACCTGGTTCTCCAGGAGGTAGTTGGCGGCGTCGCCGACGATCGTCTCCGGGATGTGGATCTGGTCGTACGTCGTCCCGTCCATGAAGACGAAGTCGGTGCCGTCCTTGTACAGGTACTGCATGTCACGACGGTCGACGTTGGCGGTCTCGACCTTGAGGCCGGCGTTGAACGTCTTGTCGACGACCTTGCCGGACAGGACGTGCTTGAGCTTCGTGCGCACGAACGCCGGGCCCTTGCCGGGCTTGACGTGCTGGAACTCCACGACGGACCACAGCTGTCCCTCGAGGTTCAGGACCAGGCCGTTCTTGAGCTCGTTGGTCGATGCCACGTGTCAATCGCTTTCGATGAGCCGGTACCCAGCGGCGCAGGCGCGCGCGAGTGCTCCGGAAGGTTCGGGGTGGGAATCGCCGTTCAGTCTAGCCGCCGGGGCGGGTCTCCCCCGAATCGCTGCGGGGCCCGGGCTGGGTCGCGACGTGGTCGCCGCCCTGCCGGGTGGGGGTCCCGGCGCCGACCTAGGGTGGTGGCATGAGCGACATGGAGTACCGCCCCCTGGGCGGCAGCGGCCTGATGGTCAGTGCGGTCGGACTCGGCTGCAACGCGTTCGGGCGACGCGTCGACCAGGACGGCCTCGTCGACCTCCTCCGGGCGGCACGGGACACCGGTGTCACGCTGCTGGACACGGCCGACATCTACGGCGGCCACCCCGGGCAGAGCGAGGAGATGCTCGGCGAGGCGCTGCGCGGCCAGCGGGACGAGTTCGTGGTGGCGACCAAGTTCGGGATGGACATGCAGGGCGCGAACGGTGAGGACTTCGGTGCCCGCGGCTCGCGGCGCTACGTCCGCCGGGCCGTCGAGGCCAGCCTGCGCCGGCTGCAGACCGACCACATCGACCTCTACCAGCTGCACCGCCCGGACCCGCTCACCCCGATCGGCGAGACCCTGGAGGTCCTGACCGACCTCGTGAGGGAGGGCAAGGTCCTGTATGTCGGGTGCTCCAACTTCGACGGGTGGCAGGTCGCCGACGCATCGTGGACCTCGGCGACGGCCGGGCTGGCCTCGTTCGTGTCCGTGCAGAACGAGTACTCCCTGCTGGACCGGGCGGTCGAGAACGAGGTGACGCCGGCGTGCGAGCGCTTCGACCTCGGCCTGCTGCCCTTCTTCCCCCTGGCCCGCGGCCTGCTCACGGGCAAGTACCAGCGCGGTGCCGCGGCGCCCGAGGGTTCCCGAGCCGCCCTCGAAGCGGACCGTGCGAGCTGGCTCGTCGACGCCGACTGGGACCGCGTCGAGGCCCTGCAGGCGTTCGCCGCCGACCGTGGCCTCGAGCTGCTCGACGTCGCCATCGGCGGGCTGGCCGCCCAGCCGCAGGTCGCCTCGGTCATCTCCGGGGTGACGAGCGCCGCACAGGTCGAGCGCAACGCCCGTGCCGTCGCCTGGCAGCCGAGCCTGGCCGACCTCGCCGCCCTCGACGAGCTCTGAGGCGACGTGCAGTGGCTGCGCCGGTTGCCCCGGCCACGCACGACGGCCCACGGCACTGGGCGCCACTGCACGTCGCTGCATACCCAGGCCTCGCCGTGCAGGCGATGCTGACCGTCGCCGTGACCGATGCCTCCGACGTCTCCGACGAGGTCGTGACGCAGGCGGCCGCGATCTGGGCCCGTGCCCGCAACCACCGCGACGGTGCAGCAGCCCCGTCGGCGGCGGACTGTGAGGGCGCGAGCGCGGGGGTGCGGCGGCGCCTGGCCCTGCTGGGGGCGAGGATCCTGCTCGCCCACCGGGATGAGGCGGTGGTCGGCTTCGCACTGTTCGCACCGAACGCACGGGCCACCGAGGTGTTCTATCTCGCGGTCGACCCCGAGGCCTGGGGCGGCGGGATCGGCACCGCCCTCCTCGCAGCCGTCGACGACCTCGCGCGCCAGGACGACCGGCCGTTGGAGCTGTGGGTGATCGACGACAACGCCCGGGCGATCGCCGTGTACGAGCGCGCGGGGTGGCTGCCCACCGACGAGGTCGTCCGCGACGGGGCGTCCGGACGACTGGAACGTCGCTTCATCAGACCCCGATGGTGAGGTTCGCGACGTACCCGTCGGTGACGTTCCCGGTCACCGTCGCCAGCTGGTGGATCCCGCCGTCGTTCCCGAACACCATGTCCTGGGTCAGGGAGGTCCGGGCGAGGTTGGCGACGCTGGCCTCGTAGCCGGTGGTCGCGTAGACCTCCTTGCAGGCGGCCTCGGGGAGGGCGATCTGCGACGTCTTGACAATCTGGCCGCTGCTCGTGGCATCGGCCACTGACGAGTAGACCTCGAAGTGGATGTGCGGCCACCGGCCGTCGTACGCCGCCGGGTAGATGCTCGTCCAGGACGCCGCCCCCGAGGCGCTGGTCGCCTGGACGCCCCGCAGGTAGTTCTCGTCCTCCACCCCTGGGGAGTAGAGCGAGTACTGGCCGTCACGGTTGCAGTGCCACAGGTAGACAGCAGCGCCCTCCATGGCGGAGTAGCCGTTGCCCGCGTCGGTGACGGTGAGGTTGATCGTCAGGGGGATGCCCTCGGCCTTCGTCGTGGACGTGCCGTAGCTGGTGGTGATGTCCGACCGGACGATGCCGGAGTCGTCCAGCACGTCGGGTCCGTTCGACCCGTCCCCCGGGTACGGGCCGCCGGTCTCGTCCGGCACCTCGGCCGCGGGCGTGCCGGCCCCCGACGAGGTCGACGTCGTGCTGCTGGCGGACGACGACGAGGACGCCGGGCTGCTCGTCGTCGACGTCGCGGCCGTGTCCGACCCGGTGCCGCAGGCCGCGAGCGCCGCTCCTGCTCCCAGCGCACCGAGGATCCCGAGCATGCCGCGCCGCCCGAGGAGGGTGGCGACGTCGAACTCGAGGCCCCGGTCGTGGCGGTCGTCGTGCGGGTTCCCGAAGTGGTCGGTTCCGTGGTCCTCGTGGTTGCTCATGTCGACGATGGTGCCCCGCGCACCCCGTGGTGCCCTGTGCCGTCGCTGTGGGGTTGCTGTGGGGCGACCTCCCCCGTTTGGCCACGTTTGACCGCGAGTGCTCCACGGGAGCCGTCGCGATGTCACCATGGCTGCCGTCGACGCATCCCCCCACCGTCGACCCCGCCAGTCCCCGGAGCTCCTCGTGCCAGACCGCATCGTCCCCCGCCTCTCCGTCCGCCCCGCCGGCCGACCCCGCCGTATGGCGCGTGGCGCCGTCAGGGGGCCCGTCGCCGCGGCGCTCGGCCTGACCTGCGCAGCCGCCCTCCTCGCCACCGGCTCGGTGGCGTCCGCAGCCACCACCTCGAAGGTCTGGTCGGCCAAGGTCACCTACGGGACCTACGACCACACGATCGACGGGGACACCGTGGCGATCCGCGTCGACGGCGACCCCAGCTCCCTGACTCCCCCACACATCCGCAACACCGGCATCCAGACGATGGAGATCGGCAGCTGCCACGCCGACGAGGCGACCGCGGCGATGGACCGCATGGTCGCCGGTCGCCGGGTGCGCCTGACCACCAACTCGACCACCGCCTCCAGCCTCGGTCGGCCGGTGCGCCACATCGACGTCTCGACGAGCACCGGCTGGCTCGACACCCAGCTGGCCCAGCTCAGGGCCGGGCACGCCCTGCCGATCATCCTGGCCAACGACGACACCCGCTGGAAGGCGTACTTCACCGCGGCGGAGCAGGCGGCCCGCGCCGGCAAGAACCTGTGGGACACCGACTACTGCCGCTCCGGTCCGTCCCAGGGCACCCCCCTCAAGGTCTGGGTCAACTGGGACGCCAACGGCGACGACGGCGGCAACGTCAACGGTGAGTGGGTGCGGGTCCTCAACAGCGGCACCGCGACCCTGTCGGTCGCCGGCTGGCAGATGCGCACGGGCGGCCAGGACTGGTTCACCTTCCCGTCCACCGCGGTCGTCCCGGCCGGTGGGCTGCTGACCCTGCACGTGGGCAAGGGCACCGCCACGACGACGTCGTTCTACTGGGGCGGCACCGCGCCGAAGTTCCCGAACGCGAGCATCGCCGCGAACCGGCACGGCAGCGGCGCCTACCTCTTCGACCGCGACGGCGACCTGCGCGCCTGGTCCATGTACCCATGCATGTCCGCGTGCACGAGCCCCCTCGCTGGCAAGGTCCGGATCAACGCCGCTCCCGACGCTCCCGGGGTCGACGCGGACAACCTCAACGGCGAGTACATCAGCCTCCGCTCGGCAGGCACGTACTCGGTCGACGTGTCGTACCAGACGCTCTCGAACAACGGGTACACGTGGGAGATCCTGCGCGGGACCGTCATCAGGCCCGGCGAGGTCTACACCCTGCGGGTCGGCAAGGGCACGAACTCACGGCTCACGAACTACTGGGGCAGCACCAAGCCGATCCTGTCGAACACCGGCAGCTTCGTCGAGCTGCGCACCGCCGAGGCCGTGCGGATCGCCTGCAAGGCCTGGGGCACCGGGCGCTGCTGACGGCCGACGCCCTCAGAGCGAGATCGCCCCACCACGAGCGACCTCGGAGCTGACCTCGGCGTAGGCGGCCTGCAGGATCGCGGGGTCCGGTCCCTCGAGGCGGGCCGGCTTCGCGAGCCCGGTGAGCACGACGAACCGCAGCAGCGAGCCCCGGGACTTCTTGTCGCGCTTCATCGCGTCGAGCAGCTGCGGCCAGCGGTCACCGCGGTAGGTGACGGGGAGGCCGAGCGAGGTCAGGACGGCCCGGTGCCGGTCGACGAGGTCGTCGTCCAGCTTCCCGGCGAGCCGGGCCAGCTCGGCGACGTAGACCATGCCGATCGAGACCGCGGCGCCGTGCCGGAACGCGTAGCGCTCGACCTGCTCGACGGCGTGGCCGAACGTGTGGCCGTAGTTGAGGACCTCGCGCAGCGACGACTCCTTGAGGTCCTGCGCGACGATGTCGGCCTTGACGCGGACGGCTCGCTCGATCAGCTCGCGGACGTGCTCGCCTGACGGTGAACGCACCCCCACCGGGTCGGCCTCCACGAGGTCGAGGATCACGGGATCGGCGACGAAACCGCACTTGACCACCTCGGCCAGTCCGGCCGTGAAGTCGTGCTGCGGCAGGGTCTCGAGCGTCGTGAGGTCGCAGAGCACCCCGGCTGGTTCGTGGAACGCGCCGACGAGGTTCTTGCCCTCGCTGGTGTTGATGCCGGTCTTGCCACCCACCGCGGCGTCGACCATGCCGAGCAGCGTCGTCGGCACGTGCACGACGCGGATGCCCCGCAGCCACGTCGCGGCGACGAACCCGGCGAGGTCGGTCGTCGCTCCCCCGCCCACGCTGACGACGGCGTCGGAGCGGGTGAAACCCGCCTGCCCGAGGACACCCCAGAGGAACGCGGCGACCTGCGCGGTCTTGGCCTCCTCCGCATCGGGAACCTCCGCGGCATACGCCTCGAAACCCTTGGCGGCCAGGTCTTCCCGCACTGCCTCGCCCGTGGTCGCCAGGGCACGGGGGTGGATGACGAGGACGCGCTGGACGCCCTCCCCCACCAGGCCCGGCAGCTCGTCGAGGAGACCGGTGCCGATGACGACGTCGTACTGCCCGCCGACGCTGATCCGCGTGGCGTCACTCATGACTGCTCCTCCGGGTCGGTGGGGGGCGTGACGCGGGCGGGCGCGGCACCGGCAGGGGTGTGGCCCAGCGCGGCGACGACCTCCGCCACGATCTCGGCGGGCTTGCGGCCGGCGGTGTCGACGCGGACGGTCGACAGTCGCTCGTAGGTGGCGCGGCGCTCGTTCATCATCTTGGTCCAGGTGGCCCGCGGGTTGACCATCAACAACGGACGGTTCCCCTCGAACCCGATCCGGCGTGACGCGTCGGCGATGCCCACGTCGAGGAACACCACGGTGTGCCCCGCGAGCAGCTCCTGCGTCTGCGCGTCCATGGGCGCGCCGCCGCCGAGGGAGACGACCACGTCACCCTCACGCAGGGCGCGTGCGACCTCGGCGCGTTCGAGGGCGCGGAAGTGGTCCTCGCCGTGGTCGACGAACAGGTCGGAGATGGAAGCGCCCTGGGCCTCCTCGATCGCCGAATCCGTGTCGTGCCAACGCACTCCGAGCGCCGCAGCGAGGCGACGACCGATCGTGCTCTTGCCCGCGCCGGGCGGACCGATGACGACGGCGACGGGGCGCGCCGTGGCGCCCTCGTCGTGGGAGGAGGTCACCACGTCCGCATCGCCTCAGGGATCGCCGCGAGGTATGCCGCGTGGTTGCGGGCCGTCTCGGTCACCGAGTCGCCGCCGAACTTCTCGACACAGGCCTGCGCGAGGACGAGCGCGACCATCGCCTCGGCCACGACGCCCGCAGCGGGCACGGCGCACACGTCGGAGCGCTGGTGGATCGCCTTGGCCGCCTCGGCGCCGGTGGTGTCGATCGTGTCGAGCGCGCGCGGGACCGTGGAGATGGGCTTCATCGCGGCCCGGACGCGGAGCACCTGCCCGGTGGACATGCCGCCCTCGGTGCCGCCGGCCCGCCCCGTCCTGCGGCGGATGGTTCCGTCGGCGTCGCGCTCCATCTCGTCGTGGGCGGTCGAGCCGCGGCGGGCGGCGGTGCGGAAGCCGTCGCCGACCTCGACCCCCTTGATCGCCTGGATCCCCATGAGGGCGCCTGCCAGCTGGGAGTCCAGCCGGCGGTCCCAGTGCACGTGCGAGCCCAGGCCCGGGGGCAGCCCGTAGGCCAGCACCTCGACCACGCCGCCGAGGGTGTCGCCGTCCTTCTTCGCCGCCTCGACCTCGGCCACCATCGCCGCGGAGCCGTCGGCGTCGAGCGTCCGCACGGGGTCTGCGTCGATCTGCTCGACCTGGTCCGGGGTGGGCAGCTCGGCGTCGTCGGAGACACCGGCCGTGCCGATCGCCACCGTGTGGGAGACCAGCCGGATGCCGTACGCCTGCTCGAGGAACCGGGCCGCGACCTCGCCCAGTGCGACGCGGGCGGCGGTCTCGCGGGCCGAGGCCCGCTCGAGCACCGGGCGGGCGTCGTCGAAGCCGTACTTCTGCATCCCCACGAGGTCGGCGTGCCCCGGACGCGGCCGGGTCAGGGGCCGGTTGCGGGCGACCTCCTTCTCCGCGTTCACGTCGTCGGACGCGGCATACGCCTCGTCGGAGACGGGATCGGGGGACATGACGGTCTCCCACTTGGGCCACTCGGTGTTGCCGATGCGGATCGCCAGGGGCGAGCCCATCGTCACGCCGTGGCGCAACCCGCCGAGGAACTCGACCTCGTCCTGCTCGAACTTCATCCGGGCCCCACGACCGAAGCCGAGGCGACGGCGGGCGAGGGCGGCGGCGACGTCCTTGGAGGTCACCTCCACACCAGCGGGCAGGCCCTCGATCGTCGCGAGGAGGGCCGGGCCGTGGGACTCACCTGCGGTCAACCAGCGAAGCATGGCTCGATCCTCCCACGCAGCCCGTGGGCCGCTTCCGCTAGGCCACCAGCTGGTACTCGAACGCCAGCGCGAGGAACGTGCCGACGAGCAGCGAGGGGCCGTACGCGATGTGCGAGCGCAGCCCGACCCGCTGCCCGACGAGCATGAGCAGGGCCACGACACCACCCACGACGAACCCGGCCACGATGCCGCTCACGGCCTGCTGGACCCCGAGCCAGCCGAGCAGCAGCCCGATCAACCCGGACAGCTTGACGTCCCCGAAGCCGAGCGAGGCCGGCGAGACCAGGTTCATGAGGAAGAACAGCGTGAAGACCGCGGCGAGGCACAGCAGCGCCCGCACGGCGGCGTGCCAGTCCCCCAGGCCCAGCGTGGCCACCAGCAGCAGGACCCCGAGTGCGGGGTAGGCCGGGAGCACGAGCCCGTCGGGCAGGCGGTGCACGTCGGCGTCGATCCACACCAGGGCGACGGTGAGCCACGCGAACAGCAGGAAGGCAGGCAGCGCCGCCCACCCCGCGTAGTCACCGATCCGCCACGCGAGGAAGCCCCACAGTAGGGCGAGCACGGGTGCGGGCCACCACCAGACCCGCGGCAGCGCACCCGCCTCGTCGTACTCGGTGCGGTACCCACCCTCGGACAGCCTGCGTCCGGTGAGCCCGCCGAGGAGGAGACCGGCCAGGGCGAGGACGGCGACGACCCAGACGGGGGCGCCCACACCGGCGGAACGGGCGATCACCGGCCCAACGCCTCTCGGCCGGCAGCGAGCATGACCTCGACGGGGGCGGACTGCCCGGTGAACAGCTCGAACTGGCGAGCCGCCTGGTGCACGAGCATCTCCAGGCCGCTGACGACGTCGGCGCCGGCCGCTTCCGCTGCGCGGGCCAACGGGGTGGGCCAGTCGGCGTAGACGACGTCGAGGAGGGTGGTGCCCGCCAGGTCACCGTCCGGCGGGAGGTGCACGGCAGCGGCCTCGGCCGCGGGCGGGGGCAGGGTGGACACGACCACTCCCCCCGTGCCGGCGGCCCACTCCCCGAGAGACACGGGCAGGGCGTGGACGTCGAGCGAGTCCAGCAGCGCGACCACCTCGGTCGCCGTCACGACGTTGCGTGCCGCGACCCGGACGCGCGAGACCCCCAGCTCCGCCAGGGCGACGGCGGCCGACCTTGCCGTCGCGCCGGCCCCGAGCAGGGTCGCCGCCCCGCCGTGGTCGACGTGCGCCAGCGCGGCCACCAGGCCGTGGACATCGGTGTTGTGGGCGTCCCACCCGAGGTCCTCGCGGCGGACGAGCGTGTTGACGGCGCCCGTGAGCCGCGCGGTCTCCGACACCGTGGCGGCCACCGCGAAGGCAGCTTCCTTGAGCGGCATCGTGAGGCTCAGGCCACGCCACCCCTCGTCACGGTCGGCCACCCAGGGAGCCAGCTCGTCGGCGCCGAGGTCGTGCGCGCCATACGTCCAGTCGCGCAGGCCCAGCGCACGGTAGCCGGCGGTGTGCAGCAGGGGTGACAGGGAGTGGGCGACGGGTCGCCCGAGGACGGCGGCGTTCAGCACCGGTCCGAGTGGTCCCTGCACCACGCCTGGAACTCCTTGACGTTCTGGTCGTGCTCGGCCTTCGTCGTCGCGAACTTGGTCTCACCGGTGTCGGGGTCGACCGTGACGAAGAAGAGCCACGAGCCTGCCGTGGGTGAGGCGGCTGCCTCGATCGACGCGGCGCCGGGGCTGTTGATCGGTGCCGGCGGGAGGCCCTGCTTCTTGTACGTGTTGAAGGGGCTCGGGCTCTGCCGGTCGGTGTTGCTCGTGCCGGCGCGGCCGCGCTTCTGCACCGCGTAGTGGACCGTCGAGTCCATCTGGAGCAGGCCGTAGTTGGGCGCGCCCTTGGTGCGCAGGCGGTTCTCGATGACGCGGGCGACCTTGCCGCGGTCGGCGTCGCCGCTCACCTCGCCCTCGACGATGGACGCGACGATGAGGGTCCGTTCCCGGTCCGCCTCGGCGACACCGGCCTGGTCGAGCTCGCTCAGGGTCTTGGCCACCATGGTCTTGAGCTGCGTGGTCGCGGTCGCCTTCGCGGGGAACTCGTACGTCGACGGGAAGAGGTACCCCTCGACGTTCCCCTTCGCCACGGCCGGGAGGCCGATCGCCTGCGGGTCCTTGATCGCGGCGGTGTACTCCGCCACGGGAACCCCGGTGCCCTTGGACAGCGCGGCGAAGATCTCGTTCTTCCAGAGCCCCTCACGGATCGTCACGCGGGGGACGCTGCGGTTGGCCGAGTCGACGAGCAGCGCGAGGGCGCCCTTGGCCGACATCTGCTTCTTCAACGTGTAGGTGCCGGGCTGGATCCCGGCCGACCGGCTGTCCGCGGACGCCGCGTCGAGGAAGGCCTTCGCCGACTTCACGACGTCGGCCTTCTCCAGGGTGGTCCCGATGGCGCGGCCGGTGTCGCCGTCGTTGACGACGACCTTCACCTCGCCCGCGCCGGGGCCGGCGTAGTCGTTGCTCTCCAGGAAGCCGTCGACCACCGGACGCAGCACGGTGTATGCCGCGAAGCCGGCCAGGGCCACGATCACCAGGGCGACGACGAGGATGCCCCGGCGACGTCCGCGCCTGCGGCGACGCGGCCGGGCCTGCTGACGCGTCTGGGCGCGGCTGACCGGTCGTCCGGCCGCGTCCCCGTGCGGGTCGTGGCCCTCGTCCGGCTGTCCCCCGAAGATCGAGTGCTCCAGATGGGGCTCGGTCATCGGTGCCTGTCCTTCGTCCGGGGCTTGCGCCCGCCAGTCCTGACCAGCTCACCGGGCGGTCGCCCGGAGGCTCGCTCCGCGTCGAGGGCGGCCTGCAGGATCAGGACCGCCGCCGCCTGGTCGATGACCGCGCGCTGCTTGCGGCCGTCGACCCCGCTGTCACGGAGGGAACGGTGCGCATCGACCGTGGTCAGTCGCTCGTCGATCAGGCGCACCGGCACGGGGGCGATACGGACCGCCAGCCGCCCAGCATACGTGCGGGCGGTCTCGGCGGCGGCACCTTCGGCCCCCGCGAGTGTCCGCGGCAGGCCGACCACGACCTCGATCGCCGACGTCTCGTCGACGATGCCGGCGATCTCCTCGAGGTCCGTCGGCTCGGCGGCCGGGGGTTCCTGCCGGTCACGGCCCACGGTGCGGACCGGGGTCGCCAGCAACCCCGACGGGTCGCTGGCGGCCACCCCGACCCGGACGCTACCGACGTCGACGCCGACCCGCACCCCGGTCCTGGTGACCGCCTGCGTCACGATGTCGTCCGCGGTCAGCCGGTGATGCCGGCGGCTTCGCGCACCGCGGCGTCGATGCGGCCGAGCGCGTCACCGGTCCTGGCCGGATCGGTGCCACCACCCTGGGCGAGGTCGTCCTTGCCACCTCCGCCGCCGCCGAGCGTCTGGGCCGCGACGCGCACGAGCGCACCAGCCTTGACGCCGCGCGCACGCGCTCCGGCGTTGGTCGCCACGACGACACCGGGCCGGCCCTTGGCCACGCCGGTGAGCGCGACGACCACGGGGGTCGCCTCGCCAAGGCGGCCACGCAGGTCCAGGGCCATGGTGCGCAGGTCGTCGGCGCTGGCGCCGTCACCCGCGTCGTGGGTGAGGACCCGGATGCCACCGAGGTCACGGGCGTACTCGACGAGCTTGCCGGTCTGGGCCTGCACCTGCTCGCGACGGACCTTCTCGAGCTCGCGCTCGGCGTCGCGCACCCGCGCCACGAGGGCCGCGACGCGCTCCTTGAGCTCGCCCGGCTGGACCTTGACGATCTCCGTGAGCTCCGCGACGAGGGCGCGTTCCTTGGCGAGGTAGCGCAGGGCGTCCATGCCGACGAACGCCTCGAGGCGACGGACACCCGAGCCCACGGACGACTCGCCGGTCACCGAGAGGGCACCGATCTGCGAGGAGTGGCCGACGTGCGTGCCACCGCAGAGCTCACGCGACCACGGGCCACCGATCTCGATGACTCGGACCTGCTCGTCGTAGGTCTCGCCGAACAGCGCCAGCGCCCCGAACTCGCGCGCCTGCGGCAGGGTCATGAACTGCGCCGACACGGGGAGGTCCTGGCGGACCGCGAGGTTCGCCACCTCCTCGATCTCGCTGCGCGTCTCGCTCGACAGGGACTGGCCCCAGGCGAAGTCGAGGCGCAGGTAGCCGGGCTTGTTGTAGGAGCCGGACTGCAGGGCCGTCGGGCCGAGCACCTGGCGCAGGGCGGCGTGGACGACGTGCGTGCCCGAGTGCGCCTGGCACGCCGAGATGCGCCACTCCGGGTCGACCTCGGCCGACACCTCCTGGCCGGTGCGGACCGGCCCGGTGAGCACCTCGACGGTGTGCGCGACCAGGCCCTTGACGGGCCGCTGGACGTCGACGACCCGCAGGTGCGCGCCGTCGGCGGTGATGATGCCCTCGTCACCGACCTGGCCACCGGACTCGGCGTAGAAGGGGGTGCGGTCGAGCACGACCTGGCCACGCTGGCCGGGCTCGAGCTCCTCGACGCGCACGCCGTCGACGACGAGGCCGACGACCTTCGCCTCGCTGGTCAGCTGCGAGTAGGCCCGCCAGTCGGTCGCGCCGAGCGCGCGCAGGTCCCGCCACACCTCGGTGTTGGCGTGCCCGCCCTTCTTGGACTTCGCGTCCGCCTTGGCGCGCTCGCGCTGCTCCTGCATGAGCCGCGTGAAGCCCGCCCGGTCGACCTCGAGGCCCTGCTCCTGCGCCATCTCCAGGGTCAGGTCGATCGGGAAGCCGTACGTGTCGTGCAGCTGGAACGCCTGGTCGCCCGGCAGCGTCGTGCCGCCGGAGTCCTTGGTGCGGGACACGGCCGTGTCGAGGATCGTCGTGCCCGAGGCCAGCGTGCGGCGGAACGCCTCCTCCTCGGCGTACGCGATCTGCGAGATCCGGTCGAACCCGGCCTCGAGCTCGGGGTAGGAGTTCTTCATCCGCTCGACGGAGACGGGGAGCAGCAGCGGGAGGCTGGGCTCGTCATACCCGAGCAAGCGCATGGAACGCACCGCGCGACGCAACATGCGGCGCAGCACGTAACCACGACCCTCGTTGCCGGGGGTGACGCCGTCGCCGATGAGCATGAGGCTCGAGCGGACGTGGTCGGCGACGACGCGTAGGCGCACGTCGTCGGGGTGGGACTCGCTGGCGGCGTGACCGGAGTGCGCGCCGTACTTCTTGCCCGTCAGCTCGGCCGCGCGGTCGAGGACCGGGTAGACCTCGTCGATCTCGTAGAGGTTGTCGACGCCCTGGAGCAGGGTGGCCATGCGCTCGAGGCCCATGCCGGTGTCGATGTTCTTCTTCGGCAGCTCCGAGGCGATGTCGAAGTCGTCCTTGGCGCGCACGGCCGACAGCTCGTACTGCATGAAGACGAGGTTCCAGAACTCGAGGTAGCGGTCCTCGTCGACGGCGGGCCCACCCTCGCGGCCGTAGTCCGGGCCCCGGTCGAGGTAGAGCTCGCTGCACGGGCCACCGGGACCGGGAACACCCATGTGCCAGTAGTTGTCGAGCTTGCCGCGGCGGGTGATCCGCTCCTTGGGCACCCCGATGGTGCGGTGCCACAGGTCGTAGGCCTCGTCGTCGTCCTCGTAGACGGTGGGCCAGATCTTGTCGGCGTCGAGGCCGTAGCCACCCTGGTCCTGGGAGGTGGTGATGAGCTCCCAGGCGAACCGGATGGCGCCTTCCTTGAAGTAGTCCCCGAAGGAGAAGTTGCCGTTCATCTGGAAGAACGTGCCGTGGCGGGAGGTCTTGCCGACCTCCTCGATGTCACCGGTGCGGACGCACTTCTGCACCGACGTGGCACGGTCCCACTGGGGGGTCTGCTGCCCGAGGAAGTACGGCTTGAACGGCACCATGCCTGCGTTGACGAACAGCAGGTTGGGGTCGTCGTAGACCAGCGGGGACGACGGGACGACCGTGTGGCCCTTGCTCTCGTAGAACGAGAGGAAGCGGCGCCTGATCTCGGCGGTTTCCATGGAACTCAGTCCTTTGCGCATGCCCTGGAGGGGTGGGCGGGCATGACGAATCGTACGGGTAGGGGTGAGCGGTGTGCGGGGACGGGACGCGCGGGTGCGCGAACGCCCCTACCGAGCTCGGAAGTCCCGGTCGGCGCGGCGGCCCATGGGGTCGTCCAGGAGCGCCCGTGCAGAGGCGGCGTCGAGGCGTGCGGCGCTGGCCTCGGGGTCGTCGGCGGTCCCGGCGTCGATGCCGAGGGCCAGCCGCAGCTCGCCCTCGCGCTCGGCCATGCCCTCGCGGACGGCGGCGGCGAGCTCGCGCAGGCCGTCACCGAAGTCGGACAGGCCGTCGGCCACGCCGGCGGGCGTGTACGCCTGGGCGGCCTTGCCGACCTTGCGCACCGCGTAGACACCGGCGGCCGCGCCCAGCCCGAGCCAGAACAGTCGTGCCACGGCGATCAGCCCCTGCGGCGGCGACGGCCACCGGTCGACTTGGTGCCAGCCCCGCTCAGGGCCGACCGGACGCCGTACGTGAAGGCCGCGACCTTGACCACCGGGCTGCCGAGCGTCGCCGCGAAGAGGGCGGTGAGGGCGCTGGCGTTCGTGGTGATGGCCGAGACGTTGGTCGTGATGCCGTCGACCCGGGCCAGCTGCTCGTTGGTGAGGCTGACCGTGTCGGTGAGCTTGATCAGCGTCGGCTGGACGTTCTCGGTGGTCGTCCGCAGACCGATCCGCGTCTCGTCGAGGATCTTGCCGGCCTTGCCGATCACGCTGCCCAGTCTGAAGACCAGGAACGCGAACGCCAGGGCCGCGATCATTCCGGCGATGTCGCCCAGACTCACATCCATGTCGGCAACCCTACCCGGGTATGGCGCCGCGCCGCCCCGCGGCGGCGACGTGCAGTGCCCGGGTGACCCGCCCGCAGGTCCGCTGCGGCGAGGACACCGAGAGCGGCACTGCACGTCGCACCCCGTGAGGCTGACCTGTGGACGACGCCGGTTCGCCCCGGCGCGCACGCGAGGCTTGGGGCGTGGACCTCCCGGAGCAGTCACCGCGGATGTCGGTGGCCACCGCGGTCGCCAGCGCCGGCGGCTGCGCGACGTGGTCCACCCTGCGGGCGGTCGTCAGCGAGTCGGCCCTGCGCGACGCCGTGGGTGACGGGTCGGTCGTGCGGTTGCGGCGCGGTCGCTACGTGCTGCCGTCCGTCTCCGCCCACCGCCGGGCGGCGCACGCCCGCAGCGCAGTCCTGTCCCACCTGTCCGCGGCACTGGCGCACGGCTGGCCCGTCCTGCGGCAGCCCGCCCGGCCCTGGGTCACCGTGCCCCGCAACCGCAAGGTCAGCCGGGACGAGCGTCGCGGCGTCTCCGTCACCTACCGCGACCTCACCGCCCGCGAGCGCAGGCGCGGCATCACGGGTCCGATCCGCACCGTGTTGGACTGTGCGGTCAAGCTGCCCTTCGACCAGGCGCTCGCGGTGGCGGACTCGGCGCTGCGGTCCGGCGACGTCGACCGGGTCGAGCTGGTCGAGGCCGCACGCGAACTGCGGGGCACCGGGTCGTCACGAGCTCGTCGTGTCGCGGCGGCGGCGGACAGGCGCGCGGCGAACCCGTTCGAGTCCGCCCTGCGAGCCATCGCCCTCGGCGTCGATGGCCTGGACCTGACGCCCCAGCTCGTGGTTGCCGACGTCGGGCTGTTCGCAACGGTCGACCTCGGCGACCGGAGGGCTCGGGTCGCGCTCGAGGCCGAGGGGTTCGAGTTCCACGGGACCCGGCACGGCCTCGAACGCGACTGTCGTCGCTACACCGAGCTCGTCATGCACGGCTGGCGGGTGCTGCGCTACACGTGGGACGACGTCGTGCACCGGCCCGAGTGGGTGCGCTGGACGCTGCAGGTGCTGGTCGCCGAGCTCACCGGGGCGGTCGCGCCCCCGCAGCCGCAGGAAGAACGACGTGCAGTGCCCGGGTGACCTCCCCGCCGGCCCGCTGCGGCGAGGACACCGGGACTGGCACTGCACGTTGCAACCCGGGCCCTGCGGTCGGGCGGACCGGCTCAGGTGCCGCGGATCCTGGACTTCAGCCAGGCCCACCGCGGACCGAGGCGCTCCTCGAACCCGCGGTCGGTCGGCCGGTAGTAGTCGGTCTTGCCCTGGAGGTCGTCGGGCAGGTACGCCTGCTGGGCGACGCCGTCCGGCTCGGAGTGGGCGTAGACGTAGCCGTCGCCGTGCCCGAGGCGGGCCGCGCCGGCATACCCGCTGCCACGCAGGTGCGGGGGCACCGCCCCGCCGCGTCCCGCGCGCACGTCCGCGATGGCTTCGTTGATGCCGGTGTATGCCGCGTTGCTCTTGGGTGCGAGGGCGTTGTGGACGACCGCCTGGGCCAGGATGATGCGCGCCTCGGGCATGCCGATCTGGGCGACGGCGTGCATCGCGGCGACGGCGGTCTGCAGCGCCGTGGGGTCGCCCATGCCGACGTCCTCGCTGGCGGAGATGACGATGCGGCGGGCGATGAAGCGCGGGTCCTCCCCCGCCTCCAGCATCCGCGCGAGGTAGTGCAGGGCGGCATCGACGTCGGAGCCGCGCATCGACTTGATCAGCGCCGAGGCGACGTCGTAGTGCTGGTCGCCGGTCTTGTCGTAGCGCACACTGGCGAAGGCGACCGCCTGCTCGGTGTGCGCCAGGGTGATCTCGACCGGGCCGTCGACCTCGGCACCCGGGGCGATCTCGTCCAGGGCGACGCCTGCCGCGGCCTCCAGCGACGTGAGGGCTCGCCGCGCGTCCCCGCCGGCGATCCGCACCAGGTGGGCGCTGGCGTCGTCGGCCAGGCTGAACTCCCCCGCCAGCCCACGCTCGTCCGCGACGGCCGAGACGAGCACCTCGGCGACCTCCGAGTCCGAGAGGGAGCCCAGGGTGATGAGCATCGACCGGGACAGCAGGGGCGCGATGACGGAGAAGGACGGGTTCTCCGTCGTCGCCGCCACGAGGATGATCTGCCGGGTCTCGACGCCCGGCAGCAGCGCGTCCTGCTGGGCCTTGGTGAACCGGTGGATCTCGTCGAGGAAGAGCACGGTCTGCCGGTCGTACATGTCGCGGTCGCGGGCAGCCTGGTCCATGACCTGGCGCACGTCCTTGACGCCTGCCGTCACCGCCGACAGCTCGACGAACCGGCGACCGGCCGCCGTCGCCACGAGGTGCGCCAGCGTGGTCTTGCCCGTGCCCGGCGGGCCCCAGATGATCACCGACAGCGGCCCGGCAGCTCCGGCCGAGCCCTCGATCAGGCGTCGCAGCGGGCTCCCCGGGCGCAGCACCGAGGACTGGCCCCGCACCTCGTCGAGGTTCGCCGGCCGCATCCGGACGGCGAGCGGGGGCAGCGCCGCACCCGACGGCAGGCGGGCCCCGTCGACGGCCGCACCGGGACCACCTGCGGTCCCGCTGGCCGCCGCGAAGAGGTCGTCGCCATCGCCTGTCACCACGGATGGCAGGCTATCCCGCGTGACCGACGCGCCCGACCACCCCGACCGGTCGACCTCAGCCCTGTCCCACCTCGGCGGCCTCGTCGGGCGCCACCCGCGCACCGTGGTCCTCATCTGGCTCCTGGCCGTGGTCGCGTCGTTCGCCGGGGCCACTGGGGCGTTCGGCAACCAGTCGCTGTTCGAGCGCCTCCAGTCCGGCGACCCGTCCGTCGCCGGGGAGAACCTCCAGGGCCGTGACCAGCTCGTCGCGGCGGGTCGCTCCGCGACGAGCACCCACCTGCTCCAGGTCACGGACGCCGACGCCGCCGCCCCGGCGACCGTCGCTGCGGTGAAGGCTGCTGCGAGCGCGATCAGCGGCATCGACGGTGTCGCCTCGGTCGCCGCACCCCAGCTGGTGCCGGCAGGGCTCGACAGCCCCCAGGCGAAGACCCTGCTGCCGACGTCGGGTGACGGGTTCGCGGCCGTGGTGACGTTCGACCCCGGGCTCGAGGGCGATGCGCGGGACCGCGCCCAGGCGCAGGTCGACCAGCAGCTCGACGCCCTCGTGGCAGCCATCCCCGGCGCGCACGGCACGACCGGCGGCCTGGCCGACCTCATCCACGCCATCACCTCGCAGGTCGAGAAGGACCTGCGGGCCGGTGAGGGCATCGCCCTGCCGATCAGCTTCCTCGTCATGGTCCTGGTGTTCGGCGGGTTCGTCGCGGCAGGCATGCCGATCATCGGCGCCATCGCCTCGATCGCCGGCGCACTCGCCTCCCTCCTCGGCTTCTCGCACGTGATCGACCTCGACGCGACGGTGGTCAACGTCGTCACCGTCCTCGGCCTGGGCCTGTGCATCGACTACGGACTGCTCACGGTGAGCCGGTTCCGTGAGGAGCTGCGCAGGCGGGTGCAGGGCCGCCCGGCGTCGGAGATCACCCAGGAGGAGGTGCTCGCCGCCATCGTCCGGACCGTCGACTCGGCCGGCCGCACCGTGGTCTTCTCCGGGCTCACGGTCGCCATCTCGCTCGGGGGCCTGCTCGTCTTCGAGGCGTCGATCCTCAAGGCGATCGGCTCGGCCGGGTTGTCGGTGGTCCTCGTCGCGATGCTCGTCGCCCTCACCCTGGTCCCGGCGTTGTGCGTCCTGGGCGCCAGGCGACTGCTCAAGCGCGGCACCGAGCAGGCGCCGGAGGAGGGCGTGTTCTCGCGGCTCGCGACCCGCGTCTTCCGCCACCCCCTCCTGGTGATCCTCGCCGTCCTCGCCGTCCTCGGCACCCTCGCGGCGCCGGCGTTCGACCTGCGGCTCACCTCGTCGGGCAAGGAGCTCCTACCCGTGAGCGCCCCCCAACGCGAGTTCTTCACGACCCTCGAGGCCCGCTACCCGGGCCTGGCCGGCCCCGACGTCCAGGTCGTGGCCACCGCGAGCCCCGAGCAGGCGCAGGCGTATGCCGCGGCGCTGCCCGTCGTCGGCGGCACCCGCCTCACCGGCCGGGTCGAGGCGGTGTCCGACCGGCTCAGCGTCATCGCCATCGACACCCCCGGCGGCCCCCTGGACGACGGCGCCCGCGACGCCGTCACCGCCCTGCGCGCGGACCGACCGGACTTCCCCACCAAGGTGATCGGGCAGGCCTCCGGCCTGCGCGACTTCACCGACTCCCTGCGCGAGCGCGTGCCATACGCCTTTGCGCTCGTGGCCCTCGCGACGCTCGTGCTGCTGTTCCTCATGACGGGCTCGGTGGTCATCCCCGTCAAGGCCCTGCTCATGAACGTCGTCTCGCTCGGCGCCAGCCTCGGGATCGTCGTCTGGGTCTTCCAGCAGGGGCACCTCCAGGGGTTGCTGGGGTTCGACTCGGTCGGGGGCATCGAGTCGACGATCCCGATGCTCGTGCTGGCCTTCGGGTTCGGGCTGTCGATGGACTACGAGGTGTTCCTGCTGTCGCGCATCGTCGAGCTGCACGAGCGCGGCGCGGACAACGACCACGCCGTCATCGCCGGGCTGCAGCGGTCCGGGCGGATCATCACGTCGGCGGCGATCCTCGTCGTCATCGTGTTCTCGGGGTTCGTGGCGGGGCAGCTGCTCATCATCAAGGAGACGGGTGTCGGCCTGGCCGTGGCCGTGCTGCTCGACGCCACCCTCGTCCGCATGCTGCTCGTGCCGGCGACGATGGCCCTGCTCGGCGACTGGAACTGGTGGGCGCCGGCGCGGCTGAAGAGGTGGCACGCGCGGTTCGGGATCACGGAGTGACGCACGCGTCCGGCTCCTGCGCGAACAACGCTGTGCTGCAGGAGATCTCGAGCCACGAGGAGCTGTTGGCGTTCAGCGGTGGGAGCGCGTTCCTGCGGTGGGACATCCCCTCGCCCCTCGTGGGCGCCGCCCACTGCCTCGGTGCCGCGATGGCCCTCCCCCGCCAGACCCACACCCGCCGCCACGGGCTGCTCGTCATGGGTCCGCCCACGGACGTCGACGCGCTCATGGGCGAGCTGGTGGCGGCCCGGCTGCTGCCTGATCCGCTGGGTTCGGTGACGGTCGAGCGCGGGTCGCTGACCTCGGTCGCCCGCCACCTCCCGGTCACCGAGGGCAACGAGTGGGAGTGGTTATGCGCGACGCAGCCACCGTCGCAGGTCCCTGCCGAGGACCGGCTGGAGGTCCTCGGCGACGCCGACGAGGCCCCCATCCGTGCCCTGCTGGCGCTGGCCAACCAGCGCACCGAAGCGAGGCCGTTCGAGCGGGCCGACCAGCACTGGGTCGGGGTCCGCGCCGACGACGGCAGCCTGCTGGCCTGCGGCGTCCGCGAACCCAACGTGGCCGGCCACCCGCACCTGTCCGGCATCACGGTCCACCCGACGGCGCGTGGCACCGGTCTGGGCCTCGCGGTGACGGCCCGGCTCACGCGCGAGGCCGTCCGCGGCGCCGGGGTGTGCACCCTCGGGATGTACTCCGACAACGACGTGGCCCGCCGCCTCTACACGGGCCTCGGGTACGGCGAGGCACACCTCTGGTCGAGCCGGCGCCTGGCGACCGCCTGAGCGGGCGGCTGCACGGACCGTTGCCCACCCGGTGCCGGGCGAGGATCGTGGACCCATGGCACTCGACCTGCACGACCAGTGGTTCCGCGGCCTGTCCGAGCTGCGCCTCACCCGCACCACGAAGCGGCTGCGCGCCTCCCGGCACGGTCACCTCCTCGTCGACACGACCGATGCCCTGCTGGTGTGGGAGCCGCGCCGGGTGGTCCCGGAGTATGCCGTGCCGCCGGACACCTTCGCAGCCAACGGGATCGAGCTGGTGGACCTCCCCCGTCGTGAGCTCCCCGACGGGCTGCCCCCGGTCCTCGGGCCGCTGCACTTCGAGCTGCACACGTGCCCTGGGACCCCGGTGGCCGTGCGGGAGGGAGCACCCGACGACGATGCCGGTGGGCTCGTCGAGGTGGGCTTCCGCCCCGACGACCCGGACCTGGGTGGTCGTGTCGTCCTCGACTTCGCCCTGTTCGACTGGGTGGAGGAGGACCAACCGGTCATGGGCCACGCGCACGACCCGTGGAAGCGGATCGACGTGCTGCGCAGCGACCGGCACGTCGTGGTCAGCTTGGCTGGGACGGTGCTCGCCGAGTCCCGCAGGGCCCTCGCCGTCTATGAGACCGCCCTGCCGACCCGCTGGTACCTGCCCGTCGACGACGTCCGGATGGACCTCCTCACGCCGTCGCAGACGCACACCGTCTGCGCCTACAAGGGGCGGGCGAGCTACCTCGGCACCGGGGACGACGTCGGCGCGGACATCGCGTGGTTCTACCCCGACCCGCTCGACGACGCCGTCCGACTGCAGGACCACGTCGCGTTCTGGTCCGAGCGCTGTGAGGTGCTCGTCGACGGCGAGCGCCTCACCGGTGGGATGCCGGACGCCGAGCGCCCGGCGGCCGGCAGCCTGTGACGGCAGCCCCACGGGTGCGGGAGGTCCGCAGATCTGCAGAGACCCCCGAATGTGCTTAGGGTCGAATGGTCCAGCATTCGATTGAAAGGTGAACCACATGCCCACCGTCAAGGGATCCTCCGGCCTGCTGTCCAAGGACGTCGAGCTGCACTACGAGGACACCGGCGGCACCGGCCGCCCCGTCGTGCTGATCCACGGCTGGCCGCTCAGCGGCAGGTCCTGGGCCGACCAGGTGCCCGCGCTCACCGAGGCCGGCTACCGCGTGGTGACGTACGACCGCCGCGGTTTCGGCGAGTCCGACAAGCCCGAGAAGGGCTACGACTACGACACCTTCGCCGACGACCTCAAGGCGGTCGTCGAGGAGCTGGACCTGCGTGATGCCTCGCTCGTGGGGTTCTCGATGGGTGGCGGCGAGGTCGCCCGCTACATCGGCAGGCACGGCACCGACCGGGTGCACAGCGCCGTCTTCGCCGCAGCCATCCCGCCGTTCCTGCTCAAGAGCGACGACCACCCCGACGGTGGCCTCGACAAGGACACCGTGGCCGGCATGCAGGACGACCTGCGCAAGGACCCGCCGGCGTTCTTCGACGGCTTCACCACCGGGTTCTTCAGCGCCGGTGACGAGCTCAAGGTGAGCGAGGCCCAGCGCCAGGAGGCACTGGGCCTGGCTGCCCAGGCCGACCCCGAGGCCGCCGCCCAGTGCATCGCCGCCTGGGTCGAGGACTTCCGCGACGACCTCGCCAAGGTGGACGTGCCGACGCTGGTCATCCATGGCGACAGCGACGGCACGGTGCCGTTCGAGGTCTCCGGGCAGCGGACCCACGACGCGGTCGCCGGCAGCGAGCTGCACGTCGTCAAGGACGGCCCGCACGGCATCAACGTCTCCCACAAGGACGAGTTCAACAGCGCACTGCTGACCTTCCTCGCGAAGTAGCCAGCACCCCGGGCACGACGAAGGGCGGGGACCCGTGTGGTCCCCGCCCTTCGTCGTGCCCCGAGCGGGCTCGGATCAGCTGGTGGCGGAGGTCGCCGCCTCGGCGCCCTGGGCAGTGGGGGCGGCCGGCTTGGCGTCCACGCCGGCCTCCTTGCGCTGCTCCGGGGTGATCGGCGCCGGCGCGGCGGTCAGCGGGTCGTAGCCGCCACCGGACTTCGGGAAGGCGATCACGTCGCGGATCGAGTCGGTTCCTGCGAGCAGGGTGACGACGCGGTCCCACCCGAAGGCGATGCCGCCGTGCGGCGGGGCGCCGAAGGCGAAGGCGTCGAGGAGGAAGCCGAACTTGTCCTGCGCCTCCTCCTCCGACAGGCCCATGACCTTGAAGACCCGCTCCTGCACGTCGCGGCGGTGGATACGGATCGACCCGCCACCGATCTCGTTGCCGTTGCAGACCATGTCGTAGGCGTACGCCAGGGCAGGGCCGGGGTCGGTGTCGAAGGTGTCGAGGAACTCGGCCTTGGGCGAGGTGAAGGCGTGGTGCACCGCGGTCCAGGCGCCTCCACCGACGGCGACGTCACCGGCGGCGACGGCCTCGGAGGTCGGCTCGAACAGCGGGGCGTCGAGCACCCACAGGAACGACCAGGCGTCCTCGTCGATGAGCTCGCAGCGCTTGCCGATCTCGAGGCGGGCCGCGCCGAGGAGCGCCCGGGACGCCTTGGTCGTGCCCGCGCCGAAGAAGACGCAGTCACCGGGCTTGGCGCCCACGTGGGCGGCCAGCCCGTCGCGCTCGGCGTCGGTGAGGTTCTTGGCCACCGGACCGCCGAGCGTGCCGTCCTCCTGGACGAGCACGTAGGCCAGGCCCTTGGCTCCGCGGCTCTTGGCCCAGTCCTGCCAGGCGTCGAGCTGCTTGCGCGGCTGCGAGGCGCCCCCGGGCATGACGACGGCCCCGACGTACTCCGCCTGGAAGACCCTGAAGGGGGTGTCCTTGAAGTACTCGGTGCACTCGACGAGCTCGTTGCCGAACCGCAGGTCGGGCTTGTCCGAGCCGAACCGGCGCATCGCGTCGGCATAGGTCATCTGCAGGAACGGCGTCTGCAGCTCCACGCCGATCAGCTTCCAGACCTCGCGCACGATCTCCTCACCGAGCTCGAGCACGTCGGACTGCTCGACGAACGACATCTCGATGTCGAGCTGGGTGAACTCCGGCTGGCGGTCGGCGCGGAAGTCCTCGTCGCGGTAGCAGCGGGCGATCTGGTAGTAGCGCTCCATACCGGCGACCATGAGCAGCTGCTTGAACAGCTGCGGGCTCTGCGGCAGGGCGTACCAGGAACCGGGCGCGAGGCGTGCGGGCACGAGGAAGTCGCGGGCACCCTCGGGGGTGGACCGGGTCAGGGTCGGGGTCTCGATCTCGACGAAGTCGCGGGCACCGAGCACCGAGCGGGCCGCGGCGTTGACCTTGGACCGCAGGCGGACCGCGGCCCCGGCCGACGAGGCACCCGGGCGACGCAGGTCGAGGTAGCGGTGCTTGAGGCGGGCCTCCTCGCCGACGGTGACGCGCTCGTCGATCTGGAACGGCAGCGGCGCGGAGGCGTTGAGCACCTCGATCTCGCCGGCGATGACCTCGATCTCGCCGGTGGGCAGGTCGGCGTTGGCGTTGCCCTCGGGACGGGTCCGCACCTCGCCGACGACACGCACGCAGTACTCGTTGCGCAGGTCGTGGGCGCCACCCTGCTCGAGCACCTCGTCACGGACGACCACCTGCGCGACGCCACTGGCGTCCCTCAGATCGAGGAACGCGACTCCGCCGTGATCGCGCCGACGGGCGACCCAGCCCGTGAGCGTGACGGTCTGGCCGGAGTGGTCGGCACGCAACGTGCCGGCCTCGTGGGTGCGAAGCACAGGAGATCCTTCGAGGTCGGGGACAGAACGCTCTGACGAGCCCGCCCATCCTACGGACCGAGTCGCAACCCCCACGAATCGGTTTCCGCCTCCCCGGCGGACGACTCGTCAGTCGCGGACGACACCGTCGAGGTAGACCCACCGGCCGGCCCGACGGACGAACCTGCTGCGCTCGTGCAGGGGCCCGTCCACGTGCGTCGCGACGAACTCGACCTCTCCGGTCCCGTCGTCCTCCCCACCGCCGACGACGTCGAGCACCTCGAGCCGCAACCAGCCGGGGTCGGGAGCGACCTCGAGCGGGTCCGGCCGGTGGCGGGGGTGCCAGGTCCGCACGAGGTATGGCGCGTCGCCACGCACGTACGCGGCATACCTGCTGCGCATGAGCTGCTCGGCCGTGGTGGCCACGGACTCGCCGGCGTGGAGCGGGCCGCAGCAGGCGGCATAGGGCTCACCGGTGCCGCAGGGGCAGTCACCGGCGGCAGTGACCCCCGACGCACCGACACCGAACGTGCCGGCCACGTCAGGAGCCGGCAGGGTCGCGGTGCGCCGGGTGGCTGGGCCAGGGCGCGTCGACGGGGCGCAGCGTCGTCCACCCCTGGTCGCGGGAGGCGAGGGCGGCCAGGGCGGCGATGCCCATGGTCGCGTTGTGCAGCTGACCGGCCAGGAACGCGTCGCGCACCTGCTCGAGCGGCACCCAGCGCAGCGGCATGCCGAGCTCCTCGCCGTCGCGGTCGTGCCGCTCGTCGTGGGGCACCGCGGAGAGGTCACGGGCGAGGTAGATGCGCAGGGCCTCGTCGAGCCCTCCGGGCGAGCTGACGTAGTCGGCCAGCACGTGCCAGGTGGCGGCGACGAGGTCGGCCTCCTCGTGCAGCTCGCGGGCGGCCCCGACGTGCGGCGGCTCCCCGTCGACGTCGAGCAGCCCGGCCGGGATCTCCCACTCGAACGCCCGGATCGGGTGGCGGTACTGCTGGATCAGGCACAGCCGCCCCTGCTCGTCGACGGCGGCGACCGCGACGGCCCCGGGGTGGCGCACGAACTCGCGCGTCACCTCACCGGCCGCGCCGAGGTCGACCGTCTCGCTGACGACGTCCCACACGCGTCCCTCGAAGACCGTCGAGGAGGCCACCACCGGGCGCGCCTCGAACCGGTCGGCCAGCGACTCGAGCGGGGACCCGCTCACGCCGTGGCGGTCGCGTCGGCAGCCGCCCGCGGGCGCTCGACCTCGACCAGCCGGGCAGCGCGCTGCGCGTTGATCGCGGCCTCGACGAGACCGGCGAACAACGGGTGGGCGCGGTGCGGGCGGGACTTGAACTCCGGGTGCGCCTGGGTCGAGACGTAGTAGGGGTGCACCTCGCGCGGCAGCTCGACGAACTCGACGAGGTTGCCGTCCGGGGACAGGCCGGAGAACACCAGACCGGCCTCCTCGAGCTCCTTGCGGTACCCGTTGTTGACCTCGTAGCGGTGCCGGTGGCGCTCGTCCACGGCCACGGCGCCATACGCCTCGGCGATGACCGAGCCCTCGGCGAGCTTGGCGGGGTAGGCACCCAGGCGCATCGTGCCGCCCAGGTCGCCGGCACCCTCGACGAACGCCTTCTGCTCCTCCATGGTCGCGATGACCGGGGCCGGGGTCTGCGGGTCGAACTCCGTGGAGCTCGCACCCTCGATCCCGGCGACGTTGCGCGCGTACTCGATGACCATGCACTGCAGGCCCAGGCAGATGCCGAGCGTCGGCACCTGCTTCTCGCGGGCCCAGCGCAGGGCGCCGAGCTTGCCCTCGATGCCGCGGACGCCGAAGCCGCCGGGCACGAGCACCGCGTCGACGCCGCCCAGCGCACGCTGCGCGCCGGCCTCGGTCTGGCACTCGTCGCTGGCGACCCAGCGGATGTGCACCTTCGCGTCGTTCTGGAAGCCACCGGCACGCATGGCCTCGGTGACCGACAGGTACGCGTCGGGCAGGTCGATGTACTTGCCGACCAGGGCGATCTCGACGGTGTGCTCGGGGCTGTGCACCCGGCGCAGGAGCTCGTCCCAGTCGTGCCAGTCGACGTCCCGGAAGTTCAGGCCCAGGCGACGGATGACGTACGCGTCGAGGCCCTCCTTGTGCAGCACCTTCGGGATGTCGTAGATGCTCGGGGCATCGACGGCAGCGGCGCAGGCCTCGGTGTCGACGTCGCACATGAGCGAGATCTTGCGCTTGATGCCGTCGGGGATCTCACGGTCGGCACGGAGCACGAGCCCGTCGGGCTGGATGCCGACCTGGCGCAGGGCTGCGACGGAATGCTGCGTGGGCTTGGTCTTGAGCTCACCGCTGGGGGCGAGGTACGGGACCAGCGAGACGTGGAGGAAGAAGACGTTGTCGCGGCCCACGTCGTGGCGGACCTGGCGGGCGGCCTCGAGGAACGGCAGCGACTCGATGTCGCCGACCGTGCCACCGATCTCGGTGATGATGATGTCCGGCGCCTCGGACTGCGGGACGCCGGGGCTGCCGGCGGCCTGCGCCCGCATGCGTTCCTTGATCTCGTTGGTGATGTGCGGGATGACCTGGACGGTGTCGCCGAGGTACTCCCCGCGACGCTCCTTGGCGATCACCTGGTTGTAGATCTGGCCCGTCGTGACGTTGGCGCTGCCCACGAGGTTGCTGTCGAGGAACCGCTCGTAGTGCCCCACGTCGAGGTCCGTCTCGGCCCCGTCGTCGGTCACGAAGACCTCGCCGTGCTGGAACGGGTTCATCGTCCCGGGGTCCACGTTGAGGTACGGATCGAGCTTCTGCATCGTGACGCGTAGACCACGCGACCGCAGAAGAAGGCCGAGGCTCGACGCCGTCAGACCCTTGCCCAAAGAGGAGGCAACGCCCCCGGTTACGAAGATGTGTTTCGTCTGCTCCACCACGGGATTCAAGCCTACGTCATCCCGGGCAGGCCTGAGTACCACTCGCGCCAGCGACGCGCGGTCGCGAGCCCGTCGTCCCAGGATGTGGCGCGCTCCCGCCCCTGCTGGGAGAGCCTCCCGCGCCGCTCCTCGTCCCCGAGGATCTCGTCGACGGCGGCCGCGAACCCGGGCGGGTCGCCGACCGGGACGAGCACACCGGCACCCTCCACCACGTCGTGCAGGCCGCCGGTGTCGCTGGCCACCACGGGCACACCGGCGGCCATCGCCTCCTGAACCACGAGCGCCCGCGCCTCCCACCGGCTCGGCAGGACGAACACCTCGGCGGCCCGCAGCCACGATGTCGGGTCCGCGACCGCCCCGACGAAGTGCACCGGGGCGCCGTCGTCGGCCGCGCGCCGCCGCAGCTCGGACAGCAGCACGTCGTCGCCGTCACCGACGACGACCCACGCCACGGGCGCGGCCACGAGGCCGGCCGCCTCGACGAGCACGTCGAGGTTCTTCTGGGGGGCGATGCGCGAGATCGTGAGCACGAGCGCGCCCGGTCCGGGTATGCCGTGGGCCTCCAACAGCGCGTCGGCCGCGGCCCGGCGTGCGGCCACGTCGGCGAGCGGCGCCGCCACCAGGGCCGGGACCCGTGGGGACGGCACCGGCGCCAGCCGCGCGCCCTGCGCCCCGTGCGCGGCGGCTTCCTCGACCAGGTCGCTCGAGGCCCCGGTGACGAGGGCCGAGTGCCGGGCGACGAGCGACTGCAGGACGTTCGAGATCACCCTCCGGGGGCCCCGGGCGCCGAGCACGGCGTTGTGCTGGCTGACGACCACGGGGGTGCCCGTGCCGGTCGCCGCCAGGACGGCGAGCAGTCCTGCCTGGTGGCCGTGCGCGTGCACGACGTCGGACGTCCGCGCCAGCCCGTGCAGCCGCCACAGCGACCGGACCGCCGAGGGGAGGCCACCCGCGCGCGACGGCCACCAGCGCAGCGCCCCGGGCAGCTCGAACCGGTCGGCCGTGAGGTCGTCGGTGACGAAGACCACCTCGTCGCCCATGGCCCGCAGGTGCGTCGCGAGGTCGACGGCGTGCAGGCCGATGCCCCCGGTGGAGCGACCGACCACCATGGCCACCCTCACGCGGCGCTCCCCCGCCGACGGCTGCGGCCCCGGTCGCGCAGGGTCTTGACGGTGCTCCGGTCGGCCACCGCCATGACGAGCAGGTAGGTCCCGAGGGTGGTCAGGGCCACGACGAACCCGCTGCCCAGCGCGCTCCAGAGGGAGGTGGCGGGAATCGCCCGGCTGACCACGTCGCCGATGGCCAGCGCGACGGCGACAGCGACGACCGCAGCGCCCAGCGTCCGGCCGCTGCCGTGGGTGGCCTCGGCGCCCCAGGCCCGGCGCACGAGCACGCCGAGCAGGACGGCCGAGACGGTCATGCCGACCGACGACGAGACCCCCAGGATGCCCAGCGTGGTTCCGGCACCCGAACCCTCCGGCAGCAGGCCCAGCGGCAGGAGCGCGGAGATCGCCCACCCGGCGGCCACGGCCGCGGCGGCGAGCGACGGACGCCCCCGGACGTACAGCGCCCGTGTCAGGAGGGCTGCGACGCCGAAGCCCAGGAGGCCGGGGGCGTACGCCGACAGCGTCCCCGGCAGGGCCGCGAGAGCCACGCCACCGCCGGCGCGGGCACCGCGGTCGAGGTGGTCGAAGAACACCCCGACCGCCGGGGCCACGGTCATGAGGACGGCTGCTGCACCGGCGGTCAGCAGGATGATGCCCTGCAGCGCCCTCGCGAGGGTGTCGCGGGACGCCGTTCCCGCGAAGCCGGCCGACTCCTCGGCCGCGGTATGGGCCAGCGCCGGGAAGGCCGACGTCGCGATCGGGACGGCCAGCACGGCATACGGGAGCAGGTAGACGGCCTGGGCGTAGGTGTAGACGTTGACCGTGCCCACCACGTCGGTCCGGTGGTGGGTGATCCACAGGACCGTCAGGACGGAGGCCTGCTGGGCGATGAGCGCCACCACCCCGGCGCCCGCGAGCGAGCGGGCCCGGCGGGCCAGCCGGTCGGGGAAGGTCAGGGTGGGGCGCAGGTGCACCCCCGACCCCAGCACGGGGACGAGCAGCGGGAGGCTCAGGACGACCACCCCGAGGGTGGTGCCGCCGGCGAGGGCCCAGACCGCCGGGTCCGGGACGTCGGACGGCGAGGTGGCGTGGTCGACCATGACCGCATAGGCGATGTAGGCCCCGATCACGACGAGGCTCGACAGGAGCGGCGCCAGGGCCGCGGCGAAGAACCTGCGTCGCGCCTGGAGGACGCCGGACAGGACGATCCCCACGCCGTAGAGCAGGACCTGGGGGGCGAAGAGGACGAGCATGTGCGAGCCGAGCGCGACGTCGCCGGAGGTCGCGCCGGCCCCGAGCAGTGCTCGGCTCAGCCAGGGGGCGAGCACACCGAGCAGCAGGCTCAATGGCGCAAGGACCACGACGGCCCAGCCGAGCAGTGCCGACGCGGTGCGGTCGGCCTCCTCGGTGCGACCCAGCCCCAGCTGGCCGGCGATGAGTGGCACGGCCACCGCCGCGAGGACCCCGCCGGCTGCCACCTCGTAGACGACATTGGGGAGGATGTTGATGGTCTGGTAGATGTCGCCGACCTCGGTGGTGCCGACACCCTTGGAGAAGACCAGGGTCCGGCCGAAACCCACCACGCGGGCTGCCAAGGTGACGAGGGCGATCACCCCCGCGGCCTTCGCGACGGACAGACCGACCGACCGGGCGTTCGAGCGTTCTTCCGGGCGATCGTCGGAGCGGGCGTCCGAGCGGTCGGCGGAACCGGGCGCGGCGGAGGTCACCGGCGGCCCAGGGCGTCGAGGTCGCGCAGGACGGGGGTCGACTCGATCACGGAGGTGAAGGACACCTTCTCCGAGGCGAGGGTCAGCGCGGTCAGGGCCGCGAGGGCGGCGAGCCGGCCCCGGCGCCCGGTCGACTGGACGAGCGCTGTGCCGAGCAGGGCGCCCGCGCTGTTGGCCCCGGTGTCACCGAGCATGGCCTCGCCGGCCAGGTCGGGCTTCAGCAGCCCCGAGGCTGCACCCGCGGCCGCGGCGGCCGCAGAGGCCCCGCGTGGACGCGTCGCCGCGAGCGCACCCCAGAGCAGGGTCACCTTGAGCGCGCGCCCGGGGCGCAGGTCCAGCAGGTTGAGGAGGTTCGCCGAACCCGCGACGACGGCCCCACCCACGAGGGTGTCGACGACCGTCGGTGCCACGGAGCCGGGGCCGAGCCTGCGCGCGCGCCGGTCGACGAGGGCGGCCGAGGCCAGCCCGGTCAGCCCCAGCCCGAGGATCTTCACCGCGCCGGTGGTCACCTCGCCGCGGGCCAGGGCACCGAGGTGGCCCTTGAAGCCCTTGCTCGACGAGTCGCCCACGAGGTCGTCGAGCGCACCGAGGCCGGCCGCCGCCGTGGCCGCGACCACCGGCCCAGGCCCCCCGCCGGCGAGGGCTGCCGCGCAGGCGGCACCGGCGGCATACGCGGGGCCCTCGAGGAGGGTCACCGTTCCACCCGCGTGGTTGGTGCGGTCCCACCGGTCCGCGCCACCGGGGGGCACCGCCCGCAGCAGGGCCAGCGCGCCGGCGGACACGACGCCGGCGACCGCACCGGTCACCAGGGGGTGCAGCGCACGCACGGCAGGGCCTACTTCGTCGCCAGCTGCGGGAAGGCCGCGGTGGCGTCGCCGGCCAGGCCGTACGCCCCGGCCTTGCCCGCCTCCTGCTCGAGGATGCCGAACACCACGCTCGCCTGGCCCATCGGCAGCTCGCCGTCATCGACGGTGGACAGCACGTCGGACAGGTCGTTGTCGTCGCGCACCGCGGTCACCACGGAGGAGACGCCCGTGGCGCCCGGGGTGCTGGTCGTGCTGGTCAGGACGGCACCGGCGCCGGCCGCGTCCATCGCGACCGAGAGCTGGGCGAGGGCGGTGGTCCGGGCCGTGCGCGCTGCCGAGTCCGACCCGGTGACCGGTCCGGAGACGACGACGGCGACGCTGGCGGGGGTGACGGCGTCGGAGCTGTACTTGATGAGGTCACCCGTGCGCATCACCTCGAGCGCTGCCGCGGCACCGGTCGAGGCCGAACCCGCCTTGGTGAGGACCGAACGCGCGAGCACGGTGTCGATGACGTTGCCCTGGGCGTCCAGCGGCACACCGACCTGGCTCGCGAGCTGCTGGCCGAGGCTGGCGCGGAACGACGCCTTGTCGGGGTCGACCCACGCGTCCTGGACCTGGATCGAGGAGCCGATCTTGGCCCCGGCAGCCGTCAGCGTCTCGGTCGTCGACTTCACGAGGCCGGCATCCGCACCCGGCAGGACGATCACGGCGACCGTCGTGTCGGTGAGGCGGCTCGCGAGCAGGCTGCGGTTGCTCGCGGTCGTGAACTCGTCCCGCGCCTTGGTGCCGCGGTCGGCCGCGTCGAGCTGCGCCCGCAAGGTGGCCTTGTCGGCGCGCAGGTTCTTCACCTCGGACGTCAGGGTGTTGCCCAGGTCCTCCTTGAGGGGACCGGCACCGAGCACGATGCCCACGGCGAGTGCCAGGAAGATCGAGACGATGGAGACGAGGTGGTACCGGAA
This sequence comes from Pedococcus soli, assembly GCF_054782575.1. Taxonomy (NCBI): domain Bacteria; kingdom Bacillati; phylum Actinomycetota; class Actinomycetes; order Micrococcales; family Intrasporangiaceae; genus Pedococcus; species Pedococcus soli. Next base: position 9,172 of record NZ_BAAGSF010000006.1, on the reverse strand, counting down.
GTCGATCACGTGACAATTCCTACGACGAAGGACCACAGGTCGTCCCAGCGAGCGCCGAGGACCTGCAGGAGGGCGCGCCCACCCGTCGTCGACCAGAGCGCCGCGAACAGGGCACTCAGGCCGACGAGCAGCATGAACGTGAGGGTGAGGTTGGAGATGCGGGAGCGGTAGAGCCGGCTGACGCCCTTGGCGTCGACGAGCTTGCCACCCACCCGCAGCCGGGTGAGGAAGGTGCTGGCCATGCCGCTGCGACCCTTGTCGAGGAACTCGACCAGGGTGGCATGGGTTCCGACGGCGACGATGAGCTCGGCGCCCTTGTCGTCGGCGAGGAGCATGGCGACGTCCTCGCTGGTGCCGGTGGCCGGGAAGACGACGGGTTCGATCCCGAGGCGCCGGACGCGCTCGAGGCCGGGGGCGTTGCCGTCGCGGTAGGCGTGGACGACCACCTCCGCACCGCACCGCAGCGTCGCGTCCGACACGGAGTCCATGTCGCCGACGATGAGGTCGGGCTTGAGGCCGACCTCGAGGAGCGCGTCGGCGCCGCCGTCGACACCGATGAGGACCGGGCGGTACTCGCGGATGTAGCTCCGCAGCGTCTGCAGGTCCTCCTTGTAGTGGTACCCGCGGACGACGATCAGCGCGTGCCGGCCGTCGATCTCGGTCGTGATGTCGGGGACCCCGACACCGTCGAGCAACAGGTCCCGCTCACGACGGAGGTACTCCATCGTGTTGGCGGCGAACGCCTCGAGCTGCACCGCGAGCCCGGCCCGCGCCTCGGTCATGGCGGCTGCGACGATCTCGTGGTCGAACGCCTGGCCGCTGGCCACGACCTGGTCGCCCAGCCACAGGTCGTCGCCGTCCAGCCGGACCTGCTGGCCGTCCTGGAGGTCGTGCATGACATCGGCACCGACGTTGTCCAGCAACGGGATCCCGGCATCGATGAGGATCTCGGGCCCGAGGTTCGGGTACCTCCCGGAGATCGACGGGGCGGCGTTGACGACGGCGGCCGGCTTGCAGGCCAGCAGCGCCTCGGCGCTCACCTTGTCGATGTCCTGGTGGTTGATCACGGCGATGTCGCCGGGACGCAACCGCTTGGTGAGGTTCTTGGTCCGGGCGTCGACGCGGGCCAGCCCACGGACCCCGGGGCTCTCGGGTTCGCGGGCTCGCTGGCGGGGAATCTTCAGGGGCATCGCGGCCATCCTCCCACGGCGGCAGCGCTGTTCAGCGCGCCCCACGCGGGGGTGGCGCCGGTCGACCGGGACGGGTCGGGAGGCTCAGGAGGCTGCGGCCGCGGTGCGCCGTGCGGACGTGCTGGCGACGAGCTCACGGGCGTGGTCCAGGGCCGCCTCGCTCTCGCCACCGGACATCATCCGGGCCAGCTCGCGCAACCGCTCGTCGCCTTCGAGGGCGTGGATCCCGCTCGACGTGATGTGCCCGTCGCTCGCCTTGCGCACCACGAGGTGCCGGTCCGCGTATGCCGCGACCTGCGGCAGGTGGGTGACGACGACGACCTGGGCGTGCTCGGCCAGGGCGGCGAGGCGCGCGCCCACGTCGAGGGCGGCGGACCCGCCGACTCCTGCGTCGACCTCGTCGAACACGAACGTCGGGACGTCGGCACCGCCGGCAGCGCCGGTGACGACCTCGAGGGCGAGCATGACGCGCGAGAGCTCACCACCCGACGCAGCCTTGGCCACCGTCCGCGCCGGGCTGCCGGGGTTGGCGGCGAGCAGGATCTCGACGTCGTCGGCGCCGTGCCGACCGAGCCCCGCAGTGCGCGGCGTGACGGCGACCTCGACGGTCGCCTGACCCATGGCCAGGTGGGACAGCTCGGTCGTCACGGCCTTGGCCAGCCTCGCGGCGGCCTTGCTCCGCGCCCGGGTGAGGGCCGCCGCGGCGACCGTGCGCTCACGGTCGAGCTCGGCCACCCGTGGCTCGAGCTCGGAGATCCGGCTGTCGGAGCCGAGCAGCAGGTCCAGCCGCTGCGCCGCCGAGCGACCCCACTCCAGGGCGTCCTCGACGGTCTCCCCGTACTTGCGCGTCACCGCAGTGAGGTCGGCGCGCCGCTGCTGCACCCAGGCGAGGCGGGCGGGGTCGACGTCGACGTCGGTGAGGTACGAGCTCAGGTCGGCGGCCAGGTCCGCCACGAGGTAGCCGATGTCGGCGAGCCTGCGGTCGAGCTCGCGCAGGGCCGGGTCGTGCCCGACCTCACCGGTGAGGGCCTGGCGTGCGGCCGCGATCGTCTCGACCGCGCTGGCACTGGGCTCCGCTGCATACTCCTGGGCGCCACCGAGGTGGTCGTGCGCCAGGGCAGCAGCCGTCCGCAGACCCTCGGCGTGGCTGAGTCGCTCGTCCTCGATGCGCAGGTCGGCGTCCTCGCCGGGCTGCGGGTCGAGCTGTTCGAGCTGCTCGAGCCCGTGCTGGAGCACCTCGACCTCGCGGGCCCGGTCACGGGCCTGCTCGCGCAGGTGGGCGAGCTCCGCGCGGGCGGCTTCGTGCTCGTCGTGGAGCTCGGTGTAGCGGACCAGCGCCTTGGCGACCGGGGCCCCTCCGAACTGGTCGAGCATGGCCCGGTGCTGATCGCCGTGCCGCAGCCGCCACTGGTCGGCCTGGCCGTGGACCGCGACGAGGTGCTCCCCCACCTCGGCGAGGACGCCGACGGGGGCACTGCGCCCGCCCACGTGGGCGCGCGAGCGACCCTCGGCTGACACCGAACGGATGAGGACCAGTCCGTCACCGACCTCGGCGCCGGCCTCGGCGGCACGCACCGACGCGGGATGGTCCGGCCCGACCTCGACCAGGCCCTCGACCACGGCAGACGCCGCCCCGGCGCGGACCAGGCCGGCGTCCGCGCGGGCACCGAGCAGCAGACCGAGGCCGGTGACGACCATGGTCTTGCCGGCGCCGGTCTCACCCGTGAGCACGTTGAGCCCGGGGTGCAGGTCGAGCACGGCGTCGTCGATGACGCCGAGTCGCTGGATCCTCAGTTCCTGCAGCACGGGGCCACCCTCTCACGCGCCCACGACGCCACCGCGCCACGCGTCCCACGTCGCGTCGAGGTCACGACCGGGCAGGGAGGACGCAGAACTCGTTGCCGGAGGGGTCGGTGTAGCTGCGCCACGGCAGGTCGCCCCAGCCGGGGTGCCACCGCTTCCCTCCCCGCTCGACGATCCGGGACTCGATCTCGTCGGGGTCCTCACCGGCCTCGAGGCGGACGTCGAGGTGCACCCGGTTCTTCCCGGGTCCCTTGGGCTCCGCTTCGGTGCACAGCTCGAGGAGCGGTCCGCGCAGCGACGGGTGGCGCAGAGTCTGCGGAGCCGCACCCGGCGCAGGGACCCAGCCGGTCAGCCAGGCCCAGAACTCCGCGTCCCGCCCGGGGTCGGTCGAGTCGAGCGGCAGCGCCGCGATGGGGCCGGTGTCGGCATACACCGAACGCTCCTCCATGACGCAGCAGGGATTGCCCTCCGGGTCGGCCAGCACGACCCACGGCACGTCCTGCTGCCCGATGTCGAGGTGGCGGGCGCCCAGCCCCAGCAGCCGCTCGACCTCGGCCGCCTGACGGTCGCCGCCGAGGAGGTCGAGGTGCAGCCGCAGCGGCTCGGACGGCGACTCGGGGACGCGCTGGAAGCACAGGTCGAGCACGGGGCCGCCGTCGATGGTCAGGCGGGTCTCGAACCCGTCGGGCTCGTCGGTGAGGCGCTCCCCGCCCACCACGGCCTCCCAGAACCGCCCTGTGCGCTGGGGCTCGACGGCGTCGAAGACGAGGTTCTCCAGGAACATGCGCCCACCCTAGGACTCGGAGGCGACACCCCGCCCGGCGCGGGCGGCCTCCTCGCGACGGGCCTGACCGCGCCAACCGTGGATGTTCAGGTCGAACTTGGCCACGAGGCGGTCGGTGAACGGCGAGGTGCTGAGCCGGGCCAGGCGGACCGGCGTCTCGGACCGGACCACCTGGATCCGGGCTCCGGGCGGCAGGTCCACGGCGCGGCGGCCGTCGCACCACAGCGCACCGGTGCCGAGCGTGTCGGGCACCACCTCGAGCGCCAGGTGCGACTGGGGCCCGAGGACGAGCGGACGGGCGAACAGGGCGTGCGCACTGATCGGCACGAGCAGGAGGGCCTCGACGTCGGGCCACACGACCGGGCCACCGGCCGAGAAGGCGTAGGCCGTCGAGCCGGTCGGCGTCGCGACGACCACCCCGTCGCATCCCCAGGTCGTGAGCGGCCGGCCGTCGACCTCGGCCACGACCTCGAGCATGCGTTCGCGGTTGGCCTTCTCGACGGTCACCTCGTTGAGGGCCCAGCTGGAGTAGACGGGCGTCCCGTCGACGTGGGCGGTGACCTCCAGGGTCATCCGCTCCTCCACGGTGTAGGTACGGGCGACGATGTGCTCGACGGTCGAGCCGAGGTCCTCGCGCTCGGCCTCGGCGAGGAACCCCACGTGGCCGAGGTTCACACCGAGCAGCGGTGCGCCCGTGCCACGGGACATCTCCGCCCCGCGCAGGATCGTGCCGTCGCCGCCGAGCACGCAGATCAGCTCGCAGCCCTCCGCGGGGTTGTCCGCCGTCGCGAGCCGAACGCCGGGGTGGTCGCCCAACCCGAGCAGCTGGGCCTCCTCCGGCTGCATGACGACCTCGATGCCCGCCGCGTGCAGCCGCTTCACCACGTCGATGGCGATGTCGTGGGCCTCCTGCCGGCGCGGGTGGGCGACGAGCAGGATCCGGCGCTGGTCTGCAGTGCTCACGGGGCTCCCTTCAGGCTCACCAGGTCTGCGGTTCTCACCAGAGCCTCCCATCCCAGGGATTCCTCGGCGCGCGGGGTCAGCCACAACAGGTACTCGGCGTTGCCCTCTCCCCCGCGGATCGGGCTCTCGGCCAGGCCCTTCGGGTGCAGCCCCGCCTCGATCGCCGCCCGGGTCACCTCGGTCACCGCCCAGGCGCGGTCCCCCTGGCTGCGGACGATCCCGCCCTTGCCCAGGCGGGTCCGACCCACCTCGAACTGCGGCTTGACCAGCACGAGGGCGTCCCCCGAGTCCTGGACGAGCGCACGGAAGGTCGCGAGGACCAGGGTCAGGGAGATGAAGCTGAGGTCGGCCACCAGGAGGTCGACCGGTCCACCGATGTCGGTGGGCTCCAGTCCTCGGACCGTCGTCCGGCTGCGCTCGGTGACCCGTGCGTCGTCCGCGAGCTCGGCGACGAGCTGTCCGTGCCCGACGTCCAACGCCACCACGTGCGCCGCCCCCTGGTGGAGCAGCACCTGGGTGAACCCACCCGTCGAGGCTCCGACGTCCAGGCACCGCTTGCCCGCCGCCGTCAGCCCCTGCCCGCCGAACACGTCGAAGGCCCCCACGAGCTTGTATGCCGCGCGGCTCACCCAGCGCGGCCCGGCCTCGCGGACGTCGATGTCGTCGCCGGGGCGCACCGGGGTGGAGATCTTGGCTGCCTCGGTGCCGTTGACGTGGACGTCCCCGGCCTCGACGAGCGCCCGGGCATGGCCGCGCGACCGCGCCAGCCCGCGGCGGACGAGCTCGACGTCGAGCCGGGTGGTGTCGCTCACTCGCCGCCGAGGTGGGACAGCCGACCCTGGAGCGTCTGGTGCACCCGACGGCCGGCCTCGATCTGGGCGTCCAGGTCGTCCGCCGGGGCGTCCCGCAGGTCCTGCAGGGCGGAGTCGATGACGATGTCACCGGTGCCGTGCTCACCGAGGTCGGGAGCGTCGGTCTGCACCGGCGCACCGGGTCCAGGTGCAGGCGGCGCGGGTGCACTGGGCGCGGGCGCATTGGGCCCGGGCGGGCCGGGGACCGGCGGACCCGGGACCGGGGTCGGCGTGCTGGCAGGAGTGGGTTCGCTCACGAGGTCGCCTTCTTGGTCGCGGTCTTGCGGGTCGTGCTCTTCGTCGCCGTCGCCTTGCGGGCCGGTGCCGCCTTCTTGGCCGGCGCAGCCTTTGTCGCGGGAGCCGCCTTCGTCGTCGCAGCAGCCTTTGTCGCGGGAGCCGCCTTCGTCGTCGCAGCAGCCTTTGTCGCGGGAGCTGCCTTTGTGGCCGGCGCAGCCTTCTTCGCAGCAGCCTTCTTGGCCGGCGCAGCCTTCTTCGCAGCAGCCTTCTTGGCCGAAGGCGTGGCGGGTGACGGCGTGCTGGTGGCAGGCGCGACGGGTCGGGCGGAGGTGGACACCGCACCGGACCTGCCCAGGCCTCCGCGGGAGGCACCGGCGACGGCCGAGGCGCCGGTGGTCACCACGAGGGCTCGCAGGTCTGCGAGCTCCTTGCTCACCCCGGCGAGGGCGGTCCGCGCCGCGTCGAGGTCGCCCACCCGAGCCACGTCGGCACGCTTGAGCGCCGTCTCCACCTCGCCCTGGATCAGGGCCACGAGGTTGGCGCGGTTGGACTTCGCCACGTCGAGCAGCTCCTCGGCCACGGTGGAGGCCTGGACGACCTTGCGGGTCACCTCATCGGCACCGGGCAGGGCCAGCAGGCCCTGGGCCGCCTCCATCGCCTTGGCCATGGTCAGCTCCCCCAGTCCGGTCGCGAGCTGGATGTAGCCGCGCAGTGACTCGAATGCCATGGGAAACCTCCTGGGTGGAGCGGCTGGACGCCGCTGCTGGTCGTTCACGCTACTGCCAGTCGTCGAGGTCCCGCACGAGACGTCGCACCGTCTCGGTGTCGAGGTCACCGTCGTCGAGCCCCTGGTGGAGCGCGGCGATCCCGGCCCGAGCCGCCTCCATCGCGGCCCCTTGGCTCGCCACCTCCCACCGACCGTCGACGACCCGTCGCCGGTCGTTCCCGCATACCCACCAGGAGTAGTCGGTCTCGGCGTCGTCGTACTCGTCCTGCAGTGACCGCAGGTCCTCGACGAGGTAGGTGGGTCGCAGCTGCCTGGGTGCCGTCGCGAGCGTGGTCACCGAGTCGACGCCCGTGAGCACCAGGACAGAGTCCATCCCCGCGCTGACCGCACCGGCGATGTCGGTGTCCAGACGGTCCCCGACGGCCAGCACCCGACGGACCTCGATCCCGAGGCGCCCGGCGCACAGGTGGTACAGCGGCGCCTCGGGCTTGCCGACCACGACGGGGTCCCGGTTCACCGCACGGCGAACGGCTGCCACGAGGGTGCCGTTGCCCGGGGCGGTGCCGCGGTGCGTCGGGAGGGTGCCATCGGTGTTGGTGGCCACCCACATGGCTCCCGCGGCCACGGCATACGCGGCCTCGGCGAGGTCGGCAGCGGTCACGTCGGGGCCGTAGCCCTGCAGCACGCCGGCCACCCGCTGGCCGGGGTCGTCGCGCACCTGGGCGGCCTGGAGGACACGGAACCCCTTGGCCTGCAACGCCTCCCGCACACCCACGCCACCGACGGCGAGCACCCGCGCGCCGTGGGGCAGGTGCGCAGCGAGCTCCTCGGCACCGGCCTGCGAGCTGGTGGCCACGTCTCGGCCACTCGCGTGGAGACCGAGGTCGGTCAGGTGCGCCGCGACCTCCTCGGGAGGACGGGACGCGTTGTTCGTCGCGTAGACGATCGGCACGGTGAGGCCCGAGAGCGCGCCGACCGCGTGGTCGACAGCATCGGGGCCGCGGTAGACCACACCGTCGAGGTCACAGACGACCGCGGCGTACCGCTCGATCAGGCTCGCCACCTAGCGGACGTCCTCGTCGCGTCCACGGCCACCCTCGACCTCGGACCGGTCAGCACCGCGGTCACGGGGGTCGGAGACGTCGGTGTCGTCGTCCTCACCCTCGAGCAGGTCGGTGAGGATGACCCCGTCGAGCTCGGCCAGCCGCTCGGCGGCGTCGGTCTCGAGCTCGTGGTCGGCGTCGGCCGCGCGGGCGAACCACTCACGCGCGTCCTCCTCGCGACCCGTGGCGAGCAGCGTCTCGGCGTAGGCGTACGACAGGCGGGCGGCCCACGGCTTGCGGCTGGAACCCTTGAGCTGCGGGATCTCCAGGGCGAGACGGGCAGCATCGAGCTGACCCAGGTCACGGCGGATGCCGGAGATGACGATGGCCAGCTCGACCCTGTCCTCGACGGCCAGGGACCGCGCCTCGGGCGACATCGCGAGCTCCAGCGCGCGCTCCGGGCGACCCAGGCCCCGCTCGCAGTCGACCATGAGGGCCAACATGTGCGAGGAGCCGCTGAGGCGGCGAGCCGTACGGAACTCGCTCAGGGCCCGCGCCCACTCCCCCTTGCGGTAGGCGACCAGTCCCAGCGCCTCGCGGGCGGCCGGCACCCGGCCGGCCCGCCGGACAGCGGTCTCGGCGTGGGCCTCGGCCCCGATGAAGTCGTCGACCTCGAGGAGCGCGGCAGCCATCACGAGGTGCTGGGCGACCCCCTCGGCGTTCTCCTTGCTCAGGGTGCGCAGCTGCACGTGGATGGAACGGTCGAGCTCCTTGCCCGTGACGCCTTCGGCGATGCGGGGTTCGGGGAGCTTGGGCTTCTTCGGAGCCAGGCGCGGCCCACCACGACGCTCGCTGTTGTCGAAGCTGCCGGCGTCACGGTCGTCCCGATGGCCCACGCCGCCACGACGCTCGGAGCCACCCGGCGGGCGACCACCGGGACGGCCGCCGCCCGGACGTCCACCACCCTGGCCGCGGTAGCCGCCCTCGGAGCCACCACGCTCCGCACCCCGGTCGGACCCACCGGAGGGGCCACCGCGATAGCCGCCGCGGTCGGCACCACCGGAACCGCCCGAGGAGCCGCCAGAGGAACCACCGCGATAGCCGCCGCGGTCAGCACCACCGGAACCGCCCGAGGAGCCGCCAGAGGAACCACCGCGATAGCCGCCGCGGTCAGCACCACCGGAACCGCCCGAGGAGCCGCCAGAGGAACCACCGCGATAGCCGCCGCGGTCGGCACCACCGGAGGAGCCACCGCGGTACCCACCGCCTGCGCCGCCCTGACCACCGCGCGAGCCTCCGGCGCCACCAGGACGTCCGCCGCCCGAGGATGGACGACGGCCCTGGCCGTCACGACCTGACTGGTTCTCGGACACGAAATGCTCCTCGCTGTGCAGTAATCGACTCGCAGTCTACGGACTCGTCCGGACCCGGGCACTCCCGGTGCCCCCTGGGCTGTGACTGCGATGAACGGTGTTCTCGTGTGCGGGTGCGCAAAGCACCGCAAAAGCCAAAAGGGCCTTCCCGTGTGGGAAGGCCCTTTTGAAAGTATGTCCGGCTGCGTCCTACTCTCCCAC